>JBELEI010000009.1:0-119531 GCA_042093895.1 Cognatiyoonia sp. | reverse complement strand
CACGAGGATTTTCAATCCACTGCTCTACCCCTGAGCTACCCGGGCACCGGGATGGCCAAGGCCATCGGGTAGCGGACTTCTATGCAATGTCTGGGAAGCTGTCCAGCGCCTTTTTATCAAATAATCAATGAGGCTTGCGCGCTTCTTCTGCGATTGCATTCGATAACTCATCATCGTCGTCTTCAGCCGCCGATGGAATAGCATAAGAACCTGACAGCCACTTGCCCAAATCCAAGTCTGCACATCGGCTTGAACAAAATGGACGATACTTTGGATCCGTGTCTTTCTCACACATTGGACAAGCCATTTTTAAATCCCCCGAACCGGCATACGCTCTCGTTTTCGCTGTAGTTCAAACAATCCCATTTGTGTCCAACCAACCAGCGACGTTTCAATCGGATCAGCCTTAAAGGCTGCACGCAACGACTGTTCGACCTGTTTGCGATGAGCTTTGGACATCGACACAAAATCTATCGCAATCTGACCGCCCAAACCGCGGATCCGCAATGTCCTTGGCAATGCGCGGCTGGCTGCCAAATTCGCCTTCAACGCGGCAGAGGGGCTGGTGTCATTCCCGGTATTCACATCAATGGTGATCATGGCACGGGTTGGCTCAACATACATGGTCCCGTCGCTAAGTGGCACATGCGGATCGTTCAGCCGATCAAGATGATCCATTACGCCCAGCGCTTCAAAGCATCCTTCTTGCGTGACAACCTCTGCAGTTGAGGTCCATTCACGCCACGCAAGGATATGCGGTCCATCCCCTTCACTCACAGCCTCCGGCTCCGCACCCTCGGCCTGTGAAAGCACGGAATTTGCCAATTCGGTCATTGCCACAATATCATCAGCGATTTCGTCGAGATCAGCGTCAGCGCAAGATGATCGCAAGATGACGCCATGGGTGCCGTCGTGAACCTCATCCGCAGCAACCAAAATCGTATCACGACGTTCGTCGTCGGTGATCTGGCGACTGACATTCAATCCCGGCTTGCCCGGGGTCACAATTGCATACCGCGATTTGAACAACACGCGATCAGTGACAGGGATTGCTTTGCCTTCATCACCATAACCGGTGACTTGCACCAACATCGACTGACCCGGCTTTAGCCCCCGACCTTGGCGCAAGAACGCCGTCGCACCGTCCGGCAGGCGCAGCATCATCCCACCCTGCCCTTTTAACGGGCGGTCACAAATTGCTCGGAAAATGGCACCGGGACGCGGTGCATCCGCAACCTCGATCAGAAAGTCATCCAACTGGCCGTTTACCATCAACGCAGCAGCTTCGCGTCCATCAATGTGGTCTAATGCGATTGTGCGACCCTTCATGCCGTACTCCTGAAAATTGGAAACCCTGCCGCGGTCAATAGCCCGGCGGTTTCGGGTAATGGTAAGCCCATCACCGCATGAAAGGATCCGCTGATCCACGGAATGAACGCGCTGGCTGGCCCTTGAATACCATAGCCGCCTGCTTTGCCCTTCCAATCGCCCGTAGCAAGATACCAGTCGATTTCTGTGCCAGAAAGGGCCTTCATCTTAACCTGCGATACCACGTCTTTTTGCCAAATTTTATCGTCACGCCTGACAGAAATAGCGGTGATCACTTGGTGCCGCCGCCCAGACAGTGCCCGTAAAAACCGGCAGGCTTCGTCGGCATCCGCTGGCTTGCCCATAATTTTGCGCCCCGCGGCAACAGTCGTGTCGGCGCACAGAACGACTTCATCCTCGTCCGCCTGAACTGCGCGTGCTTTTTCAAGGGCGATCCGGTTCACGTAATCACGTGGCAATTCACCGCGTCGCTCATCCTCGTCAATGTCGGGTGGACGCACGTCATCGGGTCTGAGGTCAAGTTGAGCCAATAGTTCCAATCGGCGGGGCGACCCCGACCCAAGGATTAGTTTAAGCTTGGGATCAAATGCACGCGCGCTCATCGGTGCCACCGGTCAGTCACCGATCGCCCAACATTCCAGAACGCCCGATCGGACATTTTACTTAAAGCGATAATTGATGCGGCCTTTGGTCAGGTCATAAGGCGTCATTTCCACCTGGACCTTGTCACCAGCCAGAACCCGGATACGGTTCTTGCGCATTTTTCCTGCCGTATGTGCGATGATCTCGTGGCCATTCTCAAGCTCTACCCGAAACGTCGCATTTGGCAGGAGTTCCTTAACGACACCGGGGAATTCGAGAAGTTCTTCCTTAGCCATGAGGTCTCCTAAATCTGTTTCTGTGCGCGGAACAGCTCCGCGCGCCGCCTACATGAGGGTTGATTGTTAAAATATCAAGGGAAAAGGCGGTTCACTTATCGGTCTTAAATCCACGCCCCGGCCCCCAACGGTCGGTCAAACGTGTAATAATCTGATCCCGTGCTTCTCGATAGCTGACAAGTCGGGTATCGCGGTTGTCTCCCAATCCTGTCGGATCAAGAATTGGCCAGTATTCGACCTCTAAATGGTAGAAACGGGTCAAATCCAATGCGCGCCGTTGGCTCGCCGGCGATAAAGCAAGCACCAGATCAAAAGACGACAGATCATCTCCCCAATCTTCCATCTCGTCAAAAGACCGTGACCGATGTCGCGACAGTTCCACCCCGAGCTCTGCACAGACAGCAATCGAGAATCCGTCAATCTCGAGATCGTTTTTGACGCCGACAGATTGGATGTAACATTCCGTCCCAAAGAGCTGTTTCATCAACCCTTCAGCCATCGGCGAACGCACAGCATTGTGGTCACAACAAAACAGCACGGATTGCGGCAGTTCTTGAGGGTTTTCTGCCGCCATTCCTTTCACCCTCCGAAATGTAGAACGCAGATCAGAGTGAAAAGCCGGCGTGACGTATCAATATCAACGGTGGCCTTACCCTCTAGGCGCTCTTGCAGTACGCGCGCGCCTTCATTGTGGATGCCACGGCGCGCCATATCAATTGTTTCAATCTGGCTAGGTGGCAGCGTTTTGACCGCATCAAAGTAACTGGCACAAATTTGAAAATAATCTTTGACCACCTGTCGGAACGGCCCAAGCGATAGATGAAATTCACCTGCGGTTTCGCGCGCTTCAGTTTGCATCGCAAAAACCAAACGCCGCTCTTTGATACCTAAATCAAGCCGATATGGGCCAACGGGTATCGTACGATCTTCGCGTTCAGGCAAAACAAAACTGTTGTCCTCAAGCAGATCGAAAATCGCGACTTTGCGTTCCTGTTCGATCTCAGGTGTTGGCGCAGCTAACCCTGCATCATCGAGGTTGATTTCAAAGATTCGGCTCATGGTCGGTTCAACTTGTCCAATCTTGCCCGCACTGACAAGCCATGCGCCTCTAAACTTTCCGATTTCGCAAGCGTTTCGGCCGATGGACCGATGGCGCCAATCGCCTCAGGTGTCATGCGCGCAAGTGTTGTGCGTTTTACAAAATCCATCACAGATAACCCACTAGAGAACCGCGCCGAACGCGCGGTCGGTAACACGTGATTGGGACCACCTATATAGTCACCGATCGCCTCGGGCGTCCACGCCCCGATAAAAATCGCACCGGCATGCCTAATCTTTGCCGCCATTGTGTCGGCATCCCGGACGCACAACTCAAGGTGCTCAGGCGCGATCCGATCAGATAGCGCGATTGCCTCATTCAGATCACTTACGGTGATTACCGCCCCGAAATCACGCCAACTGGCGCCCGCTATTTTGCGACGCTCAAGCGTTTCCAATCGCTTCTCAATCGCGTCCGCCACGCGCTGACCAAATGCGGCGTCATCGGTAATCAAAAGCGCCTGCGCACTCTCATCATGCTCCGCTTGAGACAACATATCCAATGCAATCCAATCGGGATCGTTGTCGGCGTCGGCGATGACCAAAATCTCTGAAGGACCGGCAATCATGTCGATACCAACCTTACCGAACACCCGGCGCTTTGCTGCGGCGACAAACGCATTCCCCGGGCCTGTGATTTTATCAACGGGCGCGATCGTTTCGGTCCCATAGGCCAATGCAGCCACGGCTTGCGCTCCGCCTATACGGTAGATCTCATCAACGCCCGACAACCGGGCTGCCAACAAAACCAAAGGGTTCACTTTGCCATCTGGCGTTGGCACCACCATTGCCAGACGCTCAACGCCGGCAACTTTAGCTGGAATTGCATTCATCAGGACTGATGACGGATATGTCGCCAAACCACCCGGTACATACAGTCCTGCAGCCGACACAGCCGTCCAACGCCATCCAAGCGTTGCCCCAACACCATCTTCCCACCGAGCATCTTCTGGCATTTGACGCTCGTGATAGGCTCGTATCCGCTCTGCGGCCAACTCAAGTGCTGCGCGCTCGTCCGCAGGCGCTGCCGCGCAAGCCCGATCAATTTCGGCTTCAGAAAACTGCAGTCCAGAGGCCTCGATTTCAAGGCGATCAAACTTCGCTGTCAGCTCAAGGACGGCCGCGTCACCCCGCCGACGCACATCTGCAATAATTTCAGCAACGACAGCATCAACATCCGGAGAATCTTCACGCTTCGCCGAAAGCAACGCATCAAACGCAATCTCGAAATCTTCGTCTGTTGTTGTTAGAAATTGAGGCATCTGCGATCTCCTTGGCGGACCTGATAGCGCCCCATACCAAGGCTCGCAATCTCATGACTCTTCTTTTAGCCGAAAATACCTCCGCCGGAGGCACAAAATATCGCATGCGGCGCAGCCGCGCTTTTTTATTCTGGATGTGACGGCGCTTTGCGAGACGGTGCTATATAAGGGCGTGTCACGTCCTTTAGCACGGCTTCCAGCGCATCGACCTCACACGCAATCGCACCATCACCAGCCAGATTAAACACAACCCGACCTGATCCGTTCTCTGCACCTTCGAAAACGATGGAAAGCAATGACAGAATCGTATCGGCATCGCCTTTCTTCACGCCCTGGCTTTGAACACCCTGCACGTCTTCGATCACCAAAACGGATTGCACGCGTTCAAAATCACGCCTGCGCTCACTCGCGCCTTGTGCGTCTTCCCAACGGAACCGATTAAGTAAAATCGCAAAACGGCGATCCGCTGGCGTCCAACTCATCTCAGACGCAGGAAAGACAGCATCTTGCAGTAGTGCCGACATAACTTGCAAATCTTCTGCATCGACCGCCATCAGCCGCAGCGGTCGTTCAACCCCGTCTTCAAACCGTGCATCATCGCTCATCTGTCAGAGACCCGCTCAATATGGGCGCCAACTGCGCCAAGTTTCTCTTCGACATGCTCATAACCACGATCAAGGTGATAAACACGGTTAACAACCGTTTCGCCTTCCGCCGCCAAGCCAGCAAGGATCAGCGAAACTGACGCACGCAGATCCGTTGCCATCACAGGCGCGCCTTTCATACGGTCGACACCCGTAACAGTCGCTGTACCGCCCTGTACGTCAATATTGGCGCCCATTCGCACCAATTCAGGTGCATGCATAAAGCGGTTTTCGAAAATCTTTTCTTCGAGGACCGAGGTGCCTTCTGCCAAGCATAGCATTGCCATCATCTGAGCCTGCAAATCTGTCGGAAACCCAGGAAATACTTCAGTTGTCACATCGACGGCGCGCGGACGATCCCCACGCAATTTCACCAGCAATCCGTCTTTGGTTTCACTCACATCGACACCCGATGAATCTAGCTTTTCAACGAAGGACGTTACCAACTCTAGACGTCCGCCCAAACACTCGACTTCGCCACCTGTGAACACCGGGGCGAGCATATAGGTCCCGAGCTCAATCCGATCAGTTACGACGGGATGGGTTGCTGCGCCTAGCTTCTCAACCCCTTGGATTTCAATCGTCGATGTTCCTTCGCCAGAAATCTGCGCACCCATACTGCGCAAACACTTTGCAAGGTCCACGATTTCCGGTTCGCGCGCAGCATTTTCAAGGATTGTGGTCCCTTTTGCCAATGTCGCAGCCATCAAAATATTTTCAGTCGCACCAACAGAAGCAAAGCGCAGCGGGACACGCGCACCTTTCAATCCACCCGGGGCTTTGGCGTGTAAATAGCCGTCTTTAAGCTCAATCTCAGCGCCCATCGCTTCAAGGGCCGTAATGTGAATATCCATCGGGCGTGCACCAATCGCACAGCCCCCCGGCAACGAGACGGTCGCATGATGATGACGCGCCAATAGCGGTCCCAACACCAAATTCGACGCACGCATTTTTCGCACAATTTCGTAATCAGCATGCGTAAGCGTCGCAGAATGACCGGATAGCACCTGAACATTCCCACCCTTCATCGCAGTAACTTCGACGCCAAGAGATTCCAACAATGTCGTCATCGTCTTAATATCAGACAAACGCGGTACGTTGGTCAGGGTCAAAGGCTCTTCGGACAGCAATGCCGCAGGCATCAACGTCAATGCCGCATTCTTTGCTCCTGCAATCTGAATGCGTCCGTTGAGGGCATTGCCCCCTTTTACAACAATGGAATCCATGCCCGCTTATTCTTTCTGTTCTGCCTCTTGGGCCGATCTGGCCCGCGCCTGCGCTTTGCGTTTTGACATATTGGCCTTTAGGGCGGCCTTCAACCGATCTTCGCGGGATGAAGGTTTCTTTGCCTGTTTGGCCTTATCGCTCTTTTCATTCATAGTATGTAGTTATCAAGTGCCGCAAAAAGGGTCCAGTGAGGGCTTGCGCCAAATGCGAATTGAAGCTAATCGACGCGTCAACGCTGCCGTAGCTCAGAGGTAGAGCACTCCCTTGGTAAGGGAGAGGTCGAGAGTTCAATTCTCTCCGGCAGCACCACTTAGTTTCCTTTTTCTATTCTTCACAATGCCTTACGAGGCATTGCGCGGTTCCCCCCCACTGGCCAAGTTTTGATATCGAAAATTCGATTTTTTGAACTTTAGATCCAGCAAAGTTTTCCATGAGCCGAACCGGGATGCTTGGGAAAGAAACGACAACGGCTGTTATTCGGACTTACGAGAACAAGCAGGCCCAAACCAGTACTTTCAGATTGATCTCAGTGCAGAAATTTTGCGCTCTAAAGCAACCAATTTTGCAGCGGTTTCGATCTAGGCGCCTGATTACCCGCCGCCAGAGGGTCCAGCGCTAATGCGCAAAGCCCGCACCATTGCCCTAATTCGACAGCGAACCAGAATTGCTGGAATACGGTTTGCCCGCATCCATTAATGCTACCAACTGATCCTTACAGGCGACATAGCCCACACCATTGTGGCTTCTTGGTCGGTCCGATTACGGAACCGGTGGGCAATCATTGATGGATAGGAAAAACTATCGCCTGCTTTTAGGACGATCAATTCGTCGCCCAAGCGCAATTCAACTTCCCCGGAAATAACAATGGCGTGCTGTTCGCCCTCAAATACATAGCCTTCAAGCGGTTCCGGTGGAGCGCCCTTGCTCGGTGCGAAACGAGACATGATTAAATAGCACTGCCCGGACAGCGTGCTGGAGAGTAACTCATCGCGAAATCCAAGTTCAGCTTCACTGCGCGAATACATATCTGACAACTGTCTGCGGTTCGCTGCGCGGACCACGTGTTGCTGCTCTAATGGGCCACTTCCCGATTGGATCGGTTTGAACCACGTGGGGTCGACCTGTAATGCTTGGCCAATCTCTTGCAGCAAAGAATCTGACACTCGTGCGCTGCCAAGTTCGATGCGGCTCAAATAAGCAGTTGAGCACGACACCTCTGCGCTTAGCCCTTTAAGCGTGAGACCGCGCGCTTTTCGCACTTCACGGATTTCGGCACCCAGGCGTGCCGCGATCGTGATGGGGGTTTTTGTATCCATGTGAATTTATAGTTGATTTTTGCGACAGAATTCAATCAAGTTGAATTTGAAGGCGAATTTCAACCACGCCTGAGTCGATTCACTGGGAGTTGGTGCTATGCGTTTTGATCTGATTGCAAATTTCAGTCCGGGGGAGACAATCCCGTGGCCCCGCACACTTGAGATGATCCTAGAACAGTGCAGCCTTGCTGAGGAAGCAGGTTTTACCACCGCTTGGTTTACTGAGCATCACTTTGCCCATAACGGCTATATGAATGCCCCGCCCAATCCAGTGCAGATGTGTACGCACGTTGCGGCACATTGCAAAAAACTGCGGGTTGGAACGGCACCAATTGTGTTGCCGGACTGGCACCCACTGCGCGTGGCCGAAGATGTTGCAATGCTAGACAATATGACACTCGGTCGCGTCGATTTTGGGGTCGCCAAAGGCATCAATGAACGCTCTACAATTCAGTTCAACCCTGACGCGGATCGTCGCGACAACAGCAAAGTGATGCGCCTTTATCAGGAAAGCCTTGATGTAATCCTGAAAGCTTGGACCAACGAGGCGTTTACTCATAAGGGGGAATTTTACGAGTTCCCGGTTCCGGGCTGGAAAGAAACCAACCGGTTCTTTGAACCTCTTGATCCGCGTTACCATGAGCCTGACGGCACGTACAAAGCGATGTACGTCCACCCTCGCCCTTATCAAGCTGGCCATCCACCAGTTTGGCTGATGTCCAATGCACCGCCGACGTTCAAATTGGCGGGCGACAATGGCTGGGGTGTGATCTCGATGGCTGCTGGCGTCAAACGTACGCGCGCTTGTTGGGAACCATATCGCGACGCACTCGCCGCAAGTACCGGACGTGAAGTCGCCATGGGGGAAGGTGTGGGCGTCTGCACGGCTTTTTATGTTGGTGAGAGTATGGAAGAAGCCGTCGAAACCATCCGTCCGTCAATCAATGCGTACTACGAATTCCTCGGCGGCTCGCGGCCAGCAGGGGAATGGACTAAGAACGGCTATCTCGACATTGGCGAAGAAATGACACCAGAGGACGAAGATTCTGACTGGTTCGATTTTCTCAACAAGCGCGGTATCATCATGGTTGGCGATGCAGAATTTGTCGCCGAACGGATTGCAGAACGGCAAGAAAGCACGGGCCTCGATCATCTGATGCTAATGCAGCAGTACACTGGGGTGCCTTATGAAAAGATCCTAGCGAGTTGGCATCGATTGTTCGAAAAAGTTGTGCCACGTTTTGGAACACAGTCGATTGCGCAGAAGCGGGAGCAGACAGATGCTTGAAATTTGGGGACGCCCTTATTCGTCCAATGTAATCCCTGTTATCTGGACGGCGAACGAGCTGGGCTTGGACTATACCCTACAACTAGCGGGCGGCAGCTTTGGTAAGCTGGACACACCGGAATACGCGGTGATCAATCCCAACAGGATGATCCCTGCGATCCGGGATGGCGATTTTGCGCTGTGGGAAAGCCTCGCTATTGTGCGCTACCTATGTGACCGCTACGGCGCCGGCGATCTCTGTCCAGCTGATCCACAAACGCGCGCCATTGCCGATCAATGGATGGAATGGTCCTCGACCAAGGCGTTCCTTCCGGTGATATATCTGTTCTTTGCAACTGTACGAACACAACCCAGCGAACGCGATCCGACAAAGATTGCGGCACTGCGAGACGAAGCACATGCGGCACTGAGCATCCTCGACGGACATCTTGCAAACAACACCTATGTTTGCGGGGACGCCTTCACAATGGGAGACATCCCCCTTGGCTGTGTCGCCTACCGTTACTTCAATGTCGATGTCGACCGCCCCCCTTTGCCCCATGTTGAGGCATGGTATGATCGCCTTTCGAAACGCCCTGCTTACCGTGACCATGTGATGCGTCATTTTGGAACGAACCCCGATGAATGGGCCGCCCTTGAGAAAGCCTGCGCCAGCGAAGGAGTAATCTGAAATGGACGATGCACTAACCTTCCATGAAGGAAATGACTCCGATTGGTTCGACAAACAATACAACCTTCGTGCGGGTCGACCCGACTATGAAGAGACAGTCATCCCAGGCTGGGTAGCTGCCAGTGAGGCCGCGCGGAAGAACATTAATTGCGTTTTGGATGTTCGATATGCGGACGGGAAAAACCAAAAATTGGATGTTTTCAGTTGTGGCGACGCATCTGCGCCAACGCTGGTCTGGATTCACGGCGGATATTGGCAACGCGGCGACAAATCCATCTACAGCTTTCTTGCGACACCCTTTGTGCAAGCCGGCGCGAATGTTGTGGTGGTGGGATATGATCTCTGCCCCACCGTCGGCATGACACACATCTCAGAGGAACTGCGCGAAGCGATAACCTACATTTGGCAAGAAGCCGCGACACTGCAAATTAACCGCAATCGGATAACGGTGATGGGGCATTCCGCAGGCGGGCATCTGACACAAATGATGATGGCAACTGACTGGCCCGCAAGGAATCCAGCGCTTCCCCGCGATCTGATAAAGGCAGGCATTCCCGTCTCCCCACTCAGTTTTCTGGAACCGGTTCGTCTTACTCTCGCCTTGAACGCAAATTTGCAGCTCGATGTTATCGAAGCAGACGAACTTAGTCCGATGACTAACCATCCACCCCTCACCGATGCGTCTCAGCTAGTCGTAGTGGGTGGTGCGGAGACAGATGAGTTCCAGCGCCAAGCTCAAATGTATGTCGACAAATACTCCAGCAACCAAAGGACGATCGAAATGTACGTTGTCCCGGATGTAGACCACTTTGATGAACTAAATGTGTTGGCCGACCCCGGCAGCCCGTTCTTTGCCAAAACCTGCGCCACAATCGGCCTTTGAAGGATAGAAATATGACAAAACTAACACGCGAATTAGTAGATGCTATCGGCGACGCTTTTAATGCCAACGACATTGATGCTGTGATGGAATATTTTTCACCGGAGGCAACTTTCGACCATGCCACTGGTCCAGATGTGCACGGCGTGCGGTTTGAAGGCGCCGAAGTAATCCGTGGCATATTCGCCGGTCTTTTCGACAAGGTCGAGAATGTGCACTGGGAAACGTTAGATTGTGCAGTGACAGACACCAAAGCTTATTGCGAATATCGCCGCACCGCACGCCACAAAGACGGAACAACCGAAGAGTTTCTGAGCGTAGATATCCTGACATTCCGCGACGGTTTAATTGTGCACAAAGACACCTACTACAAACAACGCACCTGAGGTTTCCATCGCCAATCGCCCACAATTTTGACGCGATAAATTCACCCGTAGATCTATTAAGGATTGATCATTGGCAAAAAATTGAGCTAAACGTTAGGTGTATTTTAAGAACACCATTACACGCCTTGAGGTAAGCTCATTGAAAAATCCTATCAGAGTTAATTCCTTATTATTGCAGCAAATAAAGAGAGATTACGACGTAGATATTGTTATAGCCTCTGTCAAAGATGCGTCCAATGGCATTTGCAACCACCATATGCTGTCTCAGCATTCCTCAGAGATCGAAGTTATCGAAGGACTCGCGGCAATCGATACTTGCACGGGCAAAGTCATCCATAATGGCGATGACTTTGAGCTCCAATCAATAAGCACAACGCCCATCGATGTTCGCTGTACATTGATGAAAGCTGAGAAGCTGGAGGCGTTCCTCGGTTCGCCCTTATTCGTGGGTGGTCAGTGTGTCGGTGCGGTTTCGATCATGTCAAAAAACCCACGAATTTGGAATGACGAAGACCGAAACAAGCTAAAGGAATTCGCGCGCCTCGTCGAACTCATGTCCGCTGCATAAATCAAAAGACCGGCCTGAAATCACGAACATCGCTTATATTACTTTCAACAAAGCAATGTCTCGGTATCGCGTCGCACGAAGTCCTGCGCGGTAATGCTAAATAGCTCTGTATTCGGAACGAACTGCCATTTTTCAAGAAATTCTGATTTCACACCATTCCGAAGATAGCCTGCGATCTGACGATTTCCGACCGGTCCAAAATTGATGTTCGCGGAGTGAAAGCCAATTTTGGAATTGGGTGAAAGGCAAGCGTTCGGCAAACTCGTAAGGATCACGCACGCTGAATTGCAAAAGCCTTCAATCCGAACCGGTCCTCCCCAATCAAGCAAGGCCCGTCGCTGCGCCTCCACTGCAATAATTCGCCCACCTTTATGGTTACGAATTACATGTACGCCTTCAGAATTTAATAATGGCGCTGTACCCGTTGCAGAACTGACCGCATTGATCCCTCGCTCAGGCGCCCAGACTGCTGACCCAGCCACATGGTCGACAAGCGTGCACCCAGCAAGGCCAAACACACTGACCATGGTCCAAACTCTAGCAGCAATTCTCGATGCGAGCATATTCAACCTATCTTCGCGCAGCATCGACATACCACGCGAAGATTTCTTTCGGTTGCTTGGCTGGCTTATTCCGCCCAATCCCATTTCGGGATAAAGCGCCCCATAACGTCAGCAACTGCTGCTTCATCACAATTGTCGCCCTTTTGCACTTTGGACACCAATCCACGCTTTTTATCTTCAACGACCGCAACAACGCTCGCGTCATGTTCAGCCAATGCGGCGTTAAAAATACGCGTCATCGCGCTTTTGCGTAGGTCCGGTTTAAAGATCTTGCCAACAGCTGTTTTTGGAAGTTCTTCCACGATCTCCATATACTTTGGATGCGCTGCTCGCTCATGGATGTGCTCTTCTGCAAATGCCTGCAACTCCTCGACCGTCACAGTCGCTCCGGCAATTAGCTCGACATATGCACATGGAATTTCACCCGCATGTGCGTCTGGCTGGCCAATCGCGCCTGCAATGGCAACCTGATCGTGGCTGGCCAAAGCTTCTTCAATCTCAGCTGGATCAATGTTGTGCCCGCCACGAATGATCAAATCCTTCGCGCGACCCGTGATCCACAAATACCCGTCTTCGTCCATACGCCCCAAATCGCCTGTACGAAGGTACTGCGTTTCAGATTGCGGCCCAGGGTAGTAGAGACCAACATTCTTGGCCGCTTCTGTATAAGTGTTGCCCATCGAAACACCGGGATTTGAGATGCAAATCTCGCCGATAGCACCAGCTTCTGTTTCTTCTCCCGTAGCCACAGACATAATCTTGATGTCGCAATACGGGAACGGCAGGCCGATTGAACCGACCTTCTTTTCACCTTCGGGCGGATTGATCGACACAAGCGTCGTCGCTTCAGTCAAACCATAGCCTTCGCAAATGTTGACGCCCGCTGCCGCCTCGAACTTTTTATAAAGTTCGACAGGCAAAGGTGCAGACCCACAAAACGCCTGGCGCAATGTCGAAATATCCGCATCAACCGGGCGCTGCATCAACGCCGAAATCGCTGTTGGGACAGTGATCATGAATGTCACTTTGTGACGTTCAATCAACTTCCAGAAATTGTCGAAAACACCGTCGCCCCGATATCCTTGTGGCGTCGGGAATACGACCTGCGCACCTGATTTAAGCGAAGCGCCCAGTGAAACGATTGCAGCAAACACGTGGAACATCGGAAGCGGGCAAATCTGAACATCGTTCTCTGTGAACAAGAGTTTATGGCCCAGCCACGCGTTGTAGATGATCCCAGAGTAACGCATCTGCGCGACCTTTGGCATGCCTGTCGTACCGCCTGTATGGAAATAGGCAGAAACGCGATCAACCTTACTGTCTTCAAACGCCAATTCGGTTGGCTGCTTGTTGACCTCAGCCATGAAATCCAAAACTTGCGCGTTGTGAGAAACAGGGTTCTTCGGGCGGATCAACGGCACAATTAGCTTCTTAATACCTGTCAAATAACGATGCAGATCCACCTCTAATACCGTCTTCACATTCGGCGCCATCGTAAGAGCTTCTGCCGCTTTCTGCGGAACATCTGTCTTTGGGAATGCTTTCAGCGTCACCAATACCTTTGCATTGGTTTCACGCAGAATTGCCGCGATCTGTTCCGCTTCCAGTAGCGGGTTGATCGGATTAACAATGCCTGCAACTTGCCCACCAAGATAGGTCAAAATCGTCTCGCTGGCGTTCGGCATCAGATAAGCGACAACATCATTCTCACCAATACCAAGCGATCGGAACAAGTTCGCAGTCTGCGCGGTCTTTGTTTTGACTTCGGACCAGCTGAACGTTTCCTCAGGATCCTTTACGCCGGATTGCAATTGGAACGTAATCGCTTTGCGGTTCCCGTGCAGCGCAGCGGTCTCGCTCACCATTTCGTACATAGTCGTGGGAAGCTCGCGCTTTTCCCAAGAAACTTCGTTTTCGATTGCGTTCCGATCGTCGATATTCCTAAAGGCCACGCCGTACTCCTCCCGATTTATTCACTCTGCGCGCACGCCAAACGGCGCGGCACTCTCCCTAGAGGACACGATGTAGAAATTTCCCAATTCGCGCAAGTCTGACGCCACGCAACAAAGTTATTCAGAGAGTGAACCGGCCGTGAACTGAAGCTTGGCCAAGCGCGCATAAAGCCCGCCCTCTACAACCAAGCTATCATGCGTCCCTTGCGCGACGACCTGCCCCGCTTCAAACACGATGATACGATCTGCCTTTTTCACCGTCGCCAATCTATGCGCGACGATCAGTGTGGTTCGGTCTTTGGAAAGACGCTCAACAGCAGCCTGAACCGCGCTTTCGCTTTCCGCATCCAGCGCCGATGTCGCTTCATCTAACAACAAAATCGGCGCGTCGCGCAGGATCGCACGGGCGATAGCGATACGCTGCTTTTGTCCGCCTGACAGCATCACACCGCGCTCACCAACGTCGCTGTCATATCCATCAGGAAGCGCCATTAGAAAATCATGCGCGGCAGCGGCCTTGGCCGCTGCTTCAACTTCAGCGTCAGTAGCGTCCGGGCGTCCAAATCGAATATTCTCGCGCGCAGTATCTGCAAATATGACAGGATCTTGCGGGACCAGCGCAATGTTTCCACGGAAGTCTGAGCGCTGCATGTCTTTGACATCAATACCGTCAATTAAGACGCGACCATCTTGGGGGTCGTAAAAACGCTGAACCAACTGAATGATTGTCGTTTTTCCAGCCCCCGAGGGACCCACCAAAGCGACGGTTTCTCCCGGTTGAATATCCACGTTCACACCGTTCAATGCAGCTATTGAGGGCCGCGATGGGTAGCTGAATGAAACATCTTCAAACGTAATTTGTCCGCGCAACCTCGCATCGATCATTTCACCGTTTTCTGGATCACGGACTTGATCTTCAGCCGTAAGCAGCTCGACCAATCGCTCGGTGGCACCCGCCGCGCGCTGCAATTCGCCCCAAATTTCGGTCAATGCTGCCAAAGCGCCTGCGACCATAATCGTGTAGATCATGAACTGGACCAACTCACCGATCGAGATTGATCCGTTCCGCACATCATTCGCGCCCATCCACAAGAATCCGACAACACCCGAGAACGCCATGAAAATCACAATCGCTGTCAGGAATGCGCGAGTCGCAATCCGCTTTTTGGCAGCTTCAAAACTGTGTTCGGTCACATCCCCAAACTTTTGGCGGCTAAGTTTCTCGTGCGTAAACGCTTGAACCGTTTGAACCGACAAAAGTTGCTCAGACGCGTCGCCCGAAGAGGTCGCGATCCAGTCTTGGTTTTCCTTTGAAAGACGTCGCACTCGACGCCCCAACAGGATGATGGGCAATACGATGAATGGGATTGGCCATAATACCAATGCTGACATTTTTACCGACGTCCAAAGCATCAAACCGATGCCACCGATCAAAATCAAAACATTGCGCATCGCCACCGAAACCGAGCTTCCGATCACTGACAAAATCAGCGTCGTGTCTGTCGTAATCCGGCTTAACACCTCGCCCGTCATGATTTTTTCAAAGAACGCTGGGCTCATTCCGATCATGCGATTAAAGACACCCTTTCGGATGTCAGCAACCACGCGCTCTCCAAGGCGCGTCACCAAGTAGTATCGAAAGGCCGTTCCGACAGCCAAAAGCGCAACAATTCCAATCGCTGCCAAGAAATACTGCTGCAAAAGTGCGGCACTATCTTGATTGAAATTATCGACGACCTGACGCACAGCCAGAGGCAACATAAGCGACAGGCCCGCAGTTACCACCAAAGCGACGGTCGCGAGTGCCAACATAATTTTGTAAGGGGCCACAAAAGGCCAAAGGTGGCGCAACAAGCCCACTTTTTTCGAGGCCGCGCGATCATCTTCTGATTGGATTAATGTATCAGCCATATGCTTTGCCCTGCCCCGTGTACGGTGTCAGATAAGTCTCGGGTTGCAAAAGGACAAGATGAGAATGGAAAGAGATGCTTGGAGCGGGCGAGGGGAATCGAACCCCTATCATCAGATTGGAAATCTGAGGTCTTACCATTACACAACGCCCGCTGCGCAACTGTGTAATTAGGTGATGCCGCTTCGATGGTCAACCGACTGATCGCTTCTAAAAAACAAGAAACGCAAAGAATTTTCAGGTCATCAACAGATCCGTGCGCTCGCACCATCAATCGCGACAGAACTTCGGATTTGTTCCCGGACCTGCTCAGCGAGCCTGTTCTTGATCAACCAAATTTCGTTCTCCAAATCGAAACAAAGCAACAAAATGGTGCGCTATGTTTCCAAACCGAACGCAATTGGACATTCTAACGATACATACCGGTCATATCACTGCCAAATTTCACAAGTAATCACTGCTTAAGATGTACCTATGCCCTAGTAACTCGAAGGTTTTGATATGACTAGAACAGCGACCAAACTCATTTTTGCGGCGGCATTCGCATGCATAGCGAACTCTGGCTTGGCACAGGCTGTGACGCATGAGATGACTATTCTACGTGATGGCTTCTTCCCCAAGAAACTTCATATCCAGCCTGGTGATACTGTCCAATTCAATAATGAAAGCGGCTATTGGGTATGGCTGTACTCCGCAGACTGGAACGACACTTGTGGCTGGCAATCCGGCTGGATTGCTAACAATAATGACTGGGATATAGAGGTTACTGGATGCACTGAACTGGTCGTTCTCGCGCCCCGAACATGGGGTGACAACTACGATTATTGGACTTCAAACAACCAGTATCGTGGCGAGATTTCATTCGACGACCCTGATCTGGGTCAGTGATCCTCCCAAGGCTCAATTAATTCAGGGCCTTCAGCTTTATTCGAATTCACGGTCGTCGCGACACGTGTAAATGTCAGCGCCTCTTCGGGGGCGCTTTTCATTAGGTTCGCAGCCCCCTTCCCCTGCTCTCCCAGCCAAAGCGCCCAATCCTCCGGCTCCAAGATCACTGGCAAACGGTGGTGAATCGGCGCCATCGCCTTATTGGCATCAGTCGTAACAATTGCGCAGGTCGGTTGCTGATCGCCTTCAGTACCCCAGTTTTGCCAAATCCCAGCAAATACCATCGGTTCCGCATCAGCGCGCGCAACCCACCAAGGCAGCGGGGTCTGACCCTTTTCGCGTTTCCATTCGTAAAATCCGCTAGAGACGATTAAGCAGCGCCGGTTTCGGCAAGCGTCTCGAAACGCCGGTTTCTCAGCAATCGTCTCGGACCGCGCGTTGATCAGCAACGGCCCATCGTTAGCGGCCTTGTACCACGCCGGAATGAATCCCCAGCGCATCGATTGCAGTCGCCGCGCGCCATCCAGCGATGTGACTGTATGCACCTGCGTTGTCGGACAAACGTTGTAGTTCGGAGAATGCGGCAGATTATTTGAAGGTGTCGCCTGAAACAGTTGAACCATCGCGTCTTTGGGTAACGTGAATGCAAAGCGACCACACATCTATTTGGCCCATGCTTCTTTGGCCAATGCGGCGCGCGGCTCAAGCTCTGCAATTTCACGCATCAACGCTTTTCGTTCGGTACGATCTGAACAATCACGCAACGCAGCACGTTTCGCTTCTAATTCTTTTGCCAGTTTCACAAATTCTGGCACGGCACCACTGTCACGCATGATTTGATTGAAATAGGCATTTGCAGGGTCTTCTACCTTTGGCAGCGGTTTGCCCGCACCAGCAAGCCCGTCAAACATGCCTGCATCTTCAGCCTCTTTGATTTTGGCCGAAATCAAATCTTCCAAAGGATGCTTCATTGACGTCCTCACAATACAAAACGCCCGCGCAGTGTAGCGCGGGCGTTCTGAATTCTCTAGCCGTTTGGCTTATTTTACAGTGATACGTCCGTCTGTATACGGCTGGTAAGGGCCGTTCTCAGCAAGGTATTCCGCGGTGACATCAGCCAAATCAGGGCCAAAGTCATACGCGTTGCTTGCGTCTTCAAACATTGAGTATCCGTCACCGCCATTGCGGACGTAGTTGTTAGAAACAACACCGTATGTTGCTGTTAGATCAATGGCTTCGCCACCAACCATCACGTCCGAAATACGGCTGCCGGCGTCTGCTGCAGGATCAACAGTAAAGGTCATGCCTGCAACTTGTGGGAAGCGACCAGCGCCCTCTTCCATTTCGCTTACACCGTTTTCAAGCGCCGCAACCATTGTGGCCCCAGACACTTCAAAAGTGGAAAGCGTGTTCTGGAAAGGTAGCACAGTTAGGACGTCGCCCATTGTGACCGCCCCCTCGCCGATAGACGCCCGTAGACCCCCACCGTTTTGGATCGCGATTTGAATGCCCTGATCTGCAACGCGGGCCAACATCGCATCAGCAACAAGGTTGCCCATCGCACATTCAACCGCGCGACATACAGACCGGTCACCCTCAATGGCCGCAGCTGCGTCAGCGACGTAACGGGTCTTCATCTCTTCGATCGGACCAGCCAACTCAGCCACGCGGGCCACAATCGCTGGGTCTTCTGCAACTGACGCATCCAACAAGATCGTATCACCTGTCGCAGACGTCACATTACCCGCATCATCAAACTCGAGCTTAAGGTGACCAACGTATTTCGAATACGCATAAGCCTGCACAACCGGCACATTTCCAACCATTGTCGGATAAGCCATCGCACCTTCTTCAGTGTTTGAGAATTTGGTGTGAGAGTGACCACCAACAACAGCATCGATACCTGCGACCGCTTCCGCGATGGCCATGTCTTTCTTAACGCCGACGTGGTTCAACGCGATGATGATATCTACGCCTGCCGCTTCCAACGCCGCAACATCAGCCTGAAGGCTTTCAATTTCGTCAGTAAAGATCACAGCATCCGATGGTGCAGCCGTGACAGCCGTATCAGTCGCTAGCGCAGAAATGATACCGATCTTCTTGCCGCCAACTTCGAGGACAGTGTGGTTATCCACTTTGCCGGCAAGGGCGTTTGAACGACTTACGTCGATGTTGCCAGAAATGATTGGAAACGACACGCCGTCAGCCAATTTTGCGAGGCCTTCGTCACCATCATCAAATTCGTGGTTCCCGACAGCCATCGCATCAAAACCAACAATCTCAGCCATTTCGGCCTCAACGTCGCCTTTATATGTCGTGTACATCAGCGAACCTTGGTATTGGTCGCCGGCATCCAGAACGATCACATTTTCGCCAGCCAGATCGCTGCGTAGCGTATCGATCATTGTTTTAACGCGCGCATAACCGCCAAAACACTTACCTTCAGCGTTGTCCTCGGCATTACACGTAGAATCGAACCGGTTGATCGGTTCAATACGGCTGTGAAGGTCATTGATGTGGATAATGTTCAATGAAAAATCGGCGTAAGCCATGCCTGTTGTCAGTGACAAAGCGCTTGCCGTAGTCAGAATTCTTTTGATCATGAATAGATCCCCCTTTTTGGACTAATCCCAGCTTGGCCAGACCCGCAATCAGAGTCAAACCATTACGTCCCGGCAATACACCATTCAAGCAACAGTTGTATGACGCCACTTTGGCTTGACCCGGTGAAAACGACACGCCATGACAGCGGCATGTTGATTTACAAGATTTTCCGCCAAAATGAATGGGCGGAGCTGCAAGAGAAAAGCGAAACACCCGGTGCACCGATTGATGTTGCCGATGGTTATATCCACTTTTCGACTGCCGAGACCGTTGCCGAAACCGCGGAAAAGTATTTCTCAGACGCAGGGGATTTGGTTCTGTGCGCAGTCGAAGCCGACGATTTGGATCTTATCAAGTGGGAACCCGCCCGCGAGGGTGTGCTCTTCCCACATCTCTACCGCAATATCCGTCTCAACGACATCGTTTGGACCAAACCATTGCGCTTTGAAAACGGCGCGCACGTTTTCCCTGATTTCAAATGACACCACTTGAAAAAATCAGCCTGCCCTTCTTACGGAGGTTTGATCCAGAGCGCGCTCATGCTCTGGCCTTGATCGCGCTAAGGGCCGGTTTGGGTCCAAAAACACGTGCATTTACGACACCGCGCTTAAGAACACATGTGGCTGGTCTCTCTCTCGAGAACCCGATCGGGCTGGCTGCCGGTTTTGACAAGAACGCGACCGCCTTAAAGGCTCTATCGAAATCTGCTTTCGGATTTCTTGAAGTTGGCGCAGCGACCCCTCGTCCACAGCCTGGCAACCCAAAGCCAAGACTGTTCCGCTTGACCGAAGACGCAGCGGCAATCAACCGCTTTGGGTTCAACAATGACGGCATGGTTGAAATCAACGAACGCCTAGCCGGGCACCGCGGGATCGTCGGACTGAACCTTGGTGCGAACAAAGACAGTGAAGACAAATCCAAAGACTTCGCGACAGTTCTGAAACACTGCGGTGCGAATATTGATTTTGCGACGGTTAACGTCTCGTCACCCAACACCGAAAAACTGCGTGATCTACAAGGCAGCGCTGCGCTGCAATCGCTCCTGACCGGTGTCGTCGAGGCGAATGAAACACTCGATGTTCCCATTCCAATTTTTCTAAAAATTGCCCCCGATCTCACGCCAGATGAAATCATCGAGATTGCTGAAGTGGCGAACACCAGTGGCATTTCGGGCATTATCGCCACCAACACCACATTGTCGCGCGATGGTTTGAAAAGTGCTCACTCGGGTCAAGCAGGCGGTCTATCTGGCCAACCATTGTTCGAAAAATCCACGCGTGTCCTGGCGATGCTAAGCGAGCATACGCGTTTACCTATCATCGGTGTCGGCGGCGTGAGCACTGCAACTCAAGCCTATATGAAGATTCGCGCAGGTGCTTCGGCCGTGCAACTATACACCGCCATGGTTTTTCAGGGCATCTCACTTCCGCACAACATCGCGAGTGGTCTAGACCAGTTATTGCTCGCCGATGGATTTGCAAATGTCGCAGACGCGGTTGGAGTCGATGCCGCGCTTTGGCGCTAATCTAGAACGTTTTCTGCGCCGCTGCAGCATCTTCCAAAGCGCGATATCGCAGCGCCAAAGTGACCCCGCGCACGACAAAGCTGAATAACATCGCAATCCACAGCCCATGGTTTCCAAAGACTGACATCAGGGGCCAAACGGCCAAAAAATATGCCATTGCTGAGATTGTCATCATGTTGCGCATATCTTTGGTCCGCGTCGCACCGATGAAAATTCCATCTAACATCCACGCCGCGCAGCCCAGCAAGGGCGACAAAATCATATAAACTAAATATCGCCGTGCCTCTTCACGGACATCCGGTGCAGTCGTCATTAAATCAATTGCAGTGTTTCCAAAGATCGCAAAAACCACAGCCATCAAGACGCAAATTGCAACGGCGCCAGAACTTGCCAATACAACGACACGTCGCAGTCGTGCCCGCGATTTCGCGCCATAAGATTGACCCACCAAGGTTTCCGCTGCGAATGCAAACCCATCCATCGCAAAAGCCGTAACAGTCAAAAACTGGAGCAAAACCTGATTGGCCGCCAAGGTCACATCACCAAACCGCGCGCCGAAAAACAGAAAACTCACAAAAATCGCTTGAAGCATCACTGATCGGATCATGATGTCGCCGTTGACGACGGCCATTCGGATCAAACGAACCCGGTCCATGACCCGCGACCAGTTGCGCCAAGCCGAAGTCCTAAAGTTGTCGCGGCACAGCCAAAGGCCCAGCGCTAACCCGCCCCACTCGGCTAAAAACGTTGCCCAGGCAACGCCCGCAACGCCCCAGCCCAATTGCAGGACAAAAATCAGATCGAGCCCGATGTTCAAGCCATTCATGCAAACCTGCACAGCTAAAACGCCACGGGTGCGTTCTTGCGCGATCAACCAGCCCAAGACCCCATAAAGCGCGATCGTCGCGGGGGCTGACCAAATTCGTATCGCCATATAGTCGCGTGCCAATGTCTCCACCGCGCCGCTGGCCGGGGAGATTTGAAACGCCAACCAGAAAACAGCTGATTGGAAAAGGATCAGAACCAATCCAGCCCCAAACCCAATGGCCAATACGCGACTTAATAGGGCTGCCACCTCATCCGGGTCGCTGGCACCCATCGCTTGCGAAGTTAGGCCAACTGTTCCCATCCGCAAAAAACCAAATACCCAGTAAATCGCTGTCAGGCTGATCGCGCCGATCCCGACCGCGCCGATCGGGACCGCGTCACCCATTTGGCCAACGACACCCGTGTCAACAACGCCGAGCAATGGAACCGTGACGTTCGCCAGCATGATCGGCACCGCAATTGAAAGCACGCGCCGGTACGTCAGATCAGACGAGATCGCCATTTAGGACAGCAAAAAATGGCCACTGGCCTTGGCGAAGAGCCTTTGACGATTGTCTTGCCACGCTTCCACGCTCACCGACGCATACCTCCGACCATGCCGATTAACGTGGGCGCGTGCGTAGGCGTCGCGCGGCAAACCGGATCGCAGGTAATCCACAGTAAAGTCGATCGTCTTCGGCATGGTAAGCGTGCTTGCATCGACATCTTTACCAGCCTCCATATCTGCCCAAAGTAAAACCCAACTCAATTCAATGATTGACGTCACTTCTAAGAACGCAGCAGTCGCACCGCCGTGCAATGCAGGCAACATTGGATTCCCAATCAACATATCCGTGTAGGGCAAGATACCCGTTAGCTCATCGCCGCGACGTTCAATCTGGATCCCCATAAACTGTATGTAGGGCACGCCTGACACCAAGGATTGCAGTACTGCATCGCGGCGCTGCTTGACGACTTGGACGGGTTCGGGACGCTTTGCCATCTTAGACCTCCACCACAGTAAATGCGCCGGTGGCGGTCGCAACGGGACGATCTTTGTCTGCGTCCATTGCAACGGCGCGCACAAAGGCCACTGACTTTGTCACATGGTAGCATGTCGCTTTGGTTGTGATGTCATCACCCGGTTTGGCAGGACGCATGTAATCAATCCGTAAATCCAAGGTCGCCGTACTTCCCAAAGCTGCTGGGTGCGCCATGACGGCCGCCCCACAGCACGTATCCATAAGCGCCGAAACGGCACCGCCATGAATCACCTTGGTTTCTGGGTCACCAATCAGTTTGGGATCATAAGGCATCTTAACTTCTGCCTCGCCGTCCCCAATCTCAACAATTTCCATGCCCAGCGCACGTGCGTGCGGCAACGCTGAAATAAACTGCTTTGCAATTATCTTTTTACGATCAGATTGAATCTCGGTCATGACACGCCATCACATTAGGTTTTCAGACACTGTCACAAATCCGGCGGAGCACAAGCCCAACACATCAACCAGAAGGGCGCACGAGAAATTGACGCCAGCGGGCGCAAGAAAGTTGCTCACCAATTCGACTTGGTGTTAGTTTGTAATCAGGAGGCCCGAATGACCGACCAGCGACTTTCGTTCAAAGAGATGTGTGCCAAGTTCGACGTAACACCGCGCACACTGCGGTATTACGAATATATCGAACTGCTTTCTCCTGAAAAAGAAGGTCGTTCCCGTTTCTACAACAGCCGCGAAATCGCTCGGATGACATTGATCATGCGCGGTCGCCGTTGGGGTTTTGCGCTCGAGGATATCCGCCAATGGCTGATGATCTATGAGAACGACGGCACCAATGCACAAATGGAATCATGGGTCGAACTTGCGAGTAAACAGCTTGATGAGCTGCGCGAACAACGCAAACAGCTAGATACTGCTATCGAAGAATTAGAACAGCAACGCGATACGATTGCTAAATCTCTAAAATAGCAATCTCTCCCAAAGGTCATATTTTTATGGCTTTGCGGGGAAAACTTTCCAGATCGTAACCGTTATTAAATTGCGCATGACGCTGGGTCATCTTTGCTGACGTTTCGTCAGGTAAAAAGTGACGCTACGTTCCGTTTACGTAAACGTCAAGAAAGCTTGTAAGGTTCAAGGAAGAGGCACAGGTGCGCCGCATGACCGGACATGGGGTCCGGTAAATTCGATACTTGGATTTTTAGTTATGACTGAAATTTTGAATATTCGCGAAATGTGTGACGCCTTTGACGTGACACCACGCACCCTGCGCTTTTACGAAGCCAAAGAACTTATCTTCCCAATCCGTGAAGGCCAAAAACGTCTTTACACCAAACGTGACCGTGCTCGGCTCAAATTGATCCTCCGCGGCAAGCGCTTTGGTTTTGCATTGGAAGAAATCCGCCAGCTGCTCGATCTCTATCACATGGATGATAGCCAAGAGACCCAGCTGAGCAAATCATATGAACTTGCCAAATCACACCTTGCCGACATGGAAGCCCAAAAGGCTGAGTTGGAAGAAGCTATTGGTGAGTTGAAAGCCCAAATGGACTGGGGATCTGCAAAACTTGCAGAGCTTGCCAAGTCAAAAACAGTAGCCGCCTAGAACGGGAAAACGCCATATGCCTAGTTACACCGCACCCATCAAAGACCTCCAGTTTGTCTTGCATGACCTCTTGAAGGTCAGCGAGCAGGACATTCCTGGGTTTTCTGACCTAGATCGTGACTTCACCAATGCTGTCCTCGAAGAGGCGGGCAAAGTGTCATCTGAGGTTTTGGCACCACTCAATGTTGTCGGTGACAAAGAGGGCTGTGTTCTAGAAAACGGTGTTGTGCGCACGCCGACTGGGTTCAAAGAAGCGTTTGAACAAATGAAAGAAGGCGGCTGGACAGCCATGGACGTGCCAGAAGAATTCGGCGGCCAGGGTCTCCCCTACGTGATGCACACCGCTGCTCAGGAACCAATGGTCAGCGCCAATATGGCATTCAACATGTACCAGGGCCTGACCCACGGTGCTTTGTCCGCAATTTTGGTGCACGGCTCAGACGAGCAAAAGCAAACTTACCTCCCTAAGTTGGCGTCTTGCGAATGGACCGGCACGATGAACCTGACAGAACCGCACTGCGGGACTGATTTGGGTCTCATGCGCACCAAGGCTGAACCACAGGGCGATGGCTCTTTCAAAGTTTCTGGCCAAAAAATCTTTATCTCCGCTGGCGAGCACGACATGGCTGACAACATCATTCACTTGGTGTTGGCTAAAATTCCGGGCGGCCCAGATGGCATCAAAGGCGTGTCCCTCTTCATCGTACCAAAGTTCCTCGTAAACGAAGATGGTTCATTGGGTGAACGCAACGGCGTGTCCGTTGGCAACATCGAAGAAAAGATGGGCATCCACGGCAATTCAACCTGCGTGATGAACTATGACGAAGCCACTGGCTATTTGATTGGTGAAGAACACAAAGGCATGCGCGCGATGTTCGTGATGATGAGCGAAGCCCGCATGGGTGTTGGTCTACAAGGCTATGCCCAAGCAGAAGCAGCCTACCAAAACGCGGTGATCTACGCGAACGATCGTTTGCAAGGTCGCGATGTAACTGGGGCGAAAAACCCAGAGGGTCCCGCCGATCCACTTATCGTGCATCCTGATATCCGCCGTAACCTGATGGAACAAAAATCGTTCATCGAAGGTGCGCGCGCGCTCACATTCTGGGGTAGCACACTCATCGACCGTGCACATAAAAACGGTGATGAAGAAGCTGATGGCCTGATTTCATTGCTTACACCTGTGATCAAAGGCTTCTTTACTGACAAAGGCTTTGAATACGCGACAGCAGCACAGCAAGTTTATGGTGGCCACGGCTACATCGAAGAATGGGGCATGTCCCAGTTTGCACGCGATGCCCGCATCGCCATGATCTATGAGGGTGCAAACGGCGTTCAGGCGCTTGACCTTGTGGGCCGTAAATTGGCGCAAGATGGCGGCAAGCATGTGATGGCCTATTTCGAGATGATCAAAACGTTCATCAAAGAAAACGGCGACAACGAAGCAATCAAAGCTGACTTCCTTGAGCCACTCAAGGATGCGTCAAAGGATCTGCAAGCCGCGGGCATGTATTTCATGCAAAACGGCATGACGAACCCGAACAACGCTTTGTCTGGTTCATACGATTTTATGCACATGATGGGCCACGTCACATTGGGTTACATGTGGGCTATGATGGCAAAAGCTGCACAAGAAGCACTGGATGCAGGTGCTGCCGACAAAGAATTCTATGAAACCAAAATCGCGACGGGTCGCTTCTATATGGCACGTCAGTTGCCCGCGACCAAAATGCACTTGGCGCGGATCAATACTGGTGCCGATACCGTGATGGCACTGGAGGCTGCTAACTTCTGATCATAGGGTGGGTCGCAAGGCCCACCCTAACAACACTTGAGGACCAGATGCCCAAACGACTTCGCCTAACCCGCCGCTTTCCCGTCGCCATGACAGAGGACGGCTACCGCAGGCTCAAGAAGTTCGCGAGGGAAAGCGATCTGGATGAGGGAGAGGCTCTGTCGTTTCTGTTTGAGAACTTCGACAGCGTCTTAAATGAGAACACATTCGGGCACCGACTGAAACTCTTTCAGGCGGAACTGCCGGAACGTAAAAAATAGCGAAGGGAGGTCGCGACATGACAATCAAATTACATTGCTTCGGCGAAAGCGGGAATGCGTATAAAGCCGCCCTCGCCCTCGAACTCTCTGGTCTCGACTGGGAAGTTGTCAAAGTTGACTTCTTTGCCGGCGAAGCCCGCTCTGACGCGTATCGCGCGCAGAATGTTATGGCCGAAGCCCCGCTTTTGGTCGACGGCGATTTCCGTCTTAGCCAATCCGGCGCAATTCAACAGTACATCACTGATAAAACAGGAAAATTTTGCGGTGAGGCTGACGAAAAATACGAGGTCCTTCGCTGGGTTCTTTGGGACAACCACAAACTAAGCTCCCAAGCTGGCATGACGCGCTTCCTGATGAATTTCCTCCCCGAGGACAAACGCCCAGAGCAGGTGATTAAGTTCACTCAAGGCCGTTTAGCTGCAGCCTACACGACGCTCAATACGCACCTCGAAGGACGCGATTGGATCGTTGGCCGCGACGTCACCAATGCAGACCTCTCTTGCTGTTCCTATCTCTATTACCCAGAGCCATACGGCTTTGACCGCACAGAATTTCCCAATATCGACCGCTGGCTTGACAACATTGCTCAGTTAGATGGTTGGCAACACCCTTATGACCTGATGCCCCGCGCCCTGCCCGGTGCATCCTGAAGGAGACGACAATGACCGAAGCCTATATCTATGACGCCGTGCGCACGCCGCGCGGCAAAGGCCGTAAAGACGGCAGCTTGCATGAGGTCACCTCAGCACGCCTGTCCGCGGGTGTTCTAAACTCACTCAAAGAACGCAACGGCCTAGAAGGGCACGCGGTTGAGGACGTTATTTGGGGCAATGTGACCCAAGTTGGCGAACAAGGTGGCTGCCTTGCACGGACGGCTGTTTTGGCATCCGATCTTGACGAACGCATCCCTGGTCTTGCAATCAACCGCTTCTGCGCGTCGGGCATGGAAGCTGTGAATCTCGCCGCGAACCAAGTCAAAGGCGGCGCAGGCCAAGCCTATATCGCCGGTGGCGTTGAAATGATGGGCCGCGTGGCCATGGGATCAGATGGCGCAGCTATCGCAGTCGACCCATCCATCGCAATGAATACATATTTCGTCCCCCAGGGTATTTCTGCAGACATCATCGCAACCGAATATGGTTTCACACGCGATGACGCCGATGCGATGGCTGTCCGCAGCCAAGATCGCGCAGCAGCAGCTTGGGCAGACAATCGGTTCGATAAATCAATCGTACCCGTCAAAGACATCAACGGTCTGACCATTCTGGACAATGATGAATACATGCGCCCGGGCACAGACATGCAAGCTCTCGGGTCTTTGAACGCCTCGTTCCAACAAATGGGCGAAGTCATGCCCGGTTTTGATGCCGTGGCATTGATGAAATACCCGCACCTAGAAAAAATTAACCACATCCACCACGCTGGTAACTCTTCTGGGATCGTGGATGGTTCGGCTGGTATTTTGATTGGCAACAAAGAATTCGGCGAAGCCTACGGTCTTAAGCCGCGTGCAAAAATTCGCGGTACTGCAAAAATCGGTACAGATCCAACCATCATGTTGACGGGTCCGGTTCCAGTGACTGAAAAGATCCTGGCGGACACGGGCATGTCCATCAACGACATCGACCTATTTGAAGTCAACGAAGCCTTCGCTTCAGTTGTTCTTCGTTTCATGCAACGCTTCGACGTTGATGAAAGCGTCGTGAACGTTAATGGCGGTTCGATCGCCATGGGTCACCCACTCGGCGCAACGGGTGCAATCATCATTGGCACATTGCTCGATGAACTTGAACGCACGGGCAAAGGCACAGGTCTTGCAACGCTCTGCATCGCATCCGGAATGGGCGCAGCAACCATCATCGAAAGGGTATAATCGTAATGCGCTACGGTGACCCAGCAGAAGCAAAGAAAATCGTCCAAGATTTATTGGACGGCATCGATCAAGCCTACACATCGGGTGACTTCGATTTGCATTGCAAGCTGGTTCACGTACCGCATCACATCCGCACTCAGACAGAGGCATTTGCTATTCGCAACGTCGACGAAATGAGAACAGCGTTTAACATCTTCCGGGAGCACACACTTGGGTTCGATGGCGTTAAGTGTAAACGCACCTGCCAATCTGCCAAATTCAAGGGCCGCGACAAAATCGAGTCCGTGCATACTGTCGAGTACTTCGATGAAAATGGCACGCACGTGATGCCGGTCACAGATACGACAGTTATGACCATGCACGTCGGGCTGGGTTGGCGGATCTGTGCTTCGACCAACACGACAAAAATTTCAACGGGGGCCTCCGACGCGCTCAGAGGTACCGCAAGACACAAAAGAGAGGGAAAGAAAGAGCTGACGTCCTGAGCAATCTAACGGTTTTCCAAACAAGCTGCTGAAAAACGCAGCCAGGAGACGTGCAGGTGCCTACGAAATTCAGGAAACCAAGAAATTTGGATCGGTCAGTCGATTGGAAACAGCGGTAGGAATGAAGAGAGAATAAATACGTGGGATTGCCTAGCAAGACAGATGCATTCGAAATTGTCCAAGATCTCTTGGACCGAACTGATGTTGCGTTTTTTGCGGGGGATATGCCAGCACTCGCGGCAACCTTGCACTTACCTTACCACTTTGGCGTTGCGTCAAGTGTTATCAGAATTGAAACGCATGATGAGCTCGTCGCTGCTTTTGGCTTCTATCGTAAATACGTCAGTGATTTGGGCGCTACGAACTGCAAGCGGACATGCATTAGCGCCAAGTTCAAAACACAAGATGTCATCAACGCGAAATTCGACCTCTCATTCTTCGACGATGACGGGAACACAATAATAAAGGCCGAACCAAGCGACACGATCGCAATGTATCTCGGACTTGAATGGCGGTTTTGCACCTCGGACAGCAAAACCAAGTTGAAAACACAATTTGAAGGTCCCGTCAGGGATCAAATGAACAAAGCAAAAAAACGATAGCGCATTTCGATGGGCCCGTGGAAACGAAAGAGAAGAGACATGACTGATTTTAACATGAAGACAGATGCTGACGGTGTCGCCGTTATCACCTGGGACACAGTTGGCAAGTCTATGAATGTCATGAACCAGCAAGGGTTCTATGATCTCGATGCACTGATTGATCAGGCGCTTGCCGATGATGCCGTCAAAGGCGTCGTGATCACATCTGGCAAAGAAGGCTCATTTGCCGGTGGCATGGACCTCAACATCATCGCAAAGATGAAGGAAAGCGCGGGCGACAACCCGGCAAAAGGCCTAATGGATGGCCTGATGGCAACCCACGCTGTGCTGCGCAAAATCGAACGTGCTGGCATGGACCCCAAGACAAACAAAGGCGGTAAGCCAATCGCGTGTGCGGTCCCGGGCACTGCGCTTGGTATCGGCTTTGAAATTCCGCTTGCTTGCCACCGCATCTTTGCCGCAGACAATCCAAAGGCCAAAATCGGTCTACCTGAAATTATGGTCGGCATCTTCCCGGGCATGGGCGGCACCACACGCCTTGTACGTAAAATGGGTGCGATGGCAGCCTCTCCTTTCCTATTGGAAGGCAAGTTGAGCGATCCAAAGAAGGCAAAAGCTGCCGGCCTAGTGGATGAAGTCGTCCCAGCTGACGAGTTGATGGCCGCAGCCAAGGCTTGGGTGCTGTCTGAGCCATCAATCGTCAAACCATGGGACGAAAAAGGTTACAAAATGCCAGGCGGCGCGCCCTACCACCCCGCTGGTTTCATGACCTATGTCGGCGCATCTGCGATGATTAACGGCAAAACCAAAGGTGTCTATCCGGCCGCCAAAGCTTTGCTGTCCGCAGCATATGAAGGCGCGATGGTGCCATTCGACACGGCGATCAAGATCGAAGCCCGTTGGTTCACACACGTTCTGATGAACCCATCGTCCGAGGCGATGATCCGCTCGCTCTTCATCAACAAAGAAGCGCTGGAAAAAGGCGCGAACCGCCCGGACGTCGCTGACGAAACCGTCAAGAAAGTTGGCGTTTTGGGTGCAGGAATGATGGGCGCTGGTATCTCTCTGGTGTCAGCTCTTGCTGGCATCGAGGTCGTCCTGATCGACCGCGATCAAGACGCGGCTGACAAAGGCAAATCCTACACAGCCGACTACATGGACAAAGGCATCAAGCGCAAAAAGGCGACCGAAGAAAAGAAAGAAGCCGTGTTGGGAATGATTAACGCGACGACTGACCTCAACGCGCTCAAAGGCTGTGATCTGATCGTTGAGGCCGTGTTCGAAGACGTTGGCGTCAAAGCCGAGATGACCAAGAAAGTCGAAGCCATCGTCGGCGAAGACTGCATCTTTGCCACCAACACCTCGACCCTGCCGATCACAGAACTGGCCAAAGCGTCTAAACGCCCAGAGCAATTCATCGGCATCCACTTCTTCTCACCCGTCGACAAAATGTTGCTGGTTGAGATCATTAAGGGCCGCGAAACTGGTGACCGCGCTGTTGCCAAATCGCTCGACTTTGTGCGCCAGATCCGCAAGACGCCAATCGTCGTCAACGACGAACGCTTCTTTTACGCCAACCGCTGCATCATTCCCTACATCAATGAGGGGATCCGCATGGTCAAAGAAGGTGTCGCACCTGCATTGATCGAAAACGCGGCGAAACTGGTCGGCATGCCGCTTGGCCCGCTTCAGTTGACGGATGAAACCTCCATCGACCTCGGCGTAAAGATCGCCAAAGCGACCAAAGCCGCCATGGGCGACGCCTATGACGATGCACAGGACGAAGTGCTCTTCTGGATGTTCGACGAAGGTCGCTTGGGCCGCAAATCGAACTCTGGTTTCTATGCCTATGATGACAAAGGCAAACGCCAAGGTCTGTGGGAAGGTCTTGAAACCAAATACCCAACGGCAGACGATCAGCCTGACCTGATCGAAGTGCAGCACCGTTTGTTATTTGCACAAGTCCTAGAGGCTGTCCGCGCCTTGGAAGAAAACGTCCTAGAAGACATCCGCGAAGGCGACGTTGGCGCGATCCTTGGTTGGGGCTTTGCACCTTGGTCTGGCGGCCCATTCAGCTGGCTCGACATCCTAGGCGCCCCATATGCCGCAGAACGCTGCGACCAGCTGGCAGAAACCTACGGCGAACGCTTCGCGACGCCAGCCCTATTGCGCGAAATGGCGGATAAGAATGCGACGTTCTATGGTCGCTATGGCGCCGGCAAGAAAGCCGCCTAAGCCGCACAAAAAGAAAGGGGCACCCAGTTTCGAATGGGTGCCCCTCACAAAAGCTGCTTGGCTTTAGGAATGCATTAAGCGGCAGCAGAAAATAGCTCTAGCGCTTGATCGGCGGATGCGCTGCCATTGTCTTCGTCTTCCAAGAAAGTCACGAGTAAATCAGCCTGCTCAAGCGGCATGACGGAATACGGCTCTGTCGCAACTGCGCTCTCCAAGAGATCCCTTGCTTTTGGGCACAAGAAAAGCGCGCCGACATTTGCAAATACCACTTCGTCTCGCGCAAACCGCAATGATACGATTTCAAGACGCTCGATGGGCTCCGCGCGCTCTATCCCGCGATAGCCTTCCAAAGCCTCCGCTGGAACCATTGCAAAGGGATCCCCAAATACCGCCTCCGCAATATCGCTTTCGATCAAAACGGCCTGGTGCGGCATCAACGTCAATTCAAGTGAATTTCCGAGTGCGCTGGCAGGTACGACCAAAGGCGATTTGGATGGTTCGATCTTGGAACCGGTTCCGCCAACGATCTCACGATCGACACCGATTACCGTTTGCATCCCGCCATCAAAGGTCAGAACTTGATCGCCAGGTGCGATGCCTTCAACAACGCGCCAACCTTGCGGTGTCGCTACCTTAGTTCCGGCTGCTATCCCCAAAGGCAAGTCAACAGGCGCGTCAGTCGCCGGAATACCGGTTAACGCATGGTTAGCGAACTCGCTAGTATGTCCCAAATCAAACATTCGAATTTCCCCTCCTTGCAAAGGCACCAAATCGGTTGGTTACCAAAGCGTTAAGAGCAGTGAGCATGATTCGAGTGCCGCATCTGCGTTCGAATAAAGGTAACAATGTGTCATTGTTGTGAATCTAGAGACAGTTAATGGGTATTCAGAAAATACTCATCAAGATTGAAACAAAACCGCCTAAATTGCTCTTTCAATACAGAAAACCAGTGTTTCGGAACGCACATTCTTGCTGATTTTTAAGTTGCTTCGAATTCAATTTGACCAAAAATGCCAATTTTCGACCATCTTACGTTTCTTTCGAATGGAATGAGGCCTGATTTGTGGCAACAGCTGCAATTCAGCACTTCGTGAAAAGTCCAGCTCAGCCAAAGTCGCAATTGGAATATTATCGTGCGAAATTTGAATTGCATGCATCGCCCAAATCTTCAATTGTCTGACAATTGAATTAATGCATAACTAGTGCATGAAACGACACGCTAGGGAGACGCGACATGGGTTGGATGTCAGATGAAACTGGGCTGGACAAATGCGCCGCAAACTATGTGCCCCTCACACCACTTAGTCACCTCCAACGCGCCGTAACAGTGTATCCAACACGGACTGCACTAATCTATGGTGATCATCAGCTCGATTACCAAACCTATTACGAACGGGTTTCACGTCTCGCCTCCGCCCTTACTATGGTTGGCGTATCTCCCGGTGATGTCGTCGCGACGATCCTTCCGAACATTCCCGCGCAATCTGAGGCCGCTTTTGGTGTGCCTGCCTGTGGCGCTGTACTGAACACGATAAACACGCGTCTCGACATCGACACCATCGCCTACATCTTGGATCACGGCGCGGCAAAGGTTGCGCTTGTTGACAGTCAGTTCCTACCTGCGGTCATGCAAGCATTGGATCTGATGACCGGCCCTGTTCCAAAGATCATCGAAGTGCCAGATCCAATTGCGGGCGTCGCTGGGATCGGCGAACAAACCGATTACGAAGATTTCATCGCGACTGGAGATCCAGATTTTGAGTGGATCTTGCCGCAAGACGAATGGGAAAGCCTCGCGCTGAACTATACCTCTGGCACAACGGGCCGCCCAAAGGGCGTGGTCTATCACCACCGCGGCGCCTACCTGATGACCATGGGCACACCAATCAGTTGGCGGATGACCCTGTATCCAACACTCTTGCAGATTGTTCCTCTTTTTCACTGCAATGGCTGGAACCATACTTGGATGATCCCCGTCTTGGGTGGCACCGTCGTTTGCTGTCGCGATATAACGGCCAAAGCAATCTATGACGCGATCGCCGACAATGGCGTAACCCACTTTGGCGGCGCGCCAATCGTTCTCAACCTCATCGTGAATGCAAAGGACGAAGAACGTCGCGAATTTGACCGCACGATTGAGGTTTTCACCGCGGGCGCGCCACCCGCCCCCGCTACTCTCGAGGCTGTTGGCAAACTGGGTTTCAACGTCACGCAGGTTTACGGCCTGACCGAAACCTATGGCCACGTCACCGAGTGTGTTTGGACGAACGAATGGGATGACCTACCAGCCGAGGATCAAGCCGCGATCAAAGCCCGCCAAGGCGTCGCATATCCGCAAATGGAGCACATCACAGTTGTAGACGATCAGATGGCCCAAGTGGCGATGGATAGCGGTACGCAGGGCGAGATCGTCATGCGCGGCAATTCCGTCATGAAAGGGTACCTGAAAAACCCAGAGGCGACGGCCAAAGCATTCGAAGGCGGCTACTTCCATTCCGAGGACCTCGCCATTCAACACCCAGATGGGTACATCCAAATCTCGGACCGCGCCAAAGACATCATCATATCTGGCGGCGAAAACATCAGCTCGGTGGAAGTCGAAGGCGCGCTGATGCACCACCCAGCCGTGAACCTTTGCGCTGTGGTCGCCAAACCCGATGACAAATGGGGTGAAGTCCCTTGCGCCTTTGTCGAACTAAAAGAAGGCGCGACCGCTGACGAAGCGGAAGTGATCGCCTTTACACGGGAACGCTTGGCAGGGTTCAAATGCCCCAAGAAAGTCGTGTTCCAAGAGCTGCCAAAAACTTCGACAGGGAAGATTCAGAAATTCGAACTGCGGACACTTGCCAAGACGCTCTGATCGCGCGCCTGCACCCACATCAGCCGTGTGCATATCGCTACCCTTTGGGTCGCCGATTGGTTAAGATGTAGAAAAACGAGCAGACGCATGACAGCACTTGACCAATATGACCGCTTAGAAAGCGATGGCCTTTGGCGTGAGGACGCTGATGCCCAGCGGCGTGATGTCATCATCTCGTTTGGCCATGCAACGCTTGTGATGACGGACAGCTCTGGTCGTGTTTTGACCCACTGGTCGCTTCCCGCAGTCATACGTTTGAACGAGGGCACGCGCCCTGCTCTATTTGCCCCCGAACAAGACGCCGAAGAAACACTCGAAATCAACGATGATCTGATGATCGACGCGATTGAAAAAATCCGCCGATCACTCTTGAATAAACGCCCCCGACACGGCCGTGGCCGCTGGGTGTTTTCCGCGACCATCGTCGCCGTTGCCGCGCTTTTGGCCGTCTTTTGGTTTCCAAATGCAATGCGTCAGCAAGCGTTGAGCGTCCTACCTGCATCGCAACGCGCTGAAATTGGTGCATCCGTCCTGGGACATTTGCAGGCCGAAATTGGCGCTCGGTGCCAATCCACCCGAGGAACCACTGCATTGAAGGACCTTGGCCAACGCCTTTTTGGAACGGACACCGCCATACGCATCGCCGCGTTGCCGCGCAGCATTGGAACATCACTCGCATTGCCAGGCGGCGTTATCGTTTTGGATCAAGACGTCATTGAACAGGCCGCCGACCCTGCTGTGCCAGCGGGCTATGCACTCTCCGCTTATGCCGACAGTTTGAAAACAGACCCTTTGATCCCGTTTTTAGATGCTGCAGGGCTCCAAGCCACGTTGCGGCTACTCACCACCGGCGAAATTTCACAAGACCACCTGCGCGACTATGCATTGTCACTTAATAATACCGACCGTAAAGTCGCATTGCCGGATACATTGGCCCCCGCAGCCACAGATGCGCGCATCGACCTTGACGCTTTCTTGGCCGACGCTGAATCGCGCGGGACCGACCTAAATGGGTTCGAACATAAATCTGAAGAAACGCTGCCAATCCTAGACGACAACACATGGGTCAGTCTGCAGGGCATCTGCAACTAGCGCGCATACTTGTTGCACACGAGGAAAAGCCCCGCAAAACACACGCGAGACCTTTCCCCGGGAGAAAGCTATTAGTTTTTGAAATAAGCGTCGCGGAACCCCAAAGACTGGATCCGAGACAACGCTTGGTTTTGAACTGCGCTGGTCTCGAATGGACCCGCAGCAACCAATTTCAACGATCCGCGCAAAGATGTCTGCGCGGGGATACCCATTGAACGCAACTGAGCAACCAATTGATCAGCGTTACCGTGAACGCCAAAGCTGCCAACTTGAATAAACGGTTTCGACAATGTCGTCCGCGGCGCCGCCGCAAATGCGCGCTGGGTCTGCAATCCACGGTTCGGGTTCAGACGTCCGTCGTCCCAAACGGCAGCATAACCCTCGGGTGGTTGAGGAACCGCTAACAGACCTGTCGGATTTGATGCAGGGACTGATGCGCCCATCGTTGAGATCGTCGCCCGCGACTGCTGAACATTCGGCTGGCACTCAACGCGTTTACCGCCATTCGTCGGCGCAAGATTGCACGCCGCCCCCATGATGCCTTCATCAAAGGTCAATTCGCGTGGGCCGGTCGATGCAGGTGCCGCGACGGTCGCCACAGCAGCTGGTGCTGACGGACAGACAATCGGTTCGCCGGTGTTCGCATCGATATATCGAATATTGCCCGTCGACATGCCGTCACAAATTTGCGCCAACGTCATGCGTGGAACCTCGGCAACTGCAGGCTCAGGTGCTGCGACAGTGGCTGTCGCGACAGGCGCTGGACCACAATCAATTGGCTCACCGGTAGAGCTGCTGATAAATCCTGCTTGAACGCCGAATTTACCGTCACATGCTTCTGCCAAAGTCATGCGTGGCGCCGCTGGCGCTGCGACTGCTGCTGGTGCAGGCGCTGATGCAATGCGCGGTGCTGGACGCTGTAAATCTGCGGCCGTTGGCGATAGGACCAAAGACCCAGTCGACGCAGGTGCAGCAGGCGCAGCGGCTGGGGCCATCGCAACAGCCGGCGCTTCGACCGCTGGTTCTGGCGCAGCATCGGCGACAGGAAAGGTCGGTTCAAAATTACAGACCTGGGACCGGCTTCGGTCAACGCGTGGCACCCAATTTGTGATGCCACTGATCCCTGCGCGAATAAACGCACAGCCATTACTATCTACATATTGGTTGCCAGCATACTCCGCTGGAGGGAATTCAGCCGGTATGCCGCTTGATTGAGCTATTGCAGCTCCACTCGCCAATGACGTGACCACTGAAAGCGTAATAAAAAGATGCCGCCGCATTCGAACCCCCACAAAATGTAGGGGCAATGTGCCGTAAAAGCCCAATCCTGTAAAGGCGGACTTACTTCATTTTGTGCCGAACATACGATCACCCGCATCCCCTAGTCCCGGAACGATATATCCGTTTTCATTCAGGTGACTATCAATCGCAGCAGTTACGATCGGCACATCGGGATGTGCTTCTTTCATCCGAGCGATACCTTCCGGGGCAGCCAATAGGCACATAAATCGAATATTCTTTGCGCCAGCATCCTTCAATTTCTGAATCGCAGCGGCCGATGAGTTGCCAGTCGCCAGCATCGGATCAACCGCAATCACCATGCGTTCAGACATTTCGGTCGGCACTTTGAAGTAGTATTCAACCGGCTCCAAAGTCTCCTCATCGCGGTAAAGCCCAACAAAACCGACCCGTGCTGATGGGATCAGTTCTAGAATTCCGTCCAACAACCCGTTTCCGGCGCGCAGGATCGAAACAAGCGCTAGCTTCTTTCCCGCCAACACAGGCGCATCGATCACTTCCAACGGCGTTTCGATTTGCTTGGTCGTCATCGGCAATGACCGCGTAATTTCATAGGCCAAGAGCTGCGAAATCTCGCGCAAAAGCTGTCGGAACTGACCAGTCGATGTCGATGCATCGCGCATCAAGCTCAGTTTATGCTGAACCAGAGGGTGCGTTACGTGGGTGACATGTTCAGTCATGATTGCTCCAATCTTTGCGCCAAAACGGCTTTGGTTTCAGCATCACAATAGGCCGCGTCCAAGGCAATCCGATTGATATCTCGAAACGCGTCCTCGCCCCACCCAAACCGCTTTGCCAATTGTTCATATTCTTCGGTCATCGTCGTATGAAAAAACGGCGGATCGTCAGTGGAAACTGTGACTTTGACACCTGCGTCACGTAAACGCTGGATCGGATGATCTTCCCAGCTTGGGACTGCCTTAAGCACTACGTTCGAAACCGGACAAACCTCTAGCACGATATCCTGTTCGATCAGCTGCTGTACGACAGCGGGATCCTCAATCGCCCCTATTCCATGCCCGATCCGCGAAACCTTCAAATCACGCAGGGTCTCTGCAACCATCGTTGGCCCACCCCACTCACCAGCGTGGCACGTCAATTGCAAACCCGCTTCCCGTGCCATGTCAAAACTATAAGCGAAATCACCCGGACGCCCCATCATTTCCGCCCCGGCCATGCCAAATCCAACAAGGTAGTCACCCGCCGTTTCCGCAGCACAACGCGCCGAAGGTTTTGCAGCTTCTGGTCCGAGGTGGCGCAAGCACGTGACGATCGGGCGATGAACGATGCCAAAGTCGCGCTCAGCCTCGTCAGACGCCTCTTTGATTGCCGCCAGATACTCTTTCCACGCGGTCAAATCCGAACCGCCACAGAAATCAGGAGACACAAAGGTTTCGCAATAAATCACACCATGCTTGGCGGTCTCTTCGAGCGCCGCGAGCGTTAGTCGGCGAAAATCTTCAGGTGTCTGCAAAGGCAGGCATGCACTGTCATAGACGGTCAAGAAATGTTCGAAATCCCGAAAGATGTATCCGCCGTCTTCATCGAATATCCCACTGATATCAATGTTCTTTTCTTTCGCAAGACCGCGAATAAAACTCGGTGGCGCAGCGGCTTCATGGTGTAAATGAAGTTCGATTTTAGGCATCGATTGCAGGTTCATAAAACTGACTTTCCTTGACCCTCATAGGGCACATCCAAATGGGCCGCGATGGTGGCGGCGACATCAACAAAATCGATGTGACCAACTGATCTGGCCCCCGCACCATGCATCAGAACCGGCACGCGCTCTCGTGTATGGTCTTTGCCCGACCAAGTCGGGTCATTGCCGTGATCCGCGGTGACAATCAATAGGTCATCGGGCTGCATGTTCGCCAAAACTGCTCCCAATTCTCGGTCGAACCATTCCAAATGACGGGCATACCCGCTCACGTCACGTCGATGGCCGTACAAACTGTCGAATTCTACGAAATTCGCAAATACGAAAGCACCTTCTTTTGCAGTCCGCGCGCGTGCCTTTAGATCACGCATTAGATCAACATCCGCGCCTTTTGATACGTCATCAATTCCCCGCATCGAAAAAATATCTCCAATCTTGCCGATCGCGTGAACTGGGCGGCCAGCCGCCTGAACATAGTCACAAAGCGTGCGCGCGGGGGGCGCAATCGCATAGTCTTTGCGGTTTACGGTGCGGGTAAACCCTTCCTGCGCGTCGCCTATGAATGGTCGCGCGATAACCCGTCCAACTTTCATGTCATGCAGCATAGGGGCCAGCGCGGCGCAAAGTTCCAACAGTCGCGGCAATCCAAAGTACTTTTCATGCGCCGCGATCTGCAAAACAGAATCCACCGACGTATAACAAATTGGCCACCCGGTCTTGACGTGCTCAGCCCCGAATTCGTCGATAACCTCGGTACCCGACGCATGGCAATTCGCGAGAATTCCGTCTGTACCGGCGATTTCACAGATCATTTCTGTGATCGCACGGGGGAACGCAGGCGTTTCATCGGGAAACGTATGCCATTGCCACGGCACGGGAACGCCAGCCAATTCCCAATGACCGGTCGGCGTGTCCTTCCCAATCGAATGCTCAGTCGCGGCAGCCCAAGCCCCGGAAACCGTGTGATTCAAATTCGGAACATCCAAACCGGATGCAAGTTTTAACGCAGCCCCCAACCCTAACGACGCCATGTTGGGCACAATCAAAGGCCCACTCCGGCCCTCTTCCGCTTGGCCCGCGGCACAGGCTTGCGCGATATGGCCAAAGGTATTCGATCCAGTATCAGGGACATCTTCGTTAAAAAACTGGTCCGCATCCGGGGCGCCGCCGATGCCAACACTATCAATGACAATCAAAAAAGCGCGGGCCATTACCCAACCTCCGCAATGACCAATGGCGTGGCCTTTGGTGCGTCGCCAAGCGTAAACGCTGCCAAAACCTGTTGCGCGGCGCGTTCTGCGGCGTCTTCATCGGCAGCATGGATCGTCGCCAGCGGCTGCCCACGCTCAACTTTGGCGCCCAACGCACGAACATCACTTAGCCCGACAGCCGGGTTTATCCGATCACTTTCGACCTGACGGCCGCCGCCCAATCCAACAACGCAGAGCCCCAACGCCTCTCCATCAATCTGTGAAACATGGCCCGCTTCCGGTGCCAAAACATCCCCAACAATCGGTGCGCTCGCGAGGTGGGTGCGCCAATCCTCTGCCATATCAGGTGGTCCACCCAATGCTGAAATCATGTTCGAAAATGATCTAAGTGCGGAATTATCTAACAAACTGTCTTCTAATTTGATCTTTGCCAAGGCTCGCTCCCAACCAGCCAGCTCCAAAACCACCGCACCCAATGACACAGCCAACTCACGCAATCGCGGAGCAACAGCCGCGTTCCCGGACAGGACCTCCATGCAAAGCCCAACTTCCAAAGCGTTCCCAAGTGCAGGTGCCAAAGGTTGATCCATGTTCGTGATAAGTGCCTTGGTAGAGCACCCCGCGCCGTTCGCAGTGGCGGCCAAGGCAGTAGCAAGCGCGCGCGCTTCTGCCTCTGTTTTCATAAAGGCCCCTGATCCAACTTTGACGTCTAAAACCAAACTGCCCAACCCCTCGGACAGCTTTTTGGCAAGAATTGACGCCGTGATAAGATCGACACTTTCGACCGTCGCGGTTACATCGCGGATACTATAGAGCCGTTTATCCGCGGGCGCGATCGCACCCGTTGCGCCTACGATTGCACAGCCAACCCTCTCAACGATTGTGCGCAGTCGCTTTTCACTCACCTGCGTCGAAACACCCGGAATTGCCTCGAGTTTGTCTAATGTTCCGCCAGTATGACCCAAACCGCGACCAGAAATCATCGGAACGTGCACACCACAAGCAGCCAGCATTGGGGCTAGGATCAGTGACACACAATCACCAACACCACCGGTAGAATGCTTATCAACGACTGGGTCATCCAGATCCCAGCTTAGGACATCACCGCTGTCCCGCATTGCTTTGGTTAGCGATATACGACCCGCATCACCCAAACCATTCAGACACACAGCCATAGCAAATGCACCCGCTTGCGCATCGGAAACCGCGCCATTCGCTAAGCCGTTGGCAAACCAGATAAGTTCCGCTTCACTCGGCGATTGCTCTCGCCGCACTTTCGCAATGATCGCGCGCGCATCCACAGGTTACACCTTAGACAAATAGTCTTGATCAAACGCGCCCGGCAAAAGATCACCAACAGTGGTTTCAAAAAGCCCACCATCCACGGTTCCCAACGTCACAACGACATCGGCCGATGCAAACTCTGCGATTTTCTGGCGACACCCTCCGCACGGGCTTACCGGATCAGGGCTATCTGCAATGACAGCCACAGCGCGAATGTCGCGCTCGCCCGCTGCAACCATTGCGGCGATTGCGCCCGCTTCGGCACAGGTCCCCTCAGGATAGGCAACATTTTCTACGTTACAGCCGCGGTAGATAGCACCAGAAGCCGTTTGAACCGCAGCTCCCACCTTGAACTTCGAATAGGGCGCATGGGCGTTTTCACGTACTGAACGCGCTTCATCCATCAGACTCATGAGATCCCTCCAAAAGGTTTCCAGAAACTCTAAGCGAGAGCACGCATGATGCAACCCGGAACTTGGTCCGGAACAAAGGGTTTCCCTTACGCTCACATTGCCGTAAGGTCACAAAAGAAAACTAGTTTAATATTAAACTATATTTGGAGAACGTCAGATGACCGACCAGAAAAATGATAGCCTTCGGACCTCGGCGCTCAATTATCACCGCTCTCCAAAACCCGGAAAACTCGAAATCCGCGCAACGAAACCAATGGCGAACGGGCGCGATCTTTCGCTAGCATATTCCCCTGGCGTGGCCGAGGCTTGTCTTGAAATCAAAGCCAACCCGGATACCGCACGCGATTATACCGCACGCGGGAATTTGGTTGCGGTCGTGTCCAACGGGACTGCCGTCTTGGGGCTTGGCAATATCGGCGGTCTGGCATCAAAACCGGTCATGGAAGGCAAAGCCGTCCTATTCAAGAAATTCGCAAACATAGACTGTTTTGACATCGAACTAAACGAATCTGATCCCGAAAAGCTCGCCGACATCGTTTGCGCATTGGAACCAACTTTTGGCGCAATAAACCTCGAAGACATTAAGGCACCCGATTGCTTTGTCGTCGAGAAAATTTGCCGCGAACGCATGAATATCCCCGTCTTTCATGACGATCAGCACGGAACAGCCATCGTGGTGAGCGCTGCGGCAAGCAACGCGCTTCGTTTGGCGGGTAAAAAATTCGAAGACATCAAAATCGTCAGCACCGGCGGTGGGGCTGCGGGTATTGCTTGTCTTAACATGTTGTTGAAAATGGGCGTCAAACGCGAAAATGTGTGGCTCGTTGATATCGAAGGCCTCGTTTATGAGGCGCGCGAAACAGAAATGACGCCTCAAAAAGTGTGCTTTGCCCAAGGTAGCACACCAGCGACACTTGATGACGTCATCCAAGACGCCGATCTCTTTCTTGGCCTCTCCGGTCCCGGCGTTTTGACACCTGCCATGGTGAAGAAAATGGCCGACGCACCGATCATCTTTGCTCTGGCCAATCCTAATCCAGAAATTGACCCCACCGCCGCCCGCGAGGCCAATCCAAAGGCGATCATCGCCACCGGCCGCAGCGACGTACCCAATCAGGTCAATAACGTCTTATGTTTCCCATTCATTTTCCGCGGCGCGCTGGATGTTGGGGCAACCGACATCAATGACGAGATGAAAATCGCCTGCGTCGAAGGCATCGCTGCCCTCGCGCGCGAAACCACATCTGCCGAGGCTGCGGCCGCCTACCACGGCGAACAGCTGACCTTCGGTCCCGATTATCTTATCCCGAAACCATTTGATCCACGCCTTATGGGTGTTGTCGCCACAGCCGTCGCCCGCGCCGCAATGGAAACGGGCATAGCAACGCGACCGCTTGACGACATTGACGCCTACAAAGAAAGCCTGGACAGCTCGGTCTTCAAATCCGCGCTCTTGATGCGCCCCGTTTTTGAGGCAGCCAAAACAGCCCAGCGACGCATTGTCTTCGCCGAGGGTGAGAACGAAAGCGTCCTGCGCGCAGCCCAAGCAATTATGGAAGAAACAACCGACCAACCGATCCTCATTGGTCGCCCCGATGTTATCGAACGCCGCTGCGAACGTGCCGGCCTGAAAATTCGACCTGGAACTGACTTCCAAATCGTGAACCCCGAAAATGATCCGCGATATCGCGACTACTGGGGAACTTATCATGACATCATGGCCCGCAAAGGCGTGACACCCGACCTCGCCAAAGCAATTATGCGTACTAACACCACAGCGATCGGCGCCGTGATGGTCCACCGCGACGAAGCCGACAGCCTGATCTGCGGTACATTTGGTCAATTCCTTTGGCACCTGAACTACGTTGACCAAATCCTCGGTACAGACGCCCTGTGCCCCGTCGCAGCCCTTTCCATGATGATCCTCGAAGATGGACCACTGTTCGTCGCAGATACGCAGGTCCACGCGGAACCCACACCCGAACAAATCGCAGAAACCGTCATCGGTGCCGCCCGCCATGCCCGTCGTTTCGGCGTCACACCCAATATTGCCCTGTGTTCCCACAGTCAGTTCGGCAACTTAGACAGTGACTCTGGCCGCCGTATGCGCGCGGCTATGGCAATCCTCGACAGCCAACCGCGCGACTTTGCATATGAAGGCGAAATGCACATTGATGCGGCACTTGATCCCGCCCTTCGTGCGCGCGTATTCCCAGCTGCACATCTTGAGGGCCCGGCAAACGTTCTGGTCTTCGCCAATACGGACGCCGCTTCAGGTGTCCGTAACATATTGAAAATGAAAGGCGATGCACTCGAGGTCGGGCCGATCCTCATGGGCATGGGCAACCGCGCGCATATCGTGACGCCCTCAATCACCGCCCGAGGCCTTCTCAATATGTCAGCCCTCGCGGGCACACCTGTTTCTCACTACGGATAAGTAATCCAAGCCTATCTTCTAGCCCAAAATACCTCGGAGGTCCGGAGGCAACGCCTCCGGCTTAGAAAAGAAATTTACAATCGCAGCGATAACACGTCGCAAACAGCCTTGCCGCCCCCGTGTCGCCCCCCTACCAATACACAGCACTTAGTGGAGGGAGGACCACAAATGGTCTACGCAGACGTTTACAATCACGCGCAAACGAACCCTGAAGGGTTCTGGCTGGAACAAGCCAAAGCCATTGATTGGACCAAAGCCCCAACCAAAGCCCTCGATGACAGCAACGCCCCGCTCTACAAATGGTTCACCGACACCGAGGTGAACACGTGCTACAACGCTGTCGACCGCCACGTGGAAAACGGCCGCGGTGACCAAGCCGCGATCATCTATGATAGCCCGGTCACTGACACCAAACGCACAATCACTTATGCCCAACTAAAAGATGACGTCGCCGGCCTCGCCGGCGCCCTTTTGGCAAAAGGTGTGCAAACCGGTGATCGCGTGATCATCTATATGCCAATGGTGCCAGAAGCGCTGACAGCGATGCTCGCCTGTGCGCGTATCGGCGCGATCCACTCGGTGGTTTTTGGCGGTTTTGCTGCGAACGAACTTGCAGTTCGGATTGATGACGCGACACCCAAAGCCATTATTGCGGGGTCCTGCGGCATTGAACCCGGCCGCATCGTCGAGTACAAACCGCTGCTTGACGGCGCAATAGATCTAGCAACTCACAAACCCGATTTTTGCGTTATTTTCCAAAGAGATGAATGCCGCGCAACACTGACGGATCGCGATTTTGACTGGCATGACTGCCAGAAAGGTGTTGATCCGGCTCCTTGCATCCCCGTCAAAGGCGACCACCCAGCCTATATCCTCTACACCTCTGGTACCACAGGCCAGCCCAAAGGCGTGGTGCGCCCAACAGCCGGCCACCTCGTTGCGCTGAACTGGACGATGAAAAACATCTACCAATGCGACCCCGGAGATGTGTTTTGGGCCGCCTCTGACGTCGGTTGGGTCGTCGGACACAGCTACATTTGCTATGCGCCGCTCATTCACGGCAACACCACTGTGGTTTTTGAGGGCAAACCCATCGGCACCCCGGACGCAGGCACTTTTTGGCGCGTCATTTCTGAGCATAACGTGCGCAGCTTCTTCACCGCGCCCACAGCCTTCCGTGCGATCAAACGCGAAGACCCAACGGGCGAAGAGATCAAAAAATACGACATTTCTTGCCTGCGTGCGCTCTACCTTGCGGGGGAACGCGCGGACCCGGACACAATCGAATGGGCGCAACGCACCATGGGCGTGCCGGTCTATGACCACTGGTGGCAGACCGAATCTGGCTTTGCTATGATTGGCAACCCAGCAGGGATCGAGGCTTTGCCTGTCAAAATAGGTTCCCCAACTGTGGCATTGCCCGGATTCCAAATTGAAATTCTCGACGAAGGTGGCAACCCAATGCCCGCAGGAGAATTGGGAGCAATCGCAATCAAACTCCCGCTTGCACCCGGCACTCTACCGACGCTTTGGAACGCCGAGGACCGTTTTAAGAAAAGCTACTTATCCACCTTCCCCGGCTACTATGAAACCGGCGACGCTGGTTACAAAGACGAAGACGGATACCTCTACATCATGGCCCGCACCGATGACGTGATTAACGTCGCCGGTCACCGCCTAAGCACAGGCGCAATGGAAGAAGTGTTGGCAGGGCATCCAGACGTCGCTGAATGCGCCGTTATCGGCGTCACCGATCAGCTCAAAGGGCAACTTCCAATGGGTTTTGTTTGTCTCAACAAGGGTGCAGCGACAACGGACGAACAGGTCAAGGCGGATTGCATCAAATTGGTCCGCGACACGATCGGCCCCGTCGCTGCATTCAAACTGGTGACCGTTGTTGATCGTCTACCTAAAACCCGTTCAGGTAAAATTCTACGCGGAACGATGGTCAACATTGCCGACAATACTGCTTACAAAATGCCCGCAACAATTGACGATCCAGCCATCTTGGATGAGATAAAAGAAGCTCTTATCCCAATGGGTTACGCAAAAGGTTAGCGATGAAGCTTAGTGAAATCATCGATCTCGAAACACATCCGGTAACGGATGCTGGATACATGGATCAATGCGCGCAAACGCTTGCGGATGACGGTGTTTTGGTATTGCCGAATTTGCTCAAAGCGTCAGCGCTTGCAGCTATGCAGGCCGAGGCGATCGCTGGCCAGGATCAGGCATATTTCTGCGCTCAAAACCATTCGGTCTACCTCACCCCGCATGACCAAAACCATTCGGACGACCACCCTGCGAACCGGCAGGTTGTCTCTTCAAAGGGGTGTATTTGTGATGACAAAATAGACCCAAATGGCCCACTGCGCGCGCTGTATGACAGCGAGGAATTTCGCCAATTCATCAAAACTACGGTTGGGCAAACAGAACTGCACGCCTATGCCGATCCGTTGTCTTCGATCAACATCCACTACGCCAACCGCGGACAAGAGCTGGGCTGGCATTTCGACAACTCGTCATTTGCGATCACTCTTCTGATCCAAAAACCGGATGCAGGCAGTGCTTTTGAATATATCAAAGACCTGCGCGACGCCGACGCGGGTGAAATGAATTACACCGGTGTTGCCGACTTGCTTGATGGTCGCACGAAACCAAACGTTTTGACCATGAACCCCGGCGATCTGGTGCTGTTCCGTGGCCGCAATTCGATCCACCGCGTGTCGCCAAATGAAAGTGACCGCACCCGTATGCTCGCCGTTTTGGCTTATAACTCTGAGCCCGGAGTGGAACTGTCAGAAAGCGCACGCATGACGTTTTACGGGCGGTTGTCATAGGATAAATGGTAGCCAAATCCCTGGCTACCATCCCTCTTTGCTCTCGATATCCGTCTACGGGCACTGGCTTGCTGCCGCATCCCTATCCAAATCAGTCGCTGCTTGCGCTAGGATATCCGCGACAGATGCATTCACGATCAATGGAAAAAATGGCCCGTCAACAGACGTTCGGATGCTCGATGACAACACGGCTTCGTCCACGGGACCGTCACCAATCAAACAGACCGAAACCCCGGCACTGATGCTGCCAGAGGCGTCGCCACCCAGTTCATCTTTCCAAGCGCGTGCGGTTGCCTGAAACGCGCGAACTGACGCCAAATCTTCTGGCGCAACGCGGAATACGACAAATCCGCCTTCTAGCATTCGGCGCTCTAACGTTAGGTCTAAATCGCGCACTTCGCCGGTATCGGATCGCTCCATCGCAAAGCCCAAACTTGCGCCGTCTGGCATGATCCCCAAGCCAACCGGCAGATCGAATGCAACCTCTAGCCCTTCGGGATCAGCCTCCAGCGGAGACAACGCGCTCAAACGCGCAACGGTTGGTAAATTGACGCTGCTACAGGCCGCCAATGTTGCAGCTAAAAGAATTGATGAGGTTAGTTTTGAAATATTCATAAGAATCTCCTTGTGCATTTATATTTTATTGTTTTACAGTAAGTTTTATAAATGAAAAGGTATTAAGATGAAAAACATCTCAAGCACATATGGATTGGCGAGCGCCCTGAAATGGGCAGCGCTCGCTGCAATGGTCCTTACCGTTGTTGCCGTGATTTATGCGCTGGCAACAGCAACATTGACTGCCTCCGCTTTCCAAGAGGCCTACCCAGCCGTAGCCGTCGCGCCCGAGTTGAAAACATGGCAAATGGCGCTCGTGTTATCGGTGGGCCTGCTCCCGATGCTTGCTTGGGTGTGGACCCTGAACAAGATGCGGCAGCTCTTTGCATGTTTTGAAAAAGGCCAAACCGTATCCCTAAAATCCGCAGAATTCATCCAATCGATTGGCTTAGGACTGCTGGGGATTGCCATCATCCAAATCGTATCGGTCCCGGTAAACACGCTCCTCCTGACACTCGCCAACCCAACGGGTGGTCGCAGCATTGCCATCGGGCTTGATTCAGCGATGATCGGCTTTCTATTAGCAGCAGGTTTGATGACGGTCATCGGGTCAGCCATGCGCGATGCATCACAAATCGCCGAAGAAAACAGGGCGTTTGTCTGATGGAGATTACGGTTCGCCTAGATGTCATGCTCGCCATGCGCAAAATGAAATCACGCGATTTGGCTGCCCAGATCGGAATTACCGAGCAAAATCTCAGCCTGCTCAAATCAGGCAAAGTCAAAGGCATCCGGTTCGAAACCTTAGCCAAGATTTGCACGGTTCTCGACTGCCAACCCGGCGATTTGCTCGAGGCGACACCAACGCCCGGGCTGGACACGTAGCCCGGTCACCCTAAGTGCTAGGCCATGAAAGCACTCGCACTCTGGCTCTTGTCAGCCACCGCACTGGGGGCCAACCCAATGATCATCCAAGATTTTACCGACGGCGATGCAGCTGGTTGGAGCTATACCAGCGACCGCGTGATGGGCGGCGTTTCAGATGGTGGCGCTGCGTTTATGCGCGAAGGCGATGAAAGTTTCGCGCGTTTGTCGGGTCAGGTCAGCACGGCCAACAACGGTGGTTTCATCCAGATCCGCACTCAGTTGTCAGACCCCTTTGACGCGGCGTCCACCGGCCTCTCCCTAATCGCGCGCGGCAACGGTGGGCGCTACTACATCCACCTACGCCCAACGACGTCCCGCCGCCCTTGGCAATATTACTCTGCCAGCTTTGTTTCGTCGACGGATTGGTCAGAGGTCACCCTAAACTGGTCCAACTTCAACCCCCAAGGCGGCCTCCCCCCAACCTTTGATCCCGCTCAAATCACAAGCATCGGCATCGTCGCCTATGGTGCAGATTATGAAGCGGAGTTGGATGTGAAACGGGTCGAGATTCTAGCACCCGCCTCTTAGTACTGGGGCGATCAATGACAGCTCTGAGCCCATACTTCTTACAAACCGATGAGCTCTACACAGTTCAACTCGTAGAATATGTATGCCCAAAAAACAGCAAAAAGCAGACCGAAACCAAAAGATGCAATCGCGAATGTAGTCTTTCCGTTTCTGTGCAAAGCGAAGGAAATGGCAAAGAACAATAGGAAGATCAGCCAGCTTTGCCAGTCAACAAAGGCTGAGCGTAAACACTCATCATAGGTCATCAACTACCTGCTCCTCTCGGGCTTGACTTCAGGAAGCTAAGTCAGTGACCACCAAAATACAAACGGCGGTATTGTCCGCAAAGCGGACATAACCAATTAGACAAACTGCTCCCGAATAAGCCGCTCCTCCAGCCCATGACCGGGATCAAATAGGATCTTGTGTGCCACATCGGGTTCTGACCGGATCTCGACACTCGCGACGTCCCTTACAGATTTCCCATCTGCGTCGGCCATAACCGGGCGTTTTTCGGGGTTTCTGACATCAAATCGAACAACCGCCCCTTTGGGCAGCAACGCACCGCGCCAGCGACGCGGTCGGAACGCCGACATTGCAGTCAGGGCCAGAACATCCGACCCAATCGGCAAAATCGGCCCGTGCGCGGAATAGTTATAAGCTGTCGATCCGGCAGGTGTTGCCACCAATGCGCCGTCACACACCAGCTCTTCCATGCGCAAACGCCCATCTACCGTGATCCGTAGCTTCGCGGCCTGTGGACCTGCCCGCAACAGGCTAACTTCGTTGATCGCCAAGGCCTCATGCATTGTGCCATCTACACAAAGCGCGGTCATCCGCAGCGGGTTGATCACTTCTTCCTCGGCATCGTCTAAACGCTGCTGTAGATCATCTTCGCTGTATTCGTTCATCAGAAATCCGACCGTTCCGCGGTTCATGCCGTAGACTGGCGCCTCAAGATGCTGGGTCGCATGCAAGGTTTGCAGCATAAAGCCATCGCCGCCTAAGGCGACAATCACATCAGCCTTATCCTGCTCCACATTTCCATGGCGCTCGGACAGCAGCTTTAACGCTTTTTGCGCAATCGACACGGGGCTGGCCACAAAGGCGATCTTAGGTCGTGGCATTTCCAATACCTTCTGAATGTTCCAATAGGTTGTCCAATGATCCAACAGGAAACGCAAGCCGCCGATGTTAGCGATCTCATGTCGGACTCATGATCATCATTGACGTTTTGACGCTTTTTCCTATCGGAAACCTGCGCTAAGACGCCTTCAAAGAATGCGCTGCTTGTCGAAAGGACATCCTATGAACGCGAACGTACGTGACGCTGGCTTTTTCACCGAAGCTCTAGAAACACGCGATCCTGAAATCCACGCCGCGATGCAGGCCGAACTTGGCCGTCAGCGCAAAGAGATCGAACTGATCGCGTCTGAAAACATCGTGTCTGCCGCCGTCATGGAAGCGCAAGGCGGCGTGATGACCAACAAATACGCCGAAGGCTATCCAGGTCGCCGTTACTATGGCGGTTGCGAGCACGTAGATGTTGCTGAAAACCTCGCCATTGATCGCGCCAAGCAGCTGTTCGGGTGTGAGTTCGCAAACGTCCAGCCAAACTCTGGCTCACAAGCCAACCAAGGCGTGTTCCAAGCATTGCTACAGCCTGGCGATACGATCCTCGGCATGTCCCTCGACGCGGGTGGTCACCTGACGCACGGCGCGAAACCAAACCAATCTGGCAAATGGTTCAACGCCATCCAGTACGGCGTGCGCAAACAAGACAGCTTGTTGGATTATGAACAGCTCGCAGAGCTGGCAACAGAGCATAAACCAAAGATGATCATCGCAGGCGGTTCTGCAATTCCACGTATCATCGACTTTGCCCGTATGCGCGAAATCGCAGACAGCGTTGGCGCGTATCTCCTTGTAGACATGGCACATTTCGCGGGCCTCGTGGCCGCGGGTCTCTACCCATCCCCGTTCCCACATGCGCATGTGGCCACAACGACGACGCACAAAACTCTGCGCGGCCCACGTGGCGGAATGATCGTCACCAATGACGAAGCCATCGCAAAAAAGGTCAACTCTGCGATTTTCCCCGGCATCCAAGGCGGCCCGTTGATGCACGTCATCGCCGGTAAAGCCGTCGCTTTTGGCGAAGCGCTTCGCCCCGAGTTCAAAAGCTACCAAGCACAGGTCGTCAAGAACGCCCAAGCGCTTGCCGATCAACTCATGAAAGGTGGCCTTGATATCGTATCAGGCGGAACCGACAGCCACCTCATGCTGGTCGATCTGCGTCCCAAAGGCGTCAAAGGCAACGCAACTGAGGTTGCTTTGGGCCGCGCGCACATCACCTGCAACAAAAATGGCATCCCGTTCGACCCAGAAAAACCAATGGTCACATCTGGCGTTCGATTGGGCACACCAGCGGGCACAACACGTGGATTTACCGAGGTTGAATTCCGCCAAGTTGCTGATTGGATCGTCGAAGTGGTCGACGGATTGGCTGCAAACGGCGTGGACGGAAACGCCGAAGTCGAAGCAAAAGTGCGCGCAGAAGTCGAAGCGCTCTGCGATAAATTCCCGATTTATCCAAACGCTTAAGCGATCCGAAATTTCTGAATGGGCCCGCATAATGCGGGCCTTTTTCGTTTAAATAGATCCGCGTGACCACAGATACCAAATCACGGCGACGAACCCTAAAATCAAAACGAACGAGAACTTTGCCAAAGTGTTTAAGAGCCGTCCAATGGCCTGATCACGCGGGTTCAATGTCTCAAGATGGTCAGTAACGATGCCAATTGCCGTCCGAATTGCCACCTGATCGACTTGGCGGGACAATCTTGGATGATCCATTAAATCTATGTTTTCAATGATTTTTTTGGCTGCCTTACGGGCGCGCTTCGGCATCTTGTGGCCAGATTTTTTGATCTGACGCGCAAAATCAGGACCTTTGACGCGCATCCGCTCTTCAAAAAGTTCGCTCAGGGTTTTCACCTGTTCTGATAACGTTTGCTGCGCCATATCGCGGTCCTAGCGCTAGAAACTACAATGCTCAATGGGTATGAGTGTGAAAAACGAGGACGGATCATGCTCAACACAGTGATATACGGTGAACCTACTCAACAACCAAATCTGCTAATTGCCCACGGCCTATTCGGTTCTGCGCGCAATTGGGGTGTGATCGCCAAACGGCTTTCAGAGGATCGACAAGTCGTCGTCGTGGATATGCGCAACCACGGCTCAAGCCCCTGGTACGATACAAACAGCTATCACGACATGGCCGAGGATCTAGCAAAGATCATCACTGAACCGATGGATGTCGTCGGCCATTCTATGGGCGGCAAAGCATCGATGGTTCTGGCCAGTCAGTACCCTGAAAAATTGCGCCGTTTGGTGGTCGCCGATATTGCACCAGTGACCTATTCCCACACCCAAATGGGCCCGATTGACGCGATGCGTGCCGTGGATTTCACAACGGTTACGACACGTCAGGACATCAAGGATCAGATGGTTTCATTAGAACCCGGCGTTGCAGATTTCCTGCTGCAAAGTGTTGATCTTAAAAATAAAAGATGGAAATTGAACTTGGATGTCTTGGCAGCCGAAATGTCCAAAATCATAAGTTTCCCGGATGACATCGCCCCCACCGACGTTCCAACGCTTTTCTTATCAGGGTCTGCATCTGACTATGTAAAAGCGGATCATCGCGATCTCATCCGGGAAAAATTTACCACCGCCAAATTCGCTAAACTTCCCCAAGCAGGTCATTGGCTTCATGCGGAAAAGCCTCGCGAATTTCAGGCGGCGGTAGCTGCATTCTTATCTATGGAGTCCAGCCTTCTCTGAGATTTGGTCTGCAGGCCACCGACGTTTTTCTAAATGAAACGTTTGGGCTGGCCTGCAGTTCGACTGGGTTGTCATCATCTTTGGGATCGCAAACAAACGACCAATGTGACCTCTGGTCCGTGACCAGTGAGACGTCGAACCGACTGCAGAATTAAGCAGCGATTGCGACGATCTCAGCGGCGGCGGGTTGTACAGTGCGCCGCGTGCGAAACACGGCATCGACGTGACGGTTTGTCAGGTCAGGAAATGTGTGAATGTGCGTAACGACGGCACCATTTTTCTTGCGGGTTGCAATCTCAGCAAGTGCGTTCAGGCGACGGTTGCGAGCGATGGTGATGAAATCTTTAGTCATTGTTGTGTTCTCCGTTTTGATATGAGCCCCACCCTGGGACGGATAACGAACAAATAGTTACGTGAGTGAACTGTGTGGTGCGCTTATGCAGCGAGTGGCATAGCGTGTGACTGCTGAGAATGACGTGTGTGAAGCGCCCGGCCAGTCACTGCGCGCTGTGCGGCAGTCGGCAACGTAAAGATATCAGCAGTTTTTTGTTCATTTGCGGCGCGCTTTGCGAGTGCAGACATTGCAATTAAGCGACCGTTGCGAGCGATTTCTGAGTAAGTGATGATCATTTTTTGTTCTCCGTTTTGAATTGAGCCCCACCCGGGACGGATAACGAACAAATAATTACGTATTTACAGTTAGATGTGAGTGTTCAGTGTCAGTGGCGCTTAAGCGGCCAATGCAACAACAGGTGTCATCGTGCGGCGTGAGCGGAACACAGCCTCAACGTGGCGGTTCATCTTTGATGCTGATGTTTGGAACTTTGCAATCGTTGTGCCTTGGCTTTTACGATTTGCGATCTCGTTCAGTGCAATTAGGCGGCCTGTGCGAGCGATGGCTGTGAAGTCTTTAGTCATTGTTTTGTTCTCCGTTTTCATGGCCCCCACCAGTCTTTCGGATAACAGTCTTACTTAATACGTCGTCACTTTAGTCTTTTGGCAGTTTAGGCAGCCAATGAGCCTACGTTTGTTTTTGGTGCCGCTTTGGACGACTGAAACAGATCGTCAATGTGGCGCTTTGTTAGAGCAGGTAGTCTGTGAGCCTTACGGGCAGTTTCGCCGAGCAGATCACGATTTTCCATTTCTGTCAGAGCTTCAACGCGCTTCTGCTGTGCAGTTCTGATGAAATTGTCAGTCATGTCATTGTCCGTTTCTGTCTGGCCCCCGCCACTTTCTGAACTCAGTTTGTCCCTTTTTTCAGCCACGCAAAGCCATGAAGTCATAAACAAACCGTTCTTGTTTTGGATCCAATCGAAAATCGAAAAGCCGAAAATCTTAAGAAACCCTTAATAATAAGGGTATTTGACTGCCTTTATTTTGACACATTCACGGTAGGGTTGTGAAAAACGGCGTCAAAATTCTTTCCAGAAAATGCCTTATTCAAACAGACATGTCTAAATAGACAGGTTGCCCGGTGGATTTCCGCCTAAGAATCACCCCCATTTTCAGAGAATCGGGTGGCGATTTGGGCAATTGTGCCGGTGGATTCCCGCCGATTGCCCCAATCACAGGGCCGTTGATGTCAAGAATGCGGCAAGACACAGACTGCCGAGAACAAAAATAAAGCAATGTGGAAGGTACGACATGATCAGCTCCAAAGATTATGGAGGTTAAACGGGCCACCACTCAATTTCCGTCGCTGTCACAGCCGTGACTTGCCCGTTTTCATAGATAGGACTAAAACCAGCACATAATAAAAGAGATGGGGCACATCATGCGGTACATTCTAATACTCGGGCTGGTTGGGACACTGGCAGCCTGTGAAACGGTCAAAGGCATTGGCCGCGACATTACCCGCGTCGCGGATAGCGTTGATCGCTTTTAGTCCACACATTTATCCACACTAACCTGTTGATAACTGATTCCGGCCCCGCTAAACGGAATCCATCGATGCATCGTTAAGCGGTACATGCATTCCCTACGACGGGGCTTGGGACATGGATCCAAGCCTCGTTTCGTTTACCCTGTTTGTCTCAAGTGCTCTGGTCCCAGTCCTTCGATTTGGTAAGTTCAGCGTTTTCGGGCAAACTAACGTCCATCCACACCTGAAATAATGAGGAGATCCTCAATGAAGTACATCAATTACGCCGTAATGGCCGTTGTGAGTTTGGTCATGTTGATGGGCGGCACCCTAAAACTGACCGGGAACGAGGTCGCACTGGCCAGTTTCGCTAACCTGGGCCTGCCCGCGTGGTTCGGCACCTTCATCGGCGTCTGTGAGATTCTGGGCGCCATCGGTATCTGGCTCCGCCCCACATCCCGCCTCGCCGCAATGGGCATCGCGGTGATCATGGTCGGCGCCGTCTATTACCACGTGACCGTCCCACCAATCGAGGCCGGCATCCCAGCCGCCGTCGTCCTGCTGTGCTGCCTCTATATAATAGGGCGCAAAGGAACGGGCGTGATCGGCTAGATCCGGCGTTCAGAACTGACACTATATACACAGATAAAAAGGCGGGCTGTTTAGTCCGCCTTTTTGGTGGGTGGAAAGGTGTAAGCGCAGAACCTTCCCCACGGGGAGTTTGAGCCGTCTTGGAATTGATCCGGGGGAGTGCGCCGCGAAATAGGAAAGGTCCAATGGACCTTTCCAGCGGCAAACGGGCGGAGCCCAAAGGTGAGAACGGGCGGAGCCCTACGGAGTGTTTGGTCCGACCTAGGTCAAAACCTTCCCCACGGGGAATACGTTCGGTGTGGTTAGGATTTGTTCAGAGTGATTGATGGGCGTTTAACGCCGAACCAACGGAAGCGTGCAGACCTCAGGGGTGGGTGCGATAGCGCCCTCCCCTCGGGGGGAGGTCCGGGCGCTGCCCGGCGATTTCAAGGTTATCCCGCTGTCATTGCGAAATATAGATCATTAAATTGGTTGCGGGAATAGATTGATCTGCTCGTTGCTAGAACCAATTAAAAATTCATTGAAACGCCAACATCCAAGGAAAATTCCTTTGCGGTCAGATCCTTCACAAGAACCCTTTGCACACCGACATCAATTTCCTCCGAACCCGCCCAGTAAAGCACATAGTCGCCTGCAGTTTCAGATGACAATCCGTCATAAGTTCCAGCCGCTAACGCTGCCGCAATTGTTGCGCCTGCTGAAACATCATCGTTAAAGTTGAATTTTATGTCACAGGCACCCGGTGACAACTGGCAATTGTTCTGAACCATGCCGACTGGAACCAAATGAGTTGAGGTTTCTTCATCGTTAGAACCGGATAACGCCAACCCAAACTTTGTAAATTTGCTTTCTGGCAAAAGCATGAGTTTTTCAATGACGTTTGCGGATGACGGTGAACCAAGGTTAATCGCATAGCCATACTGAAAATTCGGGATTTGCTTAGGTGAGACTACACCTGTTGAAAAAAGTCTAAACGAGTTCCAAACGGTATCGTCTCTAAGTTCCCAACGAGCAGCCGATTGCGCGAGTGCTCCAAACGATGAGTCAGGGTCTAAAGTTGAGACCTCAGTATTAGCTATATGCTCGTTACTACGGACAGACGTCGCCCAAACAGCCAAGCATCCTATAAGAATTATTCCAAGCAGTTGTTCACGTATTGTCGTCATCCTACTACCCCGCAGAAATCGAGAATATACCTAGCACGAATCCAGGAACGGCCATACTATTAATCATCAAGGTTAAGAAATTGTTTATTTTTTCGTGAGCGACAAGAGCTATAGAAGCCACCCAAACTGCTAACCAAAAAAGAATATTGCTTTCAAGCACACCAACCGTGTTCACATCTGACGTTAGAATAATCTTCCAACTATCCAAGAGCTTAGGCCCCACAATAAAGGCAGAAAAAAACATCCCCCAAAGTACGGTTTTCGCAACACCGAAGCACAACTGATCGCAATTTTGATTATCACAATTTTTACGTTCAACGAACCAATTCTTCATAGAAGTCCTCAAAAATCGAAATTTTCGTAATGAAAAAGTTTATAAACAGCAGTTACTAAATCTAAACTCATGGCGCAACAAATGCTAGGCATTCTACGGAATTCGACGCAGGTGCTGGTTAGGACCATACACTCAATTTCCCGCTTATTGCTTGGCCTGCGACCAGTTTTACGGGGGTGTGCGGCCACATTTGGCTGCGCCAAACGTTTTGCCGAGTCAGTAGCCACCGGGTGCCGCTCTCGGCACATTTGCTGCGCAAAAATGCCTGCCGCGCACCGCCTTTCATATCAGCCCGATATGGATAGCTTTAGCTATCCATCTTGAGGGCTGATATGAAAGCTTCTTGCGGAATATCAACTTTACCAAACTGCCGCATCTTCTTTTTACCCGCCTTCTGCTTATCCAGCAGTTTGCGTTTACGCGTCGCGTCGCCACCATAACACTTCGCCGTCACGTCTTTGCGCAGGGCGGATAGCGTTTCGCGGGCGATGACTTTGCCTCCAATCGCCGCTTGGATCGGGATTTTGAACATGTGGCGGGGGATCAGGTCTTTGAGCTTTTCGACCATCGCGCGGCCGCGTTGTTCGGCGCGGTCGCGGTGCACCATCATCGACAGCGCATCGACGGGTTCGTCGTTGACCAGCACGGACATTTTGACAAGGTTATCGGTTTGGTAACCAGTGAGCTGATAATCAAAGGACGCATAGCCTTTGGTCACGGATTTCAGGCGGTCATAGAAATCAAACACGACCTCGTTCAACGGCAGGTCATAAACCGCCATCGCGCGGGAGCCTGCATAGGTCAGGTCCAGTTGGACGCCACGGCGATCTTGGCAGAGTTTCAGCACGTCGCCGAGATATTCGTCGGGCACAAGGATTGTCGCCTTGATGCGCGGTTCCTCAAGGTGATCAACGGTTGTGACGTCGGGCATGTCTGCGGGGTTGTGCAGATCGATCTTGGTCTCGTCTTTCATATAGACGTGATAAATCACCGAGGGCGCGGTGGTGATCAGATCGATGTCATATTCACGCTCAATCCGGTCGCGGATCACTTCGAGGTGGAGCAGCCCAAGGAAGCCACAGCGGAACCCAAAGCCCAGCGCCGCCGAGGTTTCCATCTCGAACGAGAAAGAGGCATCATTCAACGCCAGCTTATCAATCGCGTCGCGCAAGTCTTCAAATTGGGCGCTGTCCACGGGGAACAGGCCACAGAACACCACGGGTTGCGCGGGTTTAAAGCCATCAAGTGCGACTTCGGCGCCCTTTTTATCGGTGGTGATCGTGTCACCCACACGTGTGTCACGCACCTGTTTGATCGAGGCGGTGATAAAGCCGATCTCACCCGGGCCCAGCACGTCGATGTTCGTCATCTCTGGGCGGAACACACCAAGGCGGTCAATCTGATGGACCGTGCCGTTCGACATGAATTTCACGCGGTCTTTGACGCGCATTTCGCCGTCAATCACGCGGACAAGGACAACAACGCCGAGGTAGGCGTCATACCAACTGTCTACCAGCATCGCCTTTAGCGGCGCATCGCGATCACCCCCTGGTGCGGGCAGTTTGTGTACGATGGCTTCAAGCGTTTCTTTGATCCCAACGCCAGTTTTGGCGCTGACTTGGATCGCGTCGGTTGCGTCGATGCCAATAACGTCCTCAATTTGTTCAGCCACGCGGTCACATTCGGATGCGGGCAGGTCGATTTTGTTCAGGACGGGGACGATTTCGTGGTCGGCGTCGATGGCTTGGTAGACGTTGGCGAGCGTCTGAGCCTCGACCCCCTGCGTGCTGTCGACTACCAAGAGTGATCCCTCAACCGCGCGCATGGAGCGGGAGACTTCATAAGCGAAATCGACGTGGCCGGGGGTGTCGATCAGATTGAGCACATAGTCCTCGCCATTCTCGGCTGTATAATCGATCCGAACGGTGTTGGCCTTGATCGTGATGCCACGCTCGCGTTCGATATCCATACTGTCGAGCAGCTGCGCCTTCATATCGCGATCCGCGACGGTGTTCGTCTCTTGGATCAAGCGGTCAGCCAGCGTGGATTTCCCGTGGTCGATGTGCGCCACGATCGAAAAATTACGGATATGCGAAAGCTCTGTCATAAAAGGGATATGTAAGGGAAATGTCTGCGGGTCAATGGCCTCTCGCTACAATGAGACACCACATTACCGTAATCCGGGAACGACCACGCACTATTCCCCTTATTTTCGAATTTTGTCAGGGATACTGCGGTGAAGAAGTAATCTCTTTTGCCGCTTATCGAGCATCATCGGTGCCGTGCGATTCTTTGGATATCTACTTTGGCTCGCGGTTTCTCACTGAAGATTCTGCCTCAATATTGCCACGTTTTTGTCAAAATTCACCTCGCCCTGACCTTAAGTGAGTGAGCCGGTTCAGCGATTGTCGATGGCGGTTTTTTTGAGTGCATGCCCAACATTCTGTGAGGTTGAATTTGTTTATTTTTTCAATTTGTTATCTGAAATTTGTTGAACTGATCCTCATTTTTACAGCGTCAAGATCTAGCGCAATTTAGGGGGAACACTTTTTGTTGAACACACAGGAGACTTTGACTATTTTGTGTTCACATTGAGGCACACCCTCAATTTGTTTTTACAAGTATGGAGGTTTCCCCAGTGAAAACACTATTTTCAATCGTAGCAGCTTGTGCTGCTCTAACTGCAGCGCCCGCGATGTCGGCGACAATCGTTTCTGGCTACGTCGCAGAAGATCAAGTTGTTACTAACGGCGTCATCGATGGCACAACTTATATGCCGTCTGAAGTTTTTCCTGATTTCGCGAACTCAGACGCTATGCCTGATCCAACATTCGAATTTTCTGGTGAAGCTTGGATTTTTGGCTTCTTAGGTTCATCTGACCCAACTTACGAAGACAACTTTGTCATCGAAGCAAGCGACTACTCTTACACGCTTCAGTTCTCCGTTCTTAGTGGCGACCTGAATATGGGTATTGCTGTTGAGTCTGGTCTTCTTCCTGCGCCGCAAGGCGCTGCCTATGTTGTAAACGCAGGCAACGGCGTTTACCAGATCGACGGGCTGACGGGGACAAACACCATCTTTATGGATGGCATTACCGGTTCCGGCAATTGGCTGGTTGATGTCGTGAATATCGTCGACGTTGAAGCTGTTCCACTTCCAGCATCATCTTTGATGCTTTTGGCTGGTCTTGGTGGCCTTGGCGCGATGCGCCGCCGCAAAACAGCCTAAGCTGAACATAAATTCAATGAAAAGGCGCGGATTATCCCGCGCCTTTTTTCGTTTGCACTTGGGCATCCAACATCAAGTTCGACCAGCAAGCGGCAACCGCAACCCATCCACGCCGATACTCAACGGTCCGTCCCAGGTCGTCCGCACGGCCTCGACCCAGTCTTGCTTTGAAAACCCAGGCACATCATCGGGCACCAAGTGGTTTAGCGCCAGATGCCCAACGCCGGCCTGTGTTGCAATCCGCCCGACACCATCAGCGGCGGTATGACTGCGTAGGATATGTTGGCGCAATCGATCATCACCGTTGGCGTTACGCCGGACAATCTCTTCGACGCCTGCAAGCAGCATCGCTTCGTGCACCAAAAGATCTGCATTTTTCGCAAAATCCGCCATTTCAGGGATAAACGTCGTATCCCCTGACATGACCACCGATGCACCCTCGGAGGTAAATCGAAAGGCAAAGCTATCCTCAATCGGCGGATGATGATTGCGCATCGCATCTATTTTTAAGCCATCTCGCGTGGCAACGTTTCCTGCATCAAATTCATGTATGCGAATGAGTTTTCCCAGATCGCGACGGCCCTCGTCCGCAATCCGTAGGTCCGTATCAAAGGACATCGCCTTTTGAAAATGATCCCAATACGCCTTTAATCCTGGGGGACCATATACATCGAGCTCTTTGACCAAACCGGTGGTCCACGCCGTGTGGATCAAAGGGCCAAGCTCTACATAGTGATCAGAATGCAGGTGCGAAATAATGATCATATTGATGTCTTTGAGTTGAACACCTTGATCACAAATACCACGGGTCACACCAATACCCGCATCTAGCACGATTGTCTGACCGGCCATGCACAGCAAAGATGATGTTGGCATATGGGACCCTGGCCTGACCGCAGGTCCACCTCGCACCCCCAATAATGCAACATACTCTTCCATCGACCGCTCCCTTTACGCGATTAAGACTGTGACAAGATCAAACGAGCATCACAAGGCAAAGTCGCAGGCAAACGCCCGCCAGTTTCAGACAATCGTCGTTTGAAGAATTTGCAGCCTACGTTATGTTCTAGGTTCTGACAGGCAACATCCCAGCGATCAAAGGCAACATTATGCGTGCAATCTCTTTCGTATTCGTCATTGCTGCTTTGGCCTCGTGTGGGCCACGTGTCACCGGCGAAATTGGCAAGGCTTGCATTTCTGCGGACCGCCAATCAGCCTCTCGCAGTTTGTGTTCATGTGTGCAGCAGGCTGCCAACAGCACGTTGAACGGATCTGACCAACTACGCGCTGCCAGCTTTTTTGCGAACCCTGAACTGGCACAAGACACCCGCAGATCAGATCGTCGTGGTGACGAACGCTTTTGGGACCGATACGAGGTGTTTACCCAGAGGGCACAACAACGTTGCGGCTAATGAGATCGTCCGCTGCCGCCTCGATTATTGCCCAGGCCCCCTCAAAGTCACGGGTGTAATAGGGGTCCGGCACGGGACCATCCGCAAATAGCGCGACCTTGGTTGTATTCCCCGCGGGGCGCAAACGCTCGATGTCAGCTTCATTCTCGGCGTCCATCGCTAAGATCAGATCTGCATCATAGAAATCCGCGACCGTAAATTGTCGCGCGCGCAGACCCGACAAATCGCGCCCGATCTCACGCCCCGCGTCCTGCATTGGACCGTAGGGTGGTTTGCCGACGTGCCAGCCTGCAGTCCCTGCGCTATCCACTTCAACGCCACGTGCGCGCAACGCTGCTTCGGCCGCAGGTGAGCGACAGATATTCCCAAGACAGACGCAAAGAACGCGCATTACCGCAGGACGCCTCGGCGACGCATTGCGCGGGAATAGATGATCAACAAGATCAGAACGATTGGGATCAGCAAAGAGAAAATCAATGCCATCGTCGAGCCACTGTCAAACGTCCGCTGTTCTGCCAATCCATAAGTGTAAACTGACGAAGCGATCAGCCCGAGCAAGGAAACAAAGAATGCAGTTCCGGCGTAACGGGACCGGAGCAACAAAAGCAACGATCCTATGATCGAGAACCAGACGCCAATCGCCCAAGTTGCGTGAAACCAAGTCGGGATATTGTCCAAGAACGCGATGGCCTCAGGTGGCATTTGCGCCATGTATCCTTCGTTCCGCGTTGACGACATGATATAGTCCATCGCGCCGCCCGTGTTCCACAAAAGCGAAACAACGCCCACGATCCAGAGATGTATCGGTGTTTTCATGTTACTTCCCCACTTTTCCCCCACAGATTAGCAAAAATGTCTCGATCTGCCAAATATCGCCCCAAAGAAGTGCCCGTCAGCATGGGCTGGACTTGGACGGCGCGACCTTGCACAACGGCTATATGACTGACGAACAACTGACAGAAATGGCGCAACAGGTTGTCGCGGGGAACCGTCGGGCGCTGGCACGTGCGATTACTTTGGTGGAAAGTGGTCGTTCTGATCACCGCGCCTCGGCAATGGACCTATTGTCCCGGCTGGGATCTGAAAAGCAAGCGATCAGGATTGGGCTTTCGGGCACGCCTGGTGTTGGTAAATCGACTTTTATTGAAAGCTTTGGCCTGATGCTAACGGCACAGGGCCTAAAGGTCGCGGTTCTGGCCGTTGATCCGTCTTCGGCGCGTTCTGGTGGGTCCATATTGGGCGACAAGACCCGCATGGATTTATTGTCCCGTGATCCCAATGCCTTTATCCGCCCCTCGCCCAGCCAATCGCAACTGGGTGGTGTAGCACGCCGGACGCGTGAGGCCATTAGCCTATGCGAGGCTGCGGGTTATGATATCGTCCTGATCGAAACAGTCGGTGTCGGACAATCTGAAACGGTTGTTTCGCAGATGGCTGACCTGTTCTTGCTGTTGCTCGCACCTGCGGGCGGTGATGAATTGCAGGGCGTCAAACGCGGCATCATGGAGATGGCCGATATCATCTTAGTCAACAAAGCCGATGGCGAGCTCAAGGCGCAAGCGATGCGCACTTGTGCAGATTATGCTGGTGCGCTTCACCTTTTGCGGAAACGTCCGCAGGATCCCGATGGCTACCCCAAGGCCCTGACCGTCTCCGCCCTAGAGGTCGACGGGTTGGATACTGGGTGGGATGCGATGCAAACATTGATCAATTGGCGACGCGATACCGGCGTTTGGGACAAAACCCGGGCGGAACAAGCCCGTTATTGGTTCGGAGAAGAAGTCCATATCCAGCTATTAGAACGCTTGCATAGTAACCCCGAAATCCGCGCGCAAATTGATCTGTTGCAAGACGCAGTTGCGGGTGGTGAAATCACGGCAACAGCCGCTGCGGCGCAGGTGATCAAGAATCTTTGATCGAATCCGCTGTGTCGGCGGGTTTCTCTGGGTAATTTGGGACAAAGCCACTTGACCGGACCAAGGAATCCTCCTATTCCGCGCGGACTGAATTCATGGTTCTGATTATTAGGACCGCCCACCTATTGATGGATGTCGCCCCAAAACGGGTCCGCAGACACCACATAAGACGAAGGAAAACGCCATGTCACGCCGTTGTGAGCTTACCGGAAAAGGCCCAATGTCTGGCAACAATGTCAGCCACGCTAAGAACCGCACCAAGCGTCGCTTTCTGCCAAACCTGCAGGACGTAACATTGCAGTCAGAAGCACTTGGCCGTTCATTCAAATTCCGCATTTCAAACGCGGCTCTGCGCACGATCGATCACCGCGGTGGTCTGGATGCGTTCTTTGCCAAGTCAAAAGATGCAGAACTTTCAGACGACGCGCTGAAAGTGAAGAAAGAGATTGCGAAGGCAACAGCTGCTTAAGCGACGCCTAGCGAAGATTTTGAGCCCGGTTGCAGTGATGCAGCCGGGCTTTTCCTTTTCTACCACCCGGTCTGATCGATGAACCGTCTGCCGATAGAAGATGTGCTGCCTGATGTCACCCGCGCACTTGCGGAAACGGGCCGCGTCGTGCTGCAGGCCCCGCCGGGTGCCGGTAAAACGAGCCGTGTGCCTTTGGCGCTGCTGGATGCCGGTTTGACGCGTGGTAAAATCATCATGCTGGAACCGCGCCGCCTTGCCGCGCGCGCGGCTGCCGAACGATTGGCCGAACAACTGGGTGAGAAAGCCGGCGAAACCGTTGGATACCGCATGCGCGGCACCAGCGTAGCAGGTCGCAATATAGAGGTCGTCACCGAGGGTATACTGACCCGCATGGTGCAGTCCGACCCCGAACTAACGGGCATCGGCGCGGTGATATTTGATGAATTTCACGAACGATCCCTAAATGCCGACCTCGGCCTCGCCTTGGTTTGGGAGGTCCGCCAAGCCCTGCGCGAAGATTTGTTGATCGCGGTGATGTCGGCGACCCTAGACGCAGAACCTGTTGCGGCTTTACTGGACAATGCCCCTGTTGTCACATCCCAAGGCCGGGCATATCCAGTTGAAACGACTTGGTTGGATCGCCCGCTTAAACGTCCTTTAAAGCGCCACCAATTTACCAGCCACGCTGTGGACCTTGTTGCCAAAGCAATTGCCGAGACTGAAGGCGGGGTTCTGGTATTCCTACCCGGCGCGGGCGAAATCCGCGACGTCCAATCGAAACTGAAAGACCGTGCGCCGGGCTGTCAGATTATGCCGCTTTACGGTGCATTGCCATTCGCAGAACAGCGCAAAGCCATCGCGCCACTGCCAACTGGTCACCGTAAGATCGTCCTTGCGACCTCGATCGCGGAAACATCCCTAACGATTGAGGATATTCGCGTCGTCGTCGATACCGGGCGCACCCGTCGCGCCCGTTTTGATCCGCGCTCAGGCATGTCCAAATTGGTCACTGAACCCGTTAGCCGCGCCGAAGCTACACAGCGTCAGGGGCGCGCTGGACGCGTCGCGGCGGGGCAGTGTTATCGTCTTTGGGCCAAGGCCGAAGAAGGGGTTCTGCCCGCCTTCCCACCAGCGGAAATTGAGACCGCCGACCTGACTGGTCTCGCGCTCGATCTGGCGCAATGGGGCACAGCGGCTGAGGATCTCGCGCTGTTGACCCAACCACCGCGCCAAGCATTGAGCGAGGCGCGTGACCTATTGGGACAGCTAAATTGCCTGAAAGACGGGCAACTAACCGATCATGGGCGGCTGGTTTCCCGTGTCCCGTTGCACCCTAGATTGGCCCATATGATCCTAGTCGGGGGACCCTCTGGTGCCGCAGTTGCCGCTTTTCTCAGTCACCGCGACCCGATGCAGGGATCCGAGGCCGACATCGACAAGCGCATCAAAGCCATCGCGGGCAACGATCCTCGATTTGGTGCCATCCGGGAGGATGCAAAGCGGTTCCGCAAGCTTGCAGGACCCGCCAGCGACCTGTCGTTGGGTCAGCTCCTTGCGCTCGCCTTTCCTGATCGCATCGGGCTGCGCCGCAAAGGCGATGATCCGCGCTATGTGATGTCGGGGGGCAAAGGCGCCTATTTTGACAATGCCGATGCTTTGGCTGGTCAACGTTTGGTCGTTGCCTGCGATTTGGACGGCGATGCACGCGAGGCCCAGATCAGGCTCGCCGTCGCAATCACAGAAGCCGAAGTCCGAGAACTGTATTCCGATCAAATTACGTGGCACGGCATCTGCGAATGGTCCAAACGTGACGGTCGTGTCACGGCCCGACAACAAGAGCGCTATGACAGTCTCGCCCTGCAAGACCGCATATGGAAAGATGTTCCACCCGAGGATATCGCGCGCGCTATGTTGGATGGCGTCCGGCAACTGGGCCTACGCTTGTCACCCGCTGCCGAACGGTTCCGTACCCGCGTTGGGCTGATCGACGATCTGCCCGCGATGGATGACGACACGTTGCTAGATACAGCAGAGGATTGGCTACTGCCCTACCTCGACGGTGTGAAATCCACCGAGGACTGGAAAGCTTACGATAAGCTTGCCGCTTTGCGTGCCATGCTGGATTGGACGCAAACGCAGCGCCTTGATTCTGCCGCGCCTGCGCATTTCACAACGCCACTGGGTCGCAAAATACCAATCGATTACAGTCAAGCCGCACCCGAAATCACACTTCGCCTGCAGGAAATGTTCGGCCAAACCACACATCCGATGATTGGCGCGACGCCGTTGCGGGTGACATTGCTATCGCCGGGGCAAAAGCCCGTTCAAACCACACAAGACATCCCCGGTTTTTGGGCCACATCTTATGCAGACGTGCGCCGCGATATGCGCGGGCGGTACCCCAGACACCCTTGGCCCGAGGATCCAACGCAGTTTGACCCAACGCTAAGAGCCAAACCGCGTAAATCCTAAAGACCTAGACAGTGGCGCATAACCGCCTTTTGCGCATGCAAACGGTTCTCGGCCTCATCGAAAATCACAGAATGTGTGCCATCCATCACGCTCGACGTCGCCTCATCGTCGCGGTGTGCTGGTAGGCAATGCATAAACAGTGAATCCTCGTTGGCGTGCGACATCAAATGGTCATTCACTTGATAGCCACGCAATTGGTTGTGACGCCGTTCCCGTGCAGATTGCGGATCATGCATGCTGACCCAAGTGTCCGTAACCACCAAATCAGCGCCTTTCACGGCCTCTTCTGGATTGCGAATGGTCTCATAGAGACCAGCCAGCGCGGGTTCAGGATCCAACGTCTCTGGGCCAGTAAAGACCAAGTCGAACTCAAACTGTTTGGCTGCATGGGCGAAGCTTGCGAACACGTTGTTGCCGTCACCCGACCACACGACCTTTTTGCCTTTGATTGGGCCACGATGTTCCTCGAACGTCATCACATCTGCCATGATCTGACAGGGGTGGGACCGATTGGTGAGGCCATTGATAACTGGGATCGTGGCGTATTCGGCCATCTCGAGGATTGTGTCCTCTTCAAACGTCCGCATCATGATCATATCAACATAGCGCGATAAAACACGGGCCGTATCGGCAATGGTTTCGCCGTGCCCCAGCTGCATGTCAGCACCTGACAGAACCATCGTTTCGCCACCCATTTGGCGTACGCCCACATCGAACGAAATCCGCGTCCGCGTCGATGGTTTCTCAAAAATCAACGCAACCATATGGCCCGCAAGCGGTTGATCGTCATCCTTGGCGCCTTTGGGGCGTCCAGCACGCGCCGTTTTCATTGCATGGGCGTTGTCCATGATCGCCCGCAAGTCATCGGGCGAGGTTTTGTGAATATCTAGAAAGTCAGTCATTTTATTTATCCTTGGGAGGAACGCAGGAGACCCGCGTGAAATCAATTATTTGGAAAGAGAGGCCGCTGCATGATCCAGGCGGGTTACCGCTTCGGCAATGTCGTCATCGGTGAGATTCAAAGCGGGCAGCAAGCGCACAACGTTGTCAGCAGCAGGAACAGTCAGCAAGTTTTGACCGTAGGCCGCATTAACCACATCGATGTTTGTGGCCTTGCACACCAATCCGAGCATCAGACCTGTGCCACGCACGGCCTCAAAAACCTCGGGATGCGAGGCGACTAACCCCTCCAATTTCTGACGGAACAATCCGGCCTTGCGGTTCACTTCATCCAGAAACGCGGGGGCCGCGATCGTGTCCAAAACAACGTTTCCAACTGCGCATCCCAGCGGGTTGCCGCCATAGGTCGACCCATGCGTACCCGCGGTCATGCCGGATGCTGCATTTTCCGTAGCCAAAACAGCGCCCAGCGGGAAGCCACCGCCAATGCCCTTGGCGACCATCATGATATCTGGTGTCACACCGGACCACTCGTGTGCGAACAGTTTACCCGTTCGGCCAACACCGCATTGAACCTCGTCCAAGATCATCAAAACGCCATGCTGGTCACATAAATCGCGCAACCCTTTGAGGCAGGCATCTGGCAACGGGCGAATACCGCCCTCGCCCTGAACGGGCTCCACCAAGACAGCGGCTGTTTTATCGCTGATTGCCGCCGTCAATGCGTCATGGTCCCCAAAGGGTAAATGCGTAAAGCCCGGTAACAAGGGGCCGAAGCCCTTTGTCATCTTTTCCGACCCAGCCGCAGCAATCCCAGCAGCGGATCGCCCGTGGAACGATCCTTCAAACGCAATAATTTCGCTGCGATCCTCACCTTTATCAAACCAATATTTCCGCGCCATTTTCACAGCCAGCTCACAGCTTTCGGTGCCAGAGTTGGTAAAGAACACGGTGTCGGCAAATGTCAGATCAACAAGTTTGTCCGCCAACTGCTGCTGCGCCGGGATCTGATACAGGTTTGACAGGTGCCACACCTGCCCCGCTTGATCGGCCAGTGCCTTGACCAAAGCTGGATGGGCATGGCCCAGTGAATTGACCGCAATCCCTGCACCGAGATCCAAAAAACGTCGTCCGTCTTTTTCCACCAGCCAAGAGCCTTGCCCAGACACAAACGTCAAAGGCGCGCGGTTGTAGGTCGGAAGAACGGAAGCGATCATTGGATCATCCTTTATTAAGAAGCCAGAGACCTGCCGAAGCAGATGGGCCAAGTCAACAATTTTGATGGAAAAGAGAAAGTTACAACGCAAAAAACCCTGTCGGGCGGGGTTAGCGTCGGCGTCGTCGCAAGGATATCGCAGAATTTCTCATGTGGTGGAGATAGACCAGACATCCCGCATTGTGAACCCCCATTGATCCTGCGCAATTTTTCTGTGCAACTGCCCGACATGACACCCCATGCTAACAACCCTGTTCAAGCCGTGCTTTTGATGTGTTTGGCGACTGCGTTTATTGCAGCGACGATGCTGTTGGCGAAATCACTGGGGACTGACACGTTAGGCGACCCGCTTCACCCGTTTCAAATCACATTCGGGCGCTTTGCCTTTGCCCTACTGACGATTTCAACGGTCGTCGCGATCCGCCGCCCGAAATTTTCGCGTCCGCACTGGGGCCTGCATGTCGGACGTACGGTGCTTGGGGCGATTGGCGTGACGCTGATGTTCGCATCGGTGTCCTACATCCTGCTCGCCGATGCGACTGCCATCAGCTTTCTGAACCCGGTTTTTGGGATGATTTTCGCGATTCCATTCTTGGGTGAAAAGATAGGTAAATGGCGCTGGGGCTCAGCTGCGCTCGCGCTTTTTGGGGCTTTGGTTTTGCTTCGACCCGGATCTGGTGTCGTTCAGTTTGGCGCGCTGTTAGCGCTCGGAGCTGCTGTCGTTCTTGGGATGGAGCTTATCTTCATCAAATTGCTCTCTCGGCGAGAACCCCCATTGCAGATTCTGTTTGTGAACAACAGCATAGGGCTTGTCATCATCGCCATTGCAGCAAGTTTTTTCTGGCAACCGCCGAGCTTGGAACAATGGAGTGCGATGGCAGCACTGGGTGTGCTGATGGCCGGGGCACAGGCCTGTTTTGTCAACGCCATGGCACGCGCCGACGCATCTCTGGTTACGCCATTCAGCTATCTGACGCTCGTATTCGCTGTGATCTACGATTTCGCACTTTTTGGCGTTTTTCCCGACTGGATCAGTTGGATCGGCGCCGGTGTGATCCTGCTGAGCGCAGCCGTTTTAGCTTGGCGCGAAACCCGCCACTAACTGAAATTTTCCGAAATTGCGCCCTAATCCCGTCGCAATGCAAGTTTATCGCAAGTTTTATGGATGAAATTTACGAATATCGTTTGGGCTTTGGGCGCAGATTAGAATGGCTGGCAGCAATCGCCGCCGCGGCTTTGTTGTCGTTTGCAATAGACAACCAATCGCCCCTGATCCTTGGCGCCGTTTGGGGCCTGTGCGCATCAATGATTGTTTGGTTTTTGTCCCAAAACAAAGTTGCGGGCATTCGCGTGGACGAAACGCACTTGACGCTAGCTGCGTGGCGCGACCCAAAGGAAGTGCCATTGGCCAATATCGATCATTTCCGGATGACCCACTGGACCGACGATTCCGATGTTGTTCTAGTATATCGCGATGGCACTGAAGAAGAGCTTTCGGCAAGTGACCTACCAGGTATTCAGGAATTCAGCGAAGTCATGGCCGACCGTGGAATTCCTGTGAAGGACCCGCTTCACTAGGCCTTTAAACGATATCCGCGATCGAGCCAATTCCAGCAGAACGCAAGAACTACAAAGCAACACACGGACACAAATGCGAACCCGATCCAGGGCGACGCATCGCTGTTGCCGATCATGCCAAATCGAACCCCATCGATAATATAGAAAAACGGATTCACTTTACTGATCGTCTGTAGCGCAGGTGGCAGTGCTGTAATCGAATAGAAGGTCCCGGACAAAAACGCGAGCGGTGTAATAATGAAGTTCTGGATCGCAGAGAGCTGGTCAAACTTTTGCGCATAGACCCCTGCGATAATTCCCAAGCCGCCCATAAAAACCGTTCCCAGAAATACAAATGTCAACGCCCAAAACGGATGCGCCACACCGACGTCCAAGAATATCCAACCGCCTAGTCCAATGACCACTGCACATAGGAATCCGCGCACCATTGCACCGACGATATATCCAACCAAAAGCTCGGCTGCGTTTAGAGGTGGCATCAGTGTGTCAACGATATTGCCCCCCAGTTTAGCAGAGGTAATCGAAGAGGATGAATTCGAAAATGCGTTCTGGATTACAGTCATTGTCAAAATGCCCGGCACCAAGAACGTCATAAAAGGCACGCCCATTACATCGCCACGTGTCGGCCCGATCGCAATCGTAAAGATCATCACCAACAAACCTGCGTTGATTAACGGCGCCATAACAGTTTGCGACCAAACATTAAGGAACCGTTTTACCTCTCGCTCGATAAGCGTTTGGACCCCGATCCAATTGACGCGACCGAACCGGCGAGACCCCATCGATTGTTGTGCCATTGCGATACCTACTTAGAATGCGTGTTGGGTGGTTGTATCCGCCCCTGCAATGCTTAGAATAGGGGATCGAGGAATTAAGCAAGGCCCGATGTGTTTGCATCCCGCCTTTCCAGTTAAAGGAACACATATGTCCTGGACAGATGAACGTGTCGAGACGCTCAAAAAGATGTGGGGCGAAGGCCAGTCTGCGAGCCAGATCGCCAAAGAGTTGGGCGGCGTCACACGCAACGCCGTAATTGGTAAGGTGCATCGCCTTGGCCTATCCAACCGTGCAGGCTCTGGTGGCAACGCTGGTAAAGCAGCCGCGAAGGAAAAGGCACCGTCAAAACCAGCAACCCCCAAGGCACCGCCAAGGGTCAAAGCTGCGCCTGCATCCAAGCCAAAGAAGGAAGAGCCTGAGCTTGACGAAAATGGTATTCCAATTTCGGCAGCACGTCGGGCGATTATTCCTGCGGGCCAACCATTGCCGCCGCAACCATCAGCAAATGAGATTAGCCCCGAGGCCTTGGCAAAGGTTTCAGAGATTGAGAAATCTGCTAAGCGCATCACGCTGATGGAACTAACCGAGAAAACCTGCAAATGGCCAGTTGGCGATCCTGCAACGGATGATTTCTGGTTTTGCGGCCTGCCAGTTCAACAAGGCAAGCCTTATTGCGAAGCCCACGTCGGCGTTGCTTTCCAGCCGATGAGCGCACGCCGCGACCGTCGCCGATAGTACTGAGGTCAGATCAAACTAAGAGAGCCCGCACTTAAGCGGGCTTTTTTTACGCGCCGTTCCATTTGCATGGCAAAAAAAAGGGCCCGCCAAAGCGAGCCCTTAGATAAAGTTCTATGAAAGACTTAAGGTTTGCGACGACGCATTGCGCCGATGCCGCCAACCGCAGCCAATAGCATCAAGCCAGTCGCCGGCAGTGGCACTGCTTCCACGTTGACTTCGAACTCACCCAGTGCGCCGGAGGAACCATTGAAATCAACTTTGAACATGTCGCCTACGAGCCCATCAAAGCCAAGGACGGCGTAAAGATTTGGGCCGGCCATGTTGCTGGTGTCAGCACTGATCTCAGTCGCAAGACTTCCAACAACGTTTCCCGCTTCGTACACAGTGACGCTTGCGCCTCTTACGGCATCAAGAAGGTAGAAGTCCCCAAAAGACATCAGCGCGTCAAAAGCAAAAGTTAGCGTGCCGCCAGCGCCGTCATCATCGGGATCAAAAACACCGTCTTGGCCGGCATTTTCTTGAACAATAATCGCGTTTCCAAAACCGCGCTCGCCGCCACCAATGGCTGATTCAAAGGGCGAAACCAGATCAAGGTCTGTTGTCGCGTCTGACATCGTATTGAAAATTACCGCTGCATCAGGTGAATTCGCGTTGTTGCCCATAGCGGACGCACTACCGGTCACGCCAAATGTTTCCCCAGTATTTGCATCGAGGAAATCGAATGTGGTCAGCGCTGTGCCGACGGGTAGTCCGGAAAAATCAACGGTCCCTGCGTTTGCTGTCATCGCAAAAGCGGTCGTCGCTGCTGCGAGCGTGAGTGTCTTAATCATTTTGTATCCTAACAATATAATCGTTAACCTTGAGGCTTGGATACGGATCGCCCCGGCGCAGCACAAATCATTTGTGGCAACAATGTGTGGATTTGGTGGCTTTTGAATGCAGATCGTGAACTTTCCCCGTAAATCGGGTACTTATCGTGGCTTTTCGCCTAAAAATTAATCGAAAATCAGCGAAGCCGGGTATCAAGACCACTTGAAAGATCGCAGTTACTCAGCGGCGATTGGCTCGGGCAGATCATGAAGTACCCCCGCGGCCTCGATTTCACTTTCATCAAATGATGCGACAACGACTTGGTTTCGCCCCCGATCTTTTGCGGCGTAAAGCGCGTCGTCTGCACATTTCATAATATCTTGCGGCAAGGTTCCATGCTCAGGGGCCATTGCGACACCGATTGAGATTGTAATCTTTGGTAAGACTTTTTCACCATAGCGCACGGTTACTGCTTCGACTGCTTTGCGCAGTTTTTCGGCGCGCTCGACGGCTTTGATTTTGTCGGTTTCGGGTAAGAGCAGCATGAATTCTTCTCCGCCCATACGGCAGGCCAATTCGTCGCCATCCACATTCGCCTCAAGTACCGTCCCAACCGCGCGTAAAACCATGTCCCCAGCATCGTGACCATGCGTATCGTTAAACCGTTTGAAGTGATCAACATCGACCGAGATCAATGCAAAACTGTCGCCCGTTTTCCTGGTCTTTTCAGTCAATGATCGCATCGTTTCGGTCATGTGGCGCCTATTAAAGAGGCCAGTCAATGGATCCCGAACAGATTGGTCATGCAACTCATCACGCATTTGAACGTTGGCAATCGCCATCGAGATTTGCTCGGCGCACATCTGCCCAAGCTTCAACTTGCTTCGGAATTGTTCGACCGCCACGCCTTCTCCGGCTTGTAAGTGCATCAGACCAACCGTTTCGCCGTGCGCCAAGATCGGAAAACAGAAATATGGGCGTTCATCGTGCGGGTGCGTGTGATCACAAGCAAAGTTGACCGAGCCTGTGCCATACGCATAGGTGCGGCCACGCCGTAATCCCCAGCATTCATCAGGTCGAATATGTGCTTTGTACGTTGCGCCATTCCAGGCCGCCCATCCGTCCAAGACATCACGCGAATTCGAATAGACATAGATCGAACCTTCGGCATCTGGCAGGATATGCGTCAGGTATCGGCCGACCATATCAAAGAGTTCCGTCAATGAACTTGATGACTGCAGCCATTCATTCAATTCGCCCAACAACTGCACTTCGCGGGCCATCTTCATTTGACGCTCCAGGCTTTCTCGTTCGATCCGAGATTGCTGCTCAAGCGCTTTGAATTGACGCCTATTCGCAGTATGAACGGCGAATGAAGAGGCACCAATCACCAAGACAAACGCAATGCCAGCGGCTATGAAACCAGTCCGGATTTGACCCAGCACGGTGTCATAGAGAAACGTAAATTCTTCATGAAAGGCCAGTGCCCCAATCAATTGTCCCGAGGCCGTGACGGGGGTGATGATTTCAGCGACATGATATTGTTTACCCACATCTATTTCGACGGCATGTAAATCGATGTTATCGATTTCGGTCGCTGGGAGTTCTTGCCGGACATAGATATTCTCACCAGCCATGACCTGATCAAAGAAGTTGTTCGTTTGATATTTGGCACCAATTTCTTCTCGGTGTGATGACCAAAGTATTTCCCCGTCCTTCGAGATAACGTTGAGGCGGTAAATGTCAGTCGTTTCGGGCACGCTCTCCAAATAGGCATTATCAGCGGATGCGATGACACTTGAATTGAAGATCGAAGCGCCGGATTCCAATCGTTCGAGCACGCGGTCGCGCCAAATCTTGGCATCCGCTTCAACCTTATCCTGCAAGAAACGCTCAGTCAGAGGCATTGGTGCAAAAAAGACAGCACATACCGAAATGCACATCGCGATTAGCGTTACACCGAAAGGGGTCGCGATCTTTGATTTGCGCCGATCCTCAAAGGAATTTGCTGCGGCTTCGATCTGTTTTTCTTTCTTCTTCACCACGCGACCCTTATTCCAAACCACCCATGACCCACCGACAGAAGTTTCATTCAATGATTAACAGGGTGTTGATTTGTACGTTTGTCATATGGAAAATCGGAGCGAAATATCCATCAAATTTGGAACAAATCGCTGTCGCTTTCGCGGACTGCAGCAGGACGCTCCGCAATTCACTTTCCCTGCCAATCCACTCGGTTTACACCCAGAGCCATGTCACAGAATCCTCCTAGTCTTCGCCCGGACCTTGCGCCCGCCGCCAAAATCACCGAACCGTCACGTCCGGGCCAGCCCACGATTGGGATGGTTTCGCTGGGGTGCCCCAAAGCATTGGTCGACAGCGAACGCATTCTGACCCGATTACGCGCCGAGGGTTACGCGATCTCGCCCGACTACGCTGGGGCCGAGGCTGTGATCGTAAACACCTGTGGGTTTCTGGACAGCGCGAAGGCCGAGAGCCTTGATGCGATTGGTGAGGCATTGCAGGAAAACGGCAAAGTGATCGTGACTGGGTGTTTGGGGGCCGAACCGGATTACATCCGCGAACACCATCCACAAATCCTCGCTGTCACGGGCCCGCATCAGTACGAACAGGTGTTGGATGCTGTGCACGAAAACGTGCCGCCCGCGCCGGATCCGTTTATTGATTTGCTGCCCGCCTCTGGCGTGTCCCTGACGCCACGCCACTACAGCTATCTGAAAATTTCCGAAGGCTGTAACCACAAGTGCAAGTTCTGCATCATCCCCGATATGCGCGGTAAATTGATATCTCGCCCAGCCCATGCTGTTCTGCGCGAGGCGGAGAAATTGGTCGATGCGGGCGTCAAGGAACTGTTGGTGATTTCGCAAGACACCAGCGCCTATGGCCTTGATCGTAAATACGATGTGAACCCGTGGAAAGACGGCGAGGTGCGCAGCCACATCACCGATCTGACGCGGGAACTGGGGCAGCTTGGCGCGTGGGTGCGGCTGCACTACGTCTATCCCTACCCGCATGTGCGCGACCTGATCCCGATCATGGCGGATACGACGAATGGCGTGCTGCCCTATCTGGATATCCCGTTCCAACACGCGCATCCCGATGTGCTGCGCCGCATGGCGCGACCTGCGGCGGCGGCGCGGACATTGGATGAGATCACGGCGTGGCGGGCGGAGTGTCCTGATATCACGCTGCGATCTACGTTCATTGTCGGCTATCCGGGTGAGACAGAGGCCGAGTTCCAGCATCTGCTGGATTGGCTCGACGAGGCGCAGCTGGACCGTGTGGGCTGTTTTCAATACGAAAACGTCGAGGGTGCACGCTCAAACGCCCTGCCGGATCACGTGGCGGCAGAGGTTAAACAAGACCGCTGGGATCGGTTTATGGCAAAGTCTCAGGCAATTTCAGAGGCGAAACTGGCCGCGAAGGTTGGAAAAGTGGTCGAAGCCATCGTGGACGACATCGACGAAGACGGCATCGCAACCTGCCGCACATGGGCCGACGCGCCCGAGATCGACGGGAATTTGTTTATTGACGAGGGAACGGATGAGTTGTCGGTTGGGGATATTGTGAAGGTCGAAGTTGATGAGGCGGGGGAGTATGATTTGTGGGGGATCGTAGATGTCAATTGATTCAAGAGATCGAAAATTTGAGAACATTCGCTTTGATGGTCGCAGCCTTGATAAGGCAATACGACTCATAAAGGATAAGTTTCCTCGCCTAAATGACTCCGAATGGTCGCGTAATGCAACGCTGAGTGAGAACAACGGAGAAACGGTATTCAGCGACTCCACCGAAGGATTTTCTGCTTTCAAAGAAAGCATATCCGCAGGTTGTGTGGGCTACTACTTAACTTTCGGGAACCTAGAGAATCGACTTACCGTTTCCTATCATAATTGGAATTCTCACAGCATTGCTAAGGTATCTGTTAAATCGCCCGACGTTTCTATGATTGACGAGCTTCATGACATTTTTGCCGACAAGAGAAATCAGATCGTCGAAGCACCTAAAGTTGAAAAAACGGGATTGCCTAAGGTTTTCATAGGCCACGGAAGGTCAACCCAATGGCGCGATCTAAAGGATCATCTTACCGATAAGCATAAAGTGGAGGTAGTTTCTTACGAAACAGGCTCTCGTGCAGGTCATTCAATTCGTGATATTTTAGACGATATGTCTCGTTCAACGAATATGGCATTACTTGTTCTAACTTCGGAAGACGAGCTAGAAAATGGAAGTGCACAAGCAAGACCTAACGTGATCCATGAAACCGGGTTGTTTCAAGGAAAATTGGGTTTTGATCGCGCGATAGTTTTGTTGGAGGAAGGTTGCGATGAATTCTCAAACCTAGCAGGAATTCAACAACTTAGATTTTCGAAAAGCAACATTCGTGAGACTTTTGGTGACGTCATTGCAGTACTAAAACGAGAATTTCCTGAACACTGAGAAGCCGGGAAACGCACGGCCCACCCCTGAGGTCCGAGACTGCCCTATGATACGAAGTGTCGCGGTGGACAAATTGGTGGGTGACCCTATCTCTACCTCATGACCCAAGAACCCCAAACAGCTGTTCTGTATAACGCCGAATGCCCGGTGTGTAATTTCGAGATTTCGCATTATGCGAAGTACGCGGATGCCACTGGTCTGCCGATCCGGTTTGATGATTTGAACACTGACGCGCGCGAGGCTTGGAACCTGAGCGCGGATCAGGCGGCGCGGCGGCTGTATGTGGTGCATGACGGCGCTCTGTCGTCGGGGATTCCGGCGTTCTTGATCCTGTGGCAGCAAATGCCAAAGTATCGCTGGCTGGCGCGGGTCGTTGGCCTGCCCGGCGTTCGCCAGATCGCGAGCTTCACCTATGACTATATCCTCGCGCCACTGATTTATCGCTGGCATCTTCGGCGCAAACGCAGGGCAACAGCGCAAGTCTAAAAAACGCAAGGTAACCCGTGGGTTACGGTGCGTGTCTGTGGTTTTAGGATTTAGTCATCCAGGTATGCCCGCACAGCATCTTGGACACGGCGAAACCGATCTCCACCCAGTTTTGTACCGCCAAACCAACGGGTTACGACGATGATGTGACCGGTCAGCTCTGCGCGTTCTAACATTCTTAGGATGACCATGCCCGCGCCGCTTTCGCCGTCGTCATTTTTAATCGGGGTGCCGTCTGGCAGGATCACGGCCCATGTATTGTGGGTGGCTTTCGCGAATTTTTTCGTGCGGCACAGTTGCTTGATGAACGCCTTGGCGTCCTCGGCGGTTTCCACGGGCCCGCCGGACACCGCGTATTTCGACCCACGGTCAGAGAGGACGTTTTCGATGATCTTCATAGGCGCAGATGATACGGCAGCGCGAGGTTTGTCCAGATGGGGTGATGTTTAGATTAACAGCCCAACGATGACGCAGACCCAGCCGACACCCACACCGATTGCCGTAACGGCCACGGCGGCCGATCCGCAGTCCTTGGCCTGCCCTGCAAGCTCGCGCTTGTCCGTGCCGATGTCATCCACCACGCGTTCGATCGCGGTGTTCATACACTCCGCAGCCAGCACCATGATCCCACCCATCAAGAGGAACCCACGTTCACCCGCGCTGAGGGGCAGCACGAAGGCCAAGATCGCAAAAACTGCGTTGGCCACGAGCCATTGGGCCAGTGAACCCTCGGTTCGGAAGACGTGGACAAAGCCCTGCCACGACCAGATGGCCCTTTGCACGACACGGTTTGCTTGCGTTTTGATGAAATTGGCCATCGATGCCTCCGTTAATTGTTAATGCACGATCAATATATTGAGAGGCCGGGTCAAGATGACCTCAGGTAACAGTTTGTAGTCCAATCAACTCGGGCTAACGTTTGATGATGAGAAAACCACAGTCCCCTTACCCAAGCTACGCCCGATCTGAAAGGGTTGCCGATGGCATCATGCACGCGGTTGGCGTGATGGGCGCCATCAGCGGTGCGGTATTCTTGCTAGTTTGGGCATTTACGAATGCAACGGGTGGTGAAACAGCCGCGTTGGCGATCTATGGAATTGCTTTGATCCTGACCTTTGTCGCTTCAGCGAGTTATCACATGACCCCGTGGGAGAATTTGCGACCACGTTTGAGACAGCTTGATCACGCCGCGATCTATGTAAAGATCGCGGGGACCTACACGCCGTTGGTTGTGATGATTGGCTCGGCATTCTCGTATGTCGTTCTGGCCATTGTCTGGGGCTTGGCGATTTTTGGCGTTGTGACCAAGATCTTTTTCTGGCGCCGACCGGGATGGTTTAGTACCGGCCTGTACCTTGTGATGGGTTGGCTGAGTGTTGCATTGATCTGGGGTTTGGTGCCGATATTCCCATCGCTGGGCTTGGTTCTGATCGCAATCGGTGGTGGACTTTACACCTGCGGCGTTGTGTTCTTCCAACTCGAAGACCTGAAGTTCTCAATGGCGATTTGGCATGGATTTGTGATCGCAGCTTCGGGTTGCTTTTTTGCGGCCATCGCCCTCGGGTTTCTCACAACCACATAGCATCGGGTCTGGATTTCCAGACCTATTCCCCTTGTAGGTAAGGGTTTCCTGACCCTGTTTTCACCCATGGGTCTGGTTTCCCAGACCTGTGTCAGCGCGCCCAATCCGTATGATTATCTCAACACCTAAGCACGGTGCAACGGTCAAAGTTTTTGGGAGGAAACACAATGGAAGCGCTAGAACTGACAACGGTTTATGAAGCCATTGGAGTGATCGGTTTCATTCTTTACGTCGGAAACTATGCTTTGCTGACCTTCAATAAACTAAACTCAGAAGACGCGATGTATTTCATCCTGAACTGGGTCGCAGCAACATGTGTTCTGATTGGCCTCATGAGTTCATTCAACCTCGCCTCCGCGTTGATCCAAGTCTTTTGGATCGCGATCTCAAGTTGGGGCATTTTCATTCGATTTTCGCGGCGGAGTGGTACCGCCGATAGGACGGCGCTTCCGAATGTTGGCGCGTCTTAAAGCCCCGCCGCGACACGCTGCACCGTTGCAACACGGTCAGCGTTCGCCGGGTGGGTTCCCAAAAACTGATTTCCGGGATCCGGAATACGAGTGAAGAACTCAGAACCTACGATCGGATCAAACCCAGCGCGCGCTGCAATCACCGTGCCCAGCGCGTCAGCTTCTAGTTCGAAATCTTTAGAATAGCGTCGCGCGCCGATTGCAGCGCCAATTTGCTGTGCCGTCTGGGTCACGCGACTATCTCCGCCAAACAAGATACCAGCGACGGCTGCGCCCAGGCTCGCGTTTTGTCGCGTTCGCCCCAAATGCCCGCTGATATGATGCGCTGCCTCATGTGCCAGAATAAACGCCAATTCATCCTGGTTTCGCGCGACGCCAATCAAAGATGTCGTAAAGGCAATAATCGGACGTCCTTCGTCATCGACTGTTTGAAACGCGTTTGGTGCTGCGCGAAAGTCCCGATTTACCACAATCTGGAAATCGCAGTCTTGGGCAGGCGCGCGTTCACGACATACGCGTTCTGCCACGGGTTCGACTGCGTCAACTACTGCGATGAAATTGCGCACTGCCGTTTCTGCGCGAAGTCCACTGGGCGCGACAACCTGATCTGATGGGAATGGATTCTTTTGCGTTTCGGACGTTGGCACTTTTGGTGAGGTGCTGCAGGCCGTCAAAGCAAGCGTAAAAAACAGAGCAAACGATGCGCGCATCAGAGGGTAACTTTCGAATTTGTTCAGCCCCAATCTAGCGAATTTGCCGCTGTGTTCCATAGCACCTGCGCTTACTTTTTCGTCAACAGCGCCTCTTTGCTTGCATGATTTGAGGCGAACGATAGGCTGGCCTCATGTTTACGATAGAACACGAATTTGATGCGACGGTTGTGACGCTTGTGGATGAGGGTCAGGCCCCATTGCGCGAAGATGTTATCATTCAAGCCTTTGAGGATTGCGTCACCGTCACGCAGTATGACACTCGACTAAAAGAGAACCGGGTCATAACGCTGTCGCTAGAGCAATTGCGGGACTTGGCGGCGGCATTGGATCTACCAGAAGGGATCTATCAATTGGTCGAAGAAGGGGCTGAACGTACATGAGTACAGGGTTTTTCTGGGACGAGCGGTGCTTTTGGCACGGTGGCGGTAACTATGCCGGTTTGTTACCCGTCGGCGGATTGGTTCAACCGTCAGAGACAGCTGGTCTGCCTGAAAGCCCCGAGACGAAACGGCGTCTGGTGAACCTATTAAACGTAACCGGTTTGGCGCAAGACTTGGCAATGAAAGGTGCGGCTGAAGCAACGCGTGGTGATCTAGAACGCGTGCATCCGGCCAGTTATTTGGATGAATTCAAGGCACTGTCTGATGACAAGGGCGGCGAGTTGGGCCGACGCACGCCATTTGGTCCCGGTGGGTTTGAAATGGCGGCGCTGTCGGCCGGTTTATCGAAAGCTGCGTTGTTTTCCGTTTTAGAGGGCAGACATAAGAACGCCTATGCCCTGTCGCGTCCACCTGGGCACCATTGTCTACCCGATTACCCAAATGGGTTTTGTCTGTTCAACAACCTTGCGATTGCGATTGAGGCGGCGAAAGCGGCGGGTTTGGCCAAGCGCTTTGCCGTTTTGGATTGGGATGTGCATCACGGGAATGGAACCGAGGCGATATTTTATGACCGCGACGATGTTCTGACGGTGTCGATCCACCAAGATCGCAACTATCCGATGGACAGCGGCGCGTTTGAAGATCGCGGCAACAGTGTCGGGTTTGGGCACAACCTGAACATCCCATTGCCCCCCGGCGTTGGACATCGCGGGTATCTGGCAGCGATGGAGCGTTTAGCCCTGCCCGCCATTCGCGATTATTCGCCGGATGTCTTGATCATTGCTTGCGGGTTTGATGCGGGCGCAAACGATCCGTTGGGGCGGATGCTTGCGACACAAGATACCTTTGCGCAGTTGACAGATCAGGTCATGACATTGGCCGATGAGATTTGCGACGGACGATTGATGATGTCGCACGAAGGTGGATATTCAGAGAACTATGTTCCGTTCTGCGGCCACGCTGTTTTGCAACGGATGTCGGGCAGCACAATCCATGCGGCCGACCCGTTTGACGGTGTCTTTGATCTGCGCCAACCAGATGTCGCTTTTGATGCCTATCTGGACGATGTGTTGGATGGGTTTGTTGACGCTTTGGCAGGAGAAACTGCATGAGCGACAAACATGACGCGGCAATGATGGAGAACCTTTACTGGTGGGGCGTGCCAACCATGTTCCGCTGCCCCAACACTGGGCCAGAGGGTGCAGATATTGCCTTGGTTGGCGTCCCGCATTCTGGTGGCAACGGAACAACAGAGCGTGATCAGCACCTTGGTCCGCGTGCTTTGCGGAATGTTTCCGCTGTATCGCGAAGGATGCACGGCGGGTTCAATTTAGATCCTTGGACAGCTGCCAAAGTCGTCGATGTTGGGGACGTCCCATTCCCACGCGCCAACGACAATGAAGCCTGCATCGAAGACATTACCCAGTTTTATAAGTCGATCGATGCCAGTGGCGCGCGACCAGTTTCTATCGGCGGCGATCATTCAATCACAGGCGGGATTGTACAGGCGCTTGGGCGCGGAAAGATTACGAAAGGCGAGCCTGTGTGTTTCCTACATTTGGACGCGCATACGGATGTCTTTACAAAGGTTGATCACTTCCTTGGCGCGAAAAAATCCGCCGCCCATTGGGGCGCATATCTCGCTGATCAGGGTCAAGTCGATCCAACGCATTCAATGCAGATTGGTCTGAGGGGCCACGCACGGACATTGGATTGGCTGCAGCCCTCCTATGACTATGGGTACAACGTCGTCACGATGAAGGAATTCCGCAAGCGTGGCGTTGAGGATGTCGTGGCTCAAGCACGCGAAGTTTTGCAAGGCCGTCCGGTCTACATCACGTTTGATTTGGACTGCCTTGATCCCACGATTGCACCGGGCGTGTCCAATATCGAGCCAGGCGAAAAAGGGTTCGATATCGATGAGGCAGTTGCATTGCTGCATTCCGTTCGCGGTTTGAACATCGTTGGCGGTGATGTGGTGTGCATGATGCCAACGAAAGACAGCCCGAACCAGATCACGGCGCTGACAGCAACGGCTGTAATGTTTGAGATGATCTCAATGATGGCCGAGAACGCCGGAAAGCTATGATCGCATAGCGCCGAAGTGTCCTATACTGCGCAGTGGATGTGAATGTCAGCTTCGAGCCCAAAGTTCCAGATGCTGCAGCGTGCGCGAACGACCGCTTTTCATTTGCGATCGGAGTCTTGTTCTACGCGGGTGAGAATGACCTCTGGGTTGGATGCCGTGGGGATGCTTGCGTCTAAAAAGATTAAGCCAGTGACCAATTTTGTATATCGTAGAGCGGCACTTGAAATAATCTGTCATGACCGTGGGAGGGACAACATGACAGATTCAGAATCAATTTCTCTTGGATATGATCAAGATCCATCGCGCTCCAGTTCTTTACGGGCAGAAGCCTACACCGAAGACAAATGGTTTGACGCTGACCTTCGTTCAGTCCTGTCAAAAACTTGGCAATGGGTGTGTCATGTCGAAAAAACACGTGAACCAGGTTCTTTCGTCACCGTTGAAATAGCGGGCCAGCCTATCGCGGTGGTACGAGATAAAGAAGGCACGCTTCGCGCCTTCTATAATGTTTGTAAACACCGTGCCCATGAATTGCTCTCCGGTGAAGGTAATACGTCGCGGATCATGTGCCCGTACCATGCATGGGTCTACAAACTTGATGGGCAACTGGCCCGCGCACCTCATACCGAAAACCTTGACGACTTTAGCATTGACGAAATCTGTCTCGATGCGGTGCAGGTCGAAGAGTTTTGTGGATTTGTATTCGTCAATCTAGACCCCAAAGCTGCGTCATTGTCTGAGCAGTCCGGGAATTTGGAAACCGAAGTGCGCCATTGGGCACCGGATGTTGATCAACTGACTTTCGGGCACCGTTTGACCTACGACATCAAGTCCAATTGGAAGAACGTCGTCGATAACTTCCTTGAATGCTACCATTGCCCGACGGCGCACAAGGACTTCTGCGATCTGGTGGATATGGATACCTACAAGGTTACGACCTACGGCATCTATTCCAGCCACATGGCCGATGCAGGCAATAGCCCGAATGCCGCCTATGACGTCTCGAACGCGACCGTTAAGACGCATGCCGTTTGGTGGCTTTATCCGACAACGTGCCTGATGCGCTATCCCGGACGGTCAAGCATGATTGTGTTGAACATCATTCCCGTAGGCCCCGATCGAACCCTAGAAACCTATGACTTCTTCCTTGAAACACCAGAGCCAGACGCGATGGAGCTGGACGCCATTCGCTATCTGGACGAGGTGCTGCAGGTCGAGGACATAGGTTTGGTCGAAAGCGTGCAGCGCGGGATGAGCACACCTGCTTTCACGCAAGGCCGGATCGTCAATGACCCGGATGGATCGGGGAAATCTGAACATGCCGTGCATCACTTCCACGGTCTTGTGCTGGATGCCTATGCCAAAGGTGCTGCGTGACGCGTCCGAATATCCTCGTGATTATGGCGGATCAATTGGCTCCGCACTTCACGCGGGGGTACGGACACAAGATCGCAAAAACACCTCATCTTGATGCGTTGGCCGCGCGCGGGATGCGCTTTGATGCCGCCTATTGCAATTCGCCCCTGTGTGCACCGTCGCGGTTTGCATTTATGTCAGGCCAGCACATCAGTCGGATTGCGGCTTATGACAACGCATCAGAATTCAAAGCCTCCGTGCCGACGTTTGCGCATTATCTCAAATCACTGGGTTACCGAACATGCCTCTCGGGCAAGATGCATTTTGTCGGCCCTGATCAGATGCATGGGTTTGAAGATAGGGTGACAACAGACATCTACCCCTCAGATTTTGCATGGACACCCGATTGGGAAGCGCCGGATGAGCGGATCGATAAATGGTATCACAACATGCAAACCGTCAAAGAGAGCGGTTTGGCCCATGCAACGTTCCAGATTGATTATGATAACGAGGTCGGCTTTGCAGCCAAGCGTTGGCTCTTTGATGCAGCCCGAGACAAGGCGCTTGGGCAGGACGCGCCCTTTGCGATGGTGGCAAGCTTTATCCACCCGCATGATCCTTACGTTGCACGGCCCGAATGGTGGAACCTGTATTCGGACGATGAAATTGACATGCCGGCATTTGTACCGGCTTTGGAAGACCAGGACCCTTTTTCACGCCGCTTAATGGATGGGATCGAAGCCTCTTACCTCCCACTTAGCGATGAAGAGGTGCGCCGAGCCCGACGCGCCTACTTGGCAAATGTGAGCTATTTTGACAGCAAGATTGGTGAGCTGGTTCAAACGCTCGATGAAACAGGCGCGCTGGACAATACCATCGTGATTGTAACTGCAGATCACGGCGACATGCTGGGCGAACGTGGGTTGTGGTACAAGATGAACTTCTTTGAACACTCGGCCCGTGTGCCACTGGTGATGGCAGGGCCCGGTGTCGCCACCGGCACTGCGCAAAACGCGGTATCCTTGGTGGACCTTTTGCCAACCTTTATCGAGATTGGGGGCGGCGATATGGGCATGATCGGCGAGCCGATTGATGGCCGCAGCCTGATGCCTTTGGCGCGCGGTGAGGCCGATCCCGTTGACGAAGCGATTGGTGAATATTGCGCTGAAATGACGGGCTATCCAGTCATCATGATACGACGCGGTCCATTGAAATACATCCACTGCGATAGCGATCCGCCGCAGCTTTATGACCTAAGCGTTGATCCAATGGAGACAGCCAACTGGGTCGCTGACCCGGCCTATGAAACCGCTGCGCGCGCATTTGCCAAAGAGGTCGCCGTGCGTTGGGACGGCGAAGCCTTGCGCAAACAGATCATTGCAACCCAAAAATCCCGCCGTGCGCTGCATGCGGCGATGGAGGCAGGTGCAAGCGAGCCGTGGGACTACAATCCACCGTCGGACGCAAGCCAGCAATATGTACGCAACAACATGGATTGGACGGTTGCGGCAAACCGCTATCGCTATCCGCCACTGAAGGATCAGGACCAATGAAACTTGACGGAAAAGTCGCCCTTGTTACTGGCGCAAGAGGCGGGATTGGCCGTGCAATTGTTGCGCGTTTTCTAAAAGAAGGCGCAACCGTTTATGCCGCCGATCTTACGCCCCACGGATCGCTCGCCGCGCATGACGATGATGGCAGCCATTTCGTCAAATTGGACGTGACGCTAGAAGCAGACGCGATTGCAGCAATGGATCATGTCCGCGCGGCCCACGGGAAACTTGATATCCTTGTGAATGCGGCGGGTATTGAGATCGAGAAAACGGTCGAAGAAACCACGCTCGAGGAATGGAACCAAAGCTTTGCGGTGAACTCTACGGGCACGTTCCTTACCTCAAAATATGCCCTGCCTTTGATGCGCGAAGCGGCCAAGTCAGGTAGTAGTGCAAGCCTGATCAACTTTGGTTCCTATGATGGATTCATCGCTGATCCGGGCCTTGCCGCCTATTGCGCGACCAAAGGGGCCGTTCATGCCCTGACCCGCGCGATGGCCTGCGATCACGGTCCTGAAGGCATCCGCGTGAATGCGATCTGTCCCGGCTATATCGACACCCCGATGCTGCAAAGCTTTTTTGAAGGCGATGGATCGGGTGGCGGCGGCGGCAACATTGAAACCCTGCAAAAGGCGGTTCGTGATGTGCATCCGATGCGAACCTATGGCACGCCAACAGATATCGCAAATCTGGTCAATTGGTTGGCAAGCGATGAAGCGCGCTATGCATCAGGCCAACTCTGGGTGCTGGACGGCGGGCTGTCTGCACAAGTGCAACAGATGAAGCTCTGATGCCAAAGTCCGTCATAATTACCTGTGCGCCGACCGGCGGCATTCATACACCCTCCATGTCGCCCTATCTGCCGATCACACCGGCCGAGATCGCGACAGCCAGCATCGACGCGGCCGAGGCAGGCGCATCAATCATCCACCTGCATGCGCGGCACCCGGAAACGGGCAAACCCGATCCCCGTCCAGAGTTGTTCAAACAGTTCTTGCCAGTGATCAAGCAGTCCACAGATGCGGTAATGAATGTCTCAACTGGTGGCGGCTTGGGCATGTCGATGGACGAGAGACTGCTGGCAGCAACCTCGACCAGCCCCGAGATGGCCTCGCTGAACATGGGGTCTCTGAATTTCGGCATCTTCCCGATGCTGCAGAAATACACCGAGTTTCAACATGATTGGGAACGTCCTTTTCTGGAGATGACCGAAGACTTCATCTTTCCCAATACGTTCAAAACAATTCGCTATGCGATAGAAAAACTGGGGGGCGACCATGGGACGAAGTTTGAGTTTGAGTGCTATGATCTTGGCCATCTCTACAACGTCAAATGGTTCATTGATCAGGGTCTGATCCAGCCGCCGTTCTTCGTCCAGATGGTTTTTGGGATACTAGGCGGGGTTGGCGCCGACCCTGATCACCTGACCCACATGCACAACACTGCTGACAAACTATTTGGCTCGGAAAACTACGAATGGTCTGTACTTGCAGCTGGCCGCCAACAGATGCCCTTTGCGACGCAAAGTGCGATGCGCGGTGGCAATCTGCGGGTGGGTCTCGAAGACAGCCTGTTCATCGGTAAAGGCGAGCTAGCAAAATCAAATGCGGAACAAGTGACCCGCATTCGTACAATCATAGAAAACCTCGGCCTCACAGTGGCCACACCGTCAGAAGCACGGGCGCGGCTTGCCCTCAAGGGCGGCGATCAGGTTGGGTTCTAAGGAGATGCATATGCAAACGAAAATGTTGATCAACGGCGAAATTGTTGAAGGCGACGGGGAAGCGCTTGAGATTGTGAACCCCGCAACCGGTGAGGTCATCCATAAGGTGCGCGAGGCGAGCGATGCACAGATTGCAGCCGCAGTGCACGGATCAGAGGAGGCGTTTGAAAGCTTCTCGGCCATTCCACCGGCAGAACGCGCGGCACTTTTGTTGCAGATTGCGGATGTGATCGAGGCACATAGTCAGGAGCTGGCAGAGCTTGAAAGTCTAGATGTCGGCAAACCTTGGCCCTCGGCACATGACGACGAAATGCCGTTGACGATCGATGTCTTCCGGTTTTTTGCCGGGGCCGCGCGAACAATGATGGGATCAGCGGCAGGTGAATACGTCGCGGGCCACACATCAATGATCCGGCGCGATCCAATAGGCCCAATCGCTGCCATCGCACCTTGGAACTATCCTTTGATGATGGCGTCATGGAAACTCGCCGCACCCATCGCGGCGGGCTGTCCCGTCGTGTTAAAGCCGTCCGAAATCACGCCGCTTTCTACGCTACGGCTGGCCGAGTTGCTTCAAGATGTTTTGCCGAAGGGTGTGTTGAATGTCATTCACGGACGTGGGGCTAGCGTCGGCGATGCTTTGATCAACAGCCCACAAATGGAAGGGATCAGCGTGACCGGATCACCTGCTACAGGCATGGCCGCGATGCGGGCGGCCTCGCAACAGATCAGGCATGTGCATCTTGAACTTGGCGGCAAAGCTCCGGTCATTGTGTTTGATGACGCGGATCTGGATGCTGTCGCTGAAACAATCCGCTATGGCAGTTATTTTAATGCGGGTCAGGACTGCGCACAGCCCTGTCGTGTAATGGTGGCGGATCAAGCCTATGACAAACTTGTCGCGGCGATTGCAGATCAAGTTGGTCAAATCCAGATCGGAGCGCCGAAAGCGGAGGGAACCGAAATGGGGCCGCTTGTTTCTGCCGCTCAAAGAGATCGGGTCGCAGGTTTTGTAGATCGTGCACGCAGTGCGGCCGAGGTCGTGTCAGGCGGAAACGCGGGCGAAGGAAACGGGTTCTTTTATGAACCAACGGTCATCGCAAACGTTGATAATGATGCCGAGGTTGCCTGTAACGAGGTCTTTGGCCCAGTCGTGACAGTTTCGAGGTTTTCAGACGCGGATGAGGCGCTGAATGTCGCCAACTCCGGGCCTTATGGATTGGCGTCATCCGTGTGGACACGCGATGTCGGGCGCGCAATGCAGATGACCTCAAAACTGCGCTATGGGTTCACTTGGGTCAACACGCATGGGGTCGCCACACCCGAGATGCCCTGGGCTGCGATGAAAGGCTCTGGCACAGGCAGTGACATGTCCGTCTATGCACTGGATGCCTATACGGCGATCCGTCACGTGATGGTGGCACACTGATGCGGTTGGCTGGCAAGCGTGCGTTTGTGACCGGCGGTCGGCAAGGGATCGGTCGCGGGATTGTTGATCAATTTTTAGCGGAAGGTGCCGAAGTCATCACCTGTGGCCGTGGGCCAGCACCGGATGGTTTAGGGGCTGGCTGGATGTCACTGGATGTGTCTGATGCCAAGGCCGTTGGTACAGCGGCGCAAGAACTTGGTGCGTTGGATATCGTCGTGAACAACGCCGGTGTGCAAGTCGAGAAAACTGTCGTGGATAGCACCGATGCGGATTGGGATTTGGTCATGGGGGCCAACGCCAAAGGTGTTTTCAACGTCTGCCGCGCATTGATCCCGCATATGCGAGCCGGTGGTTCGATCATCAACATTGGTTCGATCTCGGGCAATGTCGCGGACCCGTCGATGGCGCTCTACAATGCATCAAAGGCGTTCGTGCATGGGCTTACCCGCTCGATCGCGGTGGATCATGGTCCTGCGGTTCGCTGCAATGCAATCTGTCCGGGGTGGATTGAAACAGGTATGCTGGACGCCGGGTTTGAATTGGCCAATGACCCAGCACAAGCCAAGACCGATGCGTTGGCACGGCATGCGGTAAAGCGTTTCGGCAAACCTGCGGATATCGCGGCGATGGCGCTTTGGTTGGCTTCTGAGGAGTCATCCTTTGCGACGGGTCAGCTCTTCACTGTGGACGGCGGAATGACAGCGGCCTCCCCCCTAAATCCGGGATTGTTCTGATGTCACAGATAGAAAGAACGGCTATTCTCGGCGGCGGTGTTATCGGGGCAAGCTGGGCTGCATTGTTCCTTGCAGCGGGCCGAAGTGTGAGGGTTTTTGATCCTGATCCAAACACCAAAGACACCGTACGCGCCTATGTTAAGAAAGCCTGGCCTGCGCTGGAAGCGCTGGGGCTTACTGACCATGCGACACCTGATGCCATCAGTTTCGCGCCAACGGCCGCAGAAGCTGTGTCAGATGCAGAATTCGTTCAAGAGAACGTGCCAGAGCGCTTGCCGGTAAAGCATGCGACTTACGCAGAGATTGAACCGGCTTTGAGCGCGGACGCCATTGTTTCAAGTTCAACATCAGGTCTGACACTGGAAGCGTTACAGAAAGGATGGAGAGATCCAAGCCAGCTGATCCTTGGCCATCCGTTCAACCCACCGCACCTTATCCCGCTGGTGGAACTTACTGCCAACCATGCCACCGGGTCCGATGTTCTGGAGCGCACAGAAGCGTTTTACCGAGATATCGGTAAAGTAACGATCCGCATCAAAAGGGGCATGCCGGGACATGTCGCCAACCGTTTGCAGGCCGCTGTTTGGCGCGAGGCCGTCCATATGGCAGTTGAAGGTGTAGCAAGTGTCGAAGACATCGACAAAGCGATGTGGGCTGGGCCAGGATTACGATGGGCCGCGATGGGGCCAACATCTTTGTTCCACTTGGGCGCTGGTAAAGGAGGGCTACAAGCCTTTTGTGACCACTTCAAAGACACGTTCAACGGATGGTGGGACGATCTTGGTGATCCGCGCTTGAACGAGGATGTGATCAGACAATTGGTCGACGGCATGGATGCGCAAGCGCGGGGGCAAAGCACCGGTGAGCTATCAGCGCAGCGTGATGAGATGCTCATCGCTATGCAAAAAGCTACGAGACACCTTCGGACTTGATATCGGGCTTGAACATCGGCCACGCGCGAAACTCAAACGGCACACGGCCTTCTACGCGATCGGCGGTTGGTGTCAGGCCAAAACGATTGCGATAAGCGCGGCTGAAATGGACTTGTCCATTGAACCCTGACGCCTGCGCAATTTCGCTGAATTTCAACTCGGTTTGTGTGACCAACCCGCGGGCGCGATCAAGGCGGATATCTCGGTAATACTCAACCGGTGACTTTTGGACATATTGCCGGAACAAGCGACTTAACTGCCTTTGTGAAACACCCAACCTCTCCGATATTGATGGGATCGACAAAGTCGTTTCCAAATGCGCCTCCATCAGGTCAATGGCCTCTCGGACGATGCTAGATGTGACATACCCCAATGGTTCCATATCCTTGGGGTTCTGAGACTGCCCTTCGCCGCGTACTGTGTGGTGGAAAAGATATCGCGCCGATGCATTGGCGATGCTTTCACCGGACACCGAATGAACAAAACGCAATCCCAGATCCGTTGCGGCTGTTCCTCCGCAGCACGTAAAAATCCTACCATCCGTTATGAACGTGTTTTCCGAAACTGTAGTGTCACGCGCGATTTCGGCGAACGCATCAATATGTTCATAGTGAACTGTTGCGGTTTTGCCTTTAAGCAACCCAGCCTGTGCAAGAACAATCCCACCAGTATCCAAACCACCAATGATCGCGCCAGCCGCATCCCATTTCTGAAGCGCGACCTTAAACTGAGGTGTCACGTGACGTTCGGGCGTCCAACTTGTGCTGACGAGCACCAGCCATGGTGTGCGATTGGTCACATTCAGAAGTGGAGCAGTTTCAACGACTAAGCCACTGCTGGACTCAATTGGGCCGCCAACATCAGAGGCATAGGTCCAAGAAAACCGAGACGAGCCTGAGAGGTAATTCGCGATGCGGAAAGGATCAACAAAAGACGTAGTTGCCGAAACATTGAAGTGCGGGCTCACCAACGCAACGACTTCTAATGTTTGGAGATCTTGGCTTGCCATGGCTGATTTTGTAAAGCCCCGTCCAAAAACATCAACAAAATTCCTTTGGTTAAGATTTAGATTGCTGAAACCTTAAGTCAGAAGATGACCAGGAGTAGTTGAGCTACACCATGGAGCACCGTAAGCAGACATAAGCGCAACCGCAGCGAATTAGCGCTTTGTCCGCATAGCAGACTTTCGTCCAATCAGAACAAAGTCATTCTACATACTGTGAGCGGCTATGTCTTTCCGACGCGGTGATGCACAGCTTCTGCGCTTTCAACGCGCTCGGAATATCGATCAACCAATTCATCTTTGCGCGCGCGGGTGAGCCATGTGAAGCGGGCGAGTTCTTCCATGACGTCAACGATGCGGTTGTAGAGCGGACCGGGTTTCATTCGACCCTTTTCAAACTCGAGCCACGCTTTGGGGACCGACGACTGGTTCGGAATCGTCAGAAGGCGCATCCAACGCCCCAAAATGCGCAATTCATTCACTGTGTTAAACGATTGCGACCCTCCGTTGACCTGCATCACCGCAAGTGTTTTGCCCTGTGTTGGGCGAATGCCACCGATTGGGGCCAGCGGGATCCAATCGATCTGCGCTTTCATGACGGCTGTCATCGTGCCGTGACGTTCTGGGCTAGACCAGACCATACCTTCGGACCACATGACGAGGTCGCGCAATTCTTGGACTTTGGGGTGCTTTTCATCAGCGTCGCCCGGCAGGGGTAAACCCGATGGGTCAAAGAACTTGGTTTCACATCCAAGCGCGCGAAGAACACGCCCACCTTCTTCTGCCGCCGCACGTGAATAGCTGTCCGGGCGCAAAGACCCATAAAGCAACAAAATGCGCGGTGAATGGCCGAGATCGGTGTCTGGCGCCAGTGCATCGCCATTGAGAGGGACAAGTTGTCCCTCAACAATGTTTGGCATGTCGGATGTATCGATGGCGTTAAGCGGTTTTTTCATGCTCAAGGTGCAACTTCATATCAATGAGCACCTTTTGTAACGCCGTGGTTTCGCGGAGCAAGCGCTTTGCTTCGTTCACCGAAATCACACCGTCTTCGATAGATTGATTGTATTCACCCATCAGCATCGCGAACCTTTGGCTAAGAGCGATAACGTCTGAATTTACGCCGCCCTCTCGGTTAGGTGTCGTGTCGTCATATGACAACATGATGCCTTTAAGCTCAGCCAAAGCAGACGTGATGTGCGGATAACTCGCCGCAGCTTCAAGCGCGGCAACCGCATCAACCGGCATAAAGCGGTCGCTGTGTTCGTCGTTGTCAGAGTAATACCGTCCGAGTGTTGCCTTTGATTTGCCGGTCAGCGCGCAAGCGGCTTCGATTCCGACATCCTTAACCAAGGCTTCAGTGTGCTTTTTCAGATAGTTTCCGTGAATTGTCATGCGTGTCCCTCCGCGTTCCCCAGAGTAAGTAGTGAGTGCTGCGGCCAAGGTATTGGGGAAAACCCGCGTCCTATTCCCATTAAATCAATTTCCACAATTTGTCACACACGTAATAGGTGAAATTGATACACGCTAGACAACTACATTCAGTTTCGAGCGAATATGAGCCGAAATTGAGAAAAGCGAGCAAAAATGACGCCGACGACAAGCCTTAGTTCGACAGGGGTTGCTTTAACCACTCACGTATAAGTGCCCCGTTAAGACCGGGTGATCCGCTAGATCACCCGGTTTTGGCATTCTAGGGTCTATGACCATTTGAATTCTGTGATCAGCCCACATATCACGTTTGACATGGCAAAGCTCTATTTCAACTATTCAACGATGAACGCCGGTAAATCCACGGTTCTTCTCCAAGCAGCACACAATTACGCTGAGCGCGGAATGCAAACCTATTTGCTGACCGCAAAACTGGACAATCGTGCCGGGGATGCACGTATCGCAAGCCGGATCGGGATTGGGGCCGCGGCTGATACCTTTGACGAAAATGAGGACCTGTTCAGCAAACTGCAGACCCGTCTTGCTGCTGGTCCCTGTGCCTGCGTCTTTATTGACGAAGCGCAGTTCTTAGAGCCGGATCAGGTTTGGCAACTTGCGCGCGCAGTCGATGATTTAGGTGTTCCGATTATGTGTTACGGGCTTCGTGTTGATTTTCAGGGCAAACTGTTCCCAGGATCGGCCACGTTGTTGGCTTTGGCCGATGAAATGCGCGAGGTTCGCACGATTTGTCATTGCGGGAAAAAAGCGACGATGGTTGTGCGCAAAGACGCCGATGGCAACGCGATGCGAGACGGTGATCAGGTGCAAGTCGGAGGCAATGAAACCTATGTTTCGCTCTGCCGCCGTCATTGGCGTGAAGCTGTTGGCGACTAGACTGCCTGCGGCAGAGGTTCGCCCCGATGCCATGCCAAGATATTGCCCAGCGCCATTTCCCCCATCTGTTGTCGGACTTCTAAAGCCGATGTTCCTAAATGCGGCAATAGCACAGCATTTTCCAAAGCCCGCAAACGTTCCGGGACGAATGGTTCGGCCTCAAAGACATCCAAACCGGCACCCGCTATTTGCTTGGCTTCAAGTGCCTCAATCAGCGCTGTTTCATCCACAACATCACCACGCGCAACATTCACAAAAATCCCGGTCGGTTTCATCGCGGCGAGTGCCGCTCGATCGACCAACTTAGTATTGGCACCGCCGCCAGGAACCGTGACGACGATCACATCGCACGCCGCCATAAGCGCTTGCAGCGACGACACCTGTTCTGCCGGGAAAGCGACGTCCTTTTGGGATCGGTTGAAATATTTGATGGGCATGTCAAAACCGAAATGCGCGCGGCGCGCGACCGCCTGACCAATACGGCCCATCCCGATGATCCCGAGCGTCTTGCCTGTGACGTGACTGCCCAGCATAAACGATGGGCCCCATCCATCCCATTTGCCCGCACGAACCAAACGCTCGCCCTCGCCAGCACGACGGCAGGTCGATAGCACAAGGGTCATCGCGATGTCAGCAGTCGCGTCAGTGACAACATCGGGCGTGTTGGAAACTGCGATTCCCGCCGCCTTTGCTGCGGTGGTGTCGATGTGGTTATAGCCAACGCCGAAATTGCCGATCATTTTGCAACGAAGGTCCCCAACGAATGCGTCTGGCGCGAATTGATCGCCAAGCGTGGCAAGGATTGCATCATAATTTTGCAGCGCCTCGGCGCATTCTGCGACTGACATCCCCGCATCGCTATCGCGCACGGTCACATCAAAATGCAGTGCCGCGTCAGCAGGAATGGTTCCGGGAAACCGGCGCGTGAGCAATAGTTTTTTCAATGTAGGCGTCCTCCGATCGGCGAATCCTGATCTGGCGTGACCAGCACGACCTCACCCGCAGCATCTGGGATGCCGAGGACCAAAACCTCTGACATGAATTTTCCGATCTGGCGCGGCGGAAAGTTTACCACCGCCATCACCTGTTTGCCGACCAGAGTTTCCGGCGCATAATGGGCGGTGATTTGGGCCGAGCTTTTCTTTTCCCCGATCTCGCCACCAAAATCGATCCAAAGCTTGATCGCAGGTTTGCGGGCCTCTGGATATGGCTCTGCTCTTGTGACCTGACCAACGCGGATGTCGACCTTTAGAAAGTCATCAAATGTAATATCAGGCGTCACGAGCAAGTTCCTTTGATCTGTTTGTTGCGGCTGCCACACCGCGTGACAAAAGCGCGGGGAAGCCAGTTTCGGGATCCATCAAAACTTCTAACGCCGCTTGTGTCGTCCCATTCGGCGAAGTCACATTTACTCGCAACTGCGCGGGATCCTCATCTGCCTGTTCGGCCAACGCCCCTGCCCCAGCCACCGTTGCCTTGGCCAGTGTCATGGACAGGTCTTCGGGTAACCCCTGCGCGACGCCAGCCGCCGCGAGCGTTTCAATCATATGGAACACATACGCCGGTCCAGAGCCCGAAACCCCAGTGACCGCATCCATTTGGTCTTCGCTTTCAAGCCGGACAGTTTGGCCAATCGCGCTGAGCAAGTCTTCGGCCAACTGCAGGGTTGCATCATCTACGTGCGCATTGCCGATCAACGCAGTGATGCCTTTGCCAATCGCAGCAGGTGTGTTTGGCATCGCGCGGATGATTGGGGTCTGCGCGCCAAACGCGGCTTCGAATGCGGAAATCGGCGTGCCTGCGGCAACAGATATGAACACGGTTTCGCCATTGCCCATCCCCTGAAGGCTGGGCAGGGCTTCGGACATCATTTGTGGCTTGACCGCGACCAGCACGACCTTTGGTGTATCTTGCAAGGGCTGGTTGATGTTCACGCCTGTGTCTTTGAGCCAATCAGACGGGTATGGATCAAGCACGCTAACGGACGACGGCGACAGACCACGTGCCAGCCAGCCGGACAACATCGCAGAGCCCATCTTGCCACAGCCCAGCAATACCAAACCTTTGCGTGAAATTTCGTCCATTTTCGTCCTCCAACCGGTGTTGATCGAACGGTATGCCAAGCATTTGCGCCCTGCAAGCAGACCTGTGAACGAAGACGGGTTTGGGGCATCGCCCCAAGGCGCGTGCGGCCACGCACAAATCAATCATATGCACCGCAAGGCGCGCTATTGGATCAGGCGCGCCCGTAGGCCTCACCTATTGCGACGTTCAGCGCATCGGTCGGGGTATGATCCGCCCAAGACACCAATTGCAGCGCTGGGTAATAGCGTTCACAGCTCATCACCGCCGCATTGATCATTGTGTCGATTTGATCCGGTCCTGCCGTTTGATCACCGGCTAGAACCAAACCATAGCGATAGACCATCATGTTTTGCTCGGCCCACCATGTGAACGAGCCTGCCCAGCACTGATCGTTGATGCCGTTTAGCAATTCATACATCGCAGGCATTTTGGTTTCGGGCGGTGTCATTTCGAAGGTGCAGATCAGACGCAGCGTTTCATCATATTCGGACCACGCCAGCGTAATCGCATAAGTCCGCCATTGCCCCTCTACCGCCATCGCGATTTGATCGTCGTGGATCCGATTGAATTCCCAAGCATGGTGTTCAGCGACATGTTCGACCAAATCAATGGGATGCAAGTCATCGTCCAGAAACTGCTCTGATAGTGCCATTGCGTCACCTCGCCTGTCTTGCGGTGGGGGCCTGGCAGTGCCCCAGCGCTATGTGCCTGCTCAAGGGGCTGTGGTTTTTATTTGCAGCTCCTACTACATATCGTGGCTCGAATGAGGCCCGTCTGTAAAGCAATTTCTTGTGGATAAGGGCGGCTCTACAAACATTTCCTGTGCATATCTCTACGTTTTGATGGCCGAGCACGGCCGCGGTTGCACTTCCCCTGCCCAGCGCACAAACTAACAAAAAACAGCACCGGAGCCTTCCATGAACCTCGACCTATTACAGAGACTTTGCGAAACACCGGGCGTGCCGGGCAACGAAGAGCGCGTGCGCGCCGTGGTTGAGAGCGAAATTGCAGGTTTGTTTGATGAGTTGCGCACTGATGCGATGGGCTCGTTGCATGCAGTGCGACATGCCGCAAAAGACGGCGCCCCAAAGGTTATGTTGCTGTGCCATTTGGACGAAATCGGGTTTCTTGTGAGCCACATCGACAAGCGTGGCTTTCTCTATGTTCAGCCTGTGGGAGGGTTTGATCCGCGCAACCTCTTCTCGCGTCGTGTTTTGGTCTGCACGGACGACGGCGATTATAAGGGTGTGATGAATCCCGGTGGCAAGCCCGTGCATATTTCCACCCCTGAAGAGCGCAAAAAAATCCCAACGCCAAATGAATTCATTATCGACCTTGGTATGGGAGAAGCTGCGCGGGACAAGATCAACATTGGTGATTTCGTCGTGATGGATGAGCCGTTCCTTGATCTCGGGGAAAAGGTCGTGTCAAAAGCGCTGGACAACCGAATTGCCTGCTGGCTTGGCGTCGAGGTGATGAAACAGCTGGGTGACAAGGGCCGCGGCGCTGAAATCCATGTCGTGTTCACCACCCAAGAAGAAGTCGGCTTGCGCGGTGCGCGCACCTCGACCTTTGCGGTGCAACCCGACATTGGCATCGGAATTGACGTAACGTTGGCCTGCGATACACCGGGCGTCCCAGAGAAAGACACAACAACCGTTCAGGGCAATGGCGTGGGCATCCACGTGCGTGATGGATCCTTTATCGCTGACAAAACTCTGGTTCGGGAATTTGTTGCTGTCGCCGAAAAGAATGACATTCCCTATCAGCGCACAATTTTAGGCGCAGGTGGGCAGGATGGGGCCGCCGCACAGCAATCAGCGGCTGGCGCACGCGCTATCGGGATCGTGGTTGGGACGCGCTATATCCATACTGTCACTGAAATGATTGCCAAATCCGATCTAGAGGCTGCGCGCGATATACTAGCCGCCTATTTGGCGGAATTCGACTAACGGCCCCGCACTGAGCGATTACTGGGCAACCGAAAGAGCAAATCATGTCAGCCGCCCGTCGGGTCCAGCTTTATTTCTTTGTTCAATTCATGAGCGTTGGCATGATCAATGCCTTCGCGGGAATTTGGTTTGATGCGCAAGGATTAACAACATTACAGATCGGGGCGATCAGCGCGGTTCCGAACATTGTCGTGTTGTTGATCATCGTATGGGTCGGACGACTGGCGGATCGCGCGAGCGATTGGAAACAAGTCATCATCTTTTGCGCAGTGATCTCGGCGCTTGCCCCGTTTGGCCTTTTGTTTGTGAGCGGGTTCCTAGGCATTCTGTTGTTTTGGAGCATATCAAGCGTCGCCCAGCGCACCGCCCTACCCGTTTCCGATGCGGCGGCCATACGCATGGCGCGTCGGGACGGGCTTAACTTTGGGATGTTCCGTGGGCTGTCGACGCTCGGGTATCTGTTGGTGATCATTTTTGCCGGTTTTGCCCTGCGCGAGGACCGGTCGGAACTTTTCTTGCCGCTATTTATTGCGCTCGGCCTGTTGCGGGGCATTGCGTCACTTTTCCTACCAAAGATGCGCGCACAGACCGGCACGCCTAAACAAAAAGGCCTCTCAAGCCTACGTTCCGTTATGAAAGCTTGGTTCCTGCTGCCGTTGTTCGGCTATGCGCTGCTCGATTCGCCACATATTATTCTGAACTCGTTCCAAGGTCTTTTGTGGGCGCGGCAAGGTATCTCAACAGAAGTGATTGGGCTACTCATCGCCCTTGGTGCAGCCGCCGAGACTTTAATGTTCTTTGGATTTGCGGCCTTTGCGCGAAGGTTTAGACCTTTGACGTTGATCCTGATCGGCGTTGCGGCGTCCATTTTTCGATGGCTGGCAATGGCGACGTCGCCGGAAATTCCAGCCTTGATCGGTCTGCAGACATTACATGCGATCACCTATGCGTCGTCGTTTCTGGCGATCACCAGTTATATCGCCGATACCGTCAACGAAGACGACGCAGCACAGGCCCAAAGTTTGATGGTGAATATGGAATTGCTGATGTCATCCTTAGGCCTAATGGTCTTTGGCTGGCTGGTCGGGCTTTACGGCGCGCAAGCCTATGTCGCTTCGGCATTTCTTGCGGCGCTCGCAGGCATCTGCATTTTTGTCGGTCAGCGATTAAGACCGCAAAGCAGCGCTACTTCTTCTTAGCTTCGAGCGCTTCAATACGTGCCAAGAGGGTCGCGTTTTCTTCGCGGGCTTTTTGGGCCATTGCGCGGACAGCATCAAATTCTTCGCGTGTGACAAAGTCACGATCAGCGAGCCAGCGGTCCATCATGGATTTCATCGCTGTGTTCGCTTCGTCTTTTGCGCCTTGGGCCACGCCCATCGCATTTGTCATCAGCTGACTAAGATCGTCGAAAATTTTACCGCGTTCCTGCATTGGTCGGCTCCACTCTTTGTGTTTCACCCTGTATATGGGCGCTCAACATCAAAGCTGCAACCGCTGGTGTTGACTTCCAGTGGTTCGCGCAACAGGAATAGACCCTATGTTAGGTGCACTTTCATTCCCCAATATCAGCCCCGAAATCTTTGCTATTGAGATCTTTGGATTTAACTTGGCGTTGCGGTGGTATGCGCTGGCCTACATCGTTGGGATTGCGATTGGGTGGCAAGTAATCGCAGCCGCGATCAAACGCCCGCATCTTTGGCGCGATGACACGCCACCGCTGCAGAAATCCCAACTCGAAGATCTTCTCACTTATATCGTCGTCGGTGTGATCGTCGGCGGACGCTTAGGGTTCGTGACGTTTTACCAACCTGCCTACTATATACAAAACCCGATTGAGATTCCGATGATCTGGACAGGCGGCATGTCGTTCCACGGGGGGTTCGTAGGTGTCGTTGTTGCGGTCATTCTGTTCAGCCGCAAGCATGCAGTTCCACTGCCAAGTCTCGCCGATGTCATTGCAATCGCAGCAACACCAGCGATTTTGCTGGTGCGTTGCTCAAATTTCATCAACGGAGAATTATGGGGCCGCCCAACTGACGCCCCTTGGGGCGTGATCTTCCCGTCTGCGGCCGCACAAGACTGCCCCGGCATTTCAGATCTGTTGTGCGCGCGCCACCCCTCGCAGCTGTATGAGGCTGCGCTAGAGGGGATGATCCTTGGTCTTCTTCTTTTCTACATTTGTTTCCGCCGTGGTGGTTTCAAACTTCCCTGGCTAACGACTGGTATCTTTTTGGCAGGATATGGGATTGCGCGATTCCTTGTGGAATTCGTCCGTCAGCCTGATGCGCAATTTCGCGGTCCCGAAAACCCGCTGGGCTGGGCATTGGATTTCGGAGAATGGGGCGTCACGATGGGGCAGTTCTTGTCTTTACCGATGATCGTTCTGGGCGTTCTGATCATATTAGCAGCACGCCGCCACGCTAAATGACTGCTTTAAAAGATATTCTACTGACCCGGATCGCACGCACCGGGCCGCTTACGATCGCCGACTATATGACGGAATGTCTGTGGAACCCGGATCACGGGTATTATGCCACGCGCAATCCGTTGGGTGCGGAAGGTGATTTCACAACCGCGCCAGACATCAGTCAGATGTTCGGAGAGCTAATCGGTCTAGCGTTGGCGCAGGGCTGGATGGACCAAGGGCGACCCGCGCGTTTCACACTAGCTGAATTGGGACCTGGCCGTGGAACGTTGATGGCCGACATTTTGAGGGCTGCAGCCGCAGCACCCGGTTTTCTAGACGCGGCAGACATTCATTTGGTTGAAGCATCGGAACCTTTACGCGCTCTGCAACGCACCGCAGTCCCGAACGCACGCTTCCATGACAGTGTTGCCACCCTTCCTGATCAGCCCCTGTTTCTGGTCGCGAATGAATTTTTCGACGCGCTGCCGATCCGCCAGTTCGTGCGCGCTCCCGGTGGTTGGTCCGAACGGATGGTCGGCGCAAAAGATGGGCAGCTGATATTCGGGCAAGCAGCCGCAACGCCTTTGGAAGACCTGGATGACAGATTAGAGCGCACTAAAGCGGGGGATATGATCGAGACCACAATTGGCTTGGCTGGTATTGTTGAAAGCATCGGCACGCGCGTCGCAACCCATGGCGGTGCTGCGTTGATTGTCGACTATGGCGACTGGTCTGCAACGGGCAATACTTTCCAAGCGCTTAAATCCCACGCCAAGGTCGATCCACTCGCCGACCCTGGTGCTGCCGACGTGACAGCACATGTCGATTTTGCTGCGATTGCTGAGGCGTCCCCCTCAGCGGTTTCGCAGATGACGACGCAGGGAGTTTTCTTGGAACAGTTGGGGATTACTCACCGCGCGCAAGTTTTGGCACGTGGCCTGACCGGGGATGCGCTCGACATGCATATCGCCGCTCATCGTCGCTTGACCCATCCAGATGAGATGGGCACGTTATTTAAAGTGATCGGGTTGCATCCAGAAACAGCCGCCCCATTGCCGGGATTGACGCCATGACGCTTGATATCATTACCGATGACCGGCTTGGCCCGCTGCGCCACGGGTTCTTTGGGCGTGCAGGCGGCGCATCCTCAGGGATTTATCGCGGATTGAATTGCGGGATGGGCAGTGACGATCAACGCGATGTTGTGACTTTGAACCGTTCGCGCGTTGCTGAGGCCGTTGGGGTTACGCCCACTCATTTGTGCGGCGTGCATCAAATCCATTCGGCAGACGTGATCACCATAACCACCCCGCAAACTGATAAACCAAAGGCCGATGCCCTTGTCACGTCGACACCGGGTCTTGCGCTCTCGATCCTTACCGCTGACTGCCAGCCCGTATTGTTCGCAGACAAAATCGCCGGTGTGATTGGCGCCGCCCACGCAGGATGGAAAGGTGCACAAACCGGGGTATTGGAAAACACGATTCAAGCGATGGAAGACCTAGGCGCAAAGCGCGGGCGGATTGTTGCAGCCATTGGGCCATCGATCAGCCAACCAAATTATGAGGTCGGGCCAGAGTTCTTTGAGACGTTTTGCGATGGCTCACCCGAAAACGGGCGCTTTTTTATTAAGGGTGTCGGGGATCGGCACCTGTTTGATTTGCCGGCCTACGGTATCGCGACGATAAAAAGCGCTGGTGTAGCTGATGTACGTTGGACTGGGCATTGTAGCTATGCAGATCCAGAACGGTTTTACAGTTATCGGCGCACAACACATGCGAAAGAACCTGACTACGGTCGGATGATCGCGGTGATCCGGCTCTGATCTGGGCAGCAATTGGGCGAATACGCGCCACTTGATTGCCCCATTTTTGGAAACAATCATCTAAATTTTTGATTATTGTACGTCACGAACGGCACGAAACCCATATTTTTAAGGGGTTTGGTCAACATTGATTGTTTCCAATCTAATTCCGTCGCGAGCACCCTGAAAAAAAATCAAAAAAAATTGTTTCTGCCCTACTCCCGCCTAATGCTCTTTCCAAACTGTCTTCAACGCCAAGAAACATTGGCCCTTTATTGAGTTGGAGCAGAGACTATGAAAACGGACACACGTTGGATCACAAACACTATCGAAGCAGCAAATGACTGCGAGACGAAAATGCCATGGGAACGCGGCGCGCGGCGCCAAGCTTTCATTGCCAACCGTATGAACGATGACGTTGGATCTGCACCCGTCTCTTTGGCGCCGATGCCAAGTTGGATGACGCAAGCGATCAGCGCCTAACACCCATTATTGCATTCCCCCCTTGCCCGCCTCAGGGCAAACTTTATGCCCGGTCTCTCTGACCGGGCTTTTTTGTTCCGTGATTCTACGTCCGATTCTGTCAGAATGTGGCAGCCAGATTTCCGATCCCAGAACAATATTGTCGCGAAAACAAAGATTGATCTCGATTCATAGTCGAATTGTGTTGAATTTTGACTAAGCGCCCCCTCATTTGCCATTTTAATCCCAACGCAACACTCCTCAGAAGTTGCCGGTGGGGGCCGGCTTTTGTGACGAACCAAATGGTGAGCCACATGAATACGACCCCTTCCGCTGTCGCAGGCCTCGCGACAGAAACACATACCCCTCTGGCCAAATCGAGCCGGATTGCTAGTCAAGATGGGCGATCAGTACGCTCACGGCCTCTGATGCGTCGTTATGAGATCGCCCATCTGACACCCAACCAAGAAATTCACGACGTCACACGGCTTGCGCCAGCCTTGGCAACGTTCGAAGACTGCTTTGCAGCGCTAGGACGTGGCGCTTTGTTGCAAACAGACCTAGGGCCGACAGCGGTTGAAGACCTACTACCCGGAGACAAAGTTTTGACCGCCTCTGGCGGTTTGCAAACACTGCTTTGGAAAGGGTCAATGACGATCGTTCCTGGCGCTACTCCAAACAATCCGAAACCAGCGAAAATGACCCGCGTTGCCGCCGATACGTTTGGCCTAGGTCGGCCCTCGCCTGATTTGGTGCTTGGCCCAGCAGCGCGCATTGCGCATCGCTCAAATGGCGTGCGTACTCTGACTGGCTCAGATGCCGCGTTTATTCCGGTTGAAGATTTCACAGACAATGAACAGTTTATCGAACTGACGCCAATCGCGCCCGTGCACGTATATCAGCTGGGTTTTGAGAACCACGAGCGGATTTGCGTGAATGGATTAGAAATTGAGAGTTTGCATCCGGGAGCGTTGCATACGCTTGGTCTTAAGATCGAAATGCAGCAATTATTGATGTCGCTCTTTCCGCATAAAACCGCACTTAGCGACTTCCGAGCAATGCTACATCCGCGTATCCGTTTGAAAGACCTTGATATTTTCGACGAAGTTTAGGCCTCTTTCGCAAGGCGCTCCTCGAGGACATCAAAGGGAACGCCGGGTTCATCCTTGGCACCGCGAATGACCAGAGACGTGCGAACCGAAGCAACATTTTCAGCGCTCGTGAGTTCTTCGGTCAAAAACCGCTGAAACGTCCGCAGATCTGGCGCGACGCACTTTAAGATGAAATCAACTTCGCCATTCAACATGTGGCATTCGCGAACCAATGGCCAACCTAGGCAGCGCTCTTCAAAGGCACTCAAATCAACCTCGGCTTGGCTGACCAACCCCACCATCGCGAAAACCTGCACCTCAAAACCCAGCTCACGCGGGTCAACATTGGCATGATAGCCACGAACATAGCCTTGTTCTTCTAAAGTTCGAACGCGGCGCAAGCACGGGGGTGCGGAAATTCCGACTCGTTTTGCGAGTTCAACGTTGGTCATGCGACCATCAGCCTGAAGCTCTGCAAGAATCATGCGATCGATATCGTCTAGTTTGGCACCCGGCATGGCATTCCCCAGTATTTTTCCAAATACTACGGCAGCTTTGACGCATGCGCAATAATGTTTCACGATTGCGCAAGATCATAACTCAAAGAAACTCTACACAGACCTGTGTGCAGGGCTTTTATCCGCTTGGACAGACAGCTATATCCGTTGAGCACAACAGATTCACAAGGCTGCCACCATGTCCGATACGCGTCACACCAAAGTTCTGATCATCGGCTCCGGCCCTGCTGGCTATTCCGCGGGCGTCTATGCCTCACGCGCGATGTTGGAGCCAATTTTGGTTCAAGGTATTGAACCCGGCGGACAACTCACAACGACAACCGAAGTTGAAAACTGGCCGGGTGACACCGAAGTTCAGGGACCCGACCTGATGATCCGTATGGAAGCACACGCCCGCGCAATGGGGTGTGAAATCATCGGTGACATCATCACTGAACTTGACCTGCAAAATCGCCCATTCACCGCAAAATCTGATAGTGGAACGGTCTACACCGCGGACGCCGTGATCCTTTCAACTGGCGCACGCGCAAAATGGTTGGGCCTGCCATCAGAAGAGAAATTTAAAGGCTTTGGCGTATCTGCTTGTGCAACTTGCGACGGGTTCTTCTATCGCGGTCAGGAAATCGTTGTGGTCGGTGGCGGCAACACGGCCGTGGAAGAAGCGCTGTTCCTCACGAATTTTGCGTCGAAGGTTACCCTCATCCACCGTCGCGATGAACTGCGCGCCGAAAAAATTCTACAAGACCGCCTAATGAAAAACCCAAAGATTGAACCGCTTTGGTTCCATGAAATCGACGAAGTGCTCGGAGCGGAAAACCCTTTGGGTGTCGAAGGCGTCCGCGTCAAGCACACCAAAACAGGCGAGATGCAAGAGATCCCATGCAAAGGCGTATTCATTGCAATCGGCCATGCACCTGCGTCTGAATTGGTGAAAGACCAACTTGAGGTGCACAGTGGCGGATACGTTAAAGTTCAAGCAGGTAGCACGCGCACTGCAATTCCAGGCGTTTTTGCTGCGGGCGATTTGACCGACCACGTTTACCGTCAAGCTGTGACATCAGCTGGAATGGGGTGCATGGCCGCATTGGATGCTGAGAAGTTTATTGCTGAAAACGAGTGACACGTTCCGATCTTGTTGCAAAAACTATGACCTTATGTGAATCTTACATCATCACATTGGCCGTGCGGGGTTTGCACACTACATCCATCTGACCTCAACGACCGCTGTTCGCTGATAAAGGGTCATCTATGCCAACCCCTAGCTTGGTCATCTATGAAATTAGCGCAGACCCGCTAAGCAATACGGATGTTGATGTTCTTGCGGCATATACTGTCGATGTCATTGATGACGATCCGGATCTCGACGCGACAGATGCCTCTGGGCCGCAATTAGACGTCAGTGGTGTCCCTGGTTTCATCGGCGATAGTACGAGCTTTCAGGTATTTGAATCCTACACCGGCAATATTGGCGGCGTGCCCGTCACCTTTACCCTGCTACAATGGCAGGGAACTCAATACATGGTTGTTAACGAAGGAACCGTCACTGTCGGCGATACGATTGCTGGTACAAATAATACCATCGTGGCCGCACCTGACGATCCCTATGTCGATTTGCCTGACTATGTCTGCTTTACAAAGGGCACTAAGATAGAGACGCCACAGGGCCCAAAGAATGTTGAGGATCTCGTTGGAAATGACGTGGTCATAACCGCGTCAGGGGAAACCGCGCCCATTCGATGGATTGGGCGGCATCGACTAAGTGAGGGGGACCTCGCAAAGAAGCCCCACCTTTCGCCGATAATTTTCAAACCAAACGCGCTTGCCCCCGGCATTCCGACGCGAAACGTATCCGTTTCACCGCAGCACCGCATAGCGATGCGATCGGAGGAATGCCTTATGAATTTTGGAACCTCTGACGTTCTGGTGAGTGCCAAGTCGCTCGTGAACGACAAGAAAATCGCAATCGACCATTCAGGTCAATCGGTTACGTATTACCATCTACTACTGGATGCGCATGAGCTCGTGTCCGCATCTGGTCTTTGGGCAGAAACATTGTTTTTAGGAGATTCAACAATTGAATCCCTACCACGTTGGACACTCGCGCGCCTAAGACAGCTATCGAAATCGCGAACCGGAATCGATTTCACTAAGATTGAAACAGCTCTTCCAGTGCTGAAGACATTTGAAGTCGATATCGTAAGGGAAAGCTTGCGGCCTTTTGAAACAGAGGTGGTTGACCATAATTCTCAAACAAAAATAACAGCTTAAACTATTTTCAAGTTGATGATATCAAATCTGGAAACACAGTTTTCTTGATGTAGCCACAGGTTTGTTCTTTTTTGAACAAAGTTTTTATGCAATACGTTCATCATTGAACAAAACTTGCGCGCATTTATGAATACCGACAACACAAATGAAATGACAAACGAGGCTGAAACGCTGTTTCGCCTGCTGCGGCAAGTCGATCTTGCTCCAGAAGCATCTCAGCGTGTGTCCGCAAGTACAATCGGAATCTCGCTTGGTCGCTTCAACACGCTCCTAAAGTCAGCGATCGCTTCTAAGCTCGTCAGGATCAATGAAAGCGATAGCGCAGACAAGCGCAAACGCGACGCATACGTCCTAACACCCAAAGGGGCGGCAACGAAGGCCCGTCTAACCGACCAGTTTCTAACACGTAAATTCAAAGAATATGACGCACTGCATGCCGAATTGACCGGCTCTCACAGCGGTTATGTTCCGCACACCAATAGGACCTCCCTAATGCAAGATAATTTAACACCAATTCCCGAGCTCTTCGTTTCCTACGATAGCGCTCAGAAGATGAAGCTGGATGCTGCTGAACTTATCAGTCACGATCTGACACCGCGTCAAATCTGCGATCTTGAACTCTTAATGAACGGTGGGTTTAACCCTCTCAAAGGGTTCCTGTCGGAAGCCGACTATGACAGCGTTGTTGACACGATGCGTCTCACAACCGGCGAGCTCTGGCCTATGCCGATCACTTTGGATGTGACCAAGGATTTTGCCGACAGCTTAGAACTTGGCCAAGATATCGCACTGCGCGACCAAGAAGGTGTGATCTTGGGTACAATGACCGTCACAGACCGCTGGACGCCCAATAAGGCACATGAGGCCGCCCAAGTATTCGGCGCGGATGACAGCGCCCACCCTGCTGTGAATTACCTGCACAACCAAGCTGGCGAAGTTTACCTTGGTGGACCCGTCACAGGCATCCAACAGCCCGTCCATTATGATTTCCGCGCACGTCGCGACACGCCAAATGAATTGCGCGCCTATTTCCGTAAAATGGGCTGGCGCAAGGTTGTGGCATTCCAAACACGTAACCCGTTGCACCGTGCACACCAGGAACTGACGTTCCGCGCCGCGAAAGAAGCGCAAGCAAACCTTTTGATCCACCCTGTTGTTGGCCTAACAAAGCCTGGCGACATCGATCACTTTACCCGCGTTCGCTGCTATGAGGCTGTATTGGATCAGTACCCATCTTCCACAACCTCTATGTCATTGTTGAACCTTGCGATGCGTATGGCCGGCCCGCGCGAAGCCGTGTGGCACGGTCTAATCCGGAAAAATCACGGCTGCACGCACTTCATCGTTGGTCGCGATCATGCTGGTCCGGGCAAAAACTCGGCGGGAGATGATTTTTACGGCCCATATGATGCACAGGAATTGTTCCGAGAGCACCAGGACGAAATGGGCATCGAGATGGTTGACTTTAAGCATATGGTTTATGTGCAAGAACGCGCCCAGTATGAGCCAGCGGATGAAATTAAAGATGCCGACAAGGTAACAATCCTGAACATTTCCGGGACTGAATTACGCCGCCGTTTGGCTGAAGGTTTGGAAATTCCCGACTGGTTCTCTTTTCCAGCCGTTGTGCAAGAGTTGCGCAAATCCCGCCCACCTCGGGCCAAACAAGGATTTACCGTCTTCTTCACGGGTTTCTCCGGCTCCGGCAAGTCCACAATCGCAAATGCATTGATGGTGAAACTGATGGAAATGGGCGGTCGTCCAGTAACGTTGCTGGATGGGGACATTGTACGCAAAAACTTGTCGTCTGAACTTGGTTTTTCGAAAGAGCACCGTGACCTGAACATACGGCGTATCGGCTATGTTGCGTCTGAGATTACCAAAAACGGTGGGATCGCAATCTGTGCACCGATTGCTCCTTATGCCACAACGAGACGTGCGGTTCGTGAAGATGTTGAACAGTTTGGCGCCTTTGCCGAAGTGCACGTGGCGACTTCACTGGAAGAATGTGAGCGCCGTGACCGCAAAGGCCTGTATAAGCTGGCGCGTGAAGGTAAAATCAAAGAGTTCACAGGTATTTCAGACCCTTACGATGTCCCTGAAAACCCAGAACTGTCTGTCGAAACCGAAAACGTTGAGGTCGACAACTGCGCGCATCAGGTGATCCTTAAGTTGGAAAGCATGGGCTTGATCAAAGCCTAAGGCCGATACGAAAACGAATGCCCGCCGACCAAAATTTGGCGGCGGGCTTTTTTGTCCTTACAGTACTCTCGTAAGATTTTACTGTATTCTAAACGGCAAATTGTTTGCGTCTATTCGAGCTTCTTACCATTTCTGCTTCGTAACGCCGCAGGCAACGTCGTGCTGTCTTCCAGTCCCCACCTGACATCGTGCGAAGCTCTGGGAAGATCTTGAACAATTCATCGCGCGAAGAGTCTTCAACAGAACCTAAGGCGACATCACCAGCAAAGAAGCTCTCGGTTGGGATGCCATTCGAGTAAATGATCTCGTGTTGATCAAACATCAGGTGAATATAGGTGACTTCATCGCAAGGCATTTGCTGTGCATAGATGCCGTCGACCAAATGCTTGGCAGCTACGAGCACTTCACTTGAACCAAAATATAAATCTGCCTGTGAGCCTGAATAAAGCAGTCTGTGCTGGGGTGAGACAATCAATGGACGTTCCACAAGGTATTGACCAATACTGTTGACACGTATTGGCGCAAGCTCGCCCTGCCCTGAAACGGTTTTTTGGCCGATCCAGCGAATAGGCTGGAGACCATTGTCGCGTGTGATGACGAGATCGCCCGCGCGAAGACTTTCAACCCTGCACTCGCCATTCGGTGTCAAAATCATTGTACCCGGCGTGAAACACGGGACATCGCGGAAATCTAAGTCGCGAGAAATAGGAATGGCACCCGAACCGTCGGGCGCGGTGTCGTCGTCCGTATCGGCCAAGGTAAAATTGCCGCTGCCATCTACATCTGCGTCATTTACGTCATGCCCGACCACATCATCGACCGCATCCATGATGCCGTCAAAGTCACTGTCCCCAGACGCATCAATCGTGGCCTGATCAATCCCGTGGCCTGCCTCTTCGACGTCGTTGACGCCGTCGTTATCTGAGTCCAGATCAATGACATCTGCCGTGCCATCGCTGTCAGTATCAACCGGAGTAAGTCCGCCAGTGGATTCATATGCGTCGTCTAACCCGTCGCCATCGCTGTCCACGCCAGTCGGTGCAATGTATCCAGCCGTGGTCTGCGCTTCGACATTGTCAGTAATTCCGTCATTGTCGCTGTCCAAATCAAGATGGTCAGCGATTCCGTCGCCATCGGTATCTCTCGTGGTTTCAACACTGCTTACCGTGAAGGTTTCGATGACTGAGCCGCCGAAATTCGGGTTTGCGCCTGAATCTAAAACAACCTCGCCATCAACAGTGATCACATAGCTAGCAGGATTACCGCCAGCCAAACCGTCACCGAATCCATCAACAATCCTAAAAGTATATTCACCCAACCCGGAAACTGGGACATTCGTGATTTCCACAACATCATTCAGGATCGTATTATCACTAGCGATGAGATTGCCATCTGCGTCGCGCAGTTCCCAAAACGTGTTGTCTACTTCTGTATATTGATCCGCATCAAAGGTGATCTGGATCGTCGACGGAGTAGATTGCGAATACCCTTCATCGACATCCAAGATACCGTCATTGTCATCGTCAATATCAACCGCATCAGGGACGCCATCGCCATCTGCATCGGGTGCTGGAATGTCAAAGCTGATATCGCTGATACCGGTTCCGCCGGATTGGGTGCCGCCGGGACCGGCTTCCAGCGTCAGTTCCATTTCTGAAATCTGGTATCCCGTCAGATTGAAATTCACATCATTGGCTGTTCCGCCCTGAGCCTCGAGCGTGACGGACCCGTCTGGGTTTGCGTAGACGACCTCATCCGACAAACCGGAGAACGCAGCTAGGACATCGGCTGCGGGGACAAGCTCACCGTTTTCATCATAGATCCTGATGGTCCACTGGTCGTCATACGTGGAACCGCTGTCATTGATGTGATTGAAGTTGAAATTGACGTTTTCAACGGTGTTGGAGAATTCATATGTGGCCGTGATCGGCGAACTGACACCGAATGCGCCAAATTCCGTGACCCCAGTGTAGCCCCCAGGGTCAGCTTCCCATGTGCCCGTGAACGTGGACGTCACAGTAGTATTGTTCGGACCATCCGAAATGACAGTGCTGCCATTTTGTGCCGTGCCACCAGCGCCAGTCAGCCATATTGCATTGTCGAGAATTGCCACTTCGCTAACTCCTCACTCGTTACACACACTTCGCTTACGTTCCGCATCTGGACAGTAAACATACGCGTCCAGGCGTTAATGTAGCGTTAGTGTGCTTATTGGTCAGAAGTATGACGAGAATGCGCACTTGCCCGCGTTCGATTTGGCTTATTTCGCTGAAATTGCCTCAATGTTGCGCCAATGTCAGCAATTTTGCGATGCGCATAATCCTCTGGTGGAGAGCTAGTGAATCGACACAACCTGCATGTTATTTTGAGCAGCGAGATCGCTTGCGATAGCTTCGGTTGCAACGAGCGCCACACGCTCTCCCTTAGCGTTATGCACCGCGAACACTTCGTCCAAATTACCTGCATCGACCCGCACGTCTTCGGGTAAATCGGCAATGTCGATCGGCTTTAAATAGATCATATTGCCCGCAAGGTTTTTGAGTTCTTGTTTCATCTGCATGACGTCAACCTTTCTTAATTTCGATCGTTTGGATCACTTTTTCCGGCACCTGACGGGTCAGATCGATGTGGAGCAATCCATCTTCCATAATGGCGGCACCGACGTCCACGCCGTCCGCCATGACAAACGAACGTTGGAACTGGCGCGCGGCAATTCCACGGTGCAAAAACACACGTCCATCGCTGTCATCGTCCTGACGACCGCGTATCATTAAGGTATTATCTTCAACCGTGATGGCCAAATCACGCATGCTAAAGCCTGCGACGGCCAATGTGATCCGGTAGGATTGATCAGAGGTTTGTTCGATGTTGTAGGGTGGATAACCTTCATTGCCCGTTTTGGCAGTGCGTTCCACCAAACGTTCCAGCTGTTCAAACCCCAAAAGGAACGGATGCGTTCCCAAGGCTAATTTCGTCATCAGACACGTCCTTCGTCAAAGCGACATCTCAATTGGCCCCATTCTGGCGACCCTTGGTGAAAATATGGGATGCATTTAACGATCCTACAAGAGGCAACCTCTATGCTTGTGACGAATGCATCCCTATATTGAGCCGTGTAAGGGGCCGTTAGTTATGAATACGTCGTCAAAAATGGAACAAGTTGACGTATTGCGCGTCAAACTTGAGGTACTGCGCCGCGATCATCGTGATCTGGATGACGCAATCGAAGCCCTACAAGAGCGTAGCTCGGCAGACATGCTGACGTTGAAACGACTCAAAAAGCAAAAACTTGCGCTAAAAGATCGCATTGCCGTTTTAGAAGATCGGTTGACCCCCGACATCATTGCCTAGGCAGCAAAACGTAATAAGCCCAAAAATCATTGCGCTGCGCTGCAGCGCAGCTATAGTGCCGCTTCCTTTGATCATGGGGACGACGATGACCAAACCCACCGTAGGTATCATTATGGGAAGCCAGTCCGACTGGTCCACCATGCGCGAAGCCGCCGATGTTCTAAACGAACTTGGCGTGACGTTCGAAACTAAGATTGTTTCAGCCCACCGCACCCCTGATCGGCTTTGGGAGTATGGCAAGACTGCCGTGGATCGTGGACTGCAGGTCATTATTGCAGGCGCCGGCGGTGCCGCGCATTTGCCCGGAATGATGGCATCAAAAACGCGCGTTCCAGTGGTCGGTGTGCCGGTTCAAACCAACGCACTATCAGGTGTCGACAGCCTCTATTCCATTCTACAGATGCCACGTGGCTATCCTGTCGCAACGATGGCGATTGGCGCGGCTGGTGCCAAAAACGCGGGCCTGATGGCCGCTGGTATTCTTGCATTGCAGGACGCATCTCTCGCTGAGCGTTTGGACCTCTGGCGCAGCGAATTAAGTGCATCGATCCCGGATGAGCCGACAGATGACTAATCCACTCACAACTGGCGCAACAATCGGAATTTTGGGCGGCGGTCAGTTGGGCCGGATGCTCTCAGTTGCGGCGTCCCGCCTTGGTTTCAAAACGTGTATTTTTGAACCAGGTAGCGATTGCCCGGCAAGCCACGTCGCGAACCACCACTTTCAAGCAGAATACGACGATTTAGATGCATTGAAACGCTTTGCAGATAGCGTCGATGTCATCACCTATGAGTTTGAGAACATCCCAACCTCTGCACTGGATGCCCTTGAAGCGATCAAACCGATACACCCCAATCGCGCGGCTCTCGCCACAAGCCAAGATCGTCTGACTGAGAAAGATTTCCTAAGCGGTCTCGGCTTAAAGACGGCGCCTTATGCTGATGTAACGGATGCGAAAACCCTGGCCTTGGCCATTGATGCAATTGGAACACCTGCGATCCTTAAGACGCGTCGCATGGGATATGACGGCAAAGGGCAATCACGCTTGATGTCGCCTGCAGACGCAGAAACAGCACTCGCCGATATGGCCGGGGCACCTGCGGTACTAGAGGGTTTTGTCAACTTCAGTCACGAGGTCTCTGTCATCGCGGCGCGCGGGCTTGACGGGGCAGTCGCGTGCTATGATCCGGGCGAAAATGTGCACACGAATGGCATTCTGAGCACAACAACCGTCCCCGCCAAGCTCACCCCGAGCCAGCGTACCGACGCTGTGCTTCTTGCCGCACAGATCCTGAATGCGCTTGATTACGTCGGTGTTCTGGGTGTCGAACTCTTCGTCACGCCTGAGGGGATGATCGTCAATGAAATCGCCCCTCGCGTCCATAATTCCGGGCATTGGACACAAAACGGCTGCAGCGTTTGTCAGTTTGAACAACACATACGCGCAATCGCTGGATGGTCGCTCGGCGACGGTTCTCGCCATTCAGATGTGGTGATGGAAAACCTGATCGGAGACGATATTGATCGAATCCCAGATCTGTCCAAAACCAATGTCGCAATTCACCTTTATGGAAAAGCAGACGCAAAGCCCGGGCGAAAGATGGGCCACGTTAATCGCGTTACCGGACCTGCGAAATAAGCCCTGCTATTTCTTCTTCTAGCAAAAAATACCTAAAAATTGGCGTTAGTCGATGCCAAGGATAACGTCGACCAAGTCGAGGTCTGGGTCAAATTTCCCGACTTGCAAAAATCGCAATGTTTCAGCCATGACCAATGGGTTATTCATCATAAAAGTATGCGTAACCTGCAAAATCAAATGATCAGTCATGCCATCTAACTTGGTGCTTTCTACCGAAACTTTTCCATCGTCCGGCCCGTCAATAACCGCCGAATAGACCGGGTTAAGCGATGCTTTGCCAGCAATTATTCCAACTTCATAGCTAGGCAGGTCGAGTTGGTTGGGTAGGCTTGTGTCATCTGTGCCCAGTTGCAGACCAGCGGGTCCATTGACCCATTGAAATGGTTCCCAATCCCCGAAAACGTCCACCAGTTCTGACCCCCGGTTGGGCGGCCCCAACATGACAACACGGCCCATTTGTGCGGGCCGGTTGTTGGTCAACCAAGCGCGCGCAAGGATACCGCCCATTGAATGGGTTACGAAATGGACCCTGCGATCACCGCAGGCCGCGACATCGGCAGGTAGGTTTGCATTGACCAGCTGCTGAACTGAAAATTCAGTCGAAGGGTACCCGGTGTTAACCACAAAGTACCCTTCCGCCTCTAAAAACAATTCCATTGGTGTCAGTGAAATCTCGGTCCGAGCAAGACCATGCAACAGCACCACACATTCATTGCGATCCACGTTTACATCCTCATCCGCAAAAGACGGGACAGTAAGGGCTGCAAAAAGGGCAACGGTATGTGCAAGAAAGCGTTTCATAGTTGCAATGTATGAACCCGCATCGGCACTGCAAAGGGGAGGCTTTCCCTACCTTGCGTCACATGCGTTTTCCCGTCATGGTCGCATGATGCCAAGAATTGCCGTCCGCGCCATTATCCTCCATGAAAATAAGCTCTTGATCGTCAATGCCTGGCGCAATGATACGAGCCTTTGGTGTGCCCCCGGCGGAGGGATGGATGCGAAATCCAGCCTGCCTGAAAACTTGAAGCGCGAAATTCTAGAAGAAACCGGGCTGTCAGTGGATGTTGGTCCGCCGTGCTTGGTGAACGAATTCCATGACCCGCGCACCAAGTTCCATCAAGTCGAAGTTTTCTTTCGCTGTTCATTGACGGGCGGCGACCCTGAGGGCACGTGGCAAGACACGGAGGGCGTGGTTTCACACCGCAAATGGGTCACGCGCGAGGAACTCGCCACTTTACCGTACAAACCTGACAGCCTTGCACAAGTTGCCTGGTCTGCAAGTGATGCGGTCTACGACCTGCTTGAACCGATCAAGATTGGCGACGTTGGACAAACGACAAGCTGATCCCGCCGAGCACGAGTGCACCAGCGGCCACCAAACGTAAGCTCAACTCCTCACCAAGGAAGACAATGCCCGCGGCAACCGCAATCACGGGTACGCTGAGCTGTGCCACTGCTGCAATGGTTGTGGGCAGACGCGGCACAACGCGGTACCAAAGTGCATAACCCAGGCCCGATGTGACCGTACCGGAGATAATGGCCGCGATTGTGCCGCGCAGCGTCACACCATTTGCCCCTGCTAGCAGCCACACCACAATGACGATTGGCAGGCATAACACAAAATTTGCAGAAGAGGCCGAGAGAGGATTGCCAGCCTTTTGTCCGATCAACGTATAGGCCGCCCATCCCAAACCAGCTGCAGCCATGACTGCAGAGCTTGGGCCATGGATGTCTGCGTCGCCACCCGGCCATAGCAGAACCGTAAGGCCTAACAGAGCGATAGCCGCGCCAACCCATCGCAACATCGGCACGACGTCACCGCGCGCGACGGCAAAGGCAAACATGGCTACCTGCATCACCCCGAATAGGATCAGCGCACCAAGACCGGCATCCAGTTGAATATAGGCCCAGGAAAAGGCGATCATATACACAGATAGTGACACAGCACCCGCCCAGCTGCGCCTGTCATTGATCGGAACCCGTCCCAAGACCAACGCAGCGAGAACGACCGCTCCTGACGCAACACGCACCGTTGCGAATGCAAACGGGTCCATTCCATAGGAAAAAACCCCAACGCGGCTAAGAATTGAGTTCCCTGCAAAAGCTACCATCACAAGCGCGACGGTTAGCGCAAGCCTCATGACAAGTGCGGGAAGTAATCTTCGCACACGCCTTCACGGTACACATCTGCGGTACAGCAATGCAGTCCGCCGCCGAATGCATAAGCATCGCGCAGCTCAACCGGCACTACTTCCATACCCAACTTGTCCATCTGTTCCATCTGGTAGACCTCAGAGGCTTCGACGCAGACGGTTTTGGGGTCCAGCACCAACACATTCATGCTGAGCCAAGTGGACGAATAGCACAGCGGCGGTGGCGCATTATGTGCAGGCTGCGCGGCGTCAACTATTTCCCACCCGTTCTTTTCGAACATACCGCGCTGATCTTCTGGCAAACGACGTTGTGGATTGTTCAAAATCAAACCTGGGCGCAATGGGGTGAAAGTCGCATCGATGTGGATGGGATACGGGTCACCCGGAAAGTTTACGGTGTGGACGCGGTGATCAGGGTAGTGACGGCGCAGCCATTCGATACCCTTCTGGTTCGTAGTAAACCCATGCTGCACAACCAAATCGCGGCCAAACCGCAGAACATCGGCAGCGTCAAACAACGGCTCTTCTTCCGTCGTGACGAAGAACTTTTCAGCGGCCCACTGTAGGCGCTTCTCGACACCTATTTTGTCGGACAGATAATCAGGATGGTAGTCTGCATCTGTGAGGCGCGGCTTTGGCGCGCTTTCATGGCGGAAATTCGGGTCTTCGTTGAAATACTGCTGCATCAACGGGCGATAATTCAGGTATTCAAACCAGCGGCAGCGATATGACATCGTCGCCTCGAGCATTTCAGATCCAACCGTCAACAAAACGTCGCGAGGCGGCATACAGCCAAACTGGCTCTCGGTGTGGAAATCAGGCGTTGTCGCCGCCTTGGAATGGTCAATGGACGTCGGACGATCGACGCGGATGCCGCGTTTTTCCAACATCGATGCAAAGTTATCGAGAAGCTCATTCGCTCGGTCGATGGTCTCTTGCGGGCGACGCCCCCATTGGCCACGCATATCGCTGTCTTCTGGAACTTTGGCGTCTAGCGCAGGTTCTTCTGGCGGGATGTGGCAATCATCTGCACGTCCAACGATGACATGCTTAAGTGGATCCCATTCGTTCCAGCTATTTACGATTGTGTTGGCCATGATGCGTCCTCTCCCAAACTCTTACGCGTTGGTAGGACGAGAGTTGGAAAGAGGCAATATCGACGTCGACAGGTTTAGGTCTATCTGCGACCCATATGAGTATCAGAGTGGAAAAGGATACCACCGCGGGTCAGGCCAATTTGCTGTGGATCAGAATCTGTCATCTTGGATGCGCTATTCACTGTTCGTGCATATTGGACTGCGTCGATGAATGCGCCGATTGCAGAACCAATTGCTGATATCAAACCGATTGGGCGTGTTTGAAATGAATAGTAGGCCATCAGTAAATTCTTCTCATCAACTTCGAGTATGTGGATTTTCTCTTTGCTAGCAGGCAAATAGGACCCAGTGAAAGCTGCGGCAACCTGTGCCATCGAAACCCCGATATGAGCAGGATGCATGGCTTTGCAAGAATGTTTCAAATTTGCGAGGGCTTCACCCGTCTGCAAGACCTCGATATTTTGTGAACGGAACGCCAAAAGGAGCCAACATATGAAAATGTCACCATTAGTCTTGGGACTTGCCACTTCGATTGCAGCATCCACTGCACTTGCTCAATCCGTGGCCGAAGGGATGCTAATGCGTGACACCTTGAACGCCCTTAACAAACAGTCATTTGCCGAAGGAATTGAGTTTTGCGGATATGTCGGATTTGGTTTTGACGGCAACCTTGCGATCTCGCCCCCTACGCGCGGCGACGAAAGCAGCTGTTTATCGGATGATCCCGACAATCTGGATCTGATCACGGCCTCCTATCATACACACGGCGATTTCTCGACCGAGTATTCCAGCGAAACCCCAAGCGGGGACGACATGGAAGGTGACGAAGAAGAAGGCATCGACGGCTGGGTCGCAACGCCCGGAGGGCGTCTTTGGTACATAGACACCACAGACATGGTGACCTTTCAGGTTTGTGGCATAGGCTGTTTGGCGCAGGACCCTGATTTCATCGAAGGTGACGATGGGTTGATCGAGGAGAGCTATAGCTATGATGAGCTGGTGGAACGGTTGGAGTAGCCGTTAGTACATCGTCTGACGGTATTCTTCCTCTAGCTCTTCATCTAGCTTTGCGCGTTCGGCCGGATCAGTTGGTGCACCAGTCGTTTGATCCAATACGATGTTGACCAACGAGGGCAAAACGCTTCGATCTTGGTTGCTATCAGCTTGCCACAACTTAGAACGGCGAAATGCTTTCGCGCAGTGTAGGAAGACCTCGTCCACGGTCACGATGATCCCAATCTTTGGTGCGCGATCATTCACCGCCGATGCTTGTAGAAGTTCCGGGTCGCGGGTCAGTTGAGCAGTTCCATTGATGCGCAGTGTGTCGTCAAATCCCGGCACGATGAACAGAATTCCGACGTTCGGATTGGTCAGGATGTTTGAAAGCGTGTCCAACCGGTTATTGCCTGGCCGATCCGGGATCAGGAGTGTTTTGTCATCAAGAATTCGCACGAAACCATTTGGGTCTCCGCGCGGACTCACATCGGCTGTTCCATTTTCAGATTGGGTCCCGATGCAGATAAACGGGCATCGTTCGATGTAATCGCGAGCGTGCTCATCAATGCGATCCAGCACTTTTTGAATGGCAATCTCATGGGTCGGTGAAAAAATAGACCGAAGGTCGGCCTCGTCGCTTACAAGGTGTTCGGTCTTCAACTGCATGATCTCCGCTTCCTCCATATTGTCTATTTATTTTAGCCATCAAAATAAATAAGTCAACGAATGTTGGATTGGCGTCGAATTAGAAAAAGGGCGCCGCAGTTAGCGACGCCCTTCTTTTGATCTGCGGTGTGGGACATTTTCATCGTTTCTGCGAAACGACTGCCACGTCCCTGCCGGAGCTTTTGCTTAAAGCAAAAGACTCCTTACATCATGCCGCCCATGCCGCCCATGTCAGGCATTGCTGGCGCGCCGCCCTCTTTGGCTGGCTTGTCAGCAACCATTGCTTCTGTTGTGATCAACAGACCTGCAACAGAGGCTGCGTCTTGCAACGCTGTGCGGACAACTTTTGCAGGGTCGATAACACCGAAGGAGAACATATCGCCATATTCTTCAGTCTGAGCGTTAAAGCCGAATGCTTTGTCGTCGCTTTCGCGGATCTTGCCAGCAACAACTGCGCCATCGACGCCGGAGTTTTCAGCAATCTGACGCAGTGGTGCTTCGATCGCGCGACGCACGATTGAGACACCAACAGTCTGGTCAGCGTTTGCGCCTTCCATGCCGTCGAGTGACTTTGCGCCTTGAACCAGAGCAACACCACCGCCAACAACAACGCCTTCTTGAACAGCAGCGCGTGTCGCATTCAGAGCATCGTCAACACGATCTTTACGCTCTTTCACTTCTACTTCGCTCATGCCGCCGACGCGGATAACTGCAACACCGCCAGCCAATTTGGCAACGCGTTCTTGTAGCTTTTCACGATCGTAGTCGGATGTTGTTTCTTCGATCTGCGTGCGGATCTGACCAACACGTGCTTCGATTTCTGCTTTGTTACCAGCACCGTCAACGACAGTTGTTTCGTCTTTTGTGATGTTGATACGCTTTGCGGAACCTAGCATGTCCATTGTCACGGACTCTAGCTTCATGCCGAGGTCTTCAGAGATAACCTGACCACCTGTTAGGATCGCGATGTCCTGCAGCATAGCTTTACGACGGTCACCGAAGCCAGGAGCCTTAACAGCAGCGATTTTCAAGCCGCCGCGCAGTTTGTTCACAACCAAAGTTGCAAGCGCTTCGCCTTCAACATCTTCTGCGATGATCAAAAGTGGCTTACCAGACTGGATCACTGTTTCGAGCAGTGGAACCATTGGCTGAAGAGAAGAAAGCTTTTTCTCGTGAAGCAAGATCAGGCAGTCTTCGAGCTCTGCTGTCATCTTGTCAGAGTTTGTCACGAAGTAAGGTGACAGGTAGCCGCGGTCGAACTGCATGCCTTCAACAACGTCAGTTTCTGTTTCGAGACCCTTGTTCTCTTCAACAGTAATAACGCCTTCGTTGCCGACTTTCTGCATTGCGTCTGCGATCTGACGACCGATTTCAGCTTCGCCGTTTGCAGAGATCGTACCGACCTGAGCAACTTCGTCGCTGTCAGATACAGGGCGGGATGCGCCTTTGATCGCTTCAACGACAGCGGCAGTCGCCATGTCGATGCCGCGCTTAAGGTCCATTGGGTTCATGCCAGCAGCAACAGACTTCATGCCTTCTTTAACGATGG
>JBELEI010000008.1:0-151279 GCA_042093895.1 Cognatiyoonia sp. | reverse complement strand
TGGCGGAATTGGTAGACGCGCCAGCTTCAGGTGCTGGTGTCTGTATGGACGTGGAGGTTCGAGTCCTCTTCTGGGCACCAAAATCCTCAATATATTCGGCTAGCGTTACTTCGGTATTTTACCGTCGATTTGAATTTTGCGCCCTTCAAGCAACGCAAAAGCGACTCCCGCTTCTGATAAAATCACAATTTTCTTTTGCGTCGAAAATTGTGTTCCAATTGTGTCTAAAATGTGGTTACAAGAAGGCCACTTCTATGTTGATCAATGTTCAAGAGGAAAATTGTAATGAGACCTATCAACAAACTTCTCGCGACCGCCTGCTTTGTCGCTTCAGCAAGCGCAGCGCAAGCTGGCAATATTTCCTACGACGCTTCATCGTATGACACCGTCGAAGGCAGCCACAGCATCTGGATCCAAACTGGCATCGCGGGCCTAGGTACGGATTTCAACTTCGACCCAACCGGCATTTTTGATACTGATATGGCAAACTGGGGTCGGTTGTACGGCAGTGTCTTCGCCGCTGGCGAAGAAGACCCAGACAACGGCTTTACAATTGATTTCAGCTATAATGGCGATACCGATGCTCGCACCGGATTTAAAAATGGCGGCGGTGGCTTTGACGGCGGTGTGTTGGACCCAAGCATTTACTTCTTGAACATGACCGGTGGCACAATGACCGGTTTTGGTAGCCTTCTTGATGGGGTCGAGTTGTCAGTAACGCGTAAACCTTATGACGGCACCTTAGCCACACAAATCGGTGAAGGCGCGAACGACAAGAACGGTGAATTCGGACTATCTAATTGGTTTATGGTCGAATGCGTTGTCTGTTCTCCCAGCATCTTCGAGCAGGTGAACGGCAGCCAAGGCGATGTAAACATTAATCTTGCTGCGACCGATCGCCAGGTTGAACCTGTACCACTCCCAGCGGCTGGTTGGCTCTTGCTCGCAAGCGTCGGTGGACTCGCTGCTGCGAAGCGCCGCAAGACTGCCTAAATACAGTCACGAAAAGTTAGACAAAGGGCAGTCGTTCGCGGCTGCCCTTATCTTTTGCAGAGCTAAAATGTGCGAGCCTTTGTTGGCCTGTTGATTACAACGTTCCGAGTTTAGTTGCGATTAACCCGACTACGTTCTATTCCAAGGATACCCAAAGGACGAAGCACATGGCAAATACCCTTTACCAAAACGATTTACCGGACGGACTCGACCTTGGACCAATCGTTTCTATCGACTGTGAGACGATGGGATTGCACCCACATCGCGATCGGTTGTGTTTGATCCAAATGTCTGGCGGCGACGGCAATTGTCATCTGGTCCAAGTGGCCCAAGGGCAAACAGAGGCGCCAAACCTCGTGGCGATGTTAGAAAACCCCGACGTTTTGAAGCTTTTCCACTTTGGACGATTTGATATTGCAGCACTGTTCCACACCTTTGGTGCGACCACAGCCCCGGTATATTGCACCAAGATTGCATCCAAAATGGTGCGCACATTTACCGACCGGCACGGGCTAAAGAACCTATTACAGGAACTGCTCGGCGTTGATATTTCAAAGCATCAACAACAGAGTGATTGGGGCGCTAAGACACTAACCGGCGCTCAGCTCGATTACGCAGCTTCTGATGTTTTGCACCTGCACCTGTTGCGCGAAGAATTGGACAGGCGCCTGGCACGTGAAAACCGGACCGAACTTGCGCAAGCATGTTTCGACTTTCTGCCAACCCGCGCCAAGCTTGATATCGCAGGCTGGCCCGAAGTCGATATTTTTTCTCACTAATGGCAAACGCATCCAAACATCTAGACATAGCCCGCCGCGTCATCCGCGAAGAGGCCGCAGGACTAGAAGCGCTCGCGTCTAGTCTTGGCGACGGGTTCACAACCGCTGTTGAAATGATCCTCGCGACGCAAGGGCGCATTATTGTGTCAGGTATTGGCAAGTCCGGTCATATCGCACGTAAGATCGCGGCGACTCTGGCATCAACGGGAACGCCAGCGCAATTTGTTCACCCCGCCGAGGCGAGTCACGGCGACCTTGGCATGGTCACCAGCAATGATATCGTGCTTGCACTGTCGAATTCAGGAGAAGCTCCAGAGCTCGCAAATTTGGTCGCCTATACGCGCCGGTTCCGAATTCCACTTATCGCGCTTAGCAGTCGCGAAGGCAGCACTCTTGCAACCCAAGCTGACATTCGCCTGAATATCCCACAGCTCGGAGAGGCCTGCGGTCACGGCGTCGTGCCAACGACATCCACGACAATGTCATTGGCCGTTGGCGACGCGCTCGCGATTGCGCTGATGGAGGCGCGAAACTTTACACCTGAGAACTTCCGAGAGTTTCATCCCGGTGGCAAACTTGGCGCGCGCCTCGCAAAGGTTGGCGACCTCATGCATGCAGATTCAGACATCCCGTTAGTCTCACCAGCAACACTGATGAGCGATACCCTGCTTGTGATTAGCGAAAAAGGCCTCGGGGTAGTTGGTGTCATTGACGCCAACGGCTTTCTAGATGGGATCATCACAGATGGCGACCTAAGACGACACATGAACGGCCTATTAGATAAAACCGCAGGCGACGTCATGACTGCGGCTCCGACAACCATCGGCGCAACTGCGTTGGCCGAGGAAGCTGTTGCTGTCATGAACGAGCGACAAATCACCTGTTTGTTCGTTGTCGAGACCGATCGCACACCCGTTGGCGTCCTCAAAATACAGGATTGTATGCGAGCCGGCGTGGTTTAAAATATGGCTATGGCAGATAACTTGCACTCACGCGTTGTCGGCTGGACGAAGATTGTCCTGCCATTATTGGCGATCGCCCTGTTATCCACCCTATTTCTTTTTGCCCGCAACGCCACCGGACCCAGCGAAATCCCTGTTGCTGAAATCACTGAAATCGCCAGAGAGCAGCGCATTTCTGCGCCGAACTTCGCCGGCATCGCTGCAGATGGATCAATCATCGAAATCTCAGCAAAGTTCGCGCAACCGCAAGAAGGGTCGCTTGATCAACTTGTGATTACATCGCCCAGCCTGGCGATAGATGCACTGGACGGTACGAAACTTCGTATTTTTGCAGGTCAGGGCATCATCGATGGTGTCGCGCAAACAGCGCGCCTAACGGGATTGGCACGACTGGAAACGTCTTCAGGTTATATGATGGAAACAGACGCGCTGTCCGCAGATCTGGCCACCGGGCAGGTCATTTCTGACGGGAGACTCGCAGTCATAGCACCATTTGGCACTTTAGAAGCCGGTCGGATTGAAATTGTCGTCCCTTCGAATGAGATCGGCCAACAGATGCATTTCACGAACGGTGTTCGGATGTTATACAAACCCCAACCAAACCAATAGGATATTCCCAAATGACACGTTTCTTTTGCGCATTTGCCTTTGTCCTTTCAGGATTTGCATCACCCCTATTTGCCCAAACCAACATCAATCTTGGCGGTATTTCGGCGGATCCAACAGCGGCCGTGGAAATCTCTGCCGATAACCTTTCGATCGACCAAGATACGGGAACGGCCACATTTGAAGGCAACGTAATGATTGGCCAAGGCGACCTTCGTCTGTCGGCATCCCGTGTTGCCGTTGTCTACGGCGAATCGACGGGGCAAATCGCACAGCTAAACGCATCTGGCGGAGTAACATTTGCCACCGCGACCGAAGCAGCTGAAGCGCAAACCGCTGAGTACGACATAGAAAAGGGCACGCTCAAATTGGTGGGCGAGGTTTTGTTGACCCAGGGTGCCAGCGCAATCACCGCGGAAACGATGATGATCAATCTTGTAACCGGTGACGCCAATCTTTCTGGCCGCGTTACAACAGTCTTTCAGCAAGGCGACAACTGATGAACACGCTGACTGTCCAAGATGGTGACGCTGGTCTCAAAATCGTCAACTTGCGTAAGTCTTATCGCAAGCGTTTGGTCATCCGAGACGTCAGTATAAATCTCGGGCGCGGCGAAGTTGTTGCGCTTTTGGGGCCCAATGGGTCTGGCAAAACAACCTGCTTTTATTCGATCGCCGGCCTAGTCACACCCGAAGGCGGACAGGTTGTCATCGACGGACGCGATGTAACAGCGTTGCCGATGTATCGTCGGGCCCGTCTCGGAATTGGATACCTACCCCAAGAAATGTCCATTTTCCGCGGAATGTCCGTTGAAGATAATATAATGGCCATTCTAGAAATCGCAGAACCCAAACGTCGCAACCGTCAACAAAAGCTCGAAGATTTGCTATCAGAATTTTCTATCGAGCACTTACGCCGCGCGCCTGCGCTTGCTTTGTCCGGGGGTGAACGTCGGCGTGCCGAAATTGCGCGTTGCCTCGCTGCTGGTCCAAAATATGTCCTGCTGGATGAACCTTTTGCTGGTGTTGATCCAATTGCCGTCGGCGAGATCCGTGAATTAGTTGCAGACCTAAAGAACCGCGGAATTGGTGTGCTAATCACTGATCACAACGTCCAGGAAACACTTCAAATTGTTGACCGAGCCTACATTCTTCATGACGGCAAAGTTCTGATGAGCGGCACCACAGAGGAGGTCGTGGCAGACGAAAACGTTCGCCGCGTTTATCTTGGTCAGGGTTTCCGCGTCTGACAAGTCACATGCCTTTTACTCAAGTTGTCATTGACAAAATGGGTCGGCCTGACGCTCAATAGAGTTGATGACAGACTCGGTTATCTCTTGCAAAACGACCACGTTCGACTTTCGAACACCTCGCAAAGCGAGCGCAAGACCAGAGCGTCATCTCCCATAGATCGCCATTTGATCCGCACGTCATGTGTAGATATTCGCGGTCGTTCTTAAAGTCGAAGGAGAATCGATGAGATACCAAATCAGCGGCAAACAAATTGATATCGGTGAATCACTGCAAACCCATGTTGAAACCGAACTTTCGGGAATCCTCAGCAAATACGCCGGGCGACCAACAGATGCAGTAGTAACCTTCTCGAAATCTGGGCAAGAATTTGTCTGCGAAGCCGTTGTCCATCTTTCGACAGGCCTTACTGTGCAGGCAAAAGGGAACGATCACGAAATTTATGCAGCTTTTGACGCAAGTTCTGAAAAAATGGACAAACAACTGCGACGTAATAAAAGGCGCCTTAAAGATCATCATAAGGAACGTTCACAACCAGTTGAACTTATGGGCGCTGGGTCCTATATCCTCGACGGAATCACAGACTCGGATGTCGCAGAAGAACAAGACGCGACACCCGTTATCGTTGCAGAAATGGAGACGAAGATCCCGTCAATTTCGGTTGGCGAAGCTGTCATGCAGATGGAGCTGGCGAACACACCTGTCGTCATTTTCCGCGACGAGAAAAGCAAAAAGCTAAATGTCGTTTATAAGAGAGACGACGGAAACATAGGTTGGGTAGATCCGCACGTTGAGGATTGAACCAATTCTAAAGATGATTGGATGAACCTGATATGATTATGTCAGAGATTCTTAAATTGGATGCCGTTAAGACATTGAGCGGCTGCACAAGCAAAAAGCGACTGTTCCATGAAATTGGGGCAGTTGCTGATACAGTGCTGGGAATCGAAGCAAAAGCAGTTGTGGATGCGCTGATCGAACGCGAAAACTTAGGTCCGACGGCAGTGGGCAACGGTATTGCCCTTCCGCATGCCCGTCTCGAAGGTGTCGAGGAAGTCAAAGGCATCTTTATTCGGTTGGACAAGCCACTTGAGTTCGAAGCTGCAGATCGTCAGCCGGTAGATTTGGTTTTTACACTCTTGGCGCCTGTTAACGCCGGCGTTCAGCACCTCAAAGCATTGGCTCTTGTTTCTCGGACTTTGCGAATTTCCGAAACGTGTTCAAAGTTGCGAGCTAACACAGACGTCAATGCGCTGCATACTCTGCTTACGGAACTTGAGTCACACAAAGCTGCTTAAGCAGACCAATCGTCAAATCCAAATATGAGATAATCGCGCGGGTATGCATCGCGCGTGTGGGTTTCTATGTCTTTCGAATAAATTTGTGCCAGTCTAGCAGCATTAGGATCCGTGACTTTGGCAATTTCAATCCCGGACTGACCGGCAACGTTCGATAATCCAGATTGCAATTCATCCTCACGCAAGATCGCATCTGGCGGACCAAACTCACACATGCCTTGCACCAAAGAAATCTGGCTTGCCCAAGCCGGATCAACCCGTTGAGACGTTTGGGCGTTTAAATTGGACTTCAAGAACTTCAAGAACCCCAAGAAAGCAGCCTGGTGGGCAATCATGGTATATTCAGTATCCGTCTCGGGCGAAACCGGTCGGTTTGGCAAGTTAACGCCATGGTTCGACTTCAACGCCCTGCGGATATCTGAAAATCCACTCAAGTCCGGATCTAGGAACAACTCGCAGAACGCAGCGTGCGCCCGCGCCACCGGGTGACGTAGGACTGTAAAGCTCTTATGCCCAGTGTTTGTGCGCATCCATTGGCGCAGTTGTTTTTGATTGAACCCAGTTTCAATACCGTCAACCGGCACATCATCAATTTGCGCCAATACATTTTGAACGGCCTGTGTGGGACCAGATTGTATAGGCATAAACAAAAGACCAGCATTTTTCGTCGCGATATACCGGGGCACCATCGGCCCTCGGCGCGGCTCAAAGTTCGGCGTCCTGCTCAGGTTGAACCGATCCATCGCCGCCAAAGATGCAGCCATTTCATCAAAGTTAGACACTTTGGATGACAGTGATGCAGGATTTTGCTTTTTCAATTTGTCATCAAGTTGTTCGATTTGGCTTTGGCTGCCAAGGAAGCGCGCGATCCCATTCATAACTTCAACGTCGCGTAAATCCTCATAATCGACATAAAATGCGGTTTGCCCCGTCTTCTGCAACGCGCCCATCAAGTGTAATTGGAAATCTTGAAGTTTCTGCAAATGTAGTTCGAATTCAATCGGGTCGAAAGTGATCTTGCCGGATTTGGCGTTCTTGACGTTCGTCAGCTTCCATTGACCCGTCGCGGCGGCAATCTTCCAGCTGACGAAACTGTCCACTGGGTTACGGGTTAAAATAATCTTTGCACACTCGGGATCGTTCAAAATTCGGTTGAGGATACGTGGGTCATGGTCATTAAAATATCGAAACCCGTTTAATCCATCAGCGCCCGCAATCGCGTCAACCAGGACATGCGGGTCGCGTTCTCTTTGAGGTTGGGTGACACCGACGACCTCCTTTGAATTCGGGAACCCTATGAAATGAGGATTAAAGGCTTCGCCTAAACAGTCGATGCCATCAAAACTGTTCAGATTAGTCTCTAGAAAATTGGAACCGGTTCGCATTTCAGCAAATACAACGAAGTACTTGAATTGACCCATGTCTAGCGCACCAAATAGGGCTTACGCGGCTTTTTACCCTGATGATCTGGTGCCGCATCAACCGAGAAATCTCCCATCAAGTAGGGGTGCATTCCTTGGTTCTTCAAATTCTGGAGGAACTGACCGAACCCTTGCAAATCGTGCATACGAGGCGCTTCAGTTAATCGACGGTTCGATTTTCCAGTCATCTCATCTACGACGGTTTGGAGCGCCTCCATAGGCGACTCGACAAACTCTGCCATCGTCCAAATCCGCACTCGGGCCTTGCAATGTGGAGATCGCAAAATGGTTAAATGGTCATTCTCAATTTGTTGGAGTTTTGCAGCTTCCATCCGCAAATCTGCAAAGTTGCGATTGGTCTGAAATAATGGAACCGCCCAACATCCAGAGATCACGGAAATCTGCGCGTTGGGATCTTGTGCGATTTTCCAATTCACCTCTTGGGTGTCTCTTGGCCCGAATGAAAAACACTGCCGTTCGCCTTGCGTATTCCAAAGAAGATTACACAGGAACATTTGCGGATTGTAATCCCGCATTTCGGGCACATCTGTCAGTGCATCACTAAAGTGCGTTTGACGCCCATCAAACTCAACACGCTCAGGCGCAAATAGATGACCATGAATACGAGCACCTGTCTGCTTCGAAAGCCAGCTTTCGAAATTTTCAAACAACTCAGTGAACCCTTGGAACATCGAATAGGGCTGACAGGTAACGCCGTTTTGCCAATCTTCATAAGGTAAGCGGCTTTGCATATACAAACCGGGGCGCCCGCGCAGCCTGCGATCGACGGCTTTTGCGAAAATTCGGTCGATTTTACCTGGGTTAGGCTCTGTCCCCTTCATCGCTGACCCGTCTTCAGTCAAAAACGTTTGGTATAGCCGATGCGCATGCGGCCAGATCTTACGCGCCACAAAACAATCGGATCTTTTTAGTAACTGCAGATGGTCATCATAGAAAATATGCGGTTTGCCCTGATGGTCAAACTTTGAAAGTGTTAGTGACCGGCTTTCGATATTACTGGAGTAGAGCCTAGATAGTGTCTGGAAATAGCTTTCATCTGGGATCCAAACACGCCGGAAATAGCGATCATAGGCAGGTTTGTCCGGATCCTGGAGAATCGCCGACAACGTATATCGGGTTAAGCACCACCACTGCGATCCCATGTGGGGCGTGATTCCCTCGGGAATGCGCCGCTTGAACCGAACCGCGCGCTGCATGGCGACATAACCATCAAACAGTTTGCGATGTGTTTTCCAAGAAAATGGAAAGCGGAGCGTAAACCGTTCGCGATCAAGCCCACCAATCGTCCAGGGCACATCCGCAGTCGTTGCACTTTCGATAAAGTCTGTGCGCGGGCGACTTTCCAAGTACTTGCGTAGCTCTTTGACCGGGCGCAACGGCATGCACGAACCGGACGCAAGATAGACGTGCGAAACCTGAGGGAAGTCTGCCAACATCATCTCAGCCGCAGACTGTGTTCCAGCGACAATTCCCCATTGTCCCCAAGAACATTTGTGCCGTTTTGAAAATCGAACATCTTTCAGGTCAGAGAGGTTTGATACAAACTTATCAAAGGCTTCTTTCTCCACATTCTTATCGACGTGGATTACGACCGGGCAACCACCTTTTACCCAGTGACGGACAACCTGCTCAACCCGATTGAGTGCCGTATGCACCAACATGACAATGCCAACAGTCATGCCCAGTTCCCTTTTGACATGATACCCAAGATTTCAAGCTGGCGCCAGTTGATGTATTTCTCACTCCACTTGCACCACAGATCAGGGTTCTGATCATTACCTGCTGCATAGGCTTTGTACTCACGCCCATTCGCATAGTGCTGATTGCGGACCAATTCCTCGTTCGCCTTGTGCGCAAACGTATCTAGGAATTTCGTGTGCAGCAGGGCCCCAGACGCTTTTTCACCGCCAACTTCATCATACACGAGGTTCAAACCACGTGGCAGCAAGCTATGGGTTGAACTGACATAGGTGTAATTTTTGCGCCATTTCACTAGTGGAACTTTGTTTAAAGCAGGCGCACGTTCTGGTTCTTTGCTAAAGAACATCCGCGCTCTAGGGCCACCTTGGATCCAAAGATTCCAGAATAAGTGGTTCTTTGAATAGGTATAATTTCCCGGATCAAACCAAGTCGCAATCTCGAGCGGGTCCTGCCCTCTTTGATACTCCGCGTCACCCAATCGGCCCTTTGGGTACATGTCTAGTAACATCGCACCAAAAGATCTTATGTTCGCGCTGTCCAACCAATCTGTCAGGGCACGAACCGACCGGCTATCGCAAAACGGATAAACAAAGAATTCATCAGGGTCCACGGTCAAGATCCAGTGATCTGTTCCGTATTTGGACTGTAGGTAATTCAACCAATCAACACCATAACGCGCGCTCTTGTAGCTGCCTTTTGCATGCCAAATTGAGACGTCATCCTGTTCTGCCAAGTAGTCGGCGCCGCTGTCAGTGCTCTCGTTATCGACCATAATAAAATGATCAACGCCCAGCGCGCGGTAGTAAGATAGGAAGTAGGGTAGCCGTTTATCTTCGTCCCTAAAGGTCGAAAAGACGATGATATCGTCAGGTTTGATCTGATCTGTACGATTAACAATCGACCTTAGCTGCCGGCTCTTGCGAAGCGCACGACCCTGCCAGCGCTTTCGCTGCCATCTCAAACGATATGACGTTGCTAAGCTCACGCCGTCTCCCGATTTGATCCCGCTCGATGGGACGTTGCACGTGTTGCGCTCTAGTTTTCACGCCTATTTGTGCACTCATTATAGTTGAGAAACATTCAATACCGTAGAACAGGGTTTTATCAAGGCTACTTTGAATTACTCGGTACAAACCCATCAGAAATAAGCCCCAATTCAACCAATTGGTGTGAACCGACGTATTTACTAGCATTTTCGGACCATAAGTCAGGATTTTCGATCAAGCTGGCGTAATAGTCTTGATAGAGCTCGCTATTCTCGAAATGTTGCTTGCGCTCCGTTTCTTCTCGCGACTTTTCAACAATACTTGGCAAGAATTTAGTGTGGAGCAAAGCACCAGAAACATGGCAACCGTCAATTGGGTCATAGAAATTATGCAGTCGTGTAGGCAGGATCTGATGGGTCGAGTTCACATAGGCAAATCGACGGTTCCATTTGACCAGCGGAATCTTGTTTAGCGTCGGCGCCTTCCCGGGATCTTTCGAAAAAAAGGAACGCAGGCGCACGCCGCCTTGGATCCATTCATTTTCGTATACATGATGAAATTGAGTCTGATAGCCCGAACCATCAAACCATGGGATGACCTCGATAGGATCTTGACCAACCGCATATTGCGTGTCGCCAACTGGACCCTTCGGAAACAGTTCCAACATCACCGCACCAAACGCAGATTGACCTATCTTATCCAAGTGCTGGGTAAGCTCAGGTAAGGACCTGTTTTCGCAATTCGGATAGACTAATAACTCATCAGCATCGACCGTAAGGCACCAATGCCTGTGTCCAAATTTGAATTGCAGCGCACCTAGCCAATCAACGCCAAATCTTGACAATCGATAGCTTTTTTTGGTCAACCAGACAGAAACATCCGACTGGGTGCTAAGGTATTCCAAGGTGCCATCACTACTGTCATTATCGACAATCAAAAAATGATCCACACCGAGGCGTCGATAATAGTCTAGGAAATATGGGAGTCTCTCACTCTCGTTTCGGACAGTAGAGAACGCTAGAATTGCCCCTAGTCGAATGTTTGAAGTTCGATCAGCGATACATGTTATTTCACCGCGTTTTCGAAACACCCGAAGCAAAAACCTGCGGCGTTTCCACCGCAGGCGATATTTTTTCCATACTCTTGAAAAAGCTTTTTCCTTGCACCGTCCACCAACCCTTTGAAATGGAGTAGCTTGTGGCAGCACAAAAAATTCTCGCTCAGTTGACTATTGCGCGGCTTTTCGCACAGCTGTCATGTTGTCCAAAAAATCAGCGAATTCATCCTTTAGCTCTGGATGCGCGAGAGCAAATGCAACCGTCGCTTCTAAATATCCAGCCTTGGACCCACAATCATATCTTTGCCCGTCAAAGCGATATCCAAATACGCCGCGCCCTTGTGCGACCTCCTCTGCGATCGCATCAGTCAATTGGATCTCACCACCCGCTCCCGAGCCCACATTCTTCATGTTGTCCAAAACTTGCGGTGTTAGAATATATCGGCCGATAACAGCCAGATTTGACGGCGCTTCTGATGCGGGTGGTTTTTCAACCATGCCTTTGACTTTCACGACCTTTCCAACATCGGTTGCAACATCCAAGACACCATAGGATGAGATTTGATCTGACGAAACCTCCATGGCTGCGACCATCGCACCACCAGTCTCTTCATAAGCTTCAACCATTTGCTGAAGGCAAGGGCGTTCGGCCGCAATAACATCATCTGGCAAGATAACCGCAAAAGGCTCGTCACCGATTAAGCGTCGGGCACAAGATACAGCATGCCCCAACCCCATGGCCTTGTGCTGACGAATGTAAGCGATCGCGCCGCTTTCCATGTTCGTCGCATCAAGCTTCTCAAGCAGATCAATTTTGCCCTTTGCTTTCAAAGACGCCTCTAGATCCGGTGCATGATCAAAATAATCTTCGAGCGCCGATTTTCCGCGAGATGTAACAAAGATGAATTCTGTAATCCCAGCAGCACGTGCTTCATCGATCGCATACTGAATCAAAGGGCGGTCGACCAAAGTCATAATTTCTTTCGGAACCGACTTGGTAGCGGGCAAGAAGCGTGTCCCAAGACCAGCAACCGGAAAAATCGCTTTTGTAACTTTTCTATTCATGATTCTTAGTACCCTAAGTGCGCTGCATAACGATACGGGGAATTTCACAATTCATTGTGTCATACCCAAGGCTAGAAAGTGGAATGTTGTAAATCAAACAACAATTCAGGGAATCCCTACCTTTTGGTTTCGAGCCTAAATCAGGATTGCAAATTCTAAATACTCACACTTAGGCGCATAGAGACTTAGAGGAGATTCATCTCTTTTAACATTGTTTCGATCCGTGGGATATCTTCTGGATTGTTCAACTCCCAAAACTGGCGACCTTTCGCTGAAACCTCAACGCACAGAACTTGATCACCATTTTCTAGAAACCGAAGCTGCTCAAGCCCTTCAAGTGTCTCATAAGTTCCAACATCGTGCTTGAGATAGCGTTTAAGCGCCTCTGGCCGGTACGCATAAACTCCAACATGGTGAAATATTGGAGTTGGAGCATCCGGCGCAAAGACATCATCGCAAAATGGGATGACCTCTTTAGAAAAGTAAAGCGCTCGCATATCGCGCGCGAAAATTGCCGTTGTGCCACCAACGCGACCATTGCGCCGGTCTTCAAGAAATCCTGCCAAAGTTGCACCATCAGCACGCAGCACGGGTGTCGCGACATCAAATTTCTCACCCTCTTTTAGGCCTTCAATCAGATCTTCGACGAACCAAGACGGCGTAAGTGGTGCATCCCCTTGTAAATTTACGACAATTTCACAATCATCATTCAACTGAGATAGGGCTTCTGCGCAGCGTTCTGTCCCGTTCCGACAGAGCTCTGATGTCATCAAGACCTCAGCGCCGAATCCCTCTGAAACCTCGCGAATGCGTTCGTCGTCAGTGGCAACAACCACACGATCGACGCCTGAGACGCCCATAGCGGCACGCCAGCTGCGTTCGATCAATGTTTGCGAAATCCCAGTTGAACCCACCAATGATGCTAACGGTTTTCCTGGAAAACGAGATGACGCAAAGCGCGCAGGGATGACAATCGCTACAGACATTAGGGTTTCTTTAGCTCAACGCCGGGCGCAAAGGCGATAAAGAACGGGTTCGCAAAGGTCTCTTTACCATAGTTTAGCGGCGCATGGTCTTCAAATTGGATGACATCGCCGCCAGCCCCACGTAGAACAGCATGCCCTGCTGCAGTGTCCCATTCCATTGTTCGACCAACCCGCGGGTAAAGATCAGCTTCACCAGTCGCGATCAAACAGAACTTTAGGGATGACCCAGCGCTTTTCATGTCTGCGACATTGTATTTGGCGATGTAGTCGTCTGTGATCTGATCACGGTGCGATTTTGAGGCAACAACCATAAGTGCAGAATTGTCTGGGTCTGATACTTTGATTTGCTTTAACGCTCCAATTACCTCTTTTTCGTAAGGACCTAACTCTTCGACCGAAGTGCCATCTGCCTGAGTATAGAAAAGGCGCGACTTTGCAGGCGCATAGACAACACCCAATACGGGAACCCCATCAACAACATAGGCGATATTTACCGTGAAATCGCCACGACGGTGAATAAATTCCTTAGTCCCGTCCAGCGGATCGACAATCAAGAATGTTTTGGTTGTTTCAGCATGGGAGGCAGCCTGCTCTTCGGTCACCAAGGCTACATCCGGAAATTCAGCACGCAAACCAGCGCTGATCAATGCATCCGCGGCTTCGTCGGCAGCGGTGACAGGGCTTTCGTCAGATTTCGAGCGAATATCAAAGTCGTCGCTGTTGTAAATTTCCATGATTTTGTCGCCAGCCTCCAAAGCAAGCCGCCGAATTGTATTCATCAATTTTGCAGAATCCATCGCTTTGCCCTTCAGATACGTGACGCCAACCACGTCAATAATTGATATTTAATCTTGATGACCTTATGCTGTCGGGCAAAGCGAACAGCAAGAAATTCGTGACAAAATACGCCGAAACAAATTTCGGCAAATCAAATTAGGCAAACCAAACGATGTTCCAAGCGCCCAGAAAAGCGACAAAAACGCGAAGCGCTTTTGCGCTGCTTGATGTGATGTACCACAGTATCGTGCGTGACATCCGAAAGTCGCACCGGAATGCCTTGATTGGTCTCATCCTGAATATCGTTCAAGCATTGATCTTTGTCCTGACATTTTTCGCAATGTTTGCTCTGCTGGGCGTGCGAGGTGCCGCGATCAGAGGCGACTTTCTACTCTATATCATGTCTGGCATTTTCCTGTTTCTGACTCACACCAAGGCTATGGCCGCCGTTGTTGGAGCCGAAGGCCCAACATCCCCGATGATGCAACACGGGCCGATGAATACGGCGATATCGATCACAGCCGCTGCAGTTTCGGCGCTTTATCTACAACTCTTGTCGATGCTCGTAATCTTGTTTGTGTACCATGTCGCGTTTACGCCAGTCGTGATCGACGATCCGATCGGGGCACTTTGGATGGTCTTGCTATCGTGGTTCACAGGCGTCGGTGTCGGTATGGTTTTTCTATCGCTTAAACCTTGGATACCCGACCTCGTTGGCGTCCTTAGTGGTCTCTATGCACGGGCAAATATGATCGCTTCGGGCAAAATGTTCGTGGCCAATTCACTGCCGCCGATGATGGTATCGTTATTTGACTGGAACCCGCTGTTCCACACTATCGATCAAACCCGTGGATATGTGTTTATCCACTATAATCCCCATGTGACGTCCCCCATGTACCCACTTTATGTTGGCTTATGCCTGTTGATGATTGGTCTGATGGGCGAATATTATACACGTCAAAAGTCATCGATCAGCTGGGGCGCTACGCGTTGAAGCACAGTTTATTGATTGCATTTTATCTTTTGGCTGCACCACTCTTCGCTGACACGTTCCCCGCGCATTTCTATGTAACCGGTGTCGCAAATAATGACCTACTCAATGTGCGATCCTTACCAAGCACATCAACAGAAATTCTTAAGACCTACACGCCATACACAATCAATATTGAAGTTCTAGAAACCACAACTGACGGTTCTTGGGGTAAGGTTGGCGCAGGAGAGACCAATGGTTGGGTTGCAATGCGCTATCTGGCGCGCAGCACAACGAACGCTCCAAACGAAGTTCCAAGACCAATGTCGTGTTTCGGAACCGAACCGTTCTGGTCACTTAACCTCACCCAACGTGGCGATGAATTTGAAGCTCCTGAAATCGGGCGACAAGACCTCACACCAACCGATATGATCCAGGCTGACAAGGGGTTTTATTTGGAATTTGAAGGGTCAGAACGCATTTTCATCCGCCGCGGCCAATGTTCAGACGGAATGTCCGATCGCGCATTCGGGTGGCAGTCGACGGCTCTATATTTTGATCAAAGTGGACCAGTTATCGCAAACGGTTGTTGCACGTTGGATGCCTCCGATTAACCCTTTGTTCACTAAACATGAAACACGGGTCGCCCCTCAGGCATAAGAATTCAAAAAACTAGCATTTTTGTGGACTTTCTAACGCTTTGGACGCTTGCAGCGTGAATGCGCCATCCCTATATACGCCAAGATCGTCGGTCATGGGTTAATCCTGTGGCCGCAGTTTCCAACAGGCGCGGGTGCCGAAACGGGTTCGCGCTGCTCAAACCGCCTAGACGTAAAGGGATTTGAAATATGGCCAAAGTCATTGGTATTGACCTCGGAACAACCAACTCATGTATTGCTATCATGGATGGCTCTGAACCGCGGGTTGTCGAAAACGCAGAAGGCGCGCGGACAACTCCGTCGATCGTCGCTTTCACAGATGATGAGCGCCTCGTAGGCCAGCCTGCAAAACGTCAGGCCGTCACGAACCCAGAAAACACAATCTTTGCTGTAAAGCGTTTGATCGGTCGCCGGTTCGACGACAAGCACCTCGCCAAAGACAAAAAGAACATGCCATTTGCAGTTGTCGACGGCGGCAACGGTGACGCATGGGTTGAAAGCCGAGGTGAGACATACTCCCCTAGCCAGATCTCTGCCTTCATCCTTGGCAAAATGAAAGAAACAGCAGAAAGCTACTTGGGCGAAGAAGTATCCCAAGCGGTTATCACGGTTCCAGCATACTTTAACGATGCTCAACGCCAGGCGACTAAAGACGCCGGCAAGATTGCGGGCCTTGAAGTGCTGCGCATCATCAACGAGCCGACAGCGGCTGCGTTGGCCTATGGCCTCGACAAAAAAGAAACACAGACAATCGCAGTCTATGACCTTGGTGGTGGTACATTCGATGTGACCATCCTTGAGATCGACGATGGCCTGTTCGAAGTAAAATCCACCAACGGTGATACATTCCTCGGCGGTGAAGACTTTGACATGCGGATCGTGAACTACCTCGCTGACGAGTTCAAAAAAGAGAACTCAGTCGATCTGACCAAAGATAAGATGGCGTTGCAGCGTCTGAAAGAAGCAGCAGAAAAAGCCAAGATTGAGCTTTCTTCTTCTGCGTCTACTGAGATCAACCAGCCATTTATCTCGATGGGCAAAGACGGTCAGCCGCTTCACATGGTGATGAAGTTGACACGTGCGAAATTGGAAAGCCTCGTTAGCGATCTAATCAAAGCATCCATGAAGCCTTGCCAAGCTGCGATCAAAGATGCGGGTCTCTCCACATCTGACATCGATGAGGTTGTCCTCGTCGGCGGTATGACACGTATGCCAAAGGTCCAAGAAGAAGTTGAGAAATTCTTCGGCAAGAAGCCGCACCAGGGTGTAAACCCAGATGAAGTTGTTGCGATGGGTGCCGCCATTCAGGCGGGTGTTCTACAGGGTGACGTCAAAGACGTTGTTCTTTTGGACGTGACACCACTGTCTTTGGGTATCGAAACGCTGGGCGGTGTTTTCACACGCTTGATCGATCGCAACACAACGATCCCAACGAAAAAATCTCAGACTTTCTCAACTGCAGAAGACAACCAGAACGCAGTGACACTGCGCTGTTTCCAAGGTGAACGTGAGATGGCCGCAGACAACAAAATGTTGGGCCAGTTCAATCTGGAAGAAATTCCACCTGCGCCACGCGGCATGCCACAAATCGAAGTCACATTTGACATCGACGCCAACGGCATCGTGTCCGTAGCTGCAAAAGACAAAGGCACTGGCAAAGAACAGTCGATTACGATCCAAGCGTCTGGCGGTTTGTCAGATGAAGACATCGAAGCGATGGTACAAGACGCCGAAGATAATGCCGAGGCCGATAAAGAGCGCCGCGAGCTCATCGAAGCGAAAAACCAAGCGGAAGGCCTGATCCACTCAACCGAGAAATCCTTGGAAGAGCATGGTGAAAAGGTTGACCCAACAACGGTTGAAGCGATCGAATTGGCAATCGCTGCGCTACGCGACGATCTTGAAGACGAGAAGGTCACAGCGGACAAGCTACAATCTGGCGTTCAGAACGTAACAGAAGCCGCGATGAAGCTTGGTGAAGCTATTTATAAGGCCAGCCAAGATGAAGCCGAAGGTGGTGATGAGCCAGCGGATGCTGACGACATCGTTGATGCCGACTTCGAAGATCTCGGCGACGACAAGCGCGACTAAGCGCAGCCTCACAAGGAATAGACCGGCCCTTTGAACCGGGTCGGTCTTTTTCCATTCCCGAGGGGGATTACCCATGTCAAAAGCAGATTATTACGAAACGCTCGGCGTCTCCAAAGGCGCGGATGCAGCTGAGATCAAAAAAGCCTATCGCACCAAAGCAAAAGAGCTTCACCCTGATCGCAATGCCGACAATCCAGATGCAGAGGCCAAGTTCAAAGAAGCGAACGAAGCTTATGAGGTCCTAAAGGACGCCGAGAAAAAGGCGGCCTATGATCGCTATGGTCACGCGGCATTTGATGGCGGCATGGGCGGCGGCGGACCACGCGGGGGTCAGGGTGACTTTGCCTCGGCTTTCTCTGATGTGTTTGATGACCTCTTTGGAATGGGTGGTCGTGGTGGCGGCGGTGGACGCAATCGTGCCCAGCGCGGCAACGACCTGCGCTATAACTTGCGCGTCAAACTCGAAGACGCGTTCGCTGGCATGCAAAAAACCATTAACGTCCCAACGGCCGTATCTTGTGACGGGTGCAATGGGACAGGCGCAGAAGGCGGATCAGAACCACAAACCTGCCCGACCTGTGCTGGCATGGGCAAAGTTCGCGCGCAACAAGGTTTCTTTACGGTTGAGCGCACCTGCCCAACCTGTAACGGCATGGGACAAACCATCAAAGATCCGTGCAAATCCTGCCACGGTCATGGTCGGGTCGAAAAAGAGAAATCCCTGTCTGTCAATATACCCGCAGGCGTGGAAACTGGAACTCGCATTCGCCTCGCTGGCGAGGGCGAAGCTGGCATGCGCGGCGGTCCAACCGGCGACCTCTATATTTTTATTGAGGTAGCCGAACACGACCTGTTCGAGCGTGACGGCGTCAACCTATACTGCCGCGTCCCTGTCAGCATCGCATCCGCAGCGCTGGGCGGCGAAATAGAGGTGCCAACGATCGACGGTGGCCGTTCACGTGTGCGTATTCCGGAAGGATCGCAATCAGGCCGTCAAATGCGTCTGCGAGGCAAAGGCATGCCTGCCTTGCGCGGTGCCGGATCCGGTGACATGATGATTGAATTGGCCGTGGAAACACCAGTCAAACTAACCGCCCGCCAAAAAGAAATCTTGAAAGAGTTCGACACCCTAAGCGAAGAGAACAACCCGCATGGAAGCAGCTTCTTTAGCTCAGTGAAGAGTTTTTGGGACAGCATGAAGGGCTAAACAATCTGTCGTGACAGGCTGGTAATTGCTTTGCTACGCTTGTTTGGTGAGGTCGATGTTCGTGTAGGATTGAGAAAGGGCGCATTGTAAGCAATGCGCCCTTCCCTATTTCTCCAATTACCCAAACAGGGGTAAAAGCTTAAGCCAGCGCTATGTTTGTTGCGCTTTCACGACCATCGCGGCCGGACTCGATATCGAATGTTACTTTTTGGTCATCGTTCAGTGTAGTTAGGCCAGCGCGCTCAAGAGCTGAAATGTGTACAAACACATCGCTGCTACCGCCTTCAGGGGCGATAAATCCAAAACCTTTAGTAGAGTTAAACCATTTTACGGTGCCATTAGCCATCGTAAGTATCCTTATTTCGTGCTGCCCACAGAATGTGGCAGCTTGGCCAGTCAGTGCAAGATCGTGTCACTGAGCCAAAAGGAGCAGATATGTCGATAGAGGTAACGTAACACCGCTCGCCTAGTCCTACTGAACCAACAAAGCAAGCTTTATAATTCAAACTTGGCTTTTGAATTGTCACCCAAGAACAGACTTCCAATCGGAAAACGCGTAAATCGCCTCTCGTCACAGGCATTATTAACACTTCGCTAACCGGTTTTCGGCAACCTTTTCGCCGATGTCTCAATATTCTGAATCTCCCTCACTATTTTCTGATACCGAGAGTTTTTCTGCCTTGCCCAAAGGCAAAATCCCTTCCTATCTACGCGACCACCGCAAGCGCCTGCGCGAACGATTCCTGCACGGCGGGTCTCTGGCGGTCCCGGATTACGAACTCCTCGAGCTAATCCTATTTCGCGCGATCCCACGCCAAGATGTCAAACCGCTGGCCCGCGTGTTGCTTGAACAGTTCGGAGATTTCAATCGGGTTATCGCCGCTCCTCTAGATCAACTTTGTGCGGTAAACGGCGTCGGTGAAGCCGTTGCGTTGGAGATCAAAATCGTCGAAGCCGCCGCCCATCGCATGGCTCAATCCCAAGTCCTTGAACGGCAAGTGATTTCCAGTTGGGACGCATTGATCAAGTATTGTCATACGGTCATGGCACATCGTGAAACCGAACAATTCCGCATTCTGTTCCTTGATACCAAGAACACGCTGATCGCAGACGAGGAACAGGCCAAAGGCACCATCGACCATGTTCCCGTCTACCCGCGCGAAATCGTCAAACGCGCGTTGGAACTCAACGCCGCATCAATCTTATTGGTGCACAATCATCCCTCTGGCGATCCAACCCCGTCACAGGCAGACATCACCATGACTGACCAGATCGCAGCCGCTGCCGGGGCGCTGGGCATCACAGTCCACGACCATCTAATCATCGGAAAATCGCGTGAAATTAGCTTTCGCGCCGAAGGGTTGCTCTAATCCTCTAGCCACAATTCAACACGGCGGTTGGTACGCTGACCAATTTCGGTATCATCACAGGCCATCGGTAACGCTTCACCAAAGGCGGCAATCGATAAAGTCACGCCTTCTGGCATTTTGTCCCCAAGGAGCGATAGAATCTCCAGCCGCACTGCCTCAGCGCGTTCACCCGACAGCGTGCGGTTCGCTTGTGCGCTGCCCACACCGTCGCTAAATCCGATCAACGTCAGGCTCTTGCCGGCATATCTGCCCCGCTCAATCGCACTGGCTAAATCGGACAGGTTCGAACGGGACTGTGCGTCTAAATTTGCCGATCCCGCTTCAAACCGGAAGCTCAAAGACAACCGTGTCTGATCCGTGATCAATCGGACAAACCGTTGTAACTCATCGAATGGAACATCTGTCCCTGCGCGCTCAATCGCATTCGCAAATCTCTGACCCTGAGCATCAAGCCCGATTGGCACGACGGACTGATCCACAAAGCCTGAGCGCCGGACGATCAACTGCGCTGCGGGCGAACGAATCCAATCTAGGAAGTCTGTGAAAATCTCCGGCATGATCCGATTCGGTACATACAAGAACACAGGTGCGGTCATCGGATAATCTTCGGTCTTGATCCCAATCGCCGACGGTGCAGTCAAAAACCCGCAATCATCACGCAACCCGACCGGGCGCGCGCCACCGGTCCGTTGGAACGACACCAAACCAATGCTGTTGCGGTTTCCAACCACCGCATTGGTTAGCGAACCTTCATCAACGTGAAATGTAACAGCGGGGTAAACAGCGTCCCCGACCAGGTACTTCAAGACAGACTGCGTCAGTCCCGAGTCTCTCGGTCCCAAATGAAGTTCAATCTCACCCGGCGCCTCGCCAAATGCACTCCAATCGATAATCTCGCCGCGAAGAGCACGTTGTAGCTGAACCAAAGACAACGCACGAGTGTTGCGCAATGGCGATACAATTGGGGTGACTGCATCGAGCCCGATTATCCGTGAGCGAGTAGAGTTCTGCAGTTCTGACAATCCGATTTCAGCAGCGGTCGAAAGTTCACTATCGGTGACCTCCCGCGTCGCCGCAACAGCGCGCGCGCGATGTCCAAAAAGATCTAGAAACCCAGATGTCGTCGTCCCACCGATAAGTTCCAGCACTGCTGTTGTGTCGCCCGCTGAATCCATCGCGACGCCAATCTGACCACCCTCAACGCCATCAAATTTGGTTGACCACCCATTTGTTCGCGCGAATCCTTCCCATAGGGCTGGAATTAAGACGTCGACAACTGCAGCTTCGCCTGAGATTGAAAATCGAGGGACATAATTGATCGGATCAGGACAGCCAGATCCTAAGCACGTCACCCGGTCGTAACGCAGACTCAAGGGGCCATAAGGCGATGCGACTTGAATATATTCGCCGTCAAAGCCGATGAGTGCGCCGGAAATCTCAAGACCACCGCCCTCAGAGGTCAGCGTGATGGACTCTTGCGCAAGGAGCGCTGTTCCAAAAACAAAGGGTGCGGCCACTATAGCCGCACACCTTCGAAATCTTGTGAGTTTTTTACAAAATCGCCAAATCATCTCGCGGCGATTGTCAGGTCCTCGAACATGTTTTTCAATACCAGATATTCACCAATCGCATCACAATCCGGCATTGTTAGTTCCAAATCCGCATTCGTCAGCAATTGGATCGCGTTGAAGCGCATCGTTTTCGCTTGAACTGGCCGACCGCAGTTTTCAGCATTTACCTCTGCCTCGACATTCAGTTGCAGATCCGCGGCAGCATCCATGGCAACCGTGTAAACCTCCAGCGAATACTCACCGTTGGATGCGCTATAAAACGCTACTTCGTCAGTTGCTGAGCCTTTCCAAACGTGCCCTTCGGCACCGTAAGTGGCATCTCCATGGAATGCGTGAAGTTCGAACCCACGCGCGCCTTCCCAAAACAGGACAGACCTTGCGTAGTCAGAAAGATCGGGAACGTCTACTTTTGCTGTTGTTTCGGCACCTTCGCTAAAAGTGACACCAAACGCTGCAACTTCTGCCAACGCGGGGATATCAATCTGCGCGAGGCCGAGATCATCAGTTTCACCCGTGATCAAGACACCTTCGTGTTCTACCACAAATGCCTGTTGAATTTGACATGGTGCATCAATGTGCAATGTGACCATCGCACCTGATTGAGCGATCGCAAATGCGCCCAAAGAGCACTCAACCTCAGCAACAACATCGGCCTCCAATGAAAACGCATCGTCTGCAATTGGTTCGGACGAAACATCAGTGCCCGTCGCATCCGTCACCAACTCAACGGTTGGGGCGCCTAGATCGAGTTCAAACCCTTTTGACATAATATCATCTTGAACGTTCGCATCTGCCAAAGCGATTTCTGCAGGTTCATCTATTTCAACTGGCGTCAAAGCGACGTTTGCAACGACAGCATCCAAATTCGGTGCCTCATCAACAAACGGTGTATCGACTTCAACAGCCGTAGCTACTTCGAGTTCACCGCCTGCGACAGCGATACTTGGTGTGATTTGCTCTTCGACCGCTGGTGTTTCAGTTAGCGCAACTTCAGCGGGCAACTCTGTAGGAAGTTCAATACTTGACTGAGGTTCGATGACGTTCGCAGACGCAACAACTGAAGCGGTCACTGGGACCAATGTGGTTTCTTCTTGCGCAACATCAGGCGAACTTTCCACAGGTGTGCCGCTTAGGCGCGCGGCAACCGCATCTCCGTATTGAAATACAAATCCAATGCTCAATGCCGTTGCAAATGTGCCCGCGCCAATCGCATAGCGTCTAAATTTTGACCGTACCATAACCGATTCCCTTCCCAAGGACGGGGATCAATTTGCTACCAACTGGTGACCTCAGATGGACGAACGGTGGGTAATTGGGTGACTTTAATGTGGCAAGTTTCAGGCCAAACGGCCGTGGCAATGTTTGAACTTCTTACCAGATCCACAGGGGCACGCATCATTTCGGCCAGGAGATCCCCATGTCGTCGGGTCATCTTCGACAAACCCTTCGCGCGGAGTCGATCCTTGCCCAGTCGCATCGGACGTTGCGCGTTCGACGCCTGCCGCAGCTGCAGCTTGCTGTTGTTGGCGCATTTGGTCGATCAACCGTTGTTGCTCTTCTGCGCTCATTGGACGGATCTGAGAGAGCTTTTGCGTCACGTCAGTGCGCAATCCATCCAGCAAACGTTCAAACAATTGGAACGCCTCAGATTTGTATTCATTCAGTGGGTCACGTTGCGCATAGCCACGAAAACTCACGACAGATCGCAAATGCTCTAGCGTTAGCAAATGCTCGCGCCATTTGGCGTCGATCGTCTGCAACAACAGCTGCTTTTCGATGTTGCGCATAGTTTCCGCGCCGAACGCTTCTTCTTTTTCAGCCATGAATTTGTCGCTGGCTTCCTCTAAGCGCTCACGAATGTCATCATTGTCGACACCTTCTTCGTCGGCCCATGCCATAATGGGTTGATCGATCCCGACTTCGCTCATGATCGACGCATATAGACCCTCTGTATCCCACTGATCGGCATAGGATTTAGGCGGCATGTGTTCATCGACCAAATCCTCGATCACTTGATAGCGCATGTCCTGAATGATTTCGGACTGATCTTGGCTTTCCATGATATCGCGACGTTGACCAAAGATCACTTTTCGCTGTTCGTTCATCACGTCGTCGAATTTCAGCAACTGCTTACGAATGTCAAAGTTGCGGCCTTCGACCTTTGCCTGCGCGCGCTCTAGCGATTTATTCACCCAAGGGTGCTCGATCGCTTCGCCCTCTTTCATACCAAGAGTCGAAAGAACTTTATCCAAACGTTCGGATCCAAAGATCCGCATCAAATCATCTTCGAGCGACAAAAAGAATGACGTCCGGCCTGGGTCGCCTTGGCGACCAGAACGCCCGCGCAACTGGTTATCGATGCGGCGGCTTTCGTGACGTTCTGTTGCCAGAACGTACAAACCGCCGGCGTCCAGAACCTTTTGCTTTTCATCCGCGTGTGCGGCTTCAATTTTCGAGCGCAGCTCATCCGGATTTGCATCTGGATCCGCGGCCAGCGCTTCGAGCACCTTAATCTCGGCGTTGCCGCCCAGCTGAATATCTGTTCCGCGACCCGCCATGTTGGTCGCGATGGTCACAGCACCAAATTTGCCAGCATCAGAAATGATCTGTGCTTCTTGCTCGTGCTGGCGCGCGTTCAAAACGTTGTGCTCAATTCCCGCAGCCTTTAGCAAATTGCTCAACATCTCAGATTTATCGATCGACGTTGTACCAACCAACATTGGCTGACCCTTGGCAGTGGCCTCTTTGACCTGCTCAACAACGCCTTCGAACTTCTCGCGCGCTGTGCGGTACACTTGGTCGTTTTCGTCTACACGAGCGATTGGACGGTTCGTTGGAACTTCAACAACACCCAACCCATAGATCTCGTCAAATTCTTCGGCCTCGGTCATCGCCGTACCGGTCATACCGCCCAATTTGTCATAGAGGCGGAAATAGTTTTGGAATGTCACAGACGCCAATGTCACATTTTCTGGCTGAATGTTCAGACCTTCTTTGGCCTCAATCGCCTGATGCAAACCCTCGGATAAGCGACGACCAATCATCATGCGGCCTGTGAATTCATCGATCAGAACAGCATCATTGTCGCGGACGATGTAGTCTTTGTCTTTTGTGAATAGCTTATGCGCCCGCAAACCTTGGCTTACGTGGTGCACCAGCGTTGCACTTTCTGGATCATAAAGGGACTGACCCTCAGGCAACAATCCGACCTGCGCCAAACGTTCCTCTAGGAAATCATTTCCCTCATCTGTGAACGTCGCCTGCTTGCTCTTTTCATCGATGGTGTAATGCTCTTCCTGAACCTCAGGGATCAGTTTGTCGATCTGACGATACATCTCGGAGCGATCTTGTGCTGGGCCAGAAATGATCAACGGCGTCCGTGCCTCATCGACCAAGATACTGTCAACCTCATCCACGATCGCGAAATTATGGTTAAGCTGGTGCATCTGCGCCAATTCAGACTTCATGTTGTCGCGCAGGTAATCAAACCCTAGTTCATTGTTGGTAGCGTAGGTAACGTCGCAACCGTAGGCGATCTTCTTCTCGTCCTCAGGCTGGTGCGGAACCACGACGCCTGTCGTCAAACCCAAAGCACCATAAACTTTGCTCATCCACTCAGCATCGCGGCGGGCCAGATAGTCGTTGACCGTCACAATGTGCACGCCTTTGCCTGTCAGGGCGTTCAAATAGGCCGCGAAGGTCGCCATTAGCGTTTTGCCTTCGCCGGTCTTCATTTCTGAGATGTTGCCTTGGTGCAGGAATATCCCACCCAGAAGCTGCGTATCAAACGCCCGCAGACCTAACGACCGCTTGCCGGCCTCGCGACAGTTGGCGAAGGCTTCTGGTAATAGCGCGTCCAGGCTTTCACCATCGAGCGCTCGTTTTTTCAGCGCCTCTGTTTTGTCTTTGATGTCCTGATCAGACAGTTTTTCGAACTCTGGCTCTAGATCATTGATCTTTTTCACCAATGGGCGCGCCGCTTTGACCTTTCGATCACTCGGTGTTCCAAAGATTTTTTTGGTGATACTTCCAAAACCAAGCATGTTCTCTCCGCGGTCTTTGACCAATCTGACATCTATTTGAGAGGAGGTTGCTTGTCGCCGCAGCAACAGATGCCTAAACAGGGCAACAAACCAGCCCTCTCGAGGCATTTAACGCATGTAAGGGCCTGTGTTTGTTGTGTCAACGTCGCGCCATGCGCGGAAACATTAAGGGTACGTAAAATGCTGAAACATATCACAGTTTTGGGGGCTTCTGCGCTTGCCCTTACAATTTCGACGGCTGCAGTCGCACAAGACGTAAATACCGTCGTCGCCACCGTCGGTGATGTCGAAATTACACTAGGCGAAATGATCATCGCGCGCAGCAGTTTGCCGCAACAATATGAACAGTTCCCACCGAACGTCCTCTTTGATGGCATCCGTGATCAATTGATCCAGCAGCAACTGTTGGCTAACGCCGTTGAAAATGAATCAAACCGCCTGAAACTGTCGGTCAAAAATGAACTCCGCGCCCTGCGATCCAATGATGTCGTCGCGACGTTGACTGCTGAGGTCGCTACCGAAGAACGTCTGCGTGCTGCGTATGATGCAGCCTACGGCAGCGCAGAACCTGTCTTGGAATGGAATGCATCACACCTTCTTGTCGAAACCGAGGAAGAAGCTGTGGCTGCAAAGGCCCGCGTTGAAGCTGGCGAAGAATTTGCAGACGTGGCACGCGATGTGTCTACGGGCCCATCTGGTCCCAGCGGTGGTAGCCTTGGCTGGTTTGGTGCAGGACGCATGGTTCCAGCTTTCGAACAGGCCGCTGCAGAACTAGAGGTTGGTGGCCTGTCTGATCCCGTAGAAACTCAGTTCGGGTGGCACATCATCATTTTGAATGAAACTCGCGAACAACCACCCGTCACCTTTGAAGCCGTTCGCGGTGAACTGGTTGGTCAATTGCGTGAGGCAGCCGTCCAAGCATTGCTCGCCGAACTTGAAGTTGAATTCGAAGTCACCCAACCCGACCTGGCAGACATCGACCCTAGTGTCCTTGCGAACTTGGATTTGTTGGACCAGTAATGACCAAATCACCACTGGCACCTACCAAATTTCCTGAACTACCTGTCATTGCGGGGGCAACTTTTGCTTCCGCCGCGGCAGGTGTGAAGTATGAAGATCGGGATGACGTGATGCTCGCCGTTTTGGCACCGGGCAGCGCGGTCGCGGGTGTCTTTACGACCTCGGCCACGCGATCAGCGAATGTTCTCGACTGTCAGGCAAAACTTGGGTTGGTATCTGACGCCGGCGCGGCGATCATTGTAAACTCTGGGAACTCTAATGCTTTCACGGGCAAGGCAGGTGAAGGCTCTGTTGCAGCGATATGTCAAGCAACCTCAGATGCTGTGGCGATTCCGGCGGATCGGATCTTTACTGCATCGACCGGCGTGATCGGCGAACGGCTGCCACACGATAGGATCACCGCAAAAATCGCAAAACTGGCTGCAGACCAAAACCCAGACGCGCTAGAAAGTGCCGCACACGCGATCATGACCACTGACACGTTTGCCAAAGGCGCGTCAGCAACAATTGAAATCGACGGTAAACCCGTGAACATCGCGGGCATCGCAAAAGGTTCGGGAATGATCGCGCCCGATATGGCGACGATGCTGGTTTATATCTTTACCGATGCACAGCTGAACCAGCCTGAGCTGCAGAAAACTTTGAAGGCCCTCTGCGACGAAACCTTCAACTGCATCACAGTTGATAGCGATACATCAACGTCGGACAGTCTCATGCTCGCAGCGACGGGGGCATCGCGCGTCGACGTCTCGGGCAATACAGTCTTCATCGATGCATTGCGTACGGTCATGTTAGACCTCGCACACCAAGTTGTCCGTGACGGTGAAGGTGCGACGAAATTCGTGACGATCAATGTGAACGGCGCAGAAAACGATAAAGACGCAAAAACCGTCGGCCTTTCGATCGCGAACTCACCACTCGTCAAGACAGCAATTGCAGGTGAAGATCCTAACTGGGGTCGCATTGTCATGGCGGTCGGAAAATCGGGCGCAGCCGCTGACCGTGACCGACTCGCAATCAGCTTTGGCGACATCCTCGTCGCCGAGGAAGGGTGGGTCGCTGATGGCTATACCGAAGAAGCAGGCGCGGCCTATATGAAACGCCAAGACATCGACATCACTGTTGATCTTGGCATCGGTTCGGGCAGCAGCACCGTTTGGACCTGTGACCTGACACATGGCTACATCACCATCAACGCGGACTACCGATCATGAAAACTGTTTTGGTATCCGCAGTTGCACTAATCGATATTGATGGCCGCGTGTTACTGGGACAACGTCCCGAGGGCAAATCCATGGCAGGCCTCTGGGAATTCCCTGGCGGCAAGGTCGAACCTGGCGAAACGCCCGAAGTCGCGTTGATCCGTGAATTAGAAGAAGAACTAGGCATCAACACATGGGAAAGCTGTCTCGCACCGTTAACATTCGCGTCGCACAGCTATGATGATTTTCATCTGCTGATGCCCCTCTTCGCATGCCGCAAGTGGGATGGCACCCCGCAATCTCGCGAAGGCCAAGCGTTGAAATGGGTCCGTGCAAACCAACTCAAAGAATATCCAATGCCCGCCGCCGATATTCCACTGATCCCTATCCTACGCGACTGGTTGTGACCCTAAATCTGCGCCCTGCAACTTTAATCGATGTTCCGCGCATCGCAGAAATTCACGCAATATCCCGGGCAAATGGCATGCCCTGGTTGCCCGTCGTGCACACGCCCGAAGAAGACATTTGGTTCTATAGCAACATCGTTCTTCCAGAGCAGCGTGTAGAAATCGCAGAGCTCAAGGGGCAGATCGTCGGCTTTTCGGCACTCGACGATCAATGGTTGAATCACCTTTATCTCGATCCACGTGCACAGCGCAGAGGCATTGGTTCACTACTTCTGATATCCGCCATGCAATCCCAGATCGAACTAAATCTCTGGGTTTTTGAACGGAACCGAACCGCACAGAAATTCTACTCATCTCGTGGATTTACAGAAATCGCACGCACAGATGGGTCCAAAAACGAAGAAAAAACACCCGATATCCATATGCGATGGGTAAATCTCTAAATTCGCTTCAGTATACCGTTGTATGCCGTGGACGTCGCCGCGCGCTTAGTCTAAAGAACGCTCAAACTTCAAAGAGGTCCGATTCCATGTCCAATCCAGATATTATCTACACCAAAGTCGATGAAGCACCCGAGCTTGCCTCCGCCTCCTTCCTCCCGATCATTCAAAAGTTCGCAGCTGCGGCTGGCGTCAGCGTTGGAACCAAAGATATCTCACTCGCGGGCCGTATCATCGCAACATTTCCTGAGACTCTGAACGAAGATCAGCGGATCAGCGACGATCTGGCCGAGCTAGGTCGCCTCGTCAAAACCGCCGAAGCAAACGTTGTCAAACTTCCAAACATCTCTGCTTCTGTGCCACAGCTTGTCGCTGCCATCGAAGAGTTGCAGAGCCAAGGCTATGCGCTACCCAACTACCCAGAAGATCCGCAAACTGACGCAGAGAAGGCTGTCCGCGCAAAATACGACGGTCTCAAAGGGTCTGCTGTCAACCCTGTCCTGCGCGAAGGCAACTCGGACCGTCGCGCTGCGAAGGCCGTGAAAAGCTACGCACAGAACAACCCGCACCGCATGGGTGACTGGACAGCCGACAGCAAAACACGGGTCGCGTCGATGGACGGCAACGACTTCCGCTCGAACGAAGTCTCTGCAACGTTGGCCGCTGAAACAGGTGCTAAGATTGTTCTGGAAACAGCTAACGGCGAAACAGTTCTAAAGGATGGGCTAAGCTTTCCAGCTGGAACAGTTGTTGACGCGACATTCATGTCCGGCAGCGCCTTGGACGCCTTCCTAGAAGCCGAGATCTCCAAAACAAAAGACGAAGGCATCTTGTTTTCGCTCCACATGAAAGCGACCATGATGAAGGTCTCTGACCCGATTATCTTTGGCCACGCGGTAAAAGCATTCCTAAAACCAGTGTTCGAAAAATTCGGCGCGGAAATGGATGCTCTGGGCGTGAACCCGAACCAAGGCCTTGGTGCCCTATTGGAACGCGTGGAAGACAACGCCGACATCAAAGCAGCAATCGACGCTTGCATGGCAGATCAGCCACCAATGTATATGGTCGACAGCGACCGTGGCATCACCAACCTACATGTCCCATCCGACGTCATCATCGACGCCTCAATGCCTGCGCTCATCCGTGCTGGCGGTAAGGGATGGGGCCCAGATGGGAAAGAAGCGGACGCAGTCTGTGTGATCCCTGACAATTCCTACGCGCCTGTCTATGACGAGACCGTCAAATTCTTCAAAGAGAACGGCAAGCTGAACCCGGCCACCGCTGGCACCGTTCAGAACATCGGCCTGATGGCGCAAAAGGCTGAGGAATACGGGTCCCACCCGACCACGTTTGAAATCGCCGAAGCGGGTACCGTCAAAATGATCCTCGACGATGGCACTATCCTGCACAGCCACGACGTGCAGCCGGGCGACATTTGGCGCTCTGCCTCTGCACGCAAGGCACCGATTGAAGACTGGGTGAACCTCGCTATTTCGCGCCAGAAAGCCGAAGGATGCGAAGCGGTGTTCTGGCTTGACGAAACGCGCGCGCATGACGCCGAACTGATCGCATATGTTAAGCCGATCCTTGAAGAAGCCGGCGTCGCCGACAAGTTTCAGATCATGGCCCCACGCGCCGCAACCCGCGCCGCGTTCGAAACGATCACAGCGGGCAAAACCCACATCGCAATCACGGGCAACGTTCTACGTGACTACCTGACCGACCTGTTCCCGATCTTGGAACTGGCAACATCTGCAAAGATGCTGTCCATCGTGAAGCTGATGCAGGGCGGTGGGTTGTTCGAAACCGGTGCTGGCGGGTCTGCACCAAAACACGTGCAACAGTTGAACGAGGAAAACCACCTACGCTGGGATTCCCTTGGGGAATTCACAGCGCTGGGCGAAAGTTTCCAGTTCTTGGCCGACAACCGCGGCAACGCAAAGGCAAAGATCTTGGGCGAAGCCGTGGACGCAGCGACCCAAGGGATCCTGGACAACAACCGCTCTCCAAGCCGCAAAGCGGGCGAGCCGGACAACCGCGACAGCCACTACTGGTTCGCGCGTTACTGGGCCGAGGCCTTGGCCGCACAGCCAGACGACCCTGACCTCGCCGCGCATTTCACCCCTATCGCCACAGCGTTGGCCGACAGTGAAGCAGCAATTGTTGCGGAACTGGTTGCCGCTCAAGGCGCACCAGCAGACCTAGGCGGGTACTACAAAACTGACCCAGCGAAAACGGCGGCGGTCATGCGCCCTTCCGCAACACTGAATGCGATTATCGGGTAGGTCACCTTTTATAAATTGGAAGGAGCCGGGCACTGCCCCGGCTCTAAAATTAATCAGATGCAGACTTCATCCTGCACACCCTGAATACACAATGCTTGGCATTGGAATTTTGTACACTCCATCGAATAAGTATTGCGCGGTAGCCTCGTCAATTTCGCGCCGAATGATGCTTTTCACGTCAGGTTCTTGGCGCTCAACGATCAGTGGCACACGTACCCCAAAATCCATGAAGAAATCAAAGAAACTTGGCCCGGGTGCATGTAGAACGTTTTCAACAATGCTCGATTTAATATCGGAAAAGCCGACGCTTTGCATAAGCTGAGAAACGCTTGTTTCATCTGACAAAATATAGGCGTTCGGCGCTGGATCCGCACACGACATATCCGCGTGCTTTCCAAGGACGTCGAAGAGAAGTCTATAACACTCTGAGCGGTTCGGTCCTAACCACTGACTGAATACAAATCTGCCATTTGGCCTTAAGACTCGGCGAGCCTCAGAAATTGCTCGTTCTGGATCAGTCACATGAAACAACACTATGTTGCTTAGAACAGCATCATATGTCTGGGCGGCAGCTGGCAAGTCTTCAACATCCGCAATAGAAAAATTGATCTCAGGATACAGCTGGCTTGCTTGAGTGACCATCCCAGGGGCAAAATCGACTCCCTCTACATTTGCACCGAGCAGCTTTGCACAAGCCGCGACATGGCCAGTGCCGCACCCTGCATCAAGTACCCTCGATCCTGGAAACAACTTGGCATGGTCGAGCAGCTTAGGGATTGATTGCAACGTTGCCCGCGCTGTCGTGTTTCCATAGATCTCGGCGCGCTTTGACCAGCCACTTCTCTCGCCTTCTCGGAACGCTGAATATTTCATGCTGACACCTCTCTTTCCGCGAACAAGACAGGAATGGTCCAGCCAAACAAAAGTCGAGTCGCTTTTAGCGTAAGCCTGTCAGAGAAAACTGATCTTTCAAATAAAAAAGGCGGCCCGCAGGCCGCCCTTGAGATCTTAGTCTAGGTTCCGTTCGACTTCTTCGCGTTCGAAGATTTCGATGACGTCGTCGGCTCGGATGTCGTCATAGTTCTCGAACGCCATACCGCATTCTTGACCAGAAATCACCTCAGGCACTTCGTCCTTGAAGCGTTTCAATGTCTTCAATGTGCCTTCGTGGATCACCACGTTATCGCGCAACAGGCGAACACCTGCGGAACGACGCGCGACGCCTTCGGTCACGAGACAACCGGCAACTTTGCCGACGCCAGTAACTTTGAACACTTCTTGGATCTTGGCGTAGCCGATGAATGTTTCTTTGATCTCGGCTGACAACAAACCAGAGGCCGCCGCTTTCACATCATCCACAAGGTCGTAGATGACCGAGTAGTAGCGAATTTCAACACCCTTTTGGTTGGCTGAATTACGCGCAGGTGTGTTTGCACGTACGTTAAAGCCAATCACAGGCGCACCAGACGCTTCGGCCAAGGCAACATCGGTTTCGGTAATCGCACCAACACCCGAATGCAGAACGCGTACGCGAACTTCATCGTTGCCGATTTTTTCCATTGCTTGCGCAATCGCCTCGGACGAGCCCTGAACGTCTGCCTTCACAAGGATTGGCAATTCAGACACATCTTCGTTGGCTTTTGCGTTCGCCATCAATTGATCCAGTGTCACCGCTGCGCCAGCCGCTGCACGTTTGTCTTTTGCTGCTGATTCACGATAGCTGGCAATCTCACGCGCTTGCGCTTCGGTGTCGACAACGTTCAAAACGTCGCCTGCTTCTGGCGTACCGTTGAGGCCAAGGACCTCAACAGGTACCGATGGGCCTGCTTCTTTAACGCGATCACCTTTGTCATCTACCAGCGCGCGGACTTTACCCCACTGCTCACCCACAACAAAGATATCACCCTGCTTTAGCGTACCGTTCTGAACCAGAACCGTCGCAACAGGACCACGACCCACATCAAGCTGAGCTTCGATCACAGCGCCGGAAGCCGAGCGATCTGGGTTTGCTTTGAGTTCTAAGATCTCAGCCTGAAGCGCAATCGCTTCGAGCAGTTGATCCAGGCCCTGACCCGTAATTGCAGACACTTCGACGTCTTGCACTTCACCAGACATTTTCTCGACGAGAACTTCGTGCTGCAACAAGTCCGTCCGCACTTTGTCAGGGTTTGCGCCTTCACGGTCAATCTTGTTGATCGCGACGATCATTGGAACCTCAGCCGCTTTTGCGTGGGCAATCGCTTCGATCGTTTGCGGCATAACCGCATCGTCCGCTGCAACAACCAGAACGACAATATCCGTGACCTGAGCACCACGAGACCGCATAGACGTAAACGCCGCGTGGCCCGGAGTGTCGAGGAAAGACAGAACCTGCCCACCTTCCGTCGTGACCTGATACGCACCAATGTGCTGCGTAATCCCGCCAGCTTCGCCAGCTGTCACCCGTGTTTTACGGATCGCATCCAACAAAGATGTTTTACCGTGGTCAACGTGACCCATGATGGTAATGATCGGCGCGCGATCTTTCAGATCTTCGTCTTTGTCTTCAATTGCGTCGATCACATCTTCAACGTCAGAATCTGAAACGCGCACAACTTTGTGGCCAAATTCTTCGATGATCAGTTCAGCGGTATCCGCATCAATCGTTTGAGTTTGCGTCGCCATGATGCCATTGGTCATCAAGGCTTTGACAACATCCGCGACCTTTTCAGTCATGCGGTTAGCCAATTCACCTACGGTGATCGCCTCTGGCAACTGCACGTCACGCACAACCTTTTCGCGCTCAACTTGACCACCCATCGCCTTCTGACGCGCGCGCTCTTGCTTACGCTTCATCGCTGCAACGGATTTCTGGCGTCCGCCACCACCGCGTAGCGCATCGTTCAATGTCAGCTTACCAGACCGGCGACCATCATCCTGACGGCCTTTTGGCTGTTTTGGCTGACGGGCGTCAGCACGCGTGTCACGTTCTTGCTTGCGCGGTGCGGAAGATGGGCGCGCAATCGCGGCCTCACCCGGCACATCAGCAGGGTTCGGTGCAGCTGGTGCTGGCTTGGCTTTCGCCGCGGCTGCTGCTGCTTGCTTGCGCTCTTCTTCTTCAGCTTTGGCTTTCGCGCGTGCTTCACGCTCGCGGTCTTCAGCTTCTTTGGCTTCAATCTCTGCACGGCGAAGCGCACGCTCTTCGTTGCGCGCCTTTTCTTCGGCATCGCGCTTTGCAGCGTCTTCAGCTTCGCGTTCTTTCGCAGCCTGAAGAGCTTTCATCCGACGCTGATATTCAGCCTCAGAGATGCCGCCCGGACGACGTGATGGATCGCTACCCGCAGGCGCAGATCCGCCAGATCCAGTCTTGGCCGCACCCGGTTTTGGAACCACAACGCGCTTGCGTTTGGTTTCAACAACCACGTTCTTGGTACGCCCGTGACTAAAGCTTTGCTTTACATTGCTGGGATGTGAGCCACCAAGACCCAGAGTTTTTTTACCGTCGTTATCGCTCATTTAGCTTCTATATCCTTCTCGGTGGCCAAATTGCCACCGTCTAACCTGCGCAAACCACGTAGCTTTGTGGCTTCCTCTACAACACGATTGCCGAGTCCACCAGCTGCGAGCGCGCCATGTATCACACTTTGCCGCCCAAATGCCAAACCCAATTCGGCAGATGTGAAGCAGTCGAAGTATCGGGCGCCTTCCGGCGTCCATAGTTTTGCTTTGCCACGATCCGATCCATCGCTTGCCTGAAGCAAGACCCGAACCCGTTCGCCACCCGCCAGCCAGCCTTTAACTTTTTCAAACCCACAGACCGACCGACCTGCTTTGCGCGCCATGGCAATGAGTTCCACAGTGCGTCGTAGAACTTGACGTTCAACCTCATCAGCCAAACCATCTGGCACAGTCACAGGTTGCTTTGCAGACCGTGAAAACTGACCACGACTCGCAACCTCTAACGCACTGCGCTCAGCTGAAACATACATGCCCCGGCCGGGCAACTTGCCCAGAACATCAGGATAAACCTGATCGTCTGGCCCAACGACAAAACGGATCAAACCAGCTTTAGGCTGGCTTTCCCCAGTTACGATGCATTTGCGTTCCGCACCGTCGTCTCGATCTTTCTTTTGGCCGCCCCGCGTCATCCGCGTTTCTCCGGAGGCCTGAGATCAGACCTCCGCCTCCCCGGCATCAACCGCATCCTCGTCAGTTTCTTCATCAGAAACCAAATCTTCAGGATCGACCCAACCCAACATAACGCGGGCTGTCATCACCATGTCTTGTGCCTCTTCCAGTGACACTTCGAATTTCTCTAGCACGCCTTCGTCTTTGACGCGCTCACCGTTGACCATTGTCCAGCCACCAGCCAGTTCCCAGTCCGCACAAGTAGCAAAATCTTCCAGCGTTTTTACGCCATCTTCAGCCAAAGCTTCGATCATGACAGGTGTCAGACCTTCGAAATCGACGAGGCTGCTTTCGACGCCCAGTTCAATCGCGCGATCCATCGCCTTCTTGTTTTTGGCGTCTAGGTAATCACGAGCACGGGCCTGCAATTCGCCGGCAGTTGCTTCGTCAACGCCTTCGATGACCAAGAGCTCTTCGATTTCAACATATGCAACTTCTTCGAGGTTAGTGAACCCTTCGGAAACGATCAGCTGGGCAAAGAACTCGTCTAGATCCAGAGTTTCCATGAACAGCTTGGTACGCAGTTCAAATTCGGCCTGGCGACGCTTAGACTCTTCTTCCTCAGTCAGGATATCGATATCCAAACCAGTTAGTTGAGAAGCAAGGCGCACGTTCTGCCCACGTCGACCAATCGCCAATGACAACTGCTCATCAGGAACAACAACTTCGATCTTGCCAGCTTCTTCGTCCAAAACAACTTTGGAGACTTCAGCAGGCTGCAACGCGTTCACAAGGAACGTCGGCATGTCCTCATTCCAAGGAATGATGTCGATCTTTTCACCCTGAAGCTCGTTAACAACGGCCTGAACACGTGAACCACGCATACCAACACAAGCACCGACAGGGTCGATAGACCCGTCGAAAGAAATCACCGCAATTTTGGCACGTGAACCTGGATCACGGGCGACGGCTTTGATCTCAATGATGCCTTCATAAATTTCAGGCACTTCCATCTTGAACAGTTCCGCCATGAATTCAGGCGCTGTACGGCTTAAGAAGATCTGTGGGCCGCGCTGTTCACGACGAACTTCTTTGATATAGCAACGAATACGATCGTTCGGGCGATATGCTTCGCGACCAATTTTCTCGTTGCGACGCAGAACTGCTTCGCCAGCACCCACATCAACGATGACATTGCCGTACTCTTCGCGCTTCACAGCGGCGTTAATGATTGTACCCGCCTTATCTTTGAATTCTTCGTATTGCTTATCACGCTCAGCTTCGCGGACCTTTTGCAGAATAACTTGCTTGGCAGACTGTGCAGCGATGCGACCCATTTCTACAGGTGGAACCTCTTCAACAAAGGTCTGACCAATCTCTGGGTTTTCCATGTACTGTTTGGCTTGCTCTACAGTGAACTCAGCCTGATAGTTTTCCAGCAACTCTTCTTCCACAACGGTGCGCACACGTGTGAATGTCGCCTTACCGGTCTTGCGGTCAATCGACACGCGAATGTCCATTTCCGCGCCGTAGCGGGACTTGGCAGCCCGTGCGAGCGATTCTTCCATCGCCTCGACGACCAAACCGGCCTCAATGTTCTTTTCGCGGGCCACGGCCTCGGCTGTTTGAAGCAGCTCTAGCTGGTTTGCGGAAGTAATTGCCATCAGGAGTTCTCCTCGCCATCAATGATGGTTTCAATTTCGTCAAATTGCTTTTCGTCAATCTGACCTTTGTCTTTGCGCCCGCGCAAAACATCGCGGATCAATTCATCTGTCAGCACCAATTTGGCATCTGACAACCATTCAAATTTTAGGCCAATCGTGCCCTCGGCGATGGTGATCAACACCTCATCACCTTCGGTACCCGCCAATTCACCTTTGAACCGGCGACGTCCGTCGATCAGTTCTTCAGTTTCGATCTTGGCCTCGAACCCTTTCCACTGCTCGAAATCTTTCAAGCGTGTCAAAGGGCGGTCAATACCAGGGGAGCTGACTTCAAGAGTGTATGCATCCAAAATTGGATCCTCGACATCCATTACAGCACTCACCGCCGTGCTAATTTGTCCGCACTCATCGACTTCAATCGTACCATCTGATTTTTGTGCCATGACTTGCAGAATAGACTCTTTACCTGTCATCAGACGCACGCGCACGACTTCAAAACCCATGTCTTCGATGACTGGGCCTATGATCTCAGTGATGCGACGGTCAATGGCCGCTTTGGCGATTAGGTCGTTCATTTATCTCACGCACAAAAAAACGGGCGCGCGGCCCGTTGTGAATTCCGGTGGGCTCTGGGTTTGGACCCCAGCGCGCCGCTGTTGAACGTCATATACGGATTGATAGCTGAGTCTGCAAGAGCAGAATCTATTTGCATGGCTGGCGTGCCGTCAGAGACAGGAGTTTGTCGAGTTGGGTGTTGCAACGCAAAAGAAAAAGCCCCGCCAAAACGACGGGGCTTTTCAAAGCTATTTTGGGTTCGCTTACGCGACTGACCAACGCTCCGCCATACGGGCGTTGTCCATCTGCCAAAGGTTACCAACAGTTTCTGGTGAACTGATACGGTTGTTAACAGCCTGAACATAGTTCGCAAACATTGGAACCAATACACCACCTTCGTCGCGCAGGATTTCCTGCATTTCGAAGTACTGTGCCTGACGTTTGTCTGAATCGAGTTCAGCACGTGCGGTCAACAACAGCTCTTGGAAGCGTGCGCTGTCATCGTTGTCCCACTGGCTGTCGTTCCAAGGAACGCCAGCTTCGTAAGCAGTAGCAAACATCCAGTCTTCTGTCGCACGACCTGACCAGTAGCATGCACAGAATGACTTCTTCAGCCAAACGTTCGACCAATACCCATCAGCTGGCTCTTGAACCACGTTGATGTTGATACCTGCTTGTGCAGCTGATGCTTGGTACAGCTGAGCCGCGTCAACCGCGCCTTCAAATGCCGCGTTGGACGCTGACAAGCTGATGTCAATGCTGTCCATTCCAGCTTCTTTCAAGTAGAACTTGGCTTTGTCCGCATCGAACTCAAGCTGATCCATACCTGCATTATAGTACTGGTTCGCAGGACCGATTGGCGTGTCGTTGCCAACAGCACCGTGGCCAAGCAAGATTTTGTCGACCAATTCCTGACGGTTGATTCCGTACTTCAGCGCTTTACGGACGTTTACATCGTTATAAGGCGATGTGTTTGTCAGCATTGGGAAGCTATAGTGCTGGTTGCCTGTGACTTCTTGAATGCGCAACGCTGGGTTAGCTTTCAATAGACCTTCAGTCTTAAAGTCGATCCGGTTGATTGTATCAACTTGACCGGTCAGCAACGCGTTCATACGCGCAGTGTTGTCGTTGATCGCGATGTATTCAACTTCATCGAAGAAACCGGCGCTATCACCTTTGTAGTGATCCGCGTAACGTGTTGCGACCATGCGCACACCCGGATCAAATGACTGTACTTGGTACAGACCCGTTCCGATACCGTTCGCGATCGCTTCTTCGATCTGACCAGCTGGGAACATCAGGATGTGATAGTCTGACATTAGGTAAGGGAAGTCAGCATTGCCAGACGCCAGCGTGAACTGAACCTGATAGTCGCCCAGCTTCTTCATTTCTGTGATGGCTTCGACGATTGGTTTCGCCGCAGATTTTGAATCCTCGCCAACGTGCATTTGTAGGGATGCAATAACGTCGTCCGCACCAAATGCTTTGCCGTTGTGGAACGTTACGCCTTGGCGCAAGTTGAATGTCCATGTTTTAGCGTCTGCAGAAGCTTCCCAACTTTCTGCCAATTCGCCCTGAAGCGAGCCGTCAGCTGCAACTTCCGTCAGGCAATCAAACACACAGCCGTGCGCAGATGCGATCATAAAGATATCCGAGTGCGTCCGACCATCCCAACTGTCTGATGTGTTTGCACCACCAAGACCTGCTGTCAGCTTACCACCGCGTGTTTGGGCCTTAAGCGGCATACCTGTCAGGCTGAGTACACCTGCAGCTGCGCCGGTCTTGAGCAAGCCACGTCTGCTAATTCCGTTCATATTATTGTTCTCCCTAGTTTCAACAAGTGGGGCCTTTTGAGACCCCTAGTATTGGAAATCACTATAGCGATTCGTTTACATCTTACCAACTGCGGCGTCTCCGATGTTATCAACTCCGCGTTCTTGCAAAATATTTGTGAGCCAATCCGGGTCCATCTCGGGAACTGAGGATAGCAAAAGGTCAGTGTAGGCGTGGTGAGGCGGTTGGAACATTTCGGCCTTTGGCCCCTGCTCAACAACATTGCCATTTTTCATTACGACAACCTCATCCGAAATCGCGCGGACGGTCGCCAAATCGTGCGTAATAAACATATAGGACAGTGAAAGTTTGTCCTGAAGATCTGCCAAAAGTCGCAAAATTCCTTCGGCAACCAATTGATCCAACGCAGATGTTACTTCGTCACAAATGATAAATTTGGGTTCCGCAGCCAATGCGCGCGCAATCCCAATCCGCTGTTTTTGGCCACCAGACAGCTCAGACGGCAAGCGCTTATAATACTGGCTTGGCTCGAGTTCGATCTGCTCAAGCAACTCATCAACGCGCTTACGTAGAGGTGCACCAGACAGGCCCATATAAAATTGCACAGGGCGCTCAATTATTTTGCCAATTGACATACGTGGGTTCAATGCGGTGTCAGCCATTTGGTAAATCATTTGCGCCTGACGCAGCTGAGATTTATCGCGCGCTTTGTAATTTGCAGGAAGAGTCTGACCATCAAATTGGATTTGGCCGGACGTGGGCGGCAGCAGACCTGTGATGCAACGTGCCGCAGTGGATTTTCCGGAACCGGACTCTCCCACTACAGCAACGGTCCGTCCTTCATGGATGTCAAAACTGACCCCCTCTAAGACTTTAACTTTACCATATGCAGCGTCGATATTCTGGACGCTCACCACTGGGGTGGCACTTGTGTTGATCGCGGGTTTAGCGGGTCGCTCAAAGCTTCGCACAGCCCATAGCGACTTGGTATATTCTTCTTGGGGCGATGACAGCATCGTGCGAGTATCTGCTGTTTCGACTTCGTCCCCTTTTAGAAGCACTTTGATCGTATCAGCCATTTGCGCAACGACCGCGAGGTCGTGGGTGATGTAAATCGCGGCTGTGTTGTACTCTTCAACGATCTCACGAATTGACGCGAGAACTTCAATTTGCGTCGTCACGTCCAAAGCCGTCGTCGGTTCGTCAAATATGATCAGATCTGGACGACATGACATCGCCATGGCAGTCATGGCGCGCTGAAGTTGGCCGCCCGACACTTGGTGAGGATACCGGAACCCAATATTTTCGGGGTCCGGCAAGCGCAATTTGTTATAAAGCGTCACACCATCTTCGATGCTTTCGCTGCGCCCCATAACACCATGCTGTACGGGCGCCTCAGTATGTTGGTCGATGATCCGATGCGCAGGGTTAAAGCTGGCAGCCGCAGACTGCGCAACATACGCGATCCGCTTACCTAAGAGGCTGCGCTTTACAGCTGCGGATGCAGTCAAAAGATCGATACCATCAAATTCAACAGAGCCTTCTGAAATGCGAACACCATCGCGAGTGTAACCCATCGCAGCCAGACCCAGCGTCGATTTACCAGCACCAGATTCGCCAATCAGACCCAAAACCTCACCGCGTTTCAGCGTCAGATCACAGCCATTAATGATTGGGTTCCATTTCTCGTCGGCACGGCCTTCAAGTTTAAGACCACGGATTTTAACAAGAGGTTCACTCATTCTTTTAGCCCCGATGATCTATGCAGCATCCAGTCGACAACGAAGTTCACGGCGACCGTTAACAATGCAATAGCGCCGGCCGCGAGCAACGGTGTGATGGCCGCCATTGGCGCGAATGCTGCGTAGTTGATAAATGCCGCTAGGTCGCGAACCATTGTGCCCCAGTCGGCGAGTGGCGGCTGGATACCCACGCCCAAGAATGACAGCGCCGCGATTGTGAGAAACACAAAGCAGAAACGCAGACCAAATTCGGCCAACAACGGCGCCGTTGCATTCGGCAAGATTTCTTTGAAGATCAAATAGCCCATACCTTCGCCGCGCAACTTCGCCGCTTCGATATAGTCCATCACAACAATGTTGACCCCGACTGCGCGCGCAAGTCGGAAAACACGGGTGCTATCAATGACGGCAATAATTACGACCATAAAGAGCGTCAGCGGCACACCCCATTCGTTCGCCCAGACGGATGCAATTGTCATCAGCAAGAGCGCAAAAATCAATGACGGGATCGCCATCAAAACGTCGACTGCGCGAGACAATAATTGGTCTAGCCAACCGCCTACAACCGCGGCAAGGAAGCCAAGCGTTACACCAATCGCAAAAGCAAGACAGGTCGTTGCAAAAGCAATACCAACGGTATTTTGCGCGCCGAATATCAGTCGACTTAGAATATCGCGACCAATCTGATCCGTCCCAAGCGGAAAGTCAGGGTTTCCGCCCAGCGCAGGATCACCACCAGGGATGACATTCGCAGCTGCAAAGATTTCATCCTGCCCATAGGGTGCAATCGTCGAAGCAAAGACCGCGAATATTGCATAAATAAGAATGGTAAGAATACCAAATGACGCCGTAAGTGGCATCGCGCGGAACAGTTTTTTCGAACCATTGGTCCCAACTATGCGGCCCAAGAGACGAAATACATAGGCCGCAATCGCCGCAATGATCAGCCCCTGAACTGCCCAGCGAAAGAACATCACGCCAGCGTTGGCAGTACCTGCTTCGTTCTTGACCGGTTGAAAATAATAATAGATCGCCCAGAGCAACAAAGCCGCGCCAAGAACATAGCCAAACGCTACACCATAAGGCATATCTCGAAAGCGGGGCGCATTGTTCGTTGCCTTTTGTCCAGCCAAGCGGAACGCCCAACCTAAAACGCCCAGCGCCGCAAGGACACCGATGATCCAGATAACTGTACTCATTTCGGATGCCTCAGACGTGGGTTGGAAAGGATCGATAGAATATCCGCCAGAAGGTTCAGCAAGATGTAGGCTGCAGCAAAAATTAGGCAGCACGCCTGAACAACTGGAATGTCTCGGATCTTAACCGAGTCGACAAATAGCTGACCAATGCCGGGATAAACAAACACCACCTCAACGACCACAACACCTGTGATCAGATAGGCAAGGTTCAAAGCAATAACGTTGATGATTGGCGCAAGCGCGTTCGGAAGCGCGTGCTTTACAATTACGCGCATCGGCGAAATGCCTTTTAGACGCGCCATCTCGATATAGGGGCTGGCTAAGAGGTTAATGATCGCCGCGCGGGTCATGCGCATCATGTGCGCAGTGACAACAAGAGTCAGCGTCAGCGCAGGCAGCATCGTCTTTTCGAGTTTTTCGCCGAATGGCATGCCTTCGTAGATATTTGAAAGCGATGGAAAGATCGGGTTCAAAACAGCGAGGAACAAGATTAGGATGTAGGCCATAAAAAATTCTGGTGAGCTGATAGAGCTCAGCGTTGCGATATTGGCCACCCTGTCAAATACAGTGTTGCGATAAAGAGCCGCCAAAACGCCAAGTGTTACTGCGATCGGAACCGCAATCATTGCAGTAACCGAAGCCAAGAACATCGTATTCTGGAATCTTGGCGCAATTTGCTCCGCGACAGTTTTGCCGCCCGTTCCGCCGAGATTGGTTTGAAAGTTTAGCTGCGCAAAGCTTGTTCCCAAGTCGCCCGTGACCATGCCGCCCAACCATGAAAAATAGCGGGTAACCATCGACTGATCGAGGCCAAGATCTCTTCGGATGGAGGCAACAGATTCAGGTGTCGCTGCTTGGCCCAAAATCAGTTCCGCAAAGTCGCCAGGAAGCAGATTCACAGCAACAAAAATGACAATGGAAACGACTAGAAGTGTGACAAGACCGAGAGCTAAACGTTGAAAAATAATCCTAAGTACGTTCTGCAAACCGTAAGTTCCCCATTTCAGCTAGGCAACCTTAACAAGCCAGTAGAACCTGTAAACCCTGAAAAATTCACGATTTTAGTTTGCGACCCATCATATCCATCGTTCGAACAAGCTCTGCGGTGATACCGCGCTCCGACAATGCATGCCCAGCACGTCCGATCATGCGCAATTCACACCTCGGCCATTTCTGAGCAAGTTCATAGGCAGATTGTGGTGGGCAAATCATATCAAACCGCCCTTGCACAATGACGCCGGGGATATGCGCAATTCTGTCTATTCGGTTCAGGATTTGTTGGTCTTCGTTCAGAAATCCACCGTTGATAAAATAGTGGTTTTCAAGCCTCGCAAAGGCGCGCGCATAGTCCGCCGGGCTTTCCCCAGTAACGCCATCGCTTTCGATGGAAGCCAGCGCATTTTCCCAACTCGACCATGCCCGCGCGTACCGTGTTTCGATATTTAGATCGCCACTAAAAAGACGGCGGTTGTAAGCAGAAATTAAATCGCTTCTTTCGTCTTCGGGAATGATTCCTTCAAATTTCTTCCAAAGATCTGGCCAGAATCGACCAGCGCCGCCTCCGTAAAACCAATCCAATTCCTGCTGGCGCATCAGGAATACACCACGCAAAATCAATGCCATCGTACGATCAGGGTGCGTTTGGCTATAGATCAACGACAAAGTCGCGCCCCAACTACCACCAAAAACGACCCACTTATTGATCTCGAGCGTCTCACGAATGGCTTCGATATCGCGCACCAAATGCCAAGTGGTATTCGCTTCGACTTTGGCATGGGGTCGCGACCTTCCACAGCCACGCTGATCAAACAACACAATACGGTAAACATCTGGATCAAAATAACGCCGCATCGCCGGACTACATCCGCCACCTGGGCCACCATGAAGGACGACAACCGGGATTCCTTCAGGGTTCCCACATTGTTCAACATAAACCCGATGCCCATCGCCCACGTCCATCAATCGCTGATCGAATGGATCGATCGACGGAAATAAATATGACATTGCGCTTTTTTGACTAAAGACCTTGTCCATTCCGGCTCTATATAGTTTTCCAAGACTCGAGACCACATACTGCGAACCAGACAAAAGTGTAACCATGCAAACTGACGCTACAAACACCGTCGACCCATCCGAAATCGCAAAGTTTGAAGCGATGGCAGCAGAATGGTGGGACCCAACGGGAAAGTTTAAGCCGCTTCACATGATGAATCCGGTACGGTTGGAATACATCACCACACAAATCGCGGCTGAATTTGATCGTGACCTCACAAGCTTGAAGCCTTTTGAGGGCTTGCGCATCCTTGATATCGGTTGCGGTGGCGGTCTGCTGTGCGAACCAATGGCACGATTGGGTGCAACTATCATCGGCGCCGACGCCGCAGAACGAAATATCCCAGTCGCGAAAGTTCATGCAGAGCAGTCCGGACTAACTATCGATTACCGCCATACGACTGCCGAAGCAATGGCCGAAGCTGGCGAACAATTTGATATCGTGCTGAACATGGAAGTCGTCGAACATGTCGCAGATCCGTTGGGATACCTGACTGCGTGCCGACAACTCTTAAAACCTGGCGGGCTGCACCTGTGTTCGACCATTAACCGCAATGCAAAATCATTCGCCATGGCAATCGTTGGTGCCGAATGGGTTATGCGTTGGCTGCCAAAAGGGACGCATGAATGGGATAAGTTCATCACCCCTGATGAGCTTTTCGAGCTGATGACCAAAGCTGGATTAAACCCTGTAGATCGTAAGGGCTACGTCTTTAATTTTGCTAAATTCACATGGTCTATTTCGGATCGTGATCTATCAGTGAACTATGTCACCGCGGCCCTAAAGCCGGAATGACCTACGTGTCGTTCAGTGTTGTTCGCAGGGCCCGTAACACTGGAAGGGTCGCTTTGACTTTTTCATGACCAACCGTTTCGACAAGGTCCGAAATAATTGGTGCAATCGCGGCCAAAGCCGCATCGCGTGCTGAAATTCCAGAAGGGCTGATCGATACCATTTTCTTGCGGGCATCATCCCAATCGGGGCGGACGTGAACCCATCCAGCCCATTCAAGCTTGTTTAGCGTGTTGGTAATTGCGCCACGCGTCAGGTGAAATGTTTGTGCTAACTGTCCTGGCGAACGTTCGCCACCTGCATGTGCCAAGTGATTCAAAACTGAAAAGTGCGACAGCTCCATCCCTTTTGGCAAAACACGCGCAACACTAGATTTGGCAAGCTGATCAACCGTCAAAAGCTCGCTAAAAAGCGCAATAGCCAAATTTTTGTTCGCATCGCTCATTAAGGGCCTTCAAAAGAACGTCCACTTGATATCGCCGGAACCCGACTACGCGCTTTAGACACTGCTGTCAGATCAATATCAATAACAGAGATACCCGGCGACGTTCCTGCATCCAGCAAAACAGTTCCCCATGGGTCAATGACAAGGCTGTGCCCATATGTCGTGCGAACCCGATCTGTAGATGACGGATGCACGCCGGTTTGCGCGGCAGCCACCACAAAGCACCCGGTTTCGATGGCCCGAGCGCGCAAGAGTGTTTCCCAATGTGCAGCCCCCGTCGTTGGAGAGAATGCAGAGGGAACTAAAAGGATCTGGGCCCCTGCCCTTGCTAATTCTTGATACAGATTAGGAAATCTTAGATCGTAGCAAATACTCATACCGACGGGAACGTTCGACACCTTTGAAACGACCGCCATTTCGCCTGCGCGATAACCATCGGATTCGCGAAAGTTCTCACCGTCACCGAGTGAAACATCAAACATGTGGATCTTGTCATAGCGTGCAATAATCGCCCCATCAGGGGATATCAAAATCGATCGATTGGCAAAACGCCCGTCTGGGTCACCGGTTTTCAAAGCAAGCGATCCAAGCGAGACCCAAACGCCCAGCGCATCTGCTTGTTCACGAATAGCCGAGAGCAATTTGTCGTCAGCTTCGCCTACCAAAACATCCTGCTGATGCCCTCGGTCCAGCGAAACACAATTCGTGACCTCAGGCGTCAGAACAAACTCCGCACCTTTCGCTGCAGCTTCTTCGATGAGCGCACATGTATGCACCAAATTCAGGTTTGGATCGTCGCCTGAATTTAGTTGCAACAGCGCGAGCTTCATCCTGCCAACAGTTTCTTTAACGCGCCTGTGCTCTCGGCAGCAGCTAGATCATCATATCCACCGATGTGTTTTCCATCGATGAAGATCTGCGGAACAGTCGACCGCCCGTTTGCTCGTTGGACCATTTCGGGTCGACGACCGGGCGAGACCAAAATATCCACTTCGGCAAAGGAAACACCTTTGGCATTCAACAAACGCTTTGCAGCGTGACAAAAGCCACATGTCCGCTTGGTATAGATTTCAACATTTGGCATTGCGGCATCCTTGGTTTGTTTACCGAGCCTATTTAGGCGTCTTTTACGGCTCTCGCCAGAACCAAGATTGCAACTTGCCGTGACCCGGCGTCCAAACAGGCATCGGCACAAGCAGTTAATGTCGCGCCAGACGTCATGACATCATCAATTAGGATAACATTGCGATTTGCAATAGCCCCACAGGTTTGGGGATTTGCTCGAATAGCATCTGCCAATTCAGCATACCGCTCATCTACACCAGCATGGCCCAAAGAGCGCGTAGATCGAGTTCGGATCAAGGCATCCAACACAAGATCGGTTTCTGTGTGCGCTGCAACCCCTTTCGCAAGCTCGGCCGCCTGATTGTATTTTCGACGCAGCAGGCGCAAACGGTGCAGCGGAACAGGAACAAGTATTGATTCAGCCTGAAAAAGCCCGTGCCCAGCGAGGGTTAACCACCGCGACATGGCCGGCACGAAATCCGTCCGATCACCATGTTTCAATCCTAAAACCAGCCGGCGCCCTAGGTCTTGATAGGTAATTGCGGACCGCCCTTGCCGCCAAGGTCGCGGCCGAACGATACAATCGTCGCAATATAGAACGCATCCGTCGTCTTGACCCAAAACAGGAGCACCGCACAGGTCACAACACGCACCATGTATGAAGCCAACATCTGGCCAACACGCCCCACACAATCCGTGCGCTTCTTCGGTTAGTGCATGGCAGGATATACATTGCGGCGGATAGATCGCACGAATGAGACTTTGCATGAGCATCTGGTTTCACTAAACCCCCTATATGGCTCAATCACGTCCAGACCTGTTCGACCCAAACGCTGTTTCAGCGCATCGCAAACGTGCGCGCAAAGACCCAGTCGATTTCCTACGGCAAGAAGCGATCAACGACATTCAGGAAAGACTGATTGAGGTTAACAAGAAGTTTAAATCGCCGGCGATCATTACACCACGGCCAGACCTTTGGGCTAATATCATTGAAAACGCGACCTTCATCGCGGACTCCGACACCCTTGGGATTTCAGTAGATGCGCATGATCTCGTGATACATGATCTTTGCCTGCACTGGGCCAATGATCCCGTTGGCCAAATGATCCAAGCGCGCCGGGCATTACGACCAGATGGGTTATTCATCGCGACACTCTTTGGGGGTCAAACCCTGCATGAATTACGCACAGCTATGGCCGAGGCCGAAGCAAAGTTGACGGGTGGGTTATCCCCAAGGGTTGCACCAATGGGCGATGTGCGCGATTTGGGCGGGCTTTTGCAACGCGCCGGGTTCGCATTGCCTGTCGCAGATGCGCTGCCGTTTAACACGAACTACTCATCAATGCTCCAATTGATGCGCGAACTGCGCCAGATGGGCGAAACAAACGCACTGACCGAACGGATTAAATCCTTTACCAGCGAAGCGTTTTTTAAATTCGCACAAGATATCTATTCAAAAAACTTTGCGACTGCTGATGGACGCATATCTGCGACATTCGAAATCATCACGCTTACGGGCTGGGCGCCAGCGGACACGCAACCCAAACCACTGCGCCCCGGATCCGCAACCAATCGACTAGCTGATGCATTGGGTGCTAAAGAAAACAAATTAAAACGATTCTAAAGTTGATCTGACAGCAAACTCGATTAGATCCCAAGGCGAAGCACGGTAAACTAGGATGGCTATGTTCGACGCAGAAAAATCAGATGCAAGCGAGGCGAAATGCCCAGTTCATGCACAGCCCGATCATCCAAAGATTAAGCCGGCAAAGGTCGGTGTTCTCGTTGCCAACTTAGGCACGCCTGATGGCACCGATTATTGGTCCATGCGTCGCTATTTGAATGAGTTTCTTTCGGACAAACGAGTTGTCGATTATTCCGCATGGCTCTGGCAGCCACTGCTACAGTTGATAATTCTGACCAAACGCCCGTTTTCGTCAGGTGCCGCCTATCGATCCATCTGGAACACAGAAGACGACGAAAGCCCCCTACTGACAATCACAAAAGCGCAAACCAAAGCGATCAAATCCACAATGGAGGAGCGCTATGGATCAGATGTCGTTGTTGATTTCTGCATGCGTTATGGCAATCCATCAACCAAATCCAAGGTTCGTGAAATGGTCGAGGCTGGGTGTACAAAAATCTTGTTTTTTCCATTGTATCCGCATTACGCAGGTGCAACTTCTGCCACAGCCAACGACCAATTTTTCCGCGCATTAATGCGAGAAAAATGGCAGCCAATCGCGCGGGTTGTTGAACCCTATTTCGCAGAGCCTGCTTATATCGATGCCCTGGCCCAATCCATTGAAACGGCCTACGCCGAAGCTGAGACCAAACCCGAAAAATTGATCTGTTCTTACCACGGTGTGCCCGAGCGTTATCTACGCGAAGGCGATCCTTATCACTGCCAATGTCAGAAAACGACACGCCTGCTAAAGGAACGTCTTGGCTGGGACGACACGCAAATTGTCACGACTTTTCAATCCCGTTTCGGTCCCGAGGAATGGCTAAAGCCCTACACTGTTGAAGAAGTCGCGCGGTTGGCGAAAGAAGACGGTATTAAAAACATCGCCGTCTGCGCGCCAGCATTTTCAGCCGATTGCATCGAAACTCTCGAAGAAATCAACGAAGAAATCAAGGAAAGTTTTGAAGAAGCCGGTGGCGAAGGGTTTACCTACATCCCGTGTCTAAATGACAACCCAGAGCATATCGCGGCGCTCGCCAGCATTATCGATCGGAATTTGCTAGGTTGGGTAAACCAATAAAAAAGCCGACCCCAATCGATCGGCTTTTTCGAATGGCTTTGAAAAGTCTCAAATAAGCAATACCTGCGTTCCGAGCTTTGCCATTCCGAACAGTTCGGCAATGTGCTCGTTATAAAGACCGATACACCCATTCGATGAACGACGACCGATCTTGCGAGTGTCGTGGGTGCCGTGAATTCGATAATAGGTCCAAGACAAATAAAGCGCATGTGACCCAAGCGGATTGTCAGGGCCCGGGCCGATATATTCAGGCCATTCTGGGTTTCGTTCGCGCATCGATGGCGTTGGGCGCCAAGATGGCCCGTCAACCTTTCGGACGACTTCGGTTCGGCCAAGACGTGTCAGATCATCGCTTAGCGGTACCGACGTGGGGTACAGCTTGTAGATAGATTGGTCCTCTGACCAATAGTGAAGCGCACGGCTTTGAAGATCGCACAAGATCGCACCACCTCTCAAATTCGTAAAGTAAGGCTGCCAGTCCAAAGACCGGAAGCTCGAGATGTTGCGCGTTACGCGACCGCTAATATCTTCTTCGATTTCAGTGCTGTTCTCAGTCTGAGCTTTCGCCGCGGTGCCCAGTACAGCCGCACTACCTGCAACAAAAGCGCGACGGTTCATTGTGCTTATAAAATTCTTCGTCATCTTCGAACACCTCCAATGGGGTGGATAAAACCTGTCTTCTCTTAATCTGGGTATTCTCGCCTTTCAATTCAAACATTTGTCATAACCCCGCTGAAATCACCACCAAGGTTTGATCAACGCATCCAATCGCGCTAAGAGACCTGAAATTGCGAAGGTATAATAGCATGCAAAGACGATATTTTGTTGCCGGCTTAGCGGGCGTTTCAGCCCTCGGTGCTTGCACATCGACTGCTGGACGGATCGGTCCTGACGGCCTGCCTTTGCCGCAGGTCTATCAGATCGGACCAAATGACACTGCTGATATCCAATTCCGCATGCTGGATGGAATAAATGCATTGCGACAGGCAGCTGGCGTACCCTCCGTTGAGCTCGACGCAAAACTTAATGCTGCGGCCGCAACGCATTCGCGCGATATGTCGGCGCAAAACCGCCCTTGGCTTTTCGGATCTGACGGATCATCGCCTTTGGATCGTGCGCGACGCGTTGGCTTTACGGGGCAAATCTTGGGTGAAACAATATCAGAAAGCTATGAAACTGAATTAGAAACGCTCGCTGCATGGATGAACCAGCAGGATACCAGAAGCGTAATACTAGACCCGAATGCGCGGCGCATAGGGGTTGCTTGGTTCCAAGAGACGGCAGGTAAACTCTGGTGGACTCTGACAGTAGGTGGAGATCCAATAGGGGCGCAGCCCGCGACGGTTCCACAAGTCGTCCCAATTGTTCAGGGATAAATGAATATCTGCGTGCCATCTTTTACCATGGCGTAGATTTCTTCCATCTCATTATTCGTGACTGCTATACAGCCATAGGTCCAATCGTCTTTGCCAACAAATGGATTGGATGTTCCATGAATGAATATCGCACCGCCGGGTGAGCGACCTTGCGCTCGCGCATTCGCGATGTCCCGCGCATTTGGATACGAAATTCCCAACGATAGATGATAGGCGCTGTTCGGGTTCCGACGATCAATCCGATAGGCTCCTTCTGGTGTCCGCCCATCACCTTCGAACGCTTTGTGACCATCAGGTGCAAACCCTAGTTCTATATCGTAAACAGCAATTAATTGCTTGCCGCTAATAAGCTGCATTTTTCGTTGTTCTTTGAAGACCTGAATACGTGTGATTTCTGGACCGCTATATGTCCGAAACTTTGTGGCACATCCCATCAATGCATATGCCATCGTTCCCAGTATTAACCATCGTCTCTTGATCATGCTTTGCCTGCTTTTCTGCAAGCCTATCAGCCTTTACAAAAACCTCGAAGACTTTCGGTTCACTTTTTCGAAAAGGAAGCGACAAGCTCAACATGCGCTGTCCAGAGAAACTGATCCACTGGCTGGATCCAGTTCAACGTATACCCGCCATCGACAAGCGTCTTTGCATCCCGCGCAAACGTAACCGGATTACATGAGATCATCGCCACTTTCGAGATATTTGCCTTTATAAGAGTCTGCATTTGTGCCTCTGCGCCAGCTCGTGGTGGGTCAACAACAACTGCGTCGAAGTGGCGAAACTCATCAGGTTCTAATGGGCGGCGAAACAGATCCCGTACTTCGGTCGTAATCAGTTTAAGACCCTCAGTTTTCCGGAAACCCATGTCCAACGCATCGATCAAATCATTGGATCCTTCGACAGCATGAACCTCTGCGCTCTGCGCCAATGGGAATGAAAATGTTCCACAACCGGAAAACAAATCCAGCACTCGTTTTGCATCACCGACAATCTCTTGAATGCAGTCAGACAGCTTTGTCTGCGCGTCAACCGTAGCCTGAAGAAACGCACCTGGCGGCGGCAAAACGAGTGCGGATCCAAATCTAATTACCGGATGCTCACGCATGACAATGACATCATCGTTCCACGACAGTCTTGCGATATTATGCCTCTGGGCAAGTTGCGCCATTTCAAGGCGTAACTGATCGGTTAGGTTTTTGTCCGTTTCGACCAAGACATCTGGGCCATTTTCAGAGTCTATTACAGTGTATTGAGCCTCCGATTTGCGTGAAGCAGCCGAGATCGTGATCTCTTGCAGCGCATCGATGACCAATTTCAATGTCGGGGTTAGAACCTGACAGCCAGGAACTTCGATCAAGGTCGATGACCCTGTTGCGTGGAAACCGACCATCGCACCCTTCTTTGTTCGACGCCCAGAAAACTTGGCGCGCCGGCGCGATTGCGCAGGTGAGGTATAGATCGGTTTGATCTCTGTTTTTATGGCATGAGCACGTATCGCAGTTTCAACAATTCCAGTTTTCCAGTTCGCTACAAAACTCTCTGACGCCTGCATAACTGAGCATCCGCCGCATGACTTAAAGTGTGTGCAAATAGCTTTGACGCGATCGACCGATGGTTCAAGGATACGCGGCGAACCATCCTCGGCAATTTCAACAACCTCGCCCGGTAAAACTCGCGGCACCAATGTACCATCATCCAATCGACCCATTCCGTGATGGGTGAATGCAATCACCTGTTCAGACATCTATTCAGCCGCATCCTTAACATTGATGAACCCGCCAGATTGCCGGTTCCAATAGCGTGCATATAGCCCATCATCCGCCAACAGGCTTTCATGCGAACCCTCTTCTACGATATGACCTTCTTCAAGGACAATGATACGATCCATCCGTGCAAGCGTTGAGAGTCGGTGCGCGATCGCTATCACGGTCTTGCCATCCATTAAACGATCAAGCGACGTTTGAATCGACGCCTCAACTTCGGAGTCTAATGCGCTTGTCGCCTCATCCAGTACAAGGATCGGCGCATCCTTTAGAATGGCACGTGCGATAGCGATCCTTTGGCGTTGCCCGCCAGACAGTTTTACGCCCCGCTCACCGAGAAACGCATCATACGCAGTTTTGCCATTCTGGTCCCTTAGTTCGAGAATAAAGTCATGGGCTTCAGCTTGACGCGCAGCCTTGATCAGCTGGTCCACCCCTGCATCTGGATTCCCATATAGAATGTTATCGCGCGCCGACCGATTAAACATCGCTGTTTCTTGGGTCACCATTCCGATGGAACGACGTAAGCTTTCTTGGGTGACATCGACAATATTTGACCCGTCGATTCGAACTTGGCCACTTTCCGTTTCATAGAGTCTAAGTAATAGCGAAACGAGCGTCGACTTTCCCGCACCAGATGCACCAACGATTCCAACCCGTTCGCCGGACTCAATAGTGATCGAGATGTCGTTAATACCACCGCTTTCACCCCCGTAGGTGAAACTAACGGCATCAAATTCGATGACACCTTGGGGGACATTCAATTCCTGAGCGCCTGGCGAATCGATCATCGTGTGGCGCGGGCTAAGCGTCTTGATCGCATCTTCAACCTCGCCCACTTCAGCGTACATGCTCATCAATGTGAAGCTGACCCAACCGGTCATCTGCGCCAAACGCAAACCAACCGCGCCGCTTGTTGCAACGGCCCCAACAGAAGATTGACCAATAGACCAAGAATACAGTGTCGCGCCAACCATCAACAGCGGCACGATCCCCGCAACCGCCATCAGCCAAAACCGAAAACTCGCCGAGATCCAACCAAAGGTGACCGATGCTTGCCAGAGTTCGGCCATTGCGTCTGTAGCTGCCTGATCTTCCCGATCTTTTCGTGCGAACAATTTGACTGTTTTGATGTTCGAGAGTGTATCAACAACCTGCCCAGAAACCATCGCCCGTTTGCCCGCACGCGCCTTTGACGCAGATCGGACGCGCGGTAGAAACACGCGGATTAAAAGCGCGTACCCAATAAGCCAAATCAGTAGAAACCCAGCGGTCCGAACATCTATTGTCCACATTAGCACAAGGGATCCCACCAATGACGCAAACGCGAAAAAGACCGTGTGAATTGTTTCGACAACTAGATTTGCAGCTGCCCTCGACGCCTGTAGTTGTTTTTGCGCAATGCGCCCAGCAAAATCATCATCAAAAAAAGTGACAGATTGACCCAAGGTGTACCGGTTTAATCGCGATAGGATCAGGTTCGATAAAGACGGCGCAATAACGACCGACTGCATCACACCCGATAAACCAAGCACAGCCGGTCGAAGAACAAGAAAAAATAGGCAAACGGCTAATAGTAGAGTCTGATTATTGGCAAAGAAACTATCCGCGTTTTCAGCAAGCACAGCGTCGATCACAAGTCCAAGTATGAGCGCGGTCGAGACGTCAACGAGCCCTGATAATACTGAAACGAGAGCGCCAAATGCTGTTGTCCCTAAGCCACCTTTAAACCCCCACATCAAGAATGCGATGAGCGTCGCAGGGGGTGGTCCTTCTGCAGGTCTAAATGGGTCGATCAACTTTGAAATATTCATGTCGCGAAAGATCCAACGCAATTTAAAGAAAGCAACGGGCGCACCCGAATATCAAGTCAGACAAACAGGAGAAGCGAAAATCCAACCAGCGCAATCGCCATCCCTCTTACAAAGATGCGCCATGCGGCTGGCTTTAACAATAAAACAGATAGCAGCGATCCAGCGAAGGTCCAGAAGCAACACACGAAGGTGTTCACAAGCGAGAATGTGCCCCCTAATACCACGGCCTGCTGCAGAGCTGTAAGTTCTGCAGTGTAGGCAGATGCAGATATCGCGACCGCCCAGATCTTTGGGTTAATCCATTGAAACAGTATGGCTTCGATAAATCGAAAGGGACGCGCTTCGTTATCGTGTTGGGGCGGAACAGCAAACCAGAGTCGAAAGGCCAAATACAGAATCCAAGCCGCTGAAATGAGGGTAAGGCCAAACTTTAGAACAGGAACTGTGCTTAACAACGCGCCAATACCGAGGCCAGTCACACCAGCGATGATGCCCACACCAACCAAAATTCCCGCGATATGGGGGACAGTCCGCATCATTCCAAAACGCGCACCCGATGCAGTCACCAAAATGACATTTGGGCCCGGAGAAAACAGGCCAAAAAACACGAACCCAATGAGCGCCAAGCTAGGCAAGGAGGTCTGCCTTTGTCATCTCAAAGCCTGATGCGATCCAACGATCCTCGAGCTCCACTAATTTGGCGCCTAGCGCTGGTCCCGAAAGTTGCGGCATCAAGTCGTTAGCCTTGATTGGAAATGTGAATTCAGCAGATTTTCTCGCGATATCCGCCTTAATAGACTCTAAATTCTCTCCAAATGATGCCGCCTTCAAAGCCAGACTGCCGACGGCATAGGTTTTTAGTCGGTAACCTGCTTCCTCGGGCGTTGGATACATCGTGCGATAAGCATCAAGCGCTAGTATCTGTTTTTTTGAAAGGCGTAGCGCTGTCTCAATTTCGCCGCCCAGCGCGGCAAGCCGCAGGATCGGATCAGGCGCAAGTTTAACCTGTTGCTCTAGGTGCACCAACATCGGAAGAGTTTGCGCTGACGCTCCAGGGAGGCTGTGCCTCAGAACCCCAGATGCTGCCATTGAAGCAATCGCGAGCGACGGGTCAGGCGCCGTTAAGAGCTTGATAAGCTCTGCGGTCACGCGTTCTTTTGAGAGCGCCACAATCTGATCCGCGTGCTCAGCGCAGGCCGCTAGACCATTTGCTTCGATCCCATGTTGGGAATTTCCATATTGGGCGTAAAACCGAAAGAACCTCAGGATCCTGAGATAGTCTTCTTGGATGCGTTTGTTTGGATCGCCGATAAAACGAATTACGCCGGCGTCGAGATCCGCAGCACCATTAACAGGATCCAATACCTGCCCATCGCGCGACGCGTAAAACGCATTTACAGTAAAATCGCGACGCACGGCGTCAGCCTCTAATGAAGTCGTGAATGAAACGTCTGCGTGGCGTCCGTCAGTATCAATGTCCGCACGAAACGTGGTGATCTCAAATGGTACGCCGTCAGCAACCAGTGTCACCGTCCCATGATCGATTCCTGTTGGAATCGCTTTGATACCCGAATTCTTTGCGATTTTAATGATCTCTTCTGGTCGGGCGTCGGTGGCTAAGTCCAAATCAGTGACAGGGCGACCCATTAGGGCGTTTCGCACACATCCCCCGACAAAATAAACGCCGTAGCCCCGCCCTTCGATGGAATCAAAAATGCGGGCTGATGCCGGTGCGTCCAGCCAATCTTCCGCAATTCTCAACATCATGACACCTGTTCAGCCAACCCACGCAAAATGCGCGCAGTTGCCCCCCAAATGTAATACGGTCCGAAGGGCGCTGCATAGTAATAACGTGCTTGACCCTGCCAGATACGAGTTTCAATACGAAAATTCTTGGCATCAATCAGGAACGACAACGGAACTTCGAAAACCTCAGAAACCTCGCCGATTTCTGGTCGAACGTCATATTTAGAGTCTAACCAAGAGATAATGGGCGTTACTGTATAGCTCGTGACCGTTTCGTGTGGTGCCAGAGATCCAAGGATCTCGACCTTTTCCGGCGGCAACCCGATTTCTTCCTTAGCCTCACGCAAAGCAGTGGCGACAAGATCAACATCATCCGTGTCTTGCTTGCCACCCGGAAAGGCAACCTGTCCCGGATGATGTTTTAACTGCATTGATCGTTTCGTTAAGATCACAGACTGGGTCGCCGCATTGACACACACCAGCACTGCAGATGGTTTCAACACCCGGCTCGGCGACAACTCAATGCCGCTGTTTAGATCAAAATCAGACGTAGCACTGGCCTTTTGGGCCAATGCTAGCTTCAGCTTTTCTCGGACGTCACTCATTCGCACTTTGATCTTCGGCTTCAAAACCGAGGGATTTTGGATCAAAGGCATAGTGCGATCCACAGAACTGGCAGTCGGCGGTCACCGAACCATCTTCGGTTGTCATCGTCTCTATATCCTTGGCAGAATAGATCGACAGACTTTGGCGCACACGATCTTCGGAGCACGTACAGCCAAAACGAACAGTTTGCGCATCATAAACGCGCGGCGCCTCTTCATGGAACAATCGGATTAGTAGATCGGCGGGCGTCACGCTTGGACCTATCAGTTCAATCTCTTCCACCGTATCCAGCAGAGTGTTCGCGCGTGTCCAGTTTTCACCACTGTCATCATCCAATAGCGAGGTTGCAGTTAACAGGCCGTCGGAATCGGCATCACCAGCATCCATCAGCGGGGATGCCTTGGGCATATGCTGCAACATCACGCCACCCGCACGCCAAGTTGCCGCCTCACCCGGCGTTTGGCTACGCCCATATGTTAATTTGAACCGTGTCGGAATCTGTTCTGACTGCGCAAAGTAAGTCTCTGCACAAGCCGAAAGCGATCCGCCCGCGATTGGTGTAATTCCTTGATAAGGGGTCATGCCCTCGCCTTGATCAATCAGGATCGCAAAGTAGCCATTTCCAATTTGAGAAAACGGGTCCGCAGACTCATCCAGCGTGTCCGCATCATAACTCGCATAGGCCCGAATGCGCGCAGGTTCGCCGTCTTCGGTTGGCCCATAGTAGTCAGTCGCAATCAACCGCGCTGGCCCGCTTGCGCGCACTTGCAATGACAACTTCCAACGCAGCTTCATCGTTTGACCGATCAAAGCGGTCAACAAAGCCATCTCTGCCACCAGACCTTCGATCAGGGGCGGATATTCATGCTGCTCCAAGACAGCCTCTAACACGCCGTCCAGTCGCGCAACGCGACCGCGGATATCAGAGTTATCAAGTTGGAACGGCAGAACGGTGTCGTCCCAGGCAATTTTTGCGCCTGTGGTCATGTGCTTTCCTAACGTGTACGGAGTTGCAATACCGCGCCTATATAGGTGGAACAACCCGCGGTCCAAGGGGGCAATTGATGATTAGACGATTTGGAACCCCTCCAAAAACGGGGCAACGCTATAAATCGCGTCCCGGAGCCTATGCAATTTTACCGCGAAAGGGAAAAATCCTGCTAACATGGCAGGGCGGTATTCATAATGAAGTTCAGCTGCCAGGTGGGGGCATTGATCCCGGTGAATCGCCATTGTCCGCACTGCACCGCGAAGTGTTCGAGGAAACTGGCTGGCATATTGCAAAGCCACGTCGCCTAGGCGCGTTCCGCAGGTTTGTTTTCATGCCTGACTACGACATGTGGGCCGAGAAGCTATGCCATATATACTTAGCAACTCCGACGATGTGCATTAGTGATCCGTTGGAATCTGAGCACACGGCGATTTGGACAACGCCCGATATTGCGCTTCGCACACTCTACAATGATGGGGATGCGGCATTCCTCACTGGCTTGCTCTAACGTGTAAATCGCGTTATCGCGCAGCGAACTGGAATCAAAGCTAAAGGCTTGAAAAATGTCGGCACCGAAAAAAGTTGTTCTCGCGTACTCTGGCGGCTTGGATACGTCGATCATCCTGAAATGGTTGCAAACAGAATATGGCTGCGAAGTTGTTACGTTTACTGCAGATTTAGGACAGGGCGAAGAACTGGAACCGGCACGCGCGAAAGCCGAGATGATGGGCGCCTCTTCAATTCACATCGAAGACGTTCGTGAAGAGTTTGTTCGAGATTTCGTTTTCCCAATGTTCCGCGCAAATGCCCTTTATGAGGGTCTATATTTGCTGGGTACGTCCATTGCGCGTCCGCTAATTTCAAAGCGCTTGGTCGAGATTGCAGAGGCCGAAGGTGCAGATGCAATTGCGCATGGTGCAACTGGTAAAGGAAACGATCAGGTTCGTTTCGAATTGGCCGCTTATGCGTTGAATCCAGATATCAAAGTCATCGCGCCTTGGCGTGACTGGGATCTGACAAGCCGCACCAAACTGTTGGAGTTTGCAGAGCAGAACCAAATACCCGTCGCGAAAGACAAACGCGGCGAAGCGCCATTTAGTGTTGATGCCAACCTTTTGCACACGTCTTCGGAGGGCAAAGTGCTAGAAGACCCTGCGGTCGAAGCACCAGAATATGTTTACCAACGTACGGTCAGCCCGGAAGACGCACCAAGCGAAGCCGAGTTCATCGAAATCACGTTTGAAAAGGGCGACGCTGTTGCGATCAATGGCGAAGAAATGTCACCAGCAACAATTCTAACCAAACTAAACGAACTTGGTGGCAAGCATGGTGTTGGGCGCCTTGATCTAGTTGAGAACCGGTTCGTCGGCATGAAATCCCGCGGCGTTTATGAAACGCCTGGTGGTACTGTTTTACTAGAAGCTCACCGCGGTATTGAGCAGATTACAATGGATAGCGGCGCGGGTCACCTCAAAGACAGCATCATGCCACGCTATGCTGAGCTGATTTATAACGGTTTCTGGTTCAGCCCAGAGCGTGAGATGCTGCAGGCCTTGATCGACAAAAGCCAAGAACACGTATCAGGCACGGTGAAACTTAAGCTTTACAAAGGGTCTGCTACGACCGTCGCGCGTTGGTCCGATCACTCGCTCTATTCTGAAGCGCACGTCACATTTGAAGACGATGCAGGCGCATACGATCAAACGGACGCCAAGGGTTTTATCCAACTGAACGCCTTGCGACTAAAGCTGCTTGCCACGCGGGATCGCCGCCTGAAATAGGGTCTAAACAGTTAGTTTGTGGCGTTCCAAAGCTTCGAAACTCGGCAGTGCTTGCTCCACAATCTCTGCCGCTTTCCCGCTTAAGATCGGTAATTCTCCTTCGGGGCCAGCAAAGCCAGAGCTCTTGTGAACAGCATTATACCAGTGCTGCGCCCAGACACCGTCAAAGGCTTTGGGGCCCGTTGGCCAATTGAGCATCGCTTCATCAAAGGGCAATTCAATCTTGTCGCAAATCGCACGTAACATCCCCTCGGGATTTAGGCGGATGTCCGCACTATCAACAATAAGGCCGCCAATCGACTTGTGAAGCGCGTGCTGCTGCCCGAATCCGATATCCTCTAGCGTCATCTCGTCGCGTTTCTGCGCGTAACTTGCAGCGACACGGGCAGGGTGGCGGATAAGGTGGATGTTGACGCAGCCCTTTGCCCAATCCATCGGAAAGCCGGTGATCATGTGGTGTGGCATATGTTTCATGTAGAAATGTGGTTTACCGTCTGGGATAGACCCTAGACACTTTTGCGCGACTATAGTCGGGTCAGTTTCATGGCTTTCGATTATTTCAGCAGACATAGGGTGTTCTATGCCCGTGGCATGTAGATATGGCGCATAGAACGGCTCATCCCATGCCGCAAAATCGGCCCGGTTCCCAAAACTATACATCATCGCCGTCGATAGGTTTCTCGGCCCCGACCACATCGCAATTCTCATGGCATTCCCCCTAAACACACAGCACGACAATTATTCCAAAATGTAAACTGACTGTGAACTCACGCGCCGGTGAGTTGTGATTTCAAACCAACTCAGTGCAACTACTCCCAAAGGAGACCCGCCATGTTGCACTTTACCCAAAACCTAAAGACCTCAGCGCTCGCCATTACGATTGGCCTCGCCGCTCTCTTGCAAGCCGATCGAGCAGAAGCACGCGACATTCAAACGACTGTGCTCGCTGGAGGTTGTTTCTGGTGCATAGAAGCGGATTTCGAAAAATTGGATGGTGTCGTTGAAGTTGTTTCTGGATATTCAGGCGGATCAACGACAAATCCAAGCTATTCTGACGTAACAGCAGGCGGATCAGGTCATTACGAAGTGGTTGAAATCACCTATGACGCTGATGTGGTTTCTTACCCCCAGCTGCTGCATGCTTTTTTCCGCTCGGTCGACCCAACTGACGCAGGCGGCCAGTTTTGCGACCGCGGCGACAGCTACCGGACTGCTGTCTTTGTCGCAAATGGCGCTGAGCGCGCTGCAGCCGAGGCTGCGAAAATGTCGGCTCGGAACGCATTAGGTCAACGGATCGCGACTCCGATCTTGAATCTTGCAGCATTTTACGAAGCGGAAGACTATCATCAAGACTATTATAAAGGTCGAGACATTGTCTTGACCCGACGCGGTCCCAAACGGCAATCAGAAGCTTATGAGTTCTATCGCAACGCTTGCGGACGAGATGCGCGTGTTCGAGAACTTTGGGGCGCTGAAGCGTTGTTCGCCAATTAGGGCCTAAAGCTCTGAACTTCGGACAGATCCGGAATGACATCAGCAGTGCCATGACGTGTCACCATGAGCGCTGCTGCTTTCGTTGCCATATTCATCGCTTGCGCAATCGGCATCCCGCGATCTAATCCGGCCAATGTGTAACCCGTGAACGTATCGCCAGCGCCCGTTGTGTCGACGGGATCAACAGGGATCGGGTCAAAGTGCACCGGAAGAAAACTATTCTGACGCTCATAAACTTCGGAACCCTTGCTGCCTTTCGTTACAATAACAGTGTCTACTCTAAGGTCTTTGGCACCTTTTCCAAGCGCGTCATTTAGTTGCCGCATCTCGATTTCATTGAGAATTAGAAAATCGAGGAAGGGTAAAACAGCCGCTATGGCATCGGCGTCAAAGGGCGCGGCAGCATATGCAACCTTAAGCCCCATCCCATGCGCCAGCTCAACTCCTTCTACCTGAAGGTTAGTTTCGTTTTGACACACAAACCAATCATTTGTTTGTGCGGCTGACAGGGCCGCCTGAAGCGTGGCGGCTGGAATGACAGCATTCGCACCTGGGTGCAGGATTATTGAATTCTCACCATTAGTGTCGACAGCAATAATTGCTTGGGCTGTGTCTTCTGAGACCTCAACCACATAGCGGGTATCGACGCCGTATTCCAAAAGCTTTTCCGTTGCCCAGCGCCCATCTGCGCCGATCGCTCCAATATGACAGACACGCGCACCAGCGCGCGCGGCTGCCACCGACATATTCGCACCTTTGCCGCCTAAGAAAACTTCGCGTTTGATTGCTGCCAGCGTTTCACCAGGCGACGGAATATAGGGAACCGAATAGACGAAATCAGCGTTGATAGATCCCAAATTCCAGATAGCCATCGCTTAACCCACCCGACATGCGGCAAGGACAGCCATATTCATTATGTCGTTCACTGTTGAGCCCGTTGAACAAATCTGAATCGGTTGTTTTACGCCAGATAAGATGGGTCCAATGACTGTTGCGTCTGCCATTTCTTGCATCAATTTCACTGAAATGGACGCTGAGTGCCGGGCAGGGACAACAAGTACGTTTGCTGGGCCTGTTAAGCGCGAAAATGGATACTGCTCCATTGCGTTTTCATTCAACGCGACGTCGACAGTCATCTCCCCCTCGTATTCGAAATCTACACTGCGTTGGTCGAGGACCGCGGGTGCAAGATGCATTTTTTCCGCGCGCTCTGAAACCGGATACCCAAAGGTCGAAAAGGACACGAATGCTACGCGTGGCTCTAACCCGAGATCACGGGCAACCGACGCTCCACGCTCTGCAATGTCAGCAAGATCGGTTTCATCCGGCCATTCATGTACCAGAGTATCCGAAATCAAAACGATCCGGCCATTGCTAAGAACAGCTGAGACACCAACTGCGCCGTCTTTTGCTTGTGCGTCGAATACGTGGTTGATCAACTGTAATACATGCGCAGATTTTCGCGTCGCCCCTGTGACCATTCCGTCCCCATGGCCATGAGCCAACATAAGTGCTGCAAAAACGTGGCGATCACGCGCTGCAAGGCGGTGGACATCGGCGGCATCAAAACCTTTTCGCTGCAGACGATCATAAAGGAAGGTCTTGTATTCACCCAAATGCTCTGTGTTTGCCGCGTTCACGATTTCTAATTCACCGATGGCATCCGACAATCCCAACTCGGTCAGTTTGAGGTCGACTTCTGCCTCTCTTCCAACGACCAGTGCTTTGCCAAGCCCCGAACGTTGATACAGAATTGCGGCGCGCAAGACCCGTGGATCGTCGCCTTCAGCAAAAATGACACGTGCCTGGGCTGCACGCGCCCTTGTGTTCAAGTTTCGCAATATGGATGCGGTTGGATCCATCCGTGATTTCAACGATAGTTCGTATCCTTCCATGTCCACGATAGGGCGACGCGCTACGCCTGTGTCCATCCCGGCTTTGGCAACGGCAGGCGGGATTCGATAGATCAAACGCGGATCGAATGGCGTCGGAATGATATAGTCACGACCAAAGCTAAGCTTTTTTCCATACGCCATCGCAACCTCGTCGGGCACGTCTTCCCTTGCTAAATTAGCAAGTGCGTGGGCGCAGGCGATTTTCATCTGATCGTTGATAGCACGGGCGTGGATATCTAATGCACCTCGGAACAAATAAGGGAAACCAAGAACGTTGTTAACCTGGTTTGGATAATCCGACCGGCCCGTTGCTACGATCGCATCCTCACGAACGGCGTGTGCGTCTTCTGGTGTTATTTCTGGATCTGGGTTCGCCATTGCAAAGATAACAGGATTTGGGGCCATGTTAGACACCATTTCTTGGGTCACCGCGCCTTTGGCGGATACGCCCAAGAATACATCTGCGTCTTTCATCGCGTCATCAAGGCTGCGTGCATCTGTTGTTGCCGCATGCGCCGATTTCCATTGGTTCATGCCTTCGGTGCGTCCTTGAAAGATCACGCCTTTGGTGTCGCACATGATACAGTTGTTATGCTGCGCGCCCATTGATTTAAGTAGTTCAAGGCAAGCAATTCCCGCAGCACCCGCACCGTTAAGAACGATCTTAACATCTTCGATATTCTTTCCTGAAATCTTGAGCGCATTGATCAAACCTGCGGCGCAAATGACGGCTGTGCCATGCTGGTCATCGTGAAAGACAGGGATGTCCATCTCTTCTTTCAAGCGCTGTTCGATCATGAAGCATTCAGGTGCTTTGATGTCTTCTAGGTTGATCCCACCGAATGTTGGTCCCATCAGTTTCACCGCGTTACAGAACGCATCAACGTCTTCGGTATCAAGCTCGATGTCGATGGAGTTGACGTCCGCGAAGCGCTTGAACAAAACGGACTTTCCTTCCATCACAGGCTTTGACGCCAACGCGCCTAGATTCCCAAGACCAAGGACAGCCGTCCCGTTTGAGATCACAGCAACCAGGTTACCTTTGTTCGTGTAATCATATGCAGTTGATGGCTTTTCGTTGATCTCTTCGCAGGGAACCGCGACGCCCGGAGAGTAGGCAAGAGACAAATCACGCTGCGTTGTCATCGGCACCGTCGCGCGCACCTCCCATTTGCCCGGTGTCGGGTTTATGTGAAAGGCAAGCGCATCTTCGCGTGTCATTTTTGTATTGGTCATCTCTTACTTCTCTCCCAAACGAGCGGATATACTGTGCGAAGTCTGAAACGAGTACAACAGGTCGAATTTCGACTTTCGTCGCTAACATCGGACAGATACTGTGTGTGACAGCATTTCGGGGGAAAAAATGTCAGGCAAAAACGGCACAACGCCGATGATGGAGCAGTATCTGGGTCTAAAGTCCGAATACCCAGACGCGCTGTTGTTCTATCGCATGGGCGATTTTTACGAGATGTTCTTTGATGATGCCGTTGCAGCCGCTGCTGCGCTCGATATTGCTCTGACCAAGCGCGGCAAACATGGTGACCAAGAGATCCCGATGTGCGGCGTCCCGCACCATGCTGCCGAAGGGTACTTGTTGACTCTCATTCGCAAAGGATTCCGTGTGGCCGTTTGCGAGCAAATGGAAAGCCCCGCAGAAGCAAAAAAACGCGGGTACAAAGCTGTTGTGAAACGCGATGTGGTGCGCTTGGTGACGCCAGGTACTCTGACCGAAGATACTTTGCTAGACGCACGACGTCATAATTTTCTGGCCTCTTATGCAGAGGTTCGAGAGAATTCAGCGCTAGCGTGGGTCGATATCTCTACCGGGACGTTTCAGGTTATGGTTTGCCCACGTGTGAGCCTGGGCCCTGAACTATCGCGGATCGGACCAAGCGAGCTCATTGTGGCAGATGGGACCGAAGCAGACTTTGCCGAAGTAGCGAGTGAAGCGGGTGTCAGCCTCAGCAACCTTGGCAGATCCGCTTTTGACAGTAGTGCCGGCGAACATCGGTTAACGTCAGTGTTCAACGTTCAATCACTTGATGCCTTTGGTCAATTTGAACGGGCCGAAATCGCCGCGCTTTCAGCGGTGGTTGAATACCTCGACATCACCCAAAAAGGTAAAATTCCGCTACTGCAACCACCCGTCAAAGAAATGCAGAACGCGACCATGCAGATCGACGCAACTACGCGGCGATCACTAGAGCTGACGCACAGTATGCAGGGCGGGCGCTCTGGGTCATTGCTTGCAGCTGTCGATCGCACGGTCACCGCCGCTGGTGCACGTCTATTGGAGCGCCGCGTTTCAAGCCCATCGCGCAATATAGACACTATTAAAGGCAGATTAGAGGCGGTTTCCCTTTTTGTAAGTGACAGCAACAGTCGCGAGCTGTTGCGTGATCTACTGAAAACCGTGCCGGATGTTGACCGCGCATTGTCACGCCTCGCGCTTGATCGCGGCGGGCCGCGTGATCTGACAGCAATCCGTGATGCCATCACGCAAGCCGAGGTATTGCTTGATCAAAGCAAAACTGCAGGGCTTCCAAAAATCTTGACAGACGCAGCATCTGCATTGGTTGGTCACGGTGAACTTTTGGATCAACTCGATAAGGCACTCATTGCGGAACCCCCACTGCTCGCACGCGATGGCGGGTTCGTAGCAGAAGGATATGACCAAGAGCTGGACGAGATGCGCCAACTTCGTGACGAGGGGCGCGGTATTATCGCGAAAATGCAAGCGGAGTATGCCGGGCTCGCAGGTGTTACTAGCCTCAAGATCAAGCACAACAATGTACTTGGGTATTTTATCGAAACAACCGCAACTCACGCCGAAAAGATGATGGCAGAACCTCTGAATGAAACCTTTATTCATCGCCAAACAACCGCAAACCAAATTCGTTTCACCACTGTCGAATTGAGCGAGATCGAAACACGGATTCTAAATGCAGGCGGACGCACGCTAGACATAGAAAAACGGATATTTGCCCAGCTGAAAGACACTGCTGTTGAGGCTGCGGCGCAATTGAACCAATTGTCGGCCGGCTTGGCAGAATTCGATTTGGCAACATCTTTGGCGGCTTTGGCCAATTCTGAGCAATGGGTTGAGCCTAAATTGAACTCTTCCAGACAATTCGACATTACAGGCGGTAGGCATCCCGTCGTTGAAAACGCGCTTAAAACATCCGGTGCTCCTTTTGTCGCGAATGACTGCCAATTGACTGAAGCTTCTATCTGGCTTTTGACAGGTCCGAACATGGCCGGGAAATCGACATTCCTACGTCAAAATGCGCTGATTGCCATCTTGGCGCAGGCCGGGTCATTCGTACCAGCAGAAGCAGCGACCATCGGGTTGGTTAGCCAAGTCTTTAGTCGGGTAGGTGCGTCCGATGACCTTGCGCGTGGTCGCTCGACTTTCATGGTTGAGATGGTCGAAACCGCGGCAATTCTGAATCAGGCAGACGATCGTGCATTGGTCATCTTGGATGAGATTGGTCGCGGCACGGCAACCTATGACGGACTATCAATTGCCTGGGCAACGCTTGAACACTTGCACGACGTCAACAAATGCCGTGCGTTATTCGCGACCCACTACCACGAGATGTCAGCGCTTTCTGCCAAATTGGACAATGTCGATAACGCCACGGTCTCGGTAAAAGAGTGGGAAGGCGATGTAATCTTTTTGCACGAAGTCCGCAAAGGGACGGCCGATCGCAGTTATGGTGTTCAAGTCGCGCGTCTCGCGGGCTTACCGCCCGTTGTCATTGAACGCGCAAAAGTTGTGTTAAACGCGTTGGAAAAAGGCGAACGGGAAGGGGCTCAAAATCCCAAGGCAATTGTTGATGATCTACCGCTGTTTGCCGCAACACCTACAGCAGCTGAAGTTCCGCCAAAAGCATCCGACCTAGAAGATAGATTGCGCGAAGTGCTGCCAGACGAGCTGTCACCAAAAGACGCGCTAAACTTGATCTACGAACTTCGGGAATTGCTCGACTAGCTTGCAGGCATCGAGGACACGCCGACCTGCGCCGGACGTAGCAGGCGGTCATGTAGCATAAACCCTTCTGCAGCTATCTCGATAATGTCGCCAGCTTTTGTTCCTGGGACCGGTGCCTCAAACATTGCCTGATGTGATTGCGGATCAAACTTGTCTCCAACCTCTGGCACGATCGGAACGATACCATGCTTTTTGAACACGCTGATCAGCTCACGCATTGTTAGTTCAACACCCTCAAGCAACGCAGCGTTTGCATCGCCTTCGACATCTTCTTTGGACCGGAGCGCTCGACGCATGTTGTCATAAACAGGCAACAGATCACGGGCGAGCTTTGAGCCGCCATAGTTTTCCGCCTCTTTGCGATCGCGGTCTGCGCGTTTCCGCATATTTTCTGCGTCCGCCAACGCACGCATGAACTTGTCACGGAACTCATCGCGCTCTGCTTCGAGCTCTGCAATTTTCGCCAGTGTTTCCTCGCCTGCCGCTTCCATCTCATCTGCTTCAGCAGCGAGTTCGTCGAGGCTCATAGGTTCGGCGTCATGGTCGTTCATGGTCAATCCTTTAAGAACGGTCGGCAATGATTTTGCCGATGCGTTGCGCGGTGTAGTTAACAATGGGGACGATACGTCCGTAGTTCAATCGAGTTGGACCAATGACGCCAACGGCGCCAATAATCTTCTGGTCGGCGTTCATATAAGGGGAAACGACGAGAGAGGAACCCGAAAGTGAAAAAAGTTCGTTCTCTGAGCCAATAAAAATGCGAACACCTTCGCCTTCTTCGGTCAAATCAAGAAAATTGACGATATCCCGCTTTCTTTCGAGGTCATCAAACAGGATGCGGATACGATCCAAATCATCCTGTGATTCCTGATCCGTTAACAGGTTCCCGCGTCCACGCACAATCAAGCGCTCGTTGCTTTCGCCTTCATTTTCCCAAAGAGCTAGCCCACTTTCAACAAGCGTTGCGGCAAGGCCGTCAATTTCTTGGCGTCTCTGTTTGATTTCCCGCTGAATCACGGCGCCCAACGAAGACAGCGTTTGCCCTTCAGCAATTGCATTGATGAAATTCGCAGCTTCTCGCATTGACGACGGTGTTTGACCGGCTGGTGGCGTAAAAACGCGGTTCTCGACCTGACCGTCCGCAAATACCAAGACAACCAATGCACGATCCGGTGCCAAAGATACAAATTCAATATGTTTGATCGGGGCTTCGTGTTTGGGTGTCAGGACCAGACTGGCGCCTTTTGTCACGCCTGATAAGGCAGACCCAACTCGGTCAAGCAACATTGCAACGTCGCTCTCATCACCAGACAAAGTTTGGTCGATGCGTTTACGATCTTCGCCATTCAATTGATCAACTTCGAGAAGACCATCAACAAACATGCGTAGCCCCATTTGCGTGGGTATGCGACCTGCGCTGACATGGGGGCTATTCAATAGACCGAGGTATTCAAGATCTTGCATCACGTTGCGAATTGTTGCGGCGCTTACTTTCTCGTTCAATGTTCGGGTTAGCGTACGCGACCCCACTGGATCGCCGGTTTCAAGATACCCCTCGACAACCTGGCGAAACACTTCGCGAGATCGTTCGTTCATATCTTCGAACTTTGGGGTCTCTTCGGCCATGGGTCCAACAGCGTTGTTCAGCGATGCACTTAAAACCACACTGGCGTTAAGGTCAATTGGGGTTGGTTTCTCTGAAAATGGCGCGTATCCCATATTCAAATTTTGGAGGACACCAATATGCGCCCATCTGGCCGTCAAACGAACGAAATGCGTGATGTTTCTATTGAAATCGCACCAACACGCCACGCCGAGGGGTCCTGTATGATCCGCTGCGGGGATACTCATGTTCTTTGCACCGCAAGCGTCGAAGAGCGCGTTCCCTCATTTATCAAAGGATCTGGTCTTGGTTGGGTGACAGCTGAGTACGGGATGTTGCCGCGTGCAACACATACGCGGATGCGCCGAGAAGCTAAGAACGGTCAATCTGGTCGCACACAAGAGATTCAGCGTCTCATTGGTCGCAGCCTACGCGCGGGCGTTGATCGCGTTGCGTTGGGTGAACGACAGATCACGGTCGATTGTGATGTAATTCAAGCAGATGGTGGTACACGTTGCGCATCGATTACGGGTGGTTGGGTTGCTTTGAAGTTGGCGGTCAATCAGTTGATGAAAGCTGGCGACGTCCTAAGTGACCCTTTGATTGATCCAGTTGCCGCAATTTCTTGCGGGATTTATGCTGGCCAAGAAGTGCTAGACCTCGATTACCCAGAAGACAGCGACGCAGGCGTTGATGGTAATTTTATCATGAATGCTGGAAAGCTTGTGGAAGTTCAGATGTCGGCCGAAGGCTCAACATTCTCGCGTAATCAGATGAACATCCTTTTGGATCTTGCTGAAAAGGGCATCGGTGAATTGAACGCGATCCAACTTGATGCTGTGAGCTAATGCGTAAGTTCACCGGAAAGGAGCTTTTGGTTGCGACCCATAACGCTGGCAAACTTGAAGAGATTGCCGCGTTGCTCGAACCCTATGGGATCACGGTTAAATCGAACGCCGATTTTGGGCTTCCTGAACCAGAAGAAACCGAAGCGACCTTTGTCGGAAATGCGCGTATCAAGGCTCTTGCTGCTATGAACGCCACTGGTCTACCGACACTTGCCGATGACAGTGGGATTGAAGTTGACGCACTGGGCGGTGCGCCCGGTGTTTATACCGCTGATTGGGCCGAAGGACCGAATGGGCGAGACTTTGTGAATGCCATGACCAGAACTTGGGAAGAGCTGGAAGCGCGCAGGGCGACGATGCCGCGAACTGCGCGGTTCCGGTGCACACTAGTGCTTGCCTGGCCGGATGGCCATGATGAAGTCTTTGACGGCAAGATCGAAGGACAGGTTGTTTGGCCGATGCGTGGCGATCAGGGCCATGGCTATGATCCCATTTTTATGCCTGAAGGATATGATATTACCCTGGGTGAAATGGATCGCTGGGAAAAGAACCGCCTTAGCCACCGCGCGGATGCTTTTGCCAAAATGACGTCGGCTTGCTTTGATTGAAGATTGGCAACATGGTGGTTTTGGGCTGTATGTCCATTGGCCGTTTTGTGAATCCCTGTGCCCTTACTGTGATTTTAACAGTTACGTCTCATCCTCGATCGATCAAGATCTTTGGAGGTTGGCCTTTATTTCAGAGATAGGCCGTATTGGAGCGGAAACTCAGGGTAGGGTTCTGCGGTCGATCTATTTTGGTGGCGGCACTCCAAGCTTGATGCCACCGGGGACTGTTGAGGCTATCATAAAGGCAGCGAGTGTTCACTGGTCGTTTGCAAACGACATTGAGATCACGTTGGAGGCAAACCCGTCTTCCGTCGAAACCTCCAAATTTGCCGGGTTTCGTTCTGCTGGCGTGAATCGTGTTTCTTTAGGCGTTCAGGCGCTGGATGAAACTGATCTCAAAATGTTGGGCCGTCGTCACTCATTAGCAGAGGCCAGGACAGCATTGGACATCGCCCAAGCTAGCTTTGAACGTGTAAGTTTTGATCTAATATACGCACGACAACACCAAACATTATACGCGTGGGAAGCTGAACTTACACAAGCGCTTAGCTTCGGAACGGACCATCTGTCGCTTTACCAACTGACTATTGAAAAAGGGACGGCTTTTGGTGATCGTTTTGCAAAAGGATCCTTGCATGGGCTACCAACTGAAGACCTGGGTGCAGACATGTTTTTCATGACCCAGGAGATATGTGCCGCAAATGGTCGACCGGCCTATGAGACATCAAATCATGCGACTGCCGGACAAGAGAGTCAGCACAATCAGATCTATTGGAAGTACGGAGATTATGCCGGTATTGGCCCGGGGGCACACGGAAGGCTGACATTAGAAGGTAGACGCACGGCCACCGAAACCCATCTTAACCCTGCTATTTGGTTGAACGCCGTTCAACACATCGGCTCGGGTGAAACCAGACAGACATTCTTGGATACAGCCGAACAAGATACAGAATTCCTCTTAATGGGTCTTCGACTATATGAAGGTATTGATATAGATCGTTTGAATAATCCAGATTATATCAATAAAATCAATGTGTTAGTTGAATCCGAGTTCCTAGAGCGGGACGGTCAGTCTGTGCGGTTGGCACCTGCTGGCCGTCCTTTGTTGAATTCGGTCTTAAACCAATTGATCTAGGCTAACCACCCGACAACATGCGCAACAGGTCGTCGAGCTGCTCAAGGTTTTTGTAGGAAACTGTTAACTTACCACCCTCGGAGCCTGCTTGGTGTTGAATGTTGACAGGCATTCCGATTGTTGATGAAATTTCACCTTCTATTTGCAGAGTATCAGGATCTTTCGCTCGCGGTGCCATTTTGGGTGCTTTCGCGATATTTAGACCCTTTTTGGCGAGCTTTTCCGCATCACGGACTGATAGCCCCTTACGAATGATTAACGCGGCCATTTCTGTTGCATCGTCGTGACCAATGAGCGCTCGTGCATGACCAGCCGTCAATTTTCCCTCACCCAACCAATCCAACACATCTTTCGGTAGCGAAAGAAGTCGAAGATGGTTGGCGATATGACTGCGGCTTTTTCCAAGAGCGGTGGCAACTTGTTCCTGCGTATGACCAAATCGTTCCATAAGCTGTCGATATCCGGCTGCTTCATCAATCGGATTAAGATCTGCGCGTTGAATGTTCTCGATGATCGCGACTTCCAGCACTTCTGTGTCTGTGAAATCTCGAACAACGACGGGTACTTCATGCAATTGAGCCATCTGAGACGCGCGCCATCTGCGCTCACCCGCAACGATCTCATAGCGGTCTTCTGATTTACTCTTGCGAACAATTAGGGGCTGTATGATGCCTTTAGCCTTGATCGACTCCGAAAGCTCGTCCAGCGCTGCTTTGTCGAAGGTTCGTCGAGGTTGGTCTGGATTTGGGTGTATTTTCTCAATTGGAATAACCATGTCCGAAACAGCATTGGTTCTATTTTCTTGAGGTTGCGCCGGTATATCGGCCATAAGTGCAGAGAGGCCGCGTCCCAAACCACGTGGTTTACCTACTTTATCGTTCATCCTATCCCCTCCAATTATTTTTTCTGTCGATCAACAAGTTCTAAAGCTAATAGCCGATAGGCTTGGCTACCTTTTGAGGCTGAATCGTAATGCAAAGCAGGCATCGCATATGATGGCGCCTCGCTCAGTCGGACATTTCTTGGAACGACTGTTTTGAAAACCAAATCCCGCAGATTGTCGCGTGCGTCCTGCTCGACTTGCTGCGATAGGTTATTGCGCGCGTCATACATGGTTAAGACGACACCTTCGATCCGGAGGTTGGCATTTGCGGTATCGCGCACATCTCGAACAGACAACATTAGTTGCGATAAACCCTCGAGCGCGAAAAACTCACTCTGCAATGGCACAAGAACAGAGTCGGCGGCGACTAGCGCATTGACCGTCAATATGTTGAGGCTCGGTGGACAATCAATCAATATGTAGTCGAAATTGAACGCATCCATACTAAGCTGATGCAACGCGTCACGTAGGAGAAAGCTCCGTTTTTCATTCGAAATCAGCTCAATATCCGCAGAGCTTAGGTCCGTATTCGCTGGAATTACATAAACGTTCTCGAATTCGGTTTTTTGAATAGCGCTTCCCGGAGCGACATCACCGGTCAGGAAGTCATACGTAGTAAGAATACGGTCCTTGTGCTCGATACCCAGCCCTGTCGATGCATTACCCTGCGGATCTAAATCAACCAAAAGCGTTCGAAGGCCAAGTTCTGCGAGAGCGGCGGTCAGGTTGATCGAGGTTGTCGTCTTACCGACGCCACCCTTTTGGTTTGCGATGGCAATGATCTTTGCGCGACCATTCAATGACTTATTTGGCACGTTCTAGGCCCCAGATCTCAAGAATTCTACTGTCCTTATCGGTTAAACTCTCATGAGTCTCAATGTCGAATGTCCATTGCTTTCTAGCTTCTTCAACTTCTTCACCGAATTTCTGACCCTTCATAAAAATGTACTTTGTTTCCGCATGACCATGTTGCTTTGATAGTTCAAAAAGTTCGCTTAACGATGCCAGCGCTCGCGCAGTTACGATATCTGCACCAAGCGGATCTATATTTTCAATTCGGGCATCCAGAATAGTGCACCTAATTCCTGTCTCTCGGGCAACGGTACGAAGAAACACAGACTTTCGCTTGTCGCTTTCTACGAGGGTGAACCTAGAATCCTTTTGGGCGTCATGCGCGTGAATGGCCAATACCATCCCAGGAAATCCACCACCCGAACCAAAATCAGCAAAATTTTGGCGTCTTTGCGGCAGGATGTTTGCTATCTGCAGTGAATCTCGGATGTGTCTGCCCCAAATCTCCGTGATTGTAGCCTTTGATATTAGATTGATCGCCGGGTTCCATTTTCGGACCAGACGCTCATAGATCTGAAGCCGCTCAATTGTTTCACGTGAAACATCTAGGCCTGGAATGTCCATTTTAACCTGCCAAGTTCTTCTTGGGGCGCCGTAATGCCGCTTGCACCACCATCAACGCTGCAGGCGTCATGCCATCGATCTTTTTCGCCTGAGCAATGGAATTTGGTTTCGCCGCAGTTAGTTTCTTTTGAAGTTCAAACGACAGCCCTCCAAGCCCTTCAAACTCAAATTCGGCAGGAATCTTAGCATCTTCATCTTTCTGAAGGGCTTCAATGTCCCTTTTCTGTCTCTCAATGTAATTTGCGTACAGCGCATCACACTTGAGTTGCGTCAATACACCGGACCCAAAACGCTCAAAACCAGGTCGAAGCTCTAACAGCTCCTTAATATCGAAATCGACAAGCGAAAGTGCTTTGTATGCGCTTCTTTTCTCTGAATCAGGGTTAATCTTCGTACCTACAGACGCAAGCTCTCGAGCGGTCACTACATTCTCTCGAAGTGACTTCTCACAATTCGTTAGTTCTAGGTGATATTTGGAATAGACGGACCAACGATCATCTTGAACGACCCCCTGCTTGCGCCCCCAGGCCGTAAGCCTTTGGTCAGCATTATCAGCCCTCAAAGACAAACGGAATTCAGCACGTGAAGTAAACATCCGATATGGTTCAGAAACGCCTCGAGTTATAAGATCATCGATCATCACACCAATGTATGACGAGGTGCGCGAGAATTCCGCGGGGCCCAGCCCCAAAGCGCTCTTTGCTGCGTTCAAACCCGCTACGAGGCCTTGTGCGCCGGCTTCTTCGTATCCCGTCGTTCCATTAATCTGTCCCGCAAAATAGAATCCCGCCACCGTTTTTGTTTCCAAAGAGGACGTCAAAGTGCGCGGGTCGATGTAATCATATTCAATAGCGTATCCCGGTTGGGTGATTTTGGCTTCTTCAAGCCCAACTATCGAATGAACATAGTCATTTTGAACTTCTATCGGCAGAGATGTCGAAATCCCGTTGGGATAAACTGTTGGATCATTGAGCCCTTCAGGCTCCAAGAACACCTGGTGAGACGATTTATCTGCAAACCGCACAACCTTGTCCTCAATAGAAGGACAGTATCTTGGACCAATGCCATCAATATGCCCTCCATACATTGCAGATTTACTAAGGTTTTGCTCAATTATCTCATGCGTTCGCTCATTCGTGTGCGTGATACCGCAAGAGATTTGATCTGCGCCCGGAGATTGGCTTAGGGACGAAAACAAGGCTGGGACGTCATCACCCGCCTGCATCTCCAATATTTCCCAATTAATTGTTCTTCCGTCCAAACGAGGTGGTGTTCCAGTCTTCAACCGCCCTAACGGAAAATCGAAGGATTCCAATCGATCTGCAAGTCGAAGGCTTGGCGCAGCCCCCATGCGGCCACCGCTTTTCTGAACATCACCAATATGAATGACACCCCGTAAGAAGGTTCCGCTGGTTAAGACCACAGTCTTGGAACGAACAACCCCTAAAATAGCTAGCTCAACGCCATGTATCTTTCCGGAAGCCTCGAGGACATCAATAACTTCGTCCTCAATTACTTCTACTTCGGGGGTCTTCGCAAAGACCGCCTGCACGGCCTTCTGATAGAGCACGCGGTCAATCTGAGCTCTGGGACCCTGCACAGCGGGGCCCTTCTTACGATTAAGGAGACGAAACTGAATTCCAGAAGCATCAGCGGCACGGCCCATCATCCCATCAAGAGCATCAATTTCGCGTACAAGATGCCCTTTACCCAACCCACCAATAGCTGGGTTACAGGACATAACACCCAAATCTGATCTCTTTAGTGTAACAAGCGCTGTCCGCGCACCTACGCGAGCCGCAGCAAGTGCAGCTTCACAACCAGCGTGGCCGCCGCCAACAACGATGACATCGAAATGTTTCACGTGAAACACCTACTTTCCGATACAGAAACTTGAAAAGATTTCTCCTAAGAGATCCTCTACATCTACTCGCCCGACGATCATGTCAACTGATCTGACAGCAACCTTCAGATCCTCAGAAATCAAATCGACAGGTGCGTCCTCTGACATGAGCAACTCCACTCCCGCTAGAGCTTCGAGACATGCTTCCATCGAAACTCTGTGTCGTTCTCGGATAGCAACCCCAATACTCGAAACACGCTCAGAGAGGATCCGCTCCAGTCTCGTTAGCAACAAATCGACGCCAAAACCCGTTAACCCGGAGATTCCATCACCTTCGTCACTATGAACATCAGCTTTCGCTCGAAATATCAGATCTTCTGGCTCGACTTCGAATTCTTCTAACTCATTGTTTTCTAATAATAATATTCGAACATCTGATTGCCTTGAACGCTCCAATGCCCGTGAAATGCCAAGAATTTCAACCTTATCATCCGAATTACGTATCCCCGCCGTATCAATAAAGGTCACTGGGATCCCGTTGAGATCATGATGAACCTCGATGACATCGCGCGTCGTACCAGCAACATCAGAAATAATTGCAGCGTCGCGCCCGGCAAGTCTGTTCAAGAGCGTCGACTTACCAACATTGGGTCGCCCAACAATTGCGACTTCAAAACCGTTCTTTACCCTCTCTGCAACGAACGATCCTTTAACCTCCGCACGGAGTTCTTGCTTAACATTCGTTATTAGATCCATCACCTCAGGAAATACATCGACCGGCACATCTTCATCAACGAAATCAATTGTGGCCTCCATCAATGCGGTAGCTCGAATAAGAGATTTACGCCACTCCTCTGCCTTTTCACCAAGTCCACCCTCAAAGACCCGGATGGCTTGGCGCCTTTGGCTTTCTGTTTCAGCGTCAATTAGATCAGCGAGGCCTTCGACCTGCGCAAGATCAAGCTTACCATTCTCAAGCGCGCGACGGGTAAATTCACCAGGTTCCGCCAACCTAGCACCAGGGACGCTCGCAAGCGCCGCTAGAACCGTATTCACAATCGCCATACTTCCATGAAGCTGGAACTCGACCACAGGTTCCCCTGTAAAGCTATTGCCGTCATTGAATGTTAGTACGAAGCATTCGTCAATTAGCTCACCACGTTTGTCGACAAGGCGGCGAAGCCCACGAGATGCTGGTACTGAACCGCAAAGTGAAGACGCAACTTGAAAGCTATTGGGCCCCGAAATCCTAACAATAGCAACGCCAGCACGGCCGCTGGCTGTCGCGAGTGCAAAAATTGTATCCATCAATAACGCCTCAACGCTTTGGACGGTGTTTAGGTATTCATCGAGTCAAAGAAGTCAGAATTTGTTTTCGTCTGCTTCAACTTACCAAGCAAGAATTCAATCGCATCTGTTGTCCCCATCGGATTCAAGATTCTGCGTAGGACATAGGTTTTCTGCAAATCAATTTTGTCAACAAGCAGCTCTTCTTTCCGGGTACCAGATTTCAGAATGTCCATAGCAGGGAACACGCGTTTATCCGCAACTTTGCGATCCAGAACAATTTCAGAGTTACCCGTACCTTTGAATTCTTCAAAGATGACTTCATCCATTCGGCTGCCAGTATCAATCAAAGCAGTTGCAATGATTGTCAGTGATCCGCCTTCTTCAATATTACGAGCGGCACCAAAGAAGCGTTTTGGGCGCTGCAGCGCATTCGCATCAACACCACCGGTCAGAACCTTACCAGACGAGGGTACTGTCGTGTTAAACGCGCGGCCAAGACGTGTAATCGAGTCCAAAAGGATAACAACGTCGCGTTTATGCTCAACCAGTCGTTTCGCTTTTTCAATGACCATTTCAGAAACAGCAACGTGGCGAGTCGCGGGTTCATCGAACGTAGATGAAACAACTTCGCCCTTAACTGAACGTTGCATGTCCGTCACTTCTTCCGGGCGTTCATCGATTAGAAGGACGATCAAATAACATTCAGGGTGATTTTTTTCGATCGAGTTAGCAATGTTTTGCAGCAGCACTGTTTTACCAGTTCGCGGCGGAGCAACAATAAGTGAACGCTGACCCTTCCCAATTGGTGACACGAGATCAATAATGCGCGCGGACCTATCTTTGGTCGTCGCATCTGTCTCTACTTCCATATTCAAGCGCTCATCAGGGTAGAGAGGAGTCAAGTTATCGAAAGCAACCTTATGTTTTGCTTTTTCTGGGTCTTCAAAGTTAATCAACTCCACACTTGTCAGCGCAAAGTAGCGTTCACTATCTTGAGGTTCCTTCATCACGCCAGAGACGGTATCACCGGTGCGCAGCGAGAATTTACGGATCATATCGGGCGAGACGTAGATGTCATCTGGGCCAGGCAAATAGTTAGCCTCGGGCGATCTCAGAAAGCCGAAACCGTCTTGCACCACTTCCAGAACTCCTTCACCGCCAATGATCCATTCTTCGTCCGCACGTTCCTTGAGAATGGCGAACATCATATCGCCCTTGCGCATCGTCGATGCGTTTTCGATCTCCAACTCTTCGGCCATCGACAATAAGTCTTTGGGGCTTTTCGCTTTAAGATCAGAAAGATTCAGACGGTGCTGCGACATAGATACTCCAACCCAAACCCATGAAAGGCTCGGTAGATTATTAGTATGGAAAATGCGTTTGATCCCGGACGGGCGCAAACTTCGTTTAGTTACTCAACATGACTGAGTCAACAAAACTAAAATGGACGTACCACGACAAAGATCACGATAATCAACATCAGAACAGTCGGTACTTCATTCACAATGCGGAATGTTCGACCAGATAGCTCGTTTATACCCGCTTCAAATTCTTTTCGGCATTTAGCCAACCACATATGCGTTCCTGTCATTCCAACGACAGCCAGCAGCTTAATCCATGACCAACCTGACGAAAAATCTAAAGCACCCATCGATATAAGTAAGAGACCAAAAAACCAACTCGCCATCATTGCAGGGTTCATAATGACTTTTAGCAATTTTCGTTCCATCTCTTTTAAAGTTTCATCCAACTCGGAACCGAAAGATGCTTTCTCTGAATGATAAACAAACAACCGCGGTAGATAGAACATACCTGCCATCCAACTGATCACAGAAATAATGTGAAACGCTTTTATCCAATCATAGAAGGGTAAAAGGAACTCAGACATGATCTCACCAGATGCTCTAATATAATATAATAGATAGTAAGAAAGGATTTAGTAGTTATAGGGAAGTCCAATTCTGTGGATTAAATAACTATCCGCAAACATATCCCCATTCCTTTCTCCGCGATATATTTATAATCGACAGCGCTGAGCATAATTAAGATGATTATTTTCAATAATCTAACACAGTCCGGAGATTGCTATAGATATATAATTCGTGCACCGTTAGGAGACTTCTACACAGACAAGAATTGTCCTTAATAACCGTTGTTAAACATCAAAGAAAAACTGGAAAAAGATGGCGCTTTTAAACAGCGACCGAAATCGTCTAAGTTTTATGGAAGCTTCACCTAATTCTTAAAAAGATATCCACATACTATGCGACGTCTTATTCTAGCATCATCTTCCTCTATCCGAAAAACGCTGCTTGAGAATGCTGGGGTTTCGTTCGATACCGTTAAGGCGCGAGTTGATGAAGAAATGGCGAAATCTTCTCTGATCAATGAAGGAGCTTCGCCCCGCGACATATCAGATAGCCTTGCCGAATTAAAAGCTCGTAAAGTCAGTCAGCAAAACCCAGATGGAATCGTAATTGGATGTGATCAAGTGCTAGCATTCGGCGATATGATACTCTCCAAAGCGATCTCTCGGAATGCTGCTTTCCAGCAATTACAGAAATTGCGCGGTGAAAAGCACAAGCTATATTCTGCTGCTGTAATTTATGACTCTGGTCAACCCATCTGGAGGCATGTTGGTACTGTTTCACTAACGATGCGGAATATGACCGATTCATATCTGTCAGACTATGTTGAGCGAAACTGGGACGAGATTCAGCATTGTGTTGGTAGCTATCAGCTTGAAAAAGAAGGAATTCGTCTATTTAGTCGTGTAGATGGTGACTTTTTCAACGTTCTTGGATTACCGCTTTTGGAAATCTTGAATTATCTTGCCGGTCGAGGAGACATACCCGGGTGACTATTCATACGATACCGTTGGCTGGCGTGCTCGGGGATCCAATCGCACACTCAAAATCTCCGCGTCTGCATGGTCACTGGCTGAAGCGGTATGGCATTCCGGGGCACTATGTTCCGCTACACGCTACAGAATCGAACCTTGGCACTGTCGTTCGCGCATTACCAAAGATGGGTTTCGTAGGCGCGAACGTCACGCTTCCTCATAAGATCTCTGTGATGTCTCTAGCAGACCAGGTAAGCGATCGCGCGACACTTATCGGTGCAGCTAACACGCTGACATTTAGGGCAGACGGAAAGATCTTGGCTGACAATACGGACGGATATGGATTTCTGGCGAATTTGAAAGATAAGGCCCCGAACTGGGATCCGAAATCAGGTCCGGCAGTCGTTCTTGGGGCAGGTGGTGCGGCACGAGCAATCATAGTTACGCTTGCAGATGCAGGCGTCCCAGTCATCTATTTATCAAACAGAACAAAACCCAAAGCAGACGCGCTAAAGGCTGAGTTTGGAACGCGAATTCAGGTTGTGGATTGGGTTCAAGCCGGCAACATGATTGAAGAAGCAAGATTGGTGGTCAATACGACCTCTCTTGGGATGAAAGGCCAGCCAGAACTGCGCGTTCCACTAGATGGTTTGAATCCAGGCACTGTTGTCAATGATTTGGTATATACACCACTCCAAACAAATTTTTTGGCAATTGCTGAGCAAAAGGGGTGCATAGCGGTCGATGGGCTGGGAATGCTCTTACACCAAGCGGTTCCGGGATTTGAGCGTTGGTTTGGACATACTCCAGATGTCGATGATGAGCTTCGACAGGCGGTGATGGCATGACGCATTTTTGGCTTGGGCTAACTGGCTCGATCGGGATGGGCAAATCAACAACGGCAGATATGTTTCGTGACGCTGGGGTTGATGTTTGGGATGCGGACGAAACTGTTCATCGTCTCTACGCAAAGGGTGGTGCAGCTGTCGACCCAATCGGAAATGTTTTCCCTACAGCGATTGTCGATGGTGCTGTATCGCGCGCTGCTTTGCGCGACATTATTCAAACAGATCTGGCGGCCCTCGGGGTAATTGAATCAATCGTTCACCCGCTGGTTACCGAAGATCGCGATCAATACCGTGAAGACAATGACGGGTTGGTGGTATTTGACATACCGTTACTTTTTGAAATCAAGGCCGACGATTGGCTAGACGCCGTCCTCGTTGTTAGCACGCCAGAAAGCATCCAAAAAGAACGCGTTTTTGCACGCCCGGGAATGACGCAAGAGCTATTTGACGATATATTGTCACGACAGCTACCTGATGACGAAAAACGGTCTCGTGCCGACTACGTCATTGAAACGATCTCTAAGGAACAGACGCGCAATGAGGTCGACAAACTGATCGGTGAACTTAAAGAGAAACTAGTCGATGCGTGAGATTGTTCTTGATACTGAGACGACGGGCTTCGAACCAAGCGAAGGCGATAGGATTGTTGAGATCGGCGCGGTCGAACTTATCGGTCATGTGCCAACTGGTCGGACATACCACCAATATATCAATCCAAAACGATCGATGCCGAAGGCAGCATTTGAAGTGCATGGTCTCGGCGATGAGTTTTTGTCCGACAAACCAGTCTTCGCTGACATCGCGCAGGCGTTTGTTGATTTTGTTGGTGACTCTAAGATGGTCATTCACAATGCATCCTTCGACATGAAGTTTTTGAATGCGGAACTAGGCTGGGTCAATCGACCGCTTTTACCGATGGATCAAGCGTTGGACACCCTAGCGATCGCACGCCGTCGATTTCCTGGATCACCTGCATCGTTGGATGCTTTGTGCCGTCGATTTGGCATTGATAATTCATCGCGCACTTTGCACGGAGCATTGCTTGATAGCGAGATCTTGGCAGAAGTTTATTTGGAGCTAATTGGCGGCCGTCAGCCTGACTTTGGATTGTCGAACAACAAATCTACGAAAAATGCGTTATTGGGTGAATCCGACTGGAAGCCGATGCCACGGCCAACGCCGTTACAATCGCGCTTATCCGAAGAAGAGATCGCCGCCCACGACCATTTCCTGGAGGCATTGGGCGGCGATGTGATTTGGAAGAAAAGCCTTAGTTAACAGGCGTATCCGCTTTTTGTGCCTCTGCACGCTTGGCAAGTTCTGTGCGATACAACGCCAAGAAATCGATAGTTTCTAAGTTCAGTGGAGGGAAGCCACCGTCGCGTGTGACGTCGCTAACAATACGACGCAAGAACGGGAACGTAATTCGGGGGCATTCGATCAACAGGTAAGGGTGCATCTGTTCGTCAGGCAAACCCTCAACGTGGAAAATACCAGCATATTCTACTTCCATAACGAAAAGAGGTTCGCCCTTTTCCTTATCTTTGCTTGTCACATTCAGCTTTGTAATCACTTCGTATTGGTGCTCAACTTTGCGCTTACGCGCATCAAGGTTCACCTGAACTGAGATTTCCGGCTGAGGTTGGCCTGAAACACCCTTTTGTGCGAGAATGTTCTCGAAAGACATATCGCGGATGTATTGTGCCAATACACGGCTTTTGACCTGAGGTTGCTCAGGTGCTGCTGCGGCTTCTGGTTCTTTTGCCATTCTAATGGGGCTCCGAAAAGTTGGTTTGCGCTGTCTTATCAGTCTGTGGTCAGGTCCTCAATGCTAATGGCGTGTCCAACCGGAAGGTTGATCTGAACTCGATGGTTGTTGTTCAAGGTTTTCATAGTCGCCATCGATAACGGAATCATCTGGTTGTGCAGATTCCGGATACTGGCGCCCTGCGCCGCCCATTTGAAAGCTTGCGACCTTCACCCGTGATCTGCCCCATTCATATAGGCGTTTCCTGACTGGCGGGAACAGCAGCATAAAGCCGATGAAGTCGGTAAAGAAACCCGGTGTTAAGAGTAGCGCGCCAGAGAATAAGATCATGGCACCGTTTGCGAGTGTTTCTGTTGGATCCCTGAGATCCTGAAACGTATTTCGCAAATTCGCAAGTTCTTGCGTTCCTTGGCTACGGACAAGCCATGACCCAAGAATTGCGGTCACAATCACGATCCCCAATGTTGGGAAAAGACCAATCGCTCCACCGACTTGAATAAATAAGGCGATTTCGATCAGAGGGATCGCAACAAACAAAGCAAACAGCCACATGACGTAATCCTAACGAATGTTTCAACGCGGTAAGGTGGACTTGCCACCATACGTGACCTACATAAGGACAGTCGATGGCTGTTTCCATGCCATGTGTGAAATGAGGTCCAAAATGAACTCTTCTGTTATTCAGCTTTTGGTTTTGGCTGGGATTGCACTTTTTCTGATTTTGCGCCTGCGCAACGTTCTTGGCACGCGAGAGGGTTTCGAGAAACCGCCCGTCCAACAAGTGCGTCAAAATGGTCGAGACACAAACCACGATTTTGAAGTAATCGAGGGTGGGCCCGATCGCGATGTTATTGACCATGTCGAAAAAGGTAGCGCGTCCGCGTCCGCACTTTCTGAAATGAAGCGTATCGACAACAGTTTTTATGTGGGTGAATTCCTGCAAGGTGCTCGCGGTGCCTATGAAATGATTTTGATGGCTTTCGAAAAGGGCGATCTCGCTAGCATTAAAGATTTCGTTTCAGAAGACGTTTACGAGGCCTTTGAAGGTGTAGTCAGCGACCGTGAAGAAAAAGGCTTAACGATTGAAGCCAACTTTATCGGTATTAGTGATCTAAGTTTGGTTGATGCAGATTTTGATGGCGCCACAAATGAGGCTGAGCTCACAATTCGGTTCAAGAGTGAGTTGACATATCAGGTTCGCGATAACGCAGGTGATGTTGTTGAAGGCAGTGACAGCGAAATCAAACGCCAAAAAGATGTTTGGACGTTCGCGCGCGATATGGGCAGCGATGACCCAAACTGGCGTCTCGTTGCAACGGGCGAATGATTGCTAGGTTTGTCGTACCAACGCTTTTGGCAACATTTTTTGCTGGGGCAGCTGTGGCGGACCTAACATACACCAAGCTCTCCTATGACGATCTAATAGGCTGGGAAGACGACGATCACGAAGCAGCGCTTCGGACGTTCGTTGAAACATGTCCTGATATTAATCGGCCAGAATTTCAGCGGTTGTGTGCAATCGCACTTGAGCGACCAATAGCCAAAGACTTCTTTGAACTATTCTTTCAGCCGGTTCAAATTACGGATGGTGAGCCGGCGCTTTTCACGGGATACTTTGAACCTGAGATTAGTGGCTCACTAACCCAAAGCGCGGAATATCGGTTTCCGATTTACCGAAAACCAGCGGATCTTGTTTCAGGGCGTCGATACGCCACCCGTCGTGCAATCGAAGAACAAGAACTGCTAGCGGGCAAAGGTTTGGAAATTGCTTGGTTGGCAGATCCGGTTGATTTGTTCTTTTTACAGGTGCAAGGGTCTGGGCGCATTCGCTTGCCAAATGATGATGTCATTCGCGTTGGATTTGCTGCGAAGAATGGGCATCAATATTCATCCGTCGGTAAGGAGCTGATTGCGCGCGGCGAACTACAGTCACACCAAGTTTCTGCGAGCGCTATTCGTAATTGGGTACGCAGAAATCCAGAGGCAGGGCGAGAACTGTTGTGGGTCAATGATAGCTACGTATTTTTCCGCCCCGTAAACGAAGTACCGCCCGAGCGCGGACCACTTGGCGCGATGAATAGATCTATTTCGACAATGCGGAGTATCGCAGTCGATCCTTCGGTTAACTTGCTCGGTGCGCCAATTTGGATTGAAAAGGATGGCAAAGATCCCTTGCAACGTTTGATGATTGCCCAAGATACGGGATCCGCAATCAAAGGAGCGCAGCGTGCGGATATTTTTTACGGAACAGGTCTTGCAGCTGGGCTAGAGGCCGGACGTATCAAAGACGGGGGTCGCATGGTAATGTTGATGCCAATTGAATACGCTCTATCGAAACTTGATCATTCTGACTGATGAAAAAGCGCCGCCATGTTTCGCCAGACGAACGCGCGCTTTGGGAATCTGTCGCAAAGCAAACGGATCCGTTAGAGGGTAGGCCGACTGCTAAGCCAAAAAAACCCATAATCCCTGAACCGGTTCATTCGCGACAAACCATAGCTCCGTTTCAAGTTGGGGAACTTTCCACATCGGCACCTGTTGCGTTGGCAAAGGGCGGCGTCAAAGCACCGTTGAACATGGACGCGTCGTCGTTTGCGAAACTCAAACGCGGGAAATTGCGACCAGAGCGCAAGATCGATTTGCACGGTATGACGGTATCACAGGCGCACCCAGCCTTGATCAGTTTTCTGATAGATGCCTTTGATGATGGCAAACGGCTGGTCTTGGTGATCACTGGAAAAGGCGATCGAGAAGACCCGCGCGGGCCATTTCAAGTTCAACGTGGTGTGTTGCGCAGGCAGGTGCCGATCTGGCTGTCTTCTGCACCACTGAATGGTATTATTCTGCAATCGGTTGCCGCGCATATTCGTCACGGCGGCGAGGGCGCCCTGTATATCTACTTAAAGAGACATCGATAGAATTTTACGGCGTGGGATTGTTTGGAACAGGCAAGCAAGACCGAACACCAACCCAATAATCAGCAACTGCCAGTCAAATCCGATACCGATGTCGATCATGACACCAGTAATCCACGGACCCAACGCCGAACCGGCAACCATAAGAGCGGCAACAGCTGACTTGATTGCACCTAGGAACCGGGTTCCATAGATTTCGGCCCAACACGCGCTGAGAACGGTTGCCTGCCCACCGCCTGCAAAGCCCATCAACATTATAGCGATAGCGACGACATAGATATCGGTTGCAGCCCAGTGCAGTGCATAAGCGATCAATGCCGGTGCGAGATAGAATGGTAGGAGCCGCACCGCGCCCAAGCGATCAATCAACCATCCATAGGCGATCGTTGAAAAGGCCAATGAGATTGTGCCGAGCGGAAACACTGACACTAATTGCAGATGTGTCCATCCTTTTAGGTCTGCAAAATGGGTTTGATGAAACCAAAATGCAGTCCCAAATGTCGGCAGCAACATAACCGCGGGTGCCAAAAGCCAAAAAATTGGATTTCGGATTGCCATGGAGCGCGTCCAATGCAAACCGTTCATCCCTGAACTATGGTCGGTATCTTCTTCTGCGTTGGGTTGTCGTTCTTTCGACAAGAGGATCGAAAGAATCGGGATAAGCACGAGCGCAAAAATCGAGAAACATATCCAGAGCGTCCGCCAATCAACAAAGGATTTCAACCATACCATGATCAAAGGCATCGTTGCTTCTCCGATCATGAACCCCATTGAGGCAACGGCAATTGCCCGACCACGTGTTGCAATGAACCACCGCGACATTGCCACGACGGCTAGGTGTCCAGCCATCCCTTGCCCTGCAAACCGCAACAAGAAAACGATCACAAAGAGGGCGGGCACAGAATTTGCATATGCTAACGACAGGCAGCCAATTGCTAAGACGCCAATAACAATCGCGCTGAGACTCCTCGTTCTGTATCTGTCGGCGAGTGTTCCGGCAAAAACCATGACAATCGCCGATAACCCGGTGCCAAGCATGTAGAGGAGTCCCCAGTCGCCATTGCTTAGTCCGAATTCGGATCGAATTTCAGCCCCAAAAATCGCGATGAAGTAAGTCTGACCAAGTCCTGAGATGAACGTGAGCAAAAAACCCACCGCCAGAAACGGTAGGTTTTTGCGAATGAAACCGATGTATCCAGATGGCTGCGTCATGCCGCCATTCATGATCTTTATTCGGGCAGTCGAAAACCCCTAAAGAACGTAGCGGCTAAGATCAGTTGATCGCGAAAGTTCGCCGAGGTGTTCTTCAACGAAGGCTGCATCAACAGTGATCTCTTGTCCGCCTTTATCCGGAGCAGAAAACGACAGATCCTCAAACACACGTTCGATAACAGTATAGAGACGACGCGCACCGATGTTTTCAACAGACTCGTTCACTTCGGCCGCGATTTTGGCCAGGCTTGAAATTCCGCTTGGGTCAAATGTGATCGTCACGTCTTCGGTTTTCATCAACGCGCTGTACTGCAATGTCAGCGCGTTATCAGTTTCTGTCAGGATGCGCACAAAATCTTCCTCTGTGAGCGCGCGCAGTTCGACCCGAATTGGTAGGCGGCCCTGCAGCTCTGGCAATAAATCAGACGGTTTGGCGACGTGAAATGCACCTGATGCAATGAAAAGGACATGATCTGTTTTAATCGGTCCATGTTTGGTGCTGACGGTCGTGCCTTCGATCAATGGAAGTAAATCGCGCTGTACGCCTTCGCGACTTACATCGGCACCGCGGGCATCGGCGCGTGCGCAGACTTTGTCGATCTCATCAAGGAACACGATGCCGTTTTGCTCGACAGCTTCTAGTGCTGCTTTGGTGACGGTTTCATCATCAAGCAACTTATCCGCTTCGTCCGCGATCAAGGCGTCATAGCTTTCGGCGACGGTCATTTTCTTTTTGACGGTACGGCCACCCATGGCTTTGCCAAAGAGGTCACCGATGTTCATCATGCCTCCCATTCCGCCACCGGGTTGACCTGGGATTTCAAAACCACCAAGCGGGTTGGAGGTATCTGCAAGCTCGAGTTCGATGACTGTGTTATCGAGCTCACCAGCTTTTAGCTTTTTGCGGAACATATCGCGCGTTCCTTCGCGCGCGTCTTCACCCGCGATTGCGGTTATCACGCGCTCCTCTGCGGCTTGTTGGGCATTCGCTTTCACGTCGTCGCGCATATATTCGCGGGTTTCGATAATTGCGGCTTCGACAAGATCGCGGACGATTTGTTCGACATCGCGACCAACATAGCCGACCTCCGTAAATTTGGTGGCCTCAACCTTGATAAACGGTGCGCGCGCGAGCTTGGCCAGACGCCGCGAGATTTCGGTTTTGCCGACACCGGTTGGCCCGATCATCAAAATGTTCTTTGGATAGACTTCATCGCGTAGATCGTCACCCAACTGCTTGCGGCGCCATCTGTTTCGCAAAGCCACGGCAACAGCACGCTTTGCGTCGTTTTGGCCAATGATGAACCGGTCCAGTTCTGAAACAATTTCACGGGGTGTTAGGTCGGTCATGATTATGAAACCTCTACGGAAGGGGGAAGTCGGTGGAGTGGGACAAAGCCGGGTAAGATAGCGAGAATACGTGCCCGGATCCTTTCCCAGAAAGCACCTAGGAGGAGGAGTACAACACCTAGAACCAAGATTGTTGTCATAGCGCCGTCGCCGTCAAAAACGGTGGCAGCCAGTGCGACCACATAACCGATAGCGGTGATGAGGAAAGATCGCCGGTCAATGACTACGGCAATAATGCCAAAGATGATCAAGATCCCAAATAGGATTGCGTTACTGCTGGCGGCATCTTGAGATAGCAGCGACAAGGCAATGGTGTTTACCAAAGCTGGCGCAGCGACGACGTGCAGCCAGAAGCCGTTGGCAGACCTGCGAGTAACCCGATGTGGGTCGCTCATGTCAAAGATCATTGCGACAACGAAAACACCAAGTCCAAGCGCCAATGTGATCCAAGCGAATGGACCGCCAGCGGATAAAAGGAACATATCTTCAAGTGATGAAGGGGTTCCGCTTTGCGTTGCAGCCAAAAGCAGCGCCACGATAAACAAACCAACAGCGATCATCGCCATTGCAAACGGTACTTTGAACCTCATCCAATAGATCAATAACGCGACAGTGCCCAATGCAAAGGGTAGGGGCAGGCTTCCAAAATCTTCTTGTGCGACCATAAAGGGTTCGGCGAAATATGCGGTTAGGGCAATCGCTGCGTTGATTGCGAACAACACCGACAGTGCGATTGCGGGCGCAACCATGCGACGCCGGCGAATAAAATATTCAGATAAAAGCCAGATCGTTCCGGCCCCTACCAATCCAAATGGAATAGCGGCCTGCTGTGGATTGGTGATATTGCTGGCGTAAATGCCGGCACTGACGCCCCACCAACCAGTTGCTAAAATCACCAACCCAATAACGATAAAGATTTCGTTGAAACCTTTAAATAATTCAAACGGTTCATCCCCGGGCTCTAGGTTTTCACGCGCACCCGTCCGGCTGTGGGCCAAGCTCATCAATGATGCGGCTTGTTTTTCACTCACGACGCTGGCGCTGACCGCGGCCTTTAGATCGTCTTTGTCGATCATGCTTTGATCGACTCAACGGTGAGATTACCGTTTGTATAAACACAGATGTCAGATGCGATGGCCATTGCTTCGCGCGCAACAGTTTCAGCGGATTTTTCCGTACCCATAAGCGCACGGCCAGCCGCTAGCGCAAAGTTACCACCCGACCCGATCGCTGCGACATCATGTTCTGGTTCTAAAACATCACCCGCGCCTGTTATGACCAGCAGTTCGCTACCGTCACTGACAATCAACATTGCTTCTAGCTTTTGAAGGTATTTGTCGGTGCGCCAATCTTTGGCCAACTCAACCGAGGCGCGGGCCAATTGACCGGGCGTTGCCTCTAATTTTTTCTCAAGTCGTTCAAGCAAGGTGAAGGCATCAGCCGTTGATCCCGCAAATCCAGCAATCACATCATGCCCGCCAGGGGACAATCTGCGAACTTTGCGCGCAGTGCCCTTTATGACAGTTTGACCAAGACTAACCTGACCGTCGCCCGCAATGACAACTTCACCATCTTTGCGGACGCCGATGATCGTGGTTCCGTGCCAGCCCGGGAATTCTTCTGAAGCCATAGTGTCATCCTTTCGTTGCTGATCTATATGGCAACGGGTTGGCCCAACAGCAAGGTCCAACGAAAAAGGGGCGCGAAAAGCGCCCCTAATTTCCTAATTGAAATAGGTCTTTAGATCGAATCTTCGATCCAACCCTGAAGTGCAGCTTTTGGTGCAGCACCGGCGCGGTTTGAAACCACTTCGCCATCTTTGAACAGAAACAGCGCTGGAATTCCACGAACGCCCATTTGCGCTGGGGAGTTCGGGTTCTCGTCAACGTTTACTTTAACGATTTTGACTTTTCCGTCCATTTCGGCGGACAGCTCTTCAAGCGCTGGACCAATCTGTTTACAAGGGCCGCACCATTCAGCCCAAAAATCTACAACAACTGGGATGTCGGATTGGCGCACTTCGGCGTCGAAGGTTGCATCTGATACTGCGACTGTAGCCATTGTGGCCTCCAATAAATAAGTTTGAGATGCGAAACTATGAACGAGCCGACCAATGGTCAAGGAGTGTTCACGCGGGCGAGAGCATCTGAAACAACTTTATCGGGCAACATCATGATTTCCGCGGTTTCTGTCCAGAGTAGGGCGGTTTGAATTTTGTGATCTGGATAGATTTGTTTCAAAGCGGCTGCATAAGCCCCCATTTGTCGCAATAATCCATCAGGTGTTTCAGCGACCGATGTCGGAACCACAGCGTTTGATTTGAAATCAACTGCGGTTACTGTGTCTTCTGTCACAATCAAGCGGTCAATAATCCCGTTTATCCGTCGGCCTTCAAGCTCGGATAATTCGGCGGATATTGGAACCTCTGCCAATGTCGTGGCATCAAAAATCCATGCGAGATTTGGATCATCAATCACGGAATAGACCGATGCGATTGCATCTTCCGTTAACGCTTCGGCATCATCATGGCTGTTCGTGACCCTTTCTAGAACTGAGGCTCTTGCTGAGATGGGCATACCCGGCAAATGTTCGAGCAAGGTATGAATAATGCGTCCGCGTGCCAAACCTTGATCGCCTGTATGAACCTCGCCCGTGAGTGCTTTGGCTCCGCCGAGATCAGATGGTGAAAGCGAGGATTCGACCGACAGGATCTCGGGAGCGGTAAACGTGGGAACGACAACAGTTTCATCAGACTCTGCGTGTGTTTTCGTGGATTGCGCAGGCAGCCATTTGCCATGTTGGGATCTAACAAAATCGATTGGTCCTGAACGCGCACTGATTTGGTCGACGTGAGTCATCGTGCGTTCGCAGATTGAATACCAACTATCCGTTCCCGCTCCTGATTTACCTGCGCCACAAACAATCAGCCAGCTCTCGGCCCTAGTCATGGCAACATAAAGAAGGCGCATTCGTTCTGCTTCTTGGAGGTTTTTGACCTCTTCAACAGTTGCGTTCAGCGCTGGGGGTAGCTTTGACTTTGGCGGTTTTAGGTGAACAACATCACCTGTGGTCAATAGATCATCTTGGACTGTGTTACGTCGAATTGCCGTGTCTGGAAGGATAACGATAGGTGCTTCTAGGCCTTTGGAGCCGTGAACCGTCATCACACGAATTTCGTCTGATTGAGAATCTATCTGTCGTTTGATCTCTGTTGTTTCGGTTTCTAGCCAACACAAGAACCCTGTCAGACTGGGCACGCCAGTGGATTCATATTTTAACGCTTGCGCGAGTAAAGCATCAATAGCATCCGCAGCCTCCATTCCGAGACGCGCCAGCAAATTCGTTCGACCACTGTGACGCACCAAGAGACGTTCAATCAGATCGTAAGGGCGCAAGAAGTCCGATTTTGATCGAAGGTCATTCAGAATTGAAAGGGTCTTTGGATGATCTGTGTTGCCGCGCAATGCTTGCCACAAGTGATCTTGAGTTCTGTGATAGGCGACTTTGTATAAGTCTTGTTCGCTCCACCCAAACAGTGGGGATCGCAACGCAGCGGCAAGGGACAAGCTGTCTTCGGGCAGGGCTAAGAAGTTCAAAACCGCGCAAATGTCTTTGACGGCCAGTTCGGCCGTCAATTGCAATCGATCTGCACCGGCAACGCTCAAACCCGCTGATTTGCAGGCGCGAATAATTTCAGCAAACAAGTCTGAACGCCTTTGTACGAGGATCAAAAAATCGCCTGCGCTGATTGGGCGAAACGTGATTTCGCCTGTTGCATGATTTTTTTCCGGAAGCGAGTTTTCTGCGATCATTTGTTTGATCTGCGCTGCGATGTCTTCGGCCAATCGCACGTCGTGATGGGTATCTTGCAATTGATCTACTGGATTAAACCAATCATCCTTTTCCTCGTTTTGGTCAGAAGGTTCGAGCAACGGCCAAACGTCAACGCGTCCTGGCAGGTCGCTATTGAACGCGATATGCGTTGCACTGCCGCCGATCGCGGGCCCAAGATCGCCACCAAATACATGATCTACGAACCGCAAGATCGCAGGCGATGAGCGGAACGAGTGCTGCAGTGCAGGCGCCACCAGTTTGTCATTCGATGCATCCAGCGCTTGATTAAAGTGTGTCTGCATTCTGTCAAATTCTTTGGGATCGGCACCTTGGAAGGAATAGATCGACTGTTTTTTGTCACCAACGACAAAAATCGTACGCCGGATATTCTGACGCGCTGATTCACCCGTTGCGAACTCTTCGGTTAAAGCGCGAATTACTGCCCATTGGGTTGGGCTTGTATCTTGCGCCTCATCAACAAGCAGATGATCAATCCCACCGTCGATGCGGTATAGAACCCATTGCGCGACTTTCGGATCTTGAAATAATGCGAGCGCTTTTGAGATTAGATCATCAAAATCCAAAACGCCTAAAGCCAATTTGCGGGCTTCGTAGGTATCGCAAAACAATTGACCAAACCGATGCAGGTCTTGGGCTCGTTCGAATGCCTCCAATGCCAGACGCGTGCTTCTGCCATCTTCAACCCGTTGCATGAACTGATTGAGCTCTGAGATCAGCTCAGGATTTGCTTCCCTTACGCCTTTTTGCGGAAGGCTTCCGATTTTCGCACCGAACGGTGATTTTGTTTTTTCGCCAAAGAGAAAAACAGACTCTAATTTGGCCAAAAGATCCATCGAGATGTCTTGGTCCACCAAACCCCGGAGCAAAGAAGCGTTCTTTTTGTCCGTCGCAATTCCAGACTCAAGAGCATCTATCAGGCGTTTAAGCAGCTCTGACCAGCCGAATGCAAAAACTGAATTCAGGAGTTGATCGGCTGTGGTCTCAGCGTCTAATGACAAAGACGCACGCGTGTTTGCTGGATTGAATGGTGTCTGAAAAGAACGCTTCTTCTGACTCAGTGCCCCGACAAATTCGGAAAGATCTGCGCCCGTGAAATGTAAGAGAAATCGGCGCAATATTGCGCTGTTCGGGCCAACGGCGATTTCGTCGAGGCATTCGCGTTGAAGTTTTTTTGAGGCAACCTCATCTAGTTCTTTGAACTGTGGGCTGACGTGAGCTTCGAGCGGAAACTGTCGCAATATACTGGAGCAAAAAGAATGGATAGTTTGGATTTTTAGACCGCCCGGCGTTTCAATTGCGCGCGCAAATAGGCGCCGAGCGACAGGCAAACTGACTTTGCCCGTTTGATCCTCAACGCCAAGTTCCTGTAGATCGCGGCGCAGGTCAGAGTCTGATAGCATTGACCATGCGCCCAACCGTTTGAACAAACGGTTTTGCATCTCAGATGCCGCAGCTTTGGTATAGGTCAGGCATAGAATGTTCTGCGGATCGACGCCATCCAACAAAAGGCGCGCAACACGATCCGTCAAAACACGCGTTTTACCTGAACCCGCATTTGCGGTTAACCAAGTATTGGATTGCGGATCAGCAGCATCTACTTGGGTTTGAGTGGCCTCATTTCGTCTCATTCAACCACCTCTGGGTTGGGATCAGAATTCAGACCCCACTCGCCAAATCGTGATAAATGATCATAGGCCCCAAAATCTGTTTTTCTAAATAACGCCATACGTGCGGTGTAACCTCGCTGCGGGTCCAACCAATTTGCGATTAGAGATTTGAAATCCTCGATGACCTGCGCTGGGCTGACCTTTGCCAAAGGCGCATTTGCAATCTTCATGTCTGCGTTGATGCCAAGGAACTGAGCTTGCGCGACCTCAAGGACCGGAACTTTTTCGAACGCGCCAGCCTCGATCATCGCGGCGCCCAGCAATAACTGTTTATCAAAGTAGGTTTGCTGTTTTTCGGAGGGAATTGCGCCGGTCTTATAGTCGTAAAGAACTGCCTTTCCGTTATCCGAAAGATCAATACGATCCGCGATCCCAACAAGCGTAAACTCTAGAGCGTCAAACACCAATTTACCGTGCGCTTCTGTGACCAAAGGATGCGCACCGTTTTGCCTGACTTTTTCAGCAGCAATGAATTTTGGCGCGATCTTTTCAAACTGGCATTGCCATTGCAGTTGGATCCTTGGCCAAGGGCAGGCGTCTGCAATTGATTTTTGCGCCAACGCCCGCAATATGTCTGTGGCGTTATCGCTGTGCACATCCGTTTTGCCATCGACAAAATCCTGCAAGATGCTGTGAAAAATGACACCCCTTAGCTGGTATTCCTGGCGTTGTGCCAAAGTGTTCAGTTGCGGTAGGCGCAACATACGTTCGGCATAAATCGCGTAAGGATCCCGAATTAGAGTCTTGATACGGGTAACGGACAGCTGTTTTGGGCGGTGCAGTGCTGGCGGTTGTGGGGAAGGGCGGCCCGCGGGCTCGATTTGTATTTCAGGGCTTAGATTTGCAATCGCCAAATCCGTCCATTTCATACCCCGTGACCGCATTTCAGACAATGCTTTTGGACCGTCTGTTTTGGGTAAGCCTTCTAGTAAATTTGTCAGACGATTTAGCCAGCGTGACGGCACGGTCTCGGATTCATCACTGCGCAAAGAGCGTGTGACAACAACCTCTGTCGCGCCCATAGCCTGTTGAAAGTCATGCGCAGAAAGACCAATCTGGCGTTCGGGTGATAGCAATCCAACCTTTTTGCGCATTTGGCGGTTTAGCCACGGGTCAGCCTCGGGCGCAGCAGGCCAAACACCGTCGTTTAAGCCACCTAGTATTACAAGATCAGCCGCATGAACCCGCGATTCCAAGGTTCCAAGGATTAAGACATCTGAACGTCCCTTGTCGGGGTTCCGTTCTGTTTGGCTTGAGAGGACATTCGTGAATAAAGATAAGTAATCGCGAATCGACAACTGCCCAGCGGTGCCGATTTCCCTTTCTAGCAATTCGTATTGCTCACGTGTTTGGCGGCCTGCGCTTTCATCCCAAAGCGCACCGCTTCCTTCATGAGTTGGTCCGGCGCATAGTTTCTCTGATCTAGAAATATGTTGATCAAGTAGCGCTCTTGCGTCTGACGGTCGGCTTTCATCGCTAAATAGAAGCGCGATAATCCAGTCGATCCATTGGCACAAATCAGGATCTGACGATTTTCGGTTTTCTACCCAATCATGCAGGTCATTGGGCTGTACAATGACTTTACCACCCTTGCGTAGCGCAAGTTCCAACTCACGGGTGAATCTAAGATGATTTCCGCGATCTTTATCGGTGCTGTGTGTCAGGGGATGTTTAAGTAAAACTAATAAGAGCTCAGAAGTGATGTCGTTGGTGAAAGTATCACCGACATGGCATAATAACCGACCGGGCGGCGTCAACTGCAAGGGAATGCCAGCACTGTCATCTGCAACCACATCCCAACGATCAAGTGCGGCTGACACCTGTCGGGTTAGAACGCGATCAGGCGAAATAATCGCTGTTGTTTTTCCATCATTGATTGCTTGCATCACGCATAGCGCGATTGCTTCGGCCTCAACCTTTGGCGTTCTGGCTTCAATCAACGTTATTTCATTAGTTAACAGGCAGAGATCTCCAAGCACCGGCCCGTCTTTTTGCCATCCATCGGTTACGGGCACTGGCCGCATCGCAAGAGAAATGAGCTTGTTTCGTCCATCCTGGGCGGTTTGTGCGCTGGGCCAAGGCATGACATCGGTTTGATCTAATACAAGGCCGCGCAAGATTTTCCAGAAACGATACTGGGGGTGGTCTTCTTGATCTGTTTTTTCTGATCCATCGCCTAGTGCCGCCCAAACATCTGCTGGCATGTGAATATCAAACCCGGGTAGGATCACACCACCACGGGGAAGTTTGGATACGGCTTTCATAAGGGTGCGTGTTGGAAGGCGAGACCCTGTCGAACCTACGACAAATACAGGATGTTTTGGCGGGTTTACGTTCCACTCGGCGATTTGGCGGGCGACTGCTTGCGCCTGTCGAAAGTCAGGTGTGTCTGTGTTGGCGGCGAAGGGCGCGATGATATTAAGAAAATCAAGCGTCCTGCGCCAATGCCCAGATTGATCTGTGACATCTAGTTCTTGAATTTCTTCGAAGGACACACCTTCTGCAGCCATCTCGTTCATCAAAGATAGCAGGCTGTCTGCAAGCGCAAAGACTGACGTGCGTGGCGCCAAATCGGGCGCTGCCTCCAAAAGCGATGCAACAAGCTGCGCAATCTCCAGTTTTTGTGAAAGTGTTCCGCGTGCTGGCGCTAACGAGATATCCTCAGCTGCGAGGTCAGTTATCAAACGTATTTTTGGCAATAACATCGCGCCATCAGCAGCCATAGCGCCGTTTAACCGATTGCGCATTCTAGTCGTATTTACGAAAACCGTTGCCTGTGCCCGCTCATGAGGTGCAAGATCCTGGGTTAGGTTAAGGAACCCTTCTAGAAAAGCCGGCCCGACATCGATTCCGGGCGACATGCCATAGATTTTGGGTGTTACGCTGATCATCTAGATTCTTTTCTTTGCAACATCGCTTCTGCCAAAGGAATTGAAGCGGGGCAGCCAACATCGCACCACTGACCGGAGTATACCACCCCATGCATTGTACGGCGGGCTAACATTTTTTCCCAGACGACCCTGGTTGAGAATACGTTCGCCTCTTCTTTTTCGAAAAGCTCGGTTCTTATTACCTGAAGACCGGTATAAACCGTTTGAGTCCCATTGCTTAGAACAGTTTCGGCGTCGATATTGAAATCACCTGTTCCGACATGACCGACCGCCGCGTCAGTTTTGACCACAAGCAGCAAAGCATCCATATCTTCTCTCCAATGCTTCATCAAAAACGAGACGGGATTTTCTCCCTTCCAAACCGCATCTGAGTTTAGTGTCACAACAGGATTTCCACCCAGCGAAGATATTGCTTGCTTAAGCCCGCCCCCCGTTTCTAATAGCATTTTCTCATGAGAAAATTGGACATCTCGCGGAAACGGCGTCGCGTGAATCATTTCAGATTTGTAGTGGGTGTTGATCACAATGTTTGAAATCTGGGTGTGATTAAGCGCTGAAAATGCATGATCTAAGAGCGTTTTACCTGCGACTCTTATTAGTGGTTTCGGTCGATCGTTGGTCAAAGGCTTCATGCGAGTCCCGAGGCCAGCAGCATAGATTAGAGCGGGAATTCTCATCGTATATACCTGTCCACAAAAGTGCTTATGGGCTCAAATCCCAGCTGTTCAGCGTCTTCTATCACCAATCTTTTGACGCGCGGCAAATGGCCAAGGTATTTGGATTTCTCCGGATTGGTTGCGAGCTTTTTGAAAATACCCAAAATTCGAAGGTTTCGCTGAATTGCCAAGCAATGGAACTGAGCACGGAATGCAGCGTCTAATTGGTTTTCTGCCATGTATTCGTCGATCACGAGGGCACTTAATTTCGGATCAACATCTCGTCGTGCATCCCTGAGAAGCGAGGCAAGATCATACCCTTTCGGCGCCAAAACGGCATCCTGAAAGTCAATTAATCCAACCCGATCTTGCTCAATTAGATCCGCGCGCCAAATCACATTTTCCAAGTGGAAATCTCTAAGAGCCAGTGTAGATGCGCCCGCGCAATATTTTTCAAATGCATCAGTGATGATCTGTACTAATTCGGAGGAAAGATCCGGCCGTTGCAGAAAAAACTCTGTCGCGACCGAGACCATATCCCCTGCGATGTCGCTTGTCATTTGCGACAGGCCCCGGACCGAAATTGCTTCGGTCTGACTTAGAACTCTAGCCAGCGCTTTGTAAATTTCCAAAGCGTCATCAGGATGTTCATCCAAGTGTGCCTTGGCGGTGTTTGGTCCGAGATCGGACAGGACTACAAAGCCATTTTTTAGATCCGACTGTGTAACCTCTGGCGCGTGCACTCCCGCAGCTTGCAGTTGCTTTGCGATCTTTAGAAACTCTGATGTTCGAAGATTTTCTGATGTTGGTGCGTCCATCAAGATCAATTTTCGGCTATTTGAATCCACTAACCTAAAATACCGTCGCACCGAAGCATCCGAAGGGATCGGTCGCAAAGTAGAGTTTTCATAACCAGATTGAATTAGAAAATTGGTGCGTAAGATATCACGTGGCGTCATTGATTTCACTGAGCCTCAACGCCCAACCAGTAGACCCGTGAACATTGAACTGGCGATTGTCGTCCTCGGCTGCAATTGCGATTTTCAGTGCTTCCTCGGGCACCATATCACCCAATCTGTCCGGCCACTCTATAAGAACGAGCGCAGTCTCCATAGCCTCGTCGATCCCTAGTTCGATGACTTCATCAGGATTGCTTAGTCGATATAGATCACAGTGCCAGATTTCGAAATCTGGCGCATCGTACGTTTGAACGATAGTAAATGTTGGGGAAGGAACCTCAGCATCTTCTCCTAAATATGCCTTGATCAAGGCGCGACAAAACGCGGATTTTCCGGCGCCGATTTCGCCTTCCAAAATTACTACATCACCGGCCGCAAGAATCTTGGAAAATTGACGTGCCAGCGTGCCAGTTTCACTTTCATTTTCTGAAACTATGGAAAATATTTTTTGCGACATGTCGACAAGGTATCTGCTGCCGAAAACGCCGCAAGTGCTAATTGTCGTTTACCGAGCCGCGCGCTCGACCACACGAGGAATCTTCACGACTGGGGCATATATATGCACCAGTTTTATCAGGAAATATCCACCGGCGACCGCTGTTCTGTTTAAGGACATTGTCCGTCCATCAACCAAATGAACTAATAGCTCTTGATTGCGAGCAATTGCGAGGAACTTACTTAGGTTACTCGATTGCCGCCCACGCAGCATTTTTGTGGCTACAATGCTGCTGAATTCTCGAAGCGTTTGGCAGCCAAGAATACCTTTTTTTCCGAGAAACTCTGTTCCCGCTATGTTTTGCGCGGCAAGGTTTTCAGACGGTGAAAATAGAAACATCGGTTCTTTGATTGTATCAATCATATCTTGATGTGCCTGAACTTCGGAACGATATTTTCGTGTTAACGTTATCTCTTTCGATACATCTTCGACCAAGAATGCCATGGATCCGTTTTGATATGGACGCGCTGTTACACGTAAATTTTGTCCATCGGACAATGCCCAAATAGCCTCGTACCCGGAACCTGACGTGGCGTTTTCGAGGTCGCGAATGGTTTGCCGGAATTCGCCATAATCCTTTGGGATTGGTGTTTTGTCTTTACTACGCATTTCTTCGATCACGCGGCTAAGCGTTGGCTGCGATGAAAGAAATACGGGATCTAGGCCACAGTGATCTGAAAGCGCTGGATTGTAGATCTTAAGTTGCCTGTTCTCATCAAAGATTGCGAAGCCGATGGCCAATTGCGCAAAGATTTGAACAAAAGTTCGTAGCATTGATTTTTGAAGTCGGTCTGACTTTACTGCAGCATTAGCGTCAGCTGCAAAGTGAAGAGCGCCTTCGTTTGAGGGGAAGCTGGTAACATTGAACCAGTGTTCTTCTTGAGCGAGATGATCGATGGTACACAGGTGACATTCTTGCGCTGTCGATTGATCTTTTTCTGGATGTGTCAGCTCTGGGAAAAGGCGATCTGTAGTTAAAGCGGTGTCTATCTGTTCGCCGTCTTTCTGTTTGGCAAGGAAATCCGAATATCTTTGATTTGACCAAATCAGTTTTCCGTCTGGCCATTCCTTCCAGATCAAATATGGCGATTTTTCGAGTATTCCTGCGAGGTCATTTAATCGCTTCGCCAGTAGATCTTCCTGTATCGTCTGTCCACGGTATTCAGGGCCGTCAAGCAATCGCAAAGAGACGCGATGACCCGTACAAGCAATTTCTAAATCGCATGCCTGTGTTTCTCTATCGACCAACTTTAAGCACTCCAACGAGGTGATGCTGTTCCAGGCAGTTTCTAGGTCTGGATATTGATCTCGGCACAATGCGATGAGGTTTTCTTTGTCGCTTTCAAAGTAGTTCAAACCCTCGAGCAACTGGTACCCTGAAGGGGTCGCATCAATAAGATCGTTCCCCTCAAACAAAAATGATGTTCGCGACGCAAACGGGCTGGGTTGTCTAGTGCCAATGGGTAGAGGCCTTGAATTGAATTTCAAACCAATGATTGCCCCGATACAAAAGCCAAGTAGCGTCGTAAGGGGAATAAGAAGTTCAAGTGTCATGGAGTTACCAGCAGCTGCACTCCCAGTTTCGCACTACATAGTTAATCGTCAGTTAATACCACGCTAAGGAAGGTTTAGTTTGTTTTCGCCAAGTGCGCTCCCGAGTTCGCCTTTGCCCAATTCAATAGCCGACCGGCGCCACCAAACGTTCACTATCGCGCCAGTTTGGTCGGGGTCGGTTGTTTGGTCACCATTTGAGAAATGCAGTTCGGCTGAGCTGCGCTCTAATAGTGTTTTCGCAATAAATAGCCCCAGCCCCATACCATCGTAGGAAGGTCGATCGATCTTATCCTGGTTTGCGCGCCTTCGCCTAACAAATGGATCTCCGATCCGTCCAATTACTGATGATGGAATACCCATCCCATCATCGGCGATCCGGACTTGAACCGTCGCATCTGTCCAGGTGATATCGATTCCGACCCGTTCGTTCGCAAAATCCACCGCGTTCTGGATCAGATTGCGCAAACCATGGATAATCTCCGGCTGTCTCTGAACGATTGGTTGCCCCAAACTTGTATCGCTCTCTGGCGCAACATCGAAGAGAATTGTCTTTCCGCGTGATGTATGAGGTTCGGCGGCTTCTCTGACCAAGGCCTCGATGGGCGCCATCCTTAAGTGTTTGTCGTCTTTTCCTGCGCGCCCCATAGACTGGAGGATTTCACGACACCGATCGGCTTGTTCGCGAATCAAACTGACATCGTCGAAGAGCTCTTTGTTGTCCTCCACCTCTTCCAATAATTCAGAGCTGATAAGTTTAATCGTTGCAAGTGGCGTCCCGAGTTCGTGGGCTGTGGCAGCAACAACGCCGCCAAGATCTGTCAGCTTTTGTTCGCGCGATAACGCAAGCTGGGTAGCCAATAAGGCATCACCCATGACATGCATCTCTGTGGTGACCCGCCGCGCATACCCTGCGAGAAAAATTACGCCGATCATTAGAGCGACCCAAAAGCCAAATCCGAAGAGTTCGGGCAACTCCAAGAGCGAGCCGCTTGCATCTAATATTGGGAGGCTAATTTGGCTCAAAAATGAAATTGCGGCCAATGTGATAACCAGTACGACGATCACGTTGTTTCGGTCTAAGACAGTCGCAGCGATGGTTACAGGTGCCAATATTAAGAGCATGAAAGGATTGTCGATTCCGCCTGTCAGATAAAGCAAGAAAGCCAACTGAATGATATCAAACAGAAGCATTAGCGTTGCCTGGCGCTCTGTGAGTCTGTGGTTTTGTGGAAAGAGAAAGCTGGAATAGAGGTTGGCAACAAGCGAGCTTCCCACAACCAAGAGGGCCAATTCGAATCTCAACTGCAAATCATAAACAAGCACAGCGACCATAATTGCTGCAAGCTGCCCAAAAATCGCGATCCAACGCAAAATGACAAGGGTTCGAAGTCGAACCCAAGTGCTTCGTTTTCGGTGCTGAAATTCTGAATGATGGGTTTCGTTCATCGCGCTCTTGTGATTGGAGGAAAAAGACTGCTTCTTGTTAAGCGGTGTTGAGCATTCAAGCAATGCGGCCAAAAAGGGAAGCGTCATGGATAAGAAATTTGCGATCCTGTCGGGGACAGCATTGGGTGTCTTGATTTTGGGGACGGCTGCCTTTGTCGCGCGTGGTAGCATGTACGCTGCAGCTTGTTCTGCATCAGCTGTTGCCGGTGGTAATATTGGTGGGCCTTTTACGTTAGTTTCTGAAACCGGGGAAATCGTTACTGACCAAGATGTTATCACAGGTCCAACTTTGGTCTATTTTGGCTATACGTTTTGTCCTGATTTTTGCCCAATGGACGTAGAGCGAAATTCAATAGCGACAGATATTTTAGCAGACATAGATGTTAATCTAACGCCCGTTTTTGTGACTATTGATCCAGCTCGCGACTCGGTCGAGATCATGGAAGATTATACCAATAATTTTCATCCGAAAATGATTGGATTAACTGGATCAGAAGAACAGATTAAGGCCGCCGCGAAAGAATACCGTGTTGTCTATAGCCGAGCCGATGACGACCCTGAGTTTTATTTGATGAACCATTCAGTTTTTAGTTACTTTGTGACACCGGAAGACGGGTTCGTTGATTTCTTTAAGAGTGACGATACGCCGCAGTCAGTTGCTGATCGAATTGCCTGTCATATTGGTTAATGTGAATCGACGGGTATACTACTGGTACTACGTCCACACTAGGATTGCGGAGTAACAGTATGACAAATCAGCCATTGGATCTTGGTCCCGACTCCACGTTGCTTCTTGTTGATGATGACGAGGCCTTTGTGCGACGTCTCGCAAAAGCGATGGAGAAGCGCGGCTTCAATGTGGAAACGGCGCAAAGCGTTGCTGAGGGAAAGACCATTGCGACCGCTCGCCCGCCTGCTTACGCGGTGGTAGATTTGCGTTTGGAAGATGGTAATGGTCTAGACGTTGTCGAGGCCTTGAGAGAGCGAAGACCTGAAAGCCGGGTCGTTGTGTTAACCGGGTACGGTGCGATAGCGACAGCAGTTGCAGCGGTTAAGATTGGTGCAACGGATTACTTAGCCAAACCCGCAGATGCGACGGACGTCACAAATGCGTTGCTGGCCCGCCAAGATGAATTACCACCACCCCCAGAAAACCCAATGAGCGCCGATCGGGTTCGCTGGGAGCATATTCAACGTGTTTATGAGTTATGTGATAGAAACGTTTCAGAAACAGCTCGTAGGCTCAACATGCATCGCAGGACTTTGCAGCGGATCCTCGCCAAGCGGAGTCCCCGCTAAAGGATGAGGCGTTTCACTATACGATCGACCGTTCGGCCGTCATTCCGCGTGTGATCGTTAGGGAGAATGTGGTCATCTTGAAAGCCGACGCGGTTATAGTATCCTAACCCGGACTCATTGTCGGCTGTGATCTTGGCGATGGTGGATCTATAGCCTAACCGGCGCTTTTTTGATTGATCCTTGGATCAATGCGCGACCAGCGCCTGACACTGGATTTTCTTGATCGGTAAAGCTGCCAATAGACAAAACGCCTTCACCGATATCAAACATGCCTTGGAAACCGACGACGACATCTGAATCTAGCACGACGAGACAAACTACTGCCTCTTCTCGGTAATGCGCGTCAAAGTCATCAACGCTGTATTCCTCTTCATACGCAGTGGTCCCGCCCTGCCTAATAGTATAGTTTATGATCCGTGCGCATTCGTGCGCGTCTTTTTTGCTTATTGGGCGAACCTTGAACACTACAGCTTCTCCAAGAGAGCATTGTGAAGCGTCACGAAATCGCTACGCACTTCCATTGGTGGGCGAAGTGTGAGTTTGAGATCTTGCACGATCTCAGGCTCAACCTTGCCAAAGAACTTTGTCGCTTCGTCGCTTGAAAACCCAGCCAATTGTGTGGCTTCCATCCAAGCGCTGATCTTATCCGCGAGCTTGATCTTTCGTTTGATGTTCTGGGGAATTTTTGCAGGAAGACCAAACCGCAAGTGAATCGCTGTAGCAAGGCGTTCGTCTAGGGCTTCGTATCCGGGACCAACGGCAGCTTTGACAGGTGAGATCATGTCGCCGATCACATATTCCGGTGCATCATGTAGCAGAGCCGCAAGCAGCCATTTATCTGCGACCTTCGGTTCAAGTCGCCCAAGGATTTTAGTGACAAGAATCGAGTGTTCGGCAACAGAATAAGCAAAATTACCTTTTGTCTGCCCATTCCACCTGGCCACAAACGAAAGGCCATGTGCGATGTCCTCTATTTCAATATCCATCGGGGTAGGGTCGAGTAGGTCAAGGCGACGACCTGACAGCATTCTTTGCCACGCACGTTTTTGTACCATGAACCCTCCAATACAGCTGAAAATTGCTACGGCTTCTACTTATTGTCGATAATGCCAACCCATGTTATTCGCCACACAAACTTAGCGCAAAGGTGCACGAAAATGACCACCGACTATATTGTCAAAGACATTGAATTGGCGGCGTTCGGCCGCAAAGAACTGGATATCGCAGAAACTGAAATGCCGGGCCTGATGGCGTTGCGTGAAGAATATGGCAAAGCGCAACCGCTGAAAGGTGCGCGCATTGTTGGCTCGTTGCACATGACGATCCAAACTGCGGTCTTGATCGAGACACTTGTTGAACTGGGCGCTGACGTGCGCTGGGCGTCATGTAATATTTTCTCAACCCAAGATCACGCAGCAGCTGCGATCGCCGCGGGCGGCACACCAGTCTTTGCGATCAAAGGTCAATCACTGGAAGAGCATTGGGATTACTTAGATAAGTCATTCATGTTTGAAGACGGACCAAACCTAATCTTGGACGATGGTGGCGATGCAACACTATACGTTCTTTTGGGCGCTCGCGCAGAAGCAGGCGAAGAGATTATCGCTGTTCCTCAGTCTGAAGAAGAGGCTGTGATCAAAGAGCAGATCAAGAAGCGGATGGCGGCATCCCCAGGCTGGTTCACTAAGACGAGAGAGCAGATCCTTGGTGTTTCCGAGGAAACGACAACAGGTGTTCACCGTCTTTATGATTTGCACAAGAACGGGCAATTGCCGTTCCCTGCTATCAACGTGAACGACTCTGTTACCAAGTCAAAGTTCGACAACAAATACGGCTGTAAGGAATCTCTAGTTGATGGCATCCGTCGCGCTACAGACACGATGATGGCTGGCAAGGTTGCTGTCGTGATGGGTTATGGCGACGTTGGCAAAGGGTCTGCTGCATCACTGCGCGGTGCTGGAGCGCGTGTTAAGGTGACTGAGGTTGATCCAATCTGTGCGCTTCAGGCTGCGATGGACGGCTTCGAAGTTGTCTTGCTCGAGGATGCACTTGCTACTGCAGACATCTTTATTACCACAACTGGCAACAAAGACGTCATTCGGATCGAGCATATGCGCGAAATGAAAGACATGGCGATTGTTGGGAACATTGGTCACTTTGACAATGAAATCCAAGTGGCAGCTTTGAAGAACCACAAGTGGACAAACATCAAAGAACAGGTCGACATGATCGAGATGCCAAATGGCAATCGTCTGATCCTATTATCCGAAGGCCGTTTGTTGAATCTTGGAAACGCAACTGGGCACCCATCATTTGTGATGTCGGCGTCTTTCACAAACCAAGTTTTGGCGCAGATCGAGTTGTGGACAAAAGGCGATGAATATCAGCCAGGCGTCTTTATCTTACCCAAGCACTTGGATGAAAAAGTAGCGCGCCTACACCTTGATCGTATCGGGGCCAAGCTGTCGACGCTTGATAAGCAACAGGCAGATTATATCGGCGTTTCCGTTGATGGACCGTTTAAGCCTGAGCACTATCGTTACTAAGTGCCCGTGAGAAGAACATCAAAAAGCCGTGCGAGAGTGTCTCGCGCGGCTTTTTTGTTTGTATCAGTGCTGTTGGGGATCGGCGGCATGACCGCATTGTTGCATCCAGATAGCCCGTTGCCGAATGAATGGCATCCGTTGCAACCGTTGTCAGTCAGCGATCCGGTTTCACCACTGACGCAATGGAAATTTGCAAAAGCCAAAGCAAACCCGATGCTTTGCATGGGAGCATTAAGCGGCGCAGCTACAATGAACGCGCTTGATGACAAAATAGACTCCGAAAACTGCGGTATCACGTCACGTGTTTCGATAGCATTAATCGGTGGAGCACAAATTGACCCCATTGAAACAGCCTGCTCGACGGCCCTTAGCCTTGCAATGTGGGAAGAACATAGCCTTCAGCCACGGGCAAAGCAGGTGCTGGGAACCACGGTCACCAGAATTGACCAGATTGGCAGCTACAGTTGCCGCCGCATTCGAACCACCTCGGAACAAGCGCAGAGGTGGAGCACTCATGCGCGCGCTCAGGCAATTGACGTAACTGGATTTAGGTTTGCAAACCAACAACGGATCCGTCTGATTGACGATTGGATTGGTTCAGAAATCGAAGCTGTGTTTTTGAGAACCGTCCGAGACGACGCGTGTAAGTGGTTCGGATTGACGCTTTCGCCGGACTTCAACGCGCTTCATGCTGATCATTTTCACTTGCAAGTCGATGGTCGTGGGGGGTGCCGATGATCCGCCAAACCTTGTTTTCCCCCTTAATTGTTCTTTACCCGAGCCAGTTCTAGACAGTAACGTGTTCGCAATCCGTGCCTTCGGCATGGGAGACTGGCCAATTTGGGCCGACAAACAACAATGGGGACATACCATGGGTAAGAGAGACGAGTGGATCGAAAAGTACGCGGACGATCTGAAGAATAAGTGCGGCATGACACCAGACATGGACCTTTTGACAAAGGTGACCATTGGATGCGGCCCGTCGATTTACAATGCAGACGCATCCACTGTTGCTGGCTCACAAGCCTCCGAGCTTGAGACAGTAAAAAACAATTTTCTCATGAAGAAGCTTGGCCTTGCCGATGGGCCTGAGCTTATGGATGCGATCAATAAAGTTATTGAAGTTTACGGCAAATCAGAGCGCAATAAGTATCGCGCTGTTGTCTACTACATGCTGACAAAGCACTTTGGCAAAGAGTCTGTTTACGCCTAAATTCTGATAAATCGAATTTAGGCGCCCGCCAATTTTGGCGGGCGTTTTTGTTTAGATCAAAGTTAAGACTAGACCCATGATCGCACAGCCAAACGTCGCATAACCGCCATCAATCAACGTAAGTTTGAATGGGCGCCCGCCATAACCGTTATTGATCATGATCCAAGGGCTGATGAAAAATAGCCCTACACCAAGCCCAGAGATCAAACCTTTGCCAGCAGTTTGAATTCCTGAAAGTGCAAAGGTGTGGCGCATCATTCCCGCTACGACAAACATTGCAACCGCTGCCATTATATAGGGCAACGCAGAGTCATTTTCCGGACGGCCATCGGGTCCCACCGTGATGTTAGCCGCCTCCATCCAAGGCTTTGCGAGTGCCATGTACCAAGCAGCACCAAAGGCAAAGCCAGCTACTGCCGCTACGATTACAGACAAAAATCCCATTTTTCTCTCCTCCCATTTTGAAAGAAGTATGCGCAACGAAGCGCCTCAGGGCTAGGGATTTGTTTTTCCAAGCGCGCAAATTTGCGCCCATTCTTCATCTGAAATTGGTTGAACCGATAAGCGTGAGTTCTTGACCAGGATCATGTCGCGCAGGTTCGAGTCCGCTTTGATCATCTCAAGGGAAACAGGCGTTTGGAATGGTCGAACGGCTTTCACATCGACGCAATCCCATCGATCGTCATCTGTTGTGCTGTCTGGATGGGCCACGGCACAAACTTCAACAATACCGACGATTTCTAGGCCAGACCTTGAGTGATAGAAAAACCCTGTATCACCAAGGGCCATTAGGCGCATGTTGTTACGCGCTTGGTAATTTCGCACGCCATCCCATTCCTCGCCTGCATCACCCTTTGCGACCAAGTCATCCCAGCCAAAGACGTCGGGCTCAGACTTAAACAACCAATGCGCCATTAACCGATCACCTTGTTCCAATGTTCGATTCGAACATCTGAGAACAATCCTGCTTTTGCATATGGATCTTCTTCAGCCCATGCATGTGCGTCATCTAAGCTGTCGACCTCTAGAATAATCATAGATCCGTACATCTCACCCGCTGGGCTGACAAACGGTCCGGCCATGCGAACGAACTCGGATGATTTTAGGTACTCAACGTGTGCTGGGCGATTGTCCAAACGGGTCTGAAGTGCGCCATCTTTGTCTTTCGTGATCACGGCTACTAACATGTTCATTCCTCTTTCAGGGGTCGTGACAGGAGGCTTTGCAAAGCCTCAGAGATTGTGAGTTTGTCTGTGCAAATATCGGCGATAACTTCACAGACCGGCAACTCAAGATTATGTTTCTCGGCGAGTTGTCGGACAGCTTCCGCGGTCTTTACGCCCTCGACAGTTTTGCTTGGGTCTGGAGTATCGTTCTTACCCAAAGCAAGGCCGTGGCAAAAATTGCGAGATAGGGTCGAAGTGCAGGTCAGTACAAGATCACCAAATCCTGAAAGACCGTTAAGCGTAACAGGGTCAGCGCCCAGTTTCACAGCCAACGTTTGCATTTCAGAAAAACCGCGTGCCATGAGGGCTGCGCGAGCGCTATCGCCAAGGCCTGCGCCAATGACAATACCTGCGCCGATAGCGACCACGTTTTTCAGGGCGCCGCCTAGCTCCGCGCCTAGTGTGTCTGTGGTTCTGTATAGCCGGATGTTTTCGGTCGTTAGTGCGTTCTGCAACATCTCGCCATTTGATTTGTTTTTGGTTGCAAGCGTAAGCGCTGTGGGCAGGCCAAGCGCAATATCGTCGGCAAAGGAAGGGCCGGTTAGACACGCGGGTTTCGCATGCGGTATGACAGACTCAATGATGCTTATCGGGCCTTCAAGGTTGGTGATCTCAATGCCCTTGCAGCAAGCGACCAAATGTTTGCCTGCTAATTCTTCAATGTGGTTCCCCAAATAACTCCTCAGTTGCTGCGTCGGGATTGCAAGTAGAATGATGTCTGCTGACACCAAACTCGCTCGATCGCCTGAGATGGCCAAAGCATCAGGGAGGACCACGCCTGCTAGTCTAGGATTTCGTCTTGTTGCTTTAATTTCTTTGGCTACCGCATTGCTCCGGGTAACCAGTGTAACCTCAGAAAGGCGTCGCGAAAGTGAGACCGCGAGTGCAGTTCCAAATGCGCCGGCACCGGCAACCGCGATCTTCATGCTTTTGCCCCTTTTTTTCCAGATCCAAGCATAGCCGGGCTTTGCGTGTCGAGTGGCCACCTTGGACGTGCAGAAATGTCCATTGGGTCGGTCTCCCCTGCATTAAATCTTTGCAATCCGGCATATGCAATCATCGCTGCATTGTCGGTGCAGTATTTGAGCGGCGGAGCGACAAATATTGTATTCAGCTTTTCCGCCATCTCCTCAAGCTCGGATCGGATTAATGTGTTCGCTGCAACGCCGCCCGCCACAGCAAAACTGCGAACCTTGGGATCGTCCTTAAGATATTCTGCCATCGCACGTTTTGATTTCTCAACAAGAATGTCGGCGACTGCGCGTTGAAAGCTTGCAGCGAGGTCGGCCTGATCTGCACCATCAATGGTGTTGTTTGAGGAGAGCTTTTCGTTGCGCGCTCGGAGCAGTGCAGTTTTGAGGCCCGAGAAAGACATATCTGCGCCCGGACGATTCAAAAGAGGGCGTGGTAATGAGATGCTTTTTTCGTCGCCCGCCTTTGCTGCGATTTCAATGTTTGGGCCGCCTGGTTGGGGTAGTCCAAGCAAACGCGCAGCCTTATCAAATGCCTCACCTGGGGCATCATCAATTGTCCCGCCGATCCTGGCATAATCGTCATGACCCCGCACAATCAAAAACTGGCAATGACCGCCTGAAACAAGCAGCATCAAATAGGGATAAGGTAAATCATCCTCAATTTGCGGAGAGAGAGCGTGACCAGCAAGGTGGTTCACTCCGAGCAATGGGATTTGTAAAGCGGTGGCAAGGCCTTTGGCGCACATTAACCCTGATACCACCCCACCTATGAGACCAGGCCCAGCGGTTACTGCAACAGCGTCGAGCTGATCCATTGAAACCATAGCTTTATCCAAGGCCGCTTCAATCGCGAGATCCAGCTTTTCAGCATGCGCACGCGCTGCTAGCTCTGGGACGACACCACCAAAAGAGCGATGTAATTCTTCCTGACCTATGACCTCCGATGCAAGAATATGTGTTCCTGAAGCGTCTGATCTAAGAACTGCCGCTGCTGTGTCATCACAGCTGCTTTCGATTCCGAGGATGTGGGTTTGATTAGACATTTGCCGCTTCGCTATGGGACGTTTTCAGGTAACATGTCGAGGCCGAACCCACAACAAAGAGCGCTGCATGAATGATCCGACGCTATTGCTCTGCCGACCAGAGCAACAATCCAAAGAGTTTTTACGGGATGTCATCACGAGGTTGGGTCGCATGGTGGAATGTATTTCATCTCCGGCATTTGAACTTGAAGACATTTCTCCAACTAGTTGCGCGACCCATCAGGGTGCAGTCATTTTTACCTCTGTTCATGCGGTTAAGCGAGCGATTGAACTAGGTATCTCTTGGACCGGAGCGACATATTGCGTTGGGAGTTCGACGGCAGCAGCGGCAGAGCAAGCAGGATTCGAAGTTTTCAACGCAGGGGGTACAAACAATGATCTACTGAGGCTTATTCAAAGGCTCGCGCCCTCTGATTTGCTTTTGCACATCTCTGGAAAACAGGTCGCAACGGATCTGGTAGGTGACCTAAAGATGCTTGGATTTACAGCAGACAGACTTGTTGTCTACCAACAGATTGAAATGACGGCGCGAAAAGAATTCATACAAGCTTTAGAGGGGACCAGTTCGACAGTCCTCCCCCTGTTTTCGCCACGTTCGGCACGCATACTCGATCGGGTGGTCATTGGTGACGCAACACACATCATAGCAATGAGCGACCCTGTCGCCGCTGCCATCAAAAACGTACCGTTCGATCGGGTCGAGATCGTGAATAAACCAACGTTGGATATGATGTTAGAGGCGACGTGTTCGCAATTTTGTTCGTAACGGAACGACATTGGGTCACTTGAGAGTGGGCAACAAGCAGGGTAGTTCTAAGTTTATTAGAAGAATCCCCTTTTAAGGTATTAGGATTTAAAGTGGCTAAGAAAACAACATCAAAATCTAAGCCTGCGGTTAACGATGTACTAGACGCCGAAGTGGTCGCCTCTGAGATTTCAGCAACAAGTAATGACGTCGATGCCACCGTCGAAGAAGCTGTTTCACCGGACATGACGGAAGATTTGGAAGCTGAAGATGAATCCGTAGTGGGTGAGACTATTGAAGCGCAAGCCGCAGCAGAATTTGAAGTTCAACAAAAGAAGTCGAACTTACTGCCTTTGATATTTGGCGGACTGTTAGCGGGCGGGATCGGGTTTTTCATAGCGAGCTATTTCAATGGTCAAGATGCCGAACAACACAGGGCCCAGATCGCGACTCTGCAGATGCAGATTAATGACCTGCAAGCCGAATTGGAGGGTCTGCCTCCCCAAATTGATCTTGCACCGATAGAGATTTCCATTTCCGACCTTTCAACTCAGATGGAAGACGCACAGGCAGAGTTATTGGACAATCAGAAGGCTCTACAAGATCGAGTTGACGTCTTAGAAAAGCAACCAAGTGGTGATGGAACTTTGCAAGAAGCGGCTATCGCAGCCTATGATCGTGACATTCAAGCATTGCGCGATCAGTTAGCAGATCAGCAATCGGCGATGGATGAAATGATGTCAGCGGCAACTGCTCAGTTGCAGGCGACCCAAGATGAAGCGCTCGCGATTGAAGCGCAGACTGTCGCGGCCGCGCGCGCGGCAACTGCACGCTCCGCCATTGCGCGTGTTCAGACGGCATTGGATACGGGTAGTCCATTCGGTGCGGTTCTATCTGAGCTACAACAGGTGACAGATGACCCGCTTCCTGAAGGACTCACCAACGCAAGCGAAGGTGTTTTGACAATTGCTGCGCTAAGTGAAAGCTTTCCCGAAGCTGCGCGGTCTGCGCTTGCAACTGCCCGTGCAGAAGGCCTTTCTGGTGAAGATGAGACCGGCTTGTCAGCCTTTTTAAAAAACCAATTCTCGGTGCGTTCTGTAGAGCCCCAAGATGGTGAAAGTACGGATGCGGTTCTCTCGCGCGCTGAAGACGCAGTTCGATCAGGCCGGATAAATGACGCCCTAGCGGAAGTGGCCGCATTGCCAGAAGTAGCGCGCGCAGCATTGTCGGAATGGGTTGAACAAGCCGAGCTTCGTGCGGGTGCGGTGGACGCAGCTAACTCTCTTTTTGCTAAGTTTAATTTTAACTGAAAGACGTCAGTATGATTTGGTCTCTAATCAAGATTTGTGCGTTCATAGCCATCGTTATTGGCCTTACATTTGGCGCGACTTTGCTCATGGATATGCCGGGTGGTGCCACCATCCAAATTGCGGGTCAGGAAGCAACGTTTGGTCCGTTAGAATTGGTTTTCGGCTTAGTGATACTAGTGATCCTTGTTTGGCTTGGCCTCAAGCTGCTAGCCTTTTTGGTTGCATCTTTCCGGTTCTTGAATGGGGACGAAACCGCGATTTCCCGATACTTTGATCGCAATCGCGAAAAGAAAGGTTACGAAGCGCTCTCTGAAGGCATGATGGCCTTGGCATCCGGTGAAGGCCACCTTGCAATGACCAAAGCTGCGCGCGCTGAACGGTATTTGGAACAACCCCAACTCACGACTCTGCTTACTGCACAGGCAGCCGAAATGACGGGGGACAAAAAGAAAGCGGAAGATAGCTATAGAAAATTGCTAGAAGGTGACAAAACACGCTTCGTCGGAGTTCGCGGCATCATGAAGCAAAAGCTGTTGGCTGGTGATACTGACACAGCTATGGCACTTGCCAAAAAAGCCTTCGCGTTGAAACCGAAACACGAGGAAACTCAAGACGTGCTTCTCAAGCTTCAAGCTGAAAAGGAAGACTGGGAAGGTGCACGCGAAACCTTGGGTGCGAAACTCAAATCGGGATATTTACCGCGAGATGTTCACAAGCGCCGTGATGCAGTCCTAGCATTATCCTCTGCGAAAGATATTTGGGGTGAAGGAGCGTCAGTTGAGGCGCGTGAGATTGCGATCGAAGCAAATCGTTTGTCACCGGATCTAATACCAGCTGCCGTATTGGCGGCGCAGTCTTATATCGAAGCCAATAATCAAAAGTACGCAGCACGTGTCCTAATAAAGGCTTGGGGTGCACAACCGCATCCAGAACTTGCAGCGACATTTGCAGCAATTGTTCCTGACGAGACACCAGCTGCGCGCATTAAACGTTTCCGTGCTTTGATAAAACAGAACCCGACACACGCTGAATCTAAGATGCTTTTGGCCGAGCTCAATCTTGCAGCTGAAGATTTCCCAGCAGCGCGTAAAGCGTTGAATGATCTCGCAGAGAACGATCCGACTGCGCGCTCTTTAACCATTATGGCCGCTATTGAACGCGGCGAAGGTGCTGACGAAGCTGCAGTACGCGGTTGGCTTGCCAAGGCTGTTTCAGCACCACGTGGGCCCCAGTGGATCTGTGACAATTGTCAGAACATCGAGGCCCGCTGGGTACCAACCTGTTCTAACTGTTCATCGATAGATACTCTGTCTTGGAAAACTGCACCGTTCGTTGCAGCCGCGTCATCAACTGGTACTGAAATGTTGCCGCTACTGGTTGGCTCGAGCGATACTGAAGTCGAAAATATCATCGAAATCTCTGATGAAATATCAAGCGACGAGCCCGCAAGAGAAGATTCAGCCAGTTAAACCGATATTCTTAGCTCGGTTTTGTAGAAGCCAATTTCGCCGCGGTTTCTGTGTTTTCACAAGACCTATTGGCGGCTTCTTCGCTTTTTGTCGACGACCACGGTTTATGCGATGACAAGGGAATCGGGGCTGTGATCCAACTGATCAAGTCAATTGATGGATGCAGGCTTTGTTCAAACTTGCGCCTTGAGAATCTTTGAGACAGGGTTCGCGAATGCGTGTTTTATTCCCATTCTTGCTATTGATCGTGATTGTTCTCGCCGCAATGAGCGTATTTTGGGGATCATATGGGTATTTCAAAGCGGAAGAACTTGATCGCGCGTCTGCCCGTTTGTCACTTTACCGTAGCACGGTCATTGCTGAACTCGATCGGTTTTCTCATCTAACATATGTCCTGGCGAATGACCCATTTGTCATCGCAACAGCACTTGGCGGTGAAACTTCTACGCTAGATGACCGGTTTGCGCGCTTTGCGGATCGTGCCGGGATCGATGCGATATATTTGATGGACAACAATGGAATAACGCGATCAGCATCAAATGCAAAAACTGCACGTAGTTTTGTAGGGCAAGATTACTCCTTCCGCCCATACTTCCAGGAAGCAATTGCCGGTAACCAAGGTCGTTTTTACGGGATTGGTGCGACGACCGGGATTCCAGGGTACTTCTTTGCGGAAGCAATTACGGGACAAGATGGCCAAACACTGGGTGTTGTTGCAATCAAGATCAATCTCGCACCTTTGCAAGAAAGTTGGCGAGACGCCGGGGAGCAAGTAATTCTAGCGAACGCAGATGGGATTTCATTGTTGGCCTCAAAGCCAGATTGGCGGTATCGCGCGCTCGCTCCATTAAGTGATGCACAGTTAAAGCGGATCGAATCTTCACGTCAATTTGTTGGGCAAAGTTTGGTGGCATTTGATTGGCAATCGGCTGGTGAAGGAAACGCACGAATTGGGCAAGATGATTTGTTGCATCTCACCTCGAACGAGTTGCCGCACCAGTGGTCGCTCCACTATTTTACATCTGATGAGCGAGCGGTGACACAAAGCTGGTTGGTTGCCGGTGTGCTGGTTTTGCTGTCAGGCCTTACATTCATTATTTTTCAGATTCAACGTACTCGTCGAATGGGGCTCGCGCTGATTAAGTCAGAAGCGGAAGAGGCCACTTTACGTTCCACGAATGAACGACTCGCAATCGAAATTGAAGAGCGCAAGACCGCAGAGCACAGATTGAAACGTACACAAACGGAGTTAGAGCGTGCGGGTCGCCTTGCCGCACTTGGGCAGTTATCCGCATCTGTGACGCATGAGCTAGGTCAACCAATCACTGCAATGCGCAACCATCTAACAGTCGCAGAAATGCAAGGAGAGAAAAGTTCCACTACAGAAAAATTGCAGGGTTTGGTTGATCGGATGGAGGGGATTACGCGACAACTAAAGTTTTTCTCACGTAAAGGTCGCGATAAATTCGAAACTTTCGATCTAAAGGATGCGCACCAAGCGATAATTGAACTGTTTGAAAGCACACTTTCAGAGTCAGGAGTGGCCTTTTCGGTAGAGATTGCTGTCAAAGACTTAAAGGTTAACGGCAACAGGTTACGGATCGAACAGGTTCTGACAAACCTGCTTCGCAATGCATTGGATGCCACCGCCGACCAAGACAATCCACAAGTTTCGGTCAACTTGCAACGCGACGAAACAGGGATCTGGTACCAAGTGGCTGACAACGGGCACGGCTTGGGTGATCAATCGTTGGATGACATGAAGGAACCATTCCGAACGTCGCGCGAAAGTGGACAAGGAATGGGGCTAGGACTAACAATTTCTGCTGGGATCATGGATGACCATCATGGAACGCTAACAGCAATCGACAATGAATCCGGGGGCGCGATATTTCGTGCGACTTTTCCACCAATATCAAAGGCAAACGATAAATGACCCGCCAACGTATCTTGATTGTTGAGGACGACCGAGAAATCCGGATATCTTTGGTCGAGCTCTTGGAAGCAGCTGGCTGGTCCGCGGTTGCCGTAAGCCGAAGTACTGAAGCACTCAAACGTTTGCCAGAGATTCAGCCAAGTGTTGTACTTTCTGATGTACGCATGCCAGGAATGAGTGGGCTAGATCTATTAGATCGATTCACGGACGAAGAACCGCCGATAGTATTGATTTCGGCGCACGGTGATATTCCGATGGCCGTCGATGCTATGTCACGTGGTGCCTACAGCTTTATCGAAAAACCTTACGAACCACGCCGATTGTTGACGATACTTTCGCATGCCGCAGATCAATTTGAGATGCGTGAAAGAAATAGGCGTTTGCAGGATAGATTACGTGCATTGTCAGGTCTGGATCGAATTTTGTTGGGCGATAGCGAAATAATGAAGGATCTACGCGCTTCTCTCGTTGATCTAGCTGACAGCCCTGCGCCAGTCATGATTCAGGGCGAGACCGGAACCGGAAAAGAATTGGTTGCACGGGCATTGCATGACCTGAGCCCGCAATCGGGCCATGGGTTCTTTGCAATCAACACAGCGCAACTTACACCTGAGAACCTCTTCGCCTCAGTTACGCTTGCGGATGGCGGAACATTGTTCCTTGACGAAATTGTCGCTTGTTCCGCAGAAGTTCAAGCGATGCTGTTGCGGATTCTAGAAAGAGGAGAAGTTCTTGAACCGCAAACAGGAAAGACTCTACCTTTAAGTCTAAGAATTCTTTCCGCGACTAATGTAGAAATTGATGATGCAATTAATACAGGTCGTCTGAGGGACGATCTATTGTACCGTTTGAACACGTTGACTGTGGCGCTCCCACCGCTTCGCGACCGGCTTGATGACGTGCCTCTTTTGGCCCGACACTTTCTTGGCTTGATGGCAGTCACATATGAAGTCGCCCCTCCCGACCTCTCAGCTGAAGATCTCCAAATACTGTTATCATACGATTGGCCTGGCAATGTGCGAGAGCTGCGCAGCGCTGTAGAAAGACGCGTTCTAATGGCACGTCGTGGGCAGGGGTCATTTGGGATCGCACTTCGTGCGCAAGACGTTATAGACCATGTGCCGGATACACTTCGAGAAGCGGTTGCTGCTCTGGAAAAAGAACTTATCGGCAACGCGATCCAGAGCCATCAAGGGCGAATGGATGCTGTTGCGGAAGCACTGGGTATTGGTCGCCGGACATTGAATGAGAAAATAGTCAAATTGGGGTTGGATAAAGATGCGCTGTTATAGTCTGCGGAATTCCGCCAAGGTGGCTCGAGTGCGCGCGCGGTTTCTTTCATAGGTAAACCGCAGAAAATCGCTAGGATACCTCCATCAATCAGAGATCGGGAGGAGTTCTCATGAAAAAATTACTAAGCCAAACGGCTGTCGTCGCCATCACGATGGCCTTCGCGGGCGAAGCGCTTGCGACTGAATGGAACGTGTCCTTGTGGGGCAAGCGTCGGGCATTTACCGAGCACGTTGAGAAATTGGCAGAACTTGTCAGTGAAAAAACAAGTGGTGAATTTACACTGAATATTTCTTACGGTGGTCTTTCTAAGAACCGTGAAAACCTCGATGGTATCTCCATTGGTGCATTCGAAATGGCACAGTTCTGCGCGGGTTATCACCGTGACAAGAACCCATCCATTACCGTGCTCGAGCTGCCGTTCCTCGGCGTGACATCGCTTGAACAAGAGGTTGCGCTCTCTATGGCTGTCTATGGGCACCCAGCAACGGTTGCTGACCTTGGTCGCTGGAACGCAACGCTTTTGATGCCGTCCCCATTGCCACAGTACAACATCGTCGGCGCGGGTGACGCGCCGAGCACGCTTGCTGACTTCGAAGGCATGACCGTACGTGCGACCGGCGGCATCGGTAAAGCGATGGAAGCTGTCGGTGCTGTCCCAACATCCACAACCGCGTCTGAAGTTCGTCAAGCCATGGACGGCGGCATCGTCGAAGCTGTTAGCTTTGCTCCGCACGCCCACATGTCTTTCGGCACGATCGAAAACGCGACATGGTGGACCACTAACCTAAACCCAGGCACCGTGAATTGCCCTGTGGTCGCAAACACAGACGCGCTAGAATCGCTTTCCGATGATCACCGTGACGCCCTGCTGAGTTCTATCGACGAATCCTTGGATCATTACATCGCCAATTACAACGGCGCGACCATGGATGCTTGGGGGCCTGCTTTGGACGAACGCAGCATCGAACGCGTGTCGTTCAGCGATGATGAAATCGCAGCCTTCAAAGAGGCAGCTGCCGCACCAGCCGCAGCCGCTTGGATAGAAGACAACACAGCGCGCGGACTTCCGGCACAGGAACTCTACGACATGGTGACAGGCATGATCGCAAGCGGAAGCTAAGCGACATCCAAAAACGTTGACCTGTGCCGCCCCGACGCGGCGCAGGTTTTTCCAATTCCATTCCGGGGGCAAGGGTATGGCGACTGCATCCTTAGTGCTGTCTGATGACAGCACACTCAGCAAAATCGACCACAATCTACTGAAGCTAGAGAAGTTCTTGGCTCTGCTCAGCGGCATTGCTGTTTTCTCGCTTATGGTTCTGGCTGTGGTCTCCGTCGGAGGGCGTAACCTTTTTGCAAGCCCGCTGCCTGGCTATGTCGATTGGATCGAACAGGCCATGCCACTTATCGCCTTCATGGGCATCGCTTATGTCCACCGCGAAGGCGGGCACATCCGCATGGACATCCTCGTTGGCCAACTGCGAGGCCGCGCGCTTTATGTTGTCGAGCTGATCACCACCCTCGTGATCCTCCTTCTGATGGCACTCCTCGTTTGGGGCACTTGGTCCCACTTCGGCCGCAGCTTTGATTTCTCCGCCCCTCTTTGGAGCCGCGACAGTTCTATGGATATCGCCCTGCCGATCTGGCCTGCGAAACTGCTCGCACCGATTGCCTTTTTCGTCCTTTGCTTACGCCTTTGCCTGCAGGTTTGGGCCTACATCCGCGCTATCGTGACCGGCAACCCAATTGCGGTGCCCTTAATTCCAGACGCTGCGAAACAAGCCCGCATGGAAGCTGAACAGTTGGGAGGGAACGACTGATGGAACCGATTGAGATCGGCCTTTGGGTCACCGGTGGTCTTCTTGTCCTTGTCGTCCTTGGCATGCGTGTCGCTTTTGCTGCTGCCGCTGCGGGACTGATCGGCCTGATTTGGATTTTCTGGGCCAAAAAGGGCTATGCTGGCGACGACTTCGGCTGGGCACTGGGCGTTGCGGTCAAAACTGCAGGTCAGGTGCCACATTCGAAAGTGTCTTCACAAGCGCTTTCCCTGATCCCGACCTTCATCCTAATCGGGTACCTCGCCTATTATGCAGGTCTGACCAAAGCCCTGTTCGAAGCCGCCAAACGCTGGATCGCTTGGGTCCCCGGTGGCCTTGCCGTCTCAACCGTTTTCGCGACCGCTGGCTTCGCGGCTGTGTCAGGGGCCTCCGTCGCCACATCCGCCGTCTTTGCCCGTATCGCCATCCCCGAGATGCTTAAGATCGGCTACAACAAACAATTCGCGGCTGGCGTCGTCGCCGCAGGCGGCACGCTGGCGTCCCTAATCCCACCTTCGGCCATCCTCGTGATCTATGCGATCATCGTGGAACAAGACGTTGGCAAACTACTGCTCGCAGGCTTCATCCCCGGCGCGTTTTCGGCCTTGATCTACGGTCTGCTGATTGTCTGCCTTGCACTGTCGATTAAGGACTTCGGCCCCCCCGTCACCGGTTTCACATGGCGCGAGCGGTTTGAATCCTTGCCACCCGCCCTACCCATCGTCTTCGTCGTCGTTGTAATTATCTGCTTCGTCTATAACCCGTTTGGCGAAAAGGCGTGGGGCACCCCGACCGAAGGCGGGGCCATTGGAGCTTTCGTCGTCTTCCTGATGGCGCTTTGGAAAGGTATGCGTTCGGCACAGCTGAAAGACGCATTGCTCGAAACCGCGAAACTCTCGGTCATGATCTTTTCGATCATCTGGGGCGTGCTGATCTATGTCCGCTTTCTTGGCTTTGCTGAACTGCCGAACGCCTTTTCTGATTGGATTACGAGCCTCGACATGGCACCTATGCTGATCCTGATTTGCATCCTTTTGGCCTATGCCGTCTTGGGCATGTTTATGGACGCCATTGGCATGCTGCTGCTGACACTCCCCGTCGTCTATCCCGCGGTTATGGCGCTCAATGGAGGCGAGTTCGTTTCAGCCGCCGACAGTACCTTCGGCATGTCGGGTCCGATGTGCGCAATCTGGTTCGGGATACTCGTGGTAAAAATGGCTGAATTCTGTCTCATCACTCCGCCGATTGGGTTGAACTGTTTCGTAGTTGCGGGGGTTCGCGATGACCTAACTGTGCAAGATGTATTTAAAGGGGTCACACCATTCTTCATCGCCGACGGGATTACCATCGCGCTTTTGGTTGCATTCCCCAGTATTGTTCTTTGGTTGCCAAGCTTGGCCTAGACTGGGTCATTGGAGACCAGCGCCATTGAGCAATTGCGAGCAAAATCCACAATCTTATCCGGTGTTATCGGACGGCTGATGCCATAACCCTGAATTTGATTACACCCAATCCGCGTGCACATTTCAATATGACTCCGACGTTCGACGCCCTCGGCAACAACGTCGATTTCCAAAGCGCGTCCAATGCGGACAACTGCCTCTAGAATCTCAGTCAGTTTTTCGTCTTCGAGCGCGGCGACGACAAGAAAGCGATCGATTTTCAAGGCATCTGGTCGTACGGCCAAAAGGCCGTTGATAGACGCATGACCTGACCCAAAGTCATCAATTTCGATATTGATGCCACGCGCTCTAATGTCATTTAGGCGTCCGATTGTTTGCTCGTCTGCGGAATCAAAAAATACAGACTCTAACAACTCAAAAGAGATCTTATTTCTTGGAATCTTCATGCGGTCCAAGCGCGCCAAAAGATCGGTTTGCAAGAGCCGTCGCCCTGATACGTTTACGGAAACACGGGGAATATTCAGGCCCATTGACTCCCACTTTTGTAGGTCACTAAGTGCGTGGTTTAGAATGACTTCGTCAATTTCTGCCAAGCGTCCGATGTCTTCTGCAACCGACAAGAAAATTGCTGGATCCAGCGTTCCGCGTTCAGGGTGATGCCAACGCGCCAAGGCTTCTACGCATGCAATTTTTCCTGTCTTTGTACATAGCCGAGGTTGGTAAACGGGTTTGATGTGGCCATTTTCGAGCGCAACAATTAGATCGTCAGAAAGCTGCTTTCGGCAACGACTAACTTCACGCATCTCTTCTGAGAATAAGACCGCGCAACCGCGACCCGCTTCTTTGGCGCGATATAGCGCAAGATCTGCCTCAATCATCATGTCTTCGTGAGTTTCGTGATTTCGGTGATTTCTGGCAACGCCGACGCTTGTCCCAAATCTAAGGACGTTCCCTTCGTAATCTATCGGCTCGGGTAAGCGCCGGACGATTGTTTCAGCCAAAGGCAAAGCGTGAGTTCGAACGTGATCTGGTTTGATGAGGATAACAAACTCATCACCACCAATCCGCGCGACAATTGATCCTTCAGGCGCATAGCTTTGCAGCCGCTCTGCCACCTTTTGTAACAGCGTATCGCCAGCCGCATGTCCTAATGTATCATTGATTTGCTTAAAGCGATCGAGATCAATGTAGAGGATTGCTGCTCGCTTCCAGTTCGCTTCATTGGCGTCGAGGTGTTCGCTCATGAACCTGCGGTTTGGCAAACTTGTTAATGAGTCATGACGTGCCATATACTCGGCGTGCTTTTGTTGCTCTTCGACGCGTGCAATACTCTTACGCAATGCTTCAGTCCGTTGTCGAACAATAACTTCAAGGCTGTCATTAAGCTCCTTGAGGCTTACATTGAGATCAAAAAGTTCTTTGCTTTTTTGTTCCAGTAACAGTTCCGCCTCAACTCGTGCCGCCCTTTCACGGTCTGCCTTGCGCTGGATCCGGTCGACATTTGGTTTGGTACGCAACACATCTTTTGCTGTGTTTCTATCGTGAGGAAGGCGGAAAAGTTTTTCAAATTTGGTCATTCAGCGGCCTGCTGTACAAGCCTGCGAACCAATATGTTTAAACCATCATCCTTTGGCCTATTTTCGATTTCAAACTCTTCACCAAAGTGATCTCCACACCCTTCAATCATCCCAATGCAAAGATCACCGAATGGTCGGCAGGACGTATAAACAACTGACAGTTCGTGAGAAGAAATTACATTGACGTCAAGTGTTGGAAGCTCTGCATCTGGATAAAGTTTCAACACTTCAACGTGGATTTTGTTTTCGATCGTACCGAGAAAATCAAATGCATTATCTGGCCCTTCCAACATTTGCGGGTATCCGGTCTTTAGCCGGCCGAATAGATGCCGACCGAAGGCTCTTACAAGGTCGGGAACGGGAGCATCAATAATGCCTGAAAGAGCGACAACCATGTCCACCATTTCTCGCCAATCATACTTTCCAACAGCGGTATAGGCCGCGCCGGAGGGCGGATTGGCTTCTTCAATCATCGCGTCCACGACGTCGTCGCCAGCTTGGTCTTCGACGAAATCTATGAACTCTCGAAAGACGATACCTTTCACGTTTCAACCCTCCTATGGACTACGCCCGACGGATGTATGGGTAATTTCTTGAGAACAACTTAAGTCGAAAATTCGTATCGTATTGTCTTGATCCAACCCGTGACCCTATGTTTGTTCATGGTTAGCAACTTAGTCATGAGAGCAAAAAATGATCGATTGGGACGATGCGTTCGACAATTCTGGCTATGTTCCTGAAGCGGATTCACTAATCGAGGTTTGGACCGAGTCAGCAGCAAAATTTCGCGATCAGATGGCAAAAGACGGACGATGTGATCTCGACGTAATCTACGGCACTCATCAGCGAATGCGCTATGATCTATTTTATCCAGATAAGGTCGCCATCGGGACTGCGATCTTTGTTCATGGCGGATATTGGCATTCGCGGGCCAAAAGCGACTGGTCACATTTCGCAAATGGCTTTCTGGAAATGGGGTGGGCGCTAGCAGTACTTGAATACCCATTAGCACCTCAATTTAGGCTTGCTGAAATCACCGATGCAATCGCAAAAGCAGTGCGCAAAATCGCAGAAACGTCAACTGGACCATTGCGCCTTTTTGGGCATTCAGCAGGCGGCCATTTGGTTACGCGAATGACAAATAGAGGTGTACTTTCGCGGCCCGTAACCGAACGCATTGAAAGAGTGGTCGCGATCAGTGGCGTTTTTGACCTCCGACCTTTGCTCGAAACACAAATGAATGAAACTTTGCGTATTTCAGTAGACGAGGCGCGTTCAGAGAGTCCGGTTCTCGCCGAACTATCGAGATTACCAATAACGTTTTGGGTAGGTGCAAATGAACGCCCCGAGTTTTTGCGTCAGACCAGATTAGCTGCAGAAACTTACGAGGGAAAAGGATTGGCTGCCAACGCAGTCTACCACCCCGGCAGGAATCACTTTTCAGTTCTATTGGACTTAGCCGAAAAAGATGGGCTTCTGTTGCAAGAGATTCTACGTTGAATACCAATCTGAACTGAATTTGTTGAAGGATTCTATCTATGCCAAATACAGTTTCGCGAAAGCACCTTTTCAATATCCCGAGCCAAATGATCTACCTTGATGGTAACTCGTTGGGACCGCTTCCAAAATCGGTGCCTGAGGCCGTTCAAAGAGTGGTCACAGAGCAGTGGGGTGAGCAACTCATAAAAGGTTGGAACACATGCAAATGGATGGACCAACCAGGACGGGTTGGGAACCGAATTGCGGGTCTTATTGGTGCATCAAATGGCACTGTCACAATGGGCGACACACTATCGATCAAAGTATTTCAGGCACTCGCCGCAGCAACTGATATGCGTTCTGATCGAAACGTCATTTTGTCTGATACAGGAAACTTTCCGTCCGACCTCTACATGGCGCAAGGGTTGTCGCAGCTGAGACCAAACCTGACACTCCGGACGGTCGATCCGACCGATGTGATCGCTTCTATTACTTCAGATGTGGCCGTCGTGATGTTGACGGAAGTAGATTATCGTACCGGTCGTCGCCATGACATCGATACTATTACCAAGGCTGCGCACGATGCCGGCGCAGTAATGGTCTGGGATTTAGCGCATAGCGCCGGTGCATTGGAATTGGCGATAGAGCGTTCAGACTGTGAGTTCGCAGTAGGGTGCACCTACAAATACTTCAATGGAGGCCCCGGTGCCCCTGCTTTTATTTATGTCCGACCTGATCTAATTGAAAAAGTGCAGCCTGCGTTGTCGGGTTGGTTAGGTCATGACGCGCCATTCAACTTCGACCTTGATTATCGCCCGGGTCAAGGTATCGAACGTATGCGTGTTGGGACACCGCCTGTTTTGCAATTGGCGGCGCTAGAGGCGGCTTTGGATGTTTGGGAGGGTATTTCACTTCGCGAGCTTCAGTCGTCTTCCGCGCATCTTTCAAATCTATTCATCTCTGAGATTGAGAGACGCTGTTCAATGCTGAGATTAATCAGCCCTCGTAAGAGCGATGACAGGGGAAGCCAAGTCAGCTTTGCCTTTGAAAATGGCTATGCTGCGATGCAAGCGATTATTGCACGCGGAGTGGTTGGTGATTTTCGCGCACCTGATGTCATGCGTTTTGGGTTTACTCCTTTGTTTATCGAAGATGAGGATGTCATCCGCGCCGCTGAGATCATCGAAGAGGTAATGATGAACCGTCTTTGGGATCAGCAAGAGTATCGTCAAAGGAAGGCTGTAACTTAAATCTAAGCGTTCAAGACCCTTAGGTCTTGTATCCGGCTTTGTCGGTAAGAATTTCGCGAATGCAAACGTGCGTATCGTTAAGGAAATACGCAACCAATCTTTTTATCCATAAGTATCAAATAGCTGAGCGTTGAGCGCATTGATAGCACTTGGTCAATGGGTCTGTCGCACACTCAATCTCAAACGGAACCTAAAGGAAATTTGAGATGGCTGATACTTTCAAGAACTTTACATCTGGCTTGCGGGATCCAATCGTTTCCGCAAGCGAAGCGATTCCATCTGACAGCGCGGATCTCAATAAGGTAACGCGCGCGCTATACGTTGGGACCGCGGGAGACATTCGAGTCACCCTGCTTGATGGCGATACCGTCACTTTCCGCACGATGCCGGTAGGTTGGCACCCATTGCGTGTTTCGCGGGTCTGGCAAACTGGAACAACCGCATCTGATATCGTCTCCTGCTGTTAATGCTCGGTAGTTTGATTGGTCTGTTTGACCTCCGCATTCAATTCAATACGGCAGCGTCCGTCGAGACGCCTTTGGCGTATACCCTAATTCTCAGAAATCTTGAGAGGCCCTAATGATCACCCAAGAACAACTCGATGATGCGGCGACAGACGCGATTGCACTCACCCGATTTATGACGAACCCGGCAGGGACAACTGTACTAAACTCCACTGGCGCTGACGTTGGCACTTTGGCTGATATCGATCGGCAGGGTGGAGCGATTCATTTTGCCTCTGTCGCAGATCTTCTGGCTGATACGTCTGTCATTCCAGTTGGATTACAGGTTTTTGCGCACCAAGAAGGTGCCGTCTATACGGTTGTCGATGAATCCAGTGAACAACATCTATCCACGGCGGGTGGTACTAGGCTGATTCACAACGAAGGCCCTTATGTGCTTATGATTTCAGGTCAGTCCAACGCGGCGGGAGCAAATGCGGATGGTCCAAATCCTGGTTCGGCCATGGTTCGTGTTTGGGATGGTTTTGATAATAACTGGGGTAGCTCTGATCGGAGTTTGACACCCTTGTCGCGATCAAATCCGCATGGCAACCAGGGCAACAACAACTACGGACTGGCGCGCGCGCATCGCATTTCCGATGATACTGGACGGCCGGTATTGGTCATTTACGACGCCCAAGGCGGCCAGCTCTTGGAAGAATGGGTTAGCTCGGGTGAAACATCGCCAAGGTTTTCGGCTTTAATCCAAAAAATGGCTGCGGCCATGGCGACCCCGATCATGGTTCAATCTGGCAAAACGACTGTTGATGAGATCATCTTTGCACAAGGCGAAGCGAACTATAACGATGTGTTCGACATCTATTTGAGCAAAGCAAAGACCCTTGTACAACAGTTTCGAAACCAGACATGGTGCCCAATCGACACCCCAATCTACATGATGTCGCCGTCTGATCTGCATGATCGTTACCAATGGCGCGATGCGATGACGCACCTTTGCTCGCAAGTTGACAACAGATGCATATTGGTGCCTGCGAATGGCTTGCGGACAGAATACACCCAAACTGGGTCAGGTGATGCAACGCACTTCTTAGGCGAGAGCTTGTGGGAAGCCGGTTATACGCGTATCGCAGATGCAACGCCTGCTGAGGCTACGCCTACCTTTTTTTACGGGCGTGCCACGGGCCCCGCAGATGCAACTGACGCAACAGCGATGGCGACGTTTCGAACAATGGTATCGCGTGATAGTTGGACAACTGACGTCCCGCCAAATGGGCCTGCAGCAACGGGGTCGATCAGCTGGGGCAATCAATGCGCAGCAGAAGGCAATTATACATTTGCGCTTGGGTATGATGTCGCAACTGACAATCTTGCTAACTATGGCATTGCTTCGGGCCGCCTGGTCACGGCGGATGCCGATGCCGACTACTTCGCCGGCTTTGGATATCAAAACACGATCTCTGCGCGTTATACGATTTGCTCAGGCCGGGGACATACACTTGCGGATGAGGGCGCTGCGGTTTTCGGTATGTTCAGTGAGTATACTACACCTGAGGCGGACAATGTCGTTTTTCAGGTTGGCATCGGGGCGTCATCGTCGACGCGTTCAAACGCATTGTCTGCGCGAAAGTCCGGCCAGGTCGAAATGAAATCTTTGCCCGTTTATCCAGACAATGCTGCAGCAGTTGCAGGAGGGCTGACTCAAGGCTCGATATTTCAAACGGCAGCTGGCGATCTGAAAATTACCGTTTAGATCGGATTATGACTCGGGCGAAGAAGTGTGAGCCTTAAGAAGAAAAATAGTGCGAGCGACAATACCAAGATCACTGAAAGGGCCCCGAACTTATTTGGGAAAACGGGAGTATCCGTCACGCCAATTGGCACGACACGACGAATTTGGCTATGTGTTTGCGCTGCATTCTCTGTGATGCTCGCGACTGATCGATGGGCGCTTTCCAATTGATATTCGGCAAGCTGAATGTCCAATTTAGCGGCTTCAAACTGGGCTGATAAGTCGATTAGTGAAGGCTTCCCAGAGACAAGGGTCGCTCGCAACGATTCAATTTCCTGAACAACGCTCTCAAGAAGCTCTTTGGTTTGTTGGGTCTGGTAAGTATCTCCTCGACCGATAACATCCGCTCTGCGAATTTCTCCACCAAGCTCAGTCGCTTCAACTTCGAGGGATGAGATCAAGTTCAATTGTCGTGTCAGAAGAACATTCGGATCAGTCATCTGATAACGCGATTGCAAATTGATCAAACGCCCGCGTTTAAGCCTCAGCTGGTCTTCGGCAGCGGCCATTTTTCGTTCGGACATTACCAAGCTATCATCGCGTATCTTCTTGCTGCTATCAGCCAAGTTCATTTCCAGATGTCTTGCTAGAACCTCCGCCAATAGGGATGCAAACTCACGGCTGTCAGCGCGCGTTCGAATTGTCAGAAAACCTGTTTGGATATCGACATCGCTTCTGACAAATCGTCGAAATTGCATTTCTTGTGTCCTTCCCAATGTTGCGATTGGGACGATCCGTTGCAAAGGGTCAAATCGTTGGCTCTTGAATTCAGTGAGCGCTCGGGCTTCACGCTCTAACAATTCAATTGCAGCGTGAGAATTTATGAAACTATCTGCTGCAAATGCGAATTGCAGGTCTGTGTCTGCTTGCCTTGAGAATGGCGAGGTTGTTGATTCACCGCTGGTTACCTCGGACCTGGATTCATAGAAAAGCGTGGTGCGAGCCTCATACATTGGTGTCGCGACCGCCCAAAGATAGTAGGCCGAAGCAAGTAACGGTATAAGCACCAATACCGCGAGCTGAGTCGCAAACGATACTCGGGTGCGAAGCGCGAGTTTAGTAATACTGCGCTCAGCCCATTCGATGTCTGTTTTCGTTGGCTCTAGTGCTTCAGCTTTTTGATCTATTTCGTCGGCATCTTTAGCCTGTGCGACAATCTTTAGCCGGTCCTTTTCAACGAGCCGCGCCTGCCGCTGCTGCTCAGCTATCTTCTGACGTTCGAAGCGCCATTCACGAAGACGCTCATCATCCGCGTCGCGCCGTACTCCGCGTGCAGTATTAAACATGTGTGCCTGCTCTTTCTGACATTTTCTGGGGCGTCATTCTTGTTAAGCGTCCATCCGCTAGGCTGAAAAAACGAAACGCATTAGAACGCAACAGTCTTGGATTTCGTGAAATCAGGATTGTGCCAGCGTTCTTGAGCCGTACTTCCAAAAGCGCGTTTTGTCTTTGCTTCTGGGCAGCAGTTCCGACGTTTAGTTTTTCATCAAAAATGTAGTGTTGTCGCGGCGACATGAGTGACAAAGAAAAGCCCATCAATGCGCGTTCCATTGGGGTTAAGGTTTTCGCAAGTTTTTGCGCGTCTAGGTCCTGTAAAATCAACTTCCAGAAGGCCTGTTGCGCGCCGATTGGATCTGCGCTTGATAGCCGGGAGATCACGGTGACATTCTCTGCGACGGTCAGTTCTGGATGGATAAGGCTCGCTATGCCTATCGGCCAGGACACAGTACCAAAATGCGTTATCCGGCCAGCGGTCGGAGTTGCAAGACCTGCAAGTAAGCGTGCCAGAGTGGTTTTACCTGATCCAGTTTCGGCGTAAATTCCAACTCGCTCACGATCCCCTATGATGAGCGATTGATTTCGCAAGATCGCACGAGGAATGCGTTGCGAGTGCACACAAAATGAGACGTTTTTCATGACGATCATAAACGAAACCGCTCACGCCCTTGCCGGGTGATTTGTGGTTCAAGCGCGAGCGACAATAGGAACATAACTGCTGCGCAAACTACAGGATAAACGGTAAGTCCGATCGGCGAATTATAGCTTGCGAAATATCCCGACCGAACGGCTTCTGTGACGTGAAAAAGTGGGTTGTACCAGAGTGACGCCAAGATCGATTTTGGGAGCTCGATTGCGGTATAAAAAATACCTGAGATCCAGAAAAAGGGTCGTAATAAAATTGGGAATGCACGCGCCCAACTATCACTCATCATTCCAATTACGGCTACCAATCGTCCCATCGCAGATGAAAGTAGAAATAAGGTAACAAACGCCCAAAGAACGATCTTCGCGTCGTCCGGGGCAACTGCAAGATCCAACAAGATCAAGAGACCGAACACCAGTAAGGCAGAGAAGACCATGTTTATCACCAAGCGTTAGTCACCAGCGCAATAATGCCAAAGTGAATTTGGTCTTTTGAATTGCACCAAAATAAGTGTAAATTAAACGCAATGACCTCGACAAAAAGAAGGTGAGCGGTGAATTTTTCAATGTGGAAGAGCTTGTGCGCTCTGGCTTTCGGCTTGGCGGCGACGGCTTCCAATGCACAAGAAACGACCTACACGTTTTACGGCACACCAGGATTGGTCGAAATGCCGACAGCGCGAAGCGCGCCGGATGGTGAAATCATCGCGAGCTATAGCCACTGGAATCTTCAGCAAAAGTCTAGTTTTACGTTTCAGCTTACACCGCGACTGAGCGGAACATTTAGGTATTCTGGAATTGATGAAAGAAGCGGCCCAGGCACTGATGGCACCTTTGATCGAAGTTTTGATCTACGTTACCGTCTGATCGATGAAACGGATTTCATGCCAGCAGTCGCCGTTGGTATTCAAGATTTCATGGGGACGGGGCTTCTGTCCTCTGAATACATTGTCGCGACGAAAGCAGTCACGAGCAGTATTGATGTAAGTGCTGGACTTGGATGGGGACGTTTTGCGTCTCGCGGCGGCTTTGATAATCCGTTTGGGGTCTTGAGCGGGTCTCTAGAGACGCGACCCTCTCTGGATTTTGGGCGAGGCGGTAAACCATCTTTAGACCAGTTCTTTCGTGGTGATGCAGCATTTTTTGGCGGGATAGACTATCGCCAATCCGAGAAGCTCAGCTTCCAAATTGAGTATTCGTCCGATGCCTATGCCAGAGAGGCGCCATTAGGCACGATTGATGTTAAGTCGCCATTCAATGTTGGGATGATCTATCGCCCTACGGCTAATCTAGCATTCAATCTTGCCTATCTTCAGGGATCAGAGATCGCAGGTGCGGTGACTGTCGCTTTGAATCCAAACAAGCGACTTGTTCCATCAACAGATGTCCGCGCACCGCGACCGCTTGCTGCCGTCGGTTCTAATCCAGATGCCGCGCAAAGCTGGGACACCCCGATTACATCCGAGTCTCCTATTGCTCGCGAATTCGCGCAAGCAGGGCTGCGACTAGAAGGGTATGAGATCTCTGGCCGTGTCGCGAGCGTACGCTATACGAACACCCGCTATCGTTCGGAAGCGCAAGCGATGGGGCGTGCAGTTAGGATACTTACGCATTATCTACCTGATACAGTGACAATAATAGCCGCTGAACCATCTCGAAACGGTATTGCTCTGGCCTCGGTCCAATTTGCGCGTTCCGAGCTGGAACAACAGGAAATTCGGGCGACTGGTGCGTATGACTTAATGATGGCATCGACCATTTCAGATGCTGCGAGTTCAGAAATAGCCAATACAGTAATAGACAAAGATCCGCGATTTATGTGGGGTGCTCTTCCCTACATGCAGCTGTTGGTTTTCAATGGTCGCGATCCCGTCGAAGTTGACGTTGGCGCGGAGCTTACAGCAAGTTACAAGATCCGACCAAATTTGGTCATTGATGGTAGCTTTAGACAATCATTTTTGGGGGCAAGAGAACTGACAGCTTTGCGCGAAGTTGTGGTTGAAACTGATTATCCAGCAGTTCGTACATCTGGTCGTGATTACGGCCTCGACGGTTTGCCGGTGATCCAGAACCTAACTCTTACCCATTATGGACGACCTGCAGAGAACATCTACAGCCGTACGACTGTAGGCTATTTGGAAAAGATGTATGGCGGTGTGTCTGGTGAATTGCTTTGGAAGCCAGTGGACAGCCGCTTGGCGCTTGGTGCCGAACTGAACTACGTCGCCCAACGCGAAGAAGACATGCTGTTGGGTTTCCAAGATTACGACGTCCTTACGGGCCATGTTTCAGCATACTATGACTTTGAAAATGGTTTTCTGGGCCAAGTCGATGTCGGGCGTTACCTAGCCGGCGATTGGGGTGCGACGTTTGCGCTTGATCGTGAATTTGAGAATGGTTGGAAAGTTGGAGCTTACTTTACGCTTACAGAGGTGCCATTTGACGAGTTTGGCGAAGGGTCGTTTGACAAAGGGATCCGTCTAACCGTGCCGGTTGATTACTTTATCGGCTCGCCAACGCGCCGCGAAATCCAAACAGATCTTAGCTCCCTTACGCGGGACGGGGGTGCTCGCGTCAATGTCGACGGAAGGCTTTATGGCTTTGTGCGCGACGCGCATACTGCTGGACCGCTTGGCGATACTTGGGGCAGGTTCTGGCAATGATCCGTGTGCTATTTTGTGTGCTTCTTGTTGCTGGATGTGGTCCGCTTAACAGCGGCTCACCGGCTAAAAAAGCAATCAATGGCCTGGTATCCATGGTCCGAGGTGAAGAGGCGCCAGAGACCCCTTTGATCACTGAAGAGCTTGCCCAAGCCGACGAGTTTCTATTTGTGACGATCCGACGTTTGGGAGCAGTCATTCCGATGTCTTTGGCGCAACGTAATGGAGCGGTCGACACTTGGATTGCGCCGACCGGCGCGACGGTTGCTCTTGAAAACGATATTTTGGTTGCGACGCGTGGTCTTGGATTCGATGTGGCGGGGATCGACCCAACTGGCACAAGCGCGGCAATAGCGGCAGGCGGTGGTGCATCTCAACGACGCCATGGGTTCTTAAATGCACGCGACCAGATCGAGCTCGCGCTTATGGACTGTGTGGTCACCAAAGTGGGCCGAGAGGTGGTTGAGCTTGCGGCAGGACCAGCGGAGCTGACAAAGTTCGAAGAATCTTGCGAGGGTCGTCAGCTTGTCTTCAAAAACGAATACTGGACCAACGATGAAGGCAACATCATTCGTTCCATCCAAGTGCTTTCGCCTGAGCTTGGTTTTCTATTGCTCGAACGTGCTTAGTGTCTAAATCATTTCTCTAATCGCAGAGAAGCCCAGCGCTAGAGTGTTTTGTGCGATTGCGATATTCGAGGCTTCAACATAGAGCCTCAGCTCTGGTGCATTTCCGGATGGGCGCATGTGAACAATGCGGCCATCTACCAATGTGATGCGTAACCCATCTGTAACATCTGAACTCTTAAAGCTTCCGTCGATCCTAGTGAGGAAACTCGAAGGGTCTTTTGTAAGTTGCTCAACAAGTGCTTTGGACGCTTCCGTTGGGACCTCTTGCAAGCGGTCAGCAGCAGTGAAGCGCTTCGGCTCTTGTGCAACCCTCGCAGCTATTCCGGCGCGCCCACTAGCAACAAGAACGGCAACAATCGGCAATACGCTGTCGCGAGTCATCAACTGAGGCAGCACACCAACCGGAGCATCTGCATCAAACCCAAGCAGGTAACCGCCATTTGCCTCGTACCCTGAAACGGATCCGCCGGCGTTTTCCATACCCTCAATGACAAAGGGCGATCCGATCCGTGTTCGCACGACTTGATCAAATGGTCCGCTATCAACTCCGGTATTAGATGAAACAGGTGTCACCACGGTTTTGGCACCCAAAAATGTCGATGTAATTTGCCCAAGGATGTCGCCAGGTACGACTTCACCATCCGCCGATGTTAACAGTGGCCGGTCTCCATCTCCGTCCATAGAAACAATGCTGGTAAACCGATCGGCCACTGCCCAGTCGCGTAGTTGCTGTCGAGTATCTTGATCAACAGCTTCTGTGTCGACCGGGATGAAACTAGGCGATCTACCCAACTCAACCACATCCGCACCGAGTCCTCGCAAAATGTCTTGCAACATGTCGCGGCCAACTGTGCTATGTGAGTAGACACCAACACTTTGCCCCGCCAGTGCGTTCGAACCGAATGCAGTAATGTAGCGTGCAATAAACGCAGGGTTTGGGTCAAACTGGGTAACCGGGCTCGGGTCTGCGGCCAAGCTATGCTCAAGATCCAAACCATCCAGTATCTGTTTTTCCTCAACCTTTGAAACTTCGCCGTGCGGTGTATAGAATTTCAACCCATTGCGGTCTGCCGGGATGTGACTCCCTGTAATCATGATCGCAGCCGAATTTGCATTCATCGCAGCAAGCGCTAGCGCAGGTGTTGCGACATCACCGCAATCAGTGACCTTGACGCCCAACGATGTCAGTGCCGAGATCGCAGACTTCGCAATTTGCGGCGAGGAGTCTCGAAGATCGCGGCCAACGTATACGCCGTCACCAATTGAACAGTTTGCAGCGAATGCTCTTACATAGCGCGCGACAAGTTGTTCTGTCATTTCGACGACCAATCCACGTAGGCCGCTCGTTCCAAATTTGGGAGGCATTTAATATTCCTACGCTTGGCCAGGGATCTCCCTGACAACTTTCTTAGACTTTGACTGAAATTCTATCATTTGGCCCATCTTTGGCCAAGCCAAAACCAAGAGACAAACACCATGTAAAGGCAAATAGCTAATTCTACCAATGGGCGAATGACGCTAGAATGCTGAGCTTTTCAACTCTCGAACATTCCTACGACGATACCGAATTGGAAGTTTCGCGCTATACCGATTTGGTCGTCAGCTCCGATGGTCTGACAGTTTATGCTACAAACCGGTATGACGGTGCGCTTCATGCGTTCGCGGCGGCAGGCGTGCTGACGCGGATTGCAAGCAGTTTCCATGCCGGGCCGCCAACAGCCGGCGCCGATCCAAGCTTAACTTTCTTAAACGGTGATATTCTTTCTGGCGGTGGCGCAAGTGGGCAATTGATATTGCACGATCTGAGCAGCGGCGGTTTTGTCGGATCAACTGCGCTGGGCGCATCGACAGTTTTTGCAGGCGCGCTCTTAGAGACCACCGTCGTTGATCTGACTGGAGGGCAGAACATGGCCTACAGCGGAATTGCAGGGCACAGCGGTCTGGCAGCTATACGGTTTGATAGTTCGGCTAATGTCTCCGCTACATGGACACAGCCTGACACGTCGACGGCGTTCCTAGATGGCACCCACTCTATAACGAGTGGGCAAGTCTTGGGCGCAACCTTCATCGCGAGCGCGAGCGCCGCTGAAAACGGGATCACACTTTGGCGGGTTGAGCCGTCGGGAACATTATTGGAACAGGCCAGCATGGCGCCGGGTAATGGGTTTTGGGCCGATGCACCCGCCGATATCGAGTGGATCACGATCGGTTCACGTAGCTTCTTAGTCGTTGCCGGTTCCAATAGCAGCAGTTTGTCCGTCATTGAGGCGTTTTCCGATGGAAGTTTCATGGTGCGTGATCACGTCATTGATGATCAAAACACGCGATTTGCAAATGCAACCGAGATTGCGACGGTCTCGCATGGGGGACGTGACTATGTTTTTGTTTCTGGATCTGATGATGGGATTTCGGCCTTCTATTTAAGCGGTGATGGTCAACTCATCGAGGTTGGGACGATCCAAGACACACAAGCCAGTGGCCTCGCTAACATTAGCGCACTGGCCGCACAGTCCGATGGGGATGGGATCGATGTTTTCGCGACATCGTCCATCGAGATTGGCGTGACGCGTCTGAGGTTACATACCGGCAATGCTGGCCTAATCTTAGCATCTGCATCTCTGGGCGAAACACTCACAGGATCTGCTGATGCGGACACGATAAAGGGCGGGACTGGATCTGATGAGATATTTGGCCTTGATGGGCATGACATCCTTTTCGATGGCGCTGGTTCAGATACAATGTCAGGCGGTGCCGGACGCGATATATTTGTTCTAAGTTCGGATGATGGCTTTGATCATATTAGCGATTTCACGCTTGGCGAGGACAAGATTGATTTAAGCGCTTGGGCCGGTCTGCGCAGTCTAAATCAACTCTTTTCAACGACGCTTTCAAACGGAATTCGGCTAACATACGGCGATGAAACGCTCGAGATTCTATCATCCAGCGGTCAATCTCTTCAATTAGAGTACTTTGCAGAAACCGATCTGTTGGGACCGGCCCGCTTGCCAGAGACGATTTCACCGGGACTTTCTGGCCCCGTAACTGCGCCACCGGATTTACCTGTGCGTGAACCATACGATCCACCAACACAACCACCGCCACCTCCGGAAGATGGCGGCGTGCAAATCATAGGAACATCCGAAAAAGATATGCTCACAGGGGGTTACTTTGGCGATGCAATCTATGGGCTATCAAATGACGATACGCTGAGAGGCGGCGACGGAGCGGATTTCATGAACGGAGGATCTGGTTCGGATTATTTACAGGGTGAGGCTGGTGACGACACTCTTTATGGCGGCACTTCACGCGATTTAGATTGGACTAATACCGACAAACTCTCGGCTACAAATGATGTTTTGATCGGTGGCGAAGGCGACGATATCTTATTCGGGCAATCTGGTGCTGACACACTTTCAGGGGGCGTAGGAAACGACATTCTGACAGGCGGGGCAGGACGTGATGTTTTTCAATTTTCTGACGGGCGCGATATCATCACAGATTTTGCCCTAGATGTTGACCGCATTGAACTAGATCACGCACTTTGGTTAGGCTCATTGACGGCTGATCAGGTGCTCAACCAATTTTCTCAATCATTCGATGCATCTGTCGCGCTTGATTTTGGGAGTGGTAATCGGTTGGTTATCCAAGGAATTACAGAGTTGGAAGATTTGGCAGTATCGATTGATTTTATCTAACGTTAAACGAACAAGATATCATCGATGATCAAATCAAGCGAAGCGATCCCTGCCAGAGTTATTTGATCCTCATCGCTGAGCCGCAGGATTGTTGAACCTTCGTTCACAATGGCAAAGTCTTCGATGGTTTCGTGATTGAGTGTCAGGTTACCAAATCTTTCGGTTTCGACACTCAACTGATCGACGTTCGGCGCAAAATCTAGAATTTCGTCGTGACCTTGTTGGAAAACAAATGTGTCACGTCCTCCGCCACCGATGAGCGTGTCATTCCCCGTACCACCTGACAAAATGTCGAAACCCGCCATGCCATACAGCTGATCGTCACCGGACCCACCAGATAGCAAATCGGCGTGATGTGTTTGGGCTGAGTTTTCGTCTTCCCAACCCATGTCGCGCCCGCTTCCTCCCCTTAGGAGATCATCGCCACTTCCACCAAATAGACTGTCTTCGCCGCCGTCGCCGGAAAGGATATCATTGCCAGCCCTACCTTCCAAAATGTTACGCCCAGCGTTCCCGGTCAGCGTATTGTCTTGATTGTTCCCGCTTAGCGACAAATTATCCAAACCGAGCATGGTGGCATCCGCGATACCTGAAACGATTGTCGCACTGGACGACAGATGGGCCTGTCTGGTGCCATTGGCTGATATTACATAGTCTAACTTGGCATTATGCGCAGCGGCCTCGATGTCGAGGACGCCAAGAGTTTTCGTGGGGTCGGCGACTGTCACGCGGGCTGTTTGCGATGATGCTACCGCAATTGCGTAACCGCCGGCGACGGTCGTTGTGTAAACATTACCAAGGACGGCGAAACTTATGTCAGAAATACCTTCTCCGATATCATAGAACTGATCGTTATCGATGTCGCGATACGCAACACCTGTGACAAAGGGTTCTGAGCCCGTTTGCGCAAAGTTTAGGGACAACATTGATGCGTTATAGATTGTCCCGTTTTGTTCGAATTCGCCTTCAATCTGTGCGATGCCAATTTCGCGAATATTACTCGCAAAGGTGTTCACTCTATGGCCTGAGCTTAGAAACAGCCCTTGATGATGCACGTCAATTGCATCGGTAAGACTCAACGACCTTGTCGTACCTGTCCATGCTAAATTTTCCCGCCAAGCCCAATCACCGGAAAACTGGTAACCCGCGGCGAGCATACGGTCACCGGGTGAAGTGTCGTTTCGACCCGTGTGACTAAATACGTTAGATTGTAGCATCCAATTGGAGTGCGCTTCGGCCGAAGACCGTAATATTGCGCTCGCGGCCAGGGCTGGTTTGGAGGACGATGAAATTGTATTCGCGGCAAGGTCGGCGTTTAAATCATGACCAAAGCGTAGAGCTTCGGCCGCTGGACCGAGGCGTGCTCGATTGATCAACTCAAGTAGATATTGTTCATTCGCATTAAGGACCATCTTCTGTTCTCTCACGCAGATGGCGTCTTGGCGACGCCCGCAAGCCGTAAGAACATCAGGCTCCTGTCTTTCGATTGACCAGCGCGTGTCAGCACTTCGACGAATCTGCAGGGTTTTAGATGTTAAAGAGAACAAATCGTTACGATCAAAGGCCTGTACCCTTTGCCGCAAGATGAGTTAGTACCTAAGCGTATGCGGCCTACCGTAGGACACGCGACATTGGAATTCCGTTGGAGGAAGCATCATGGCGAAAATTGCATTCTTAGGACTGGGTGTCATGGGTTACCCGATGGCGGGTCATCTTCAGCGGGCGGGTCACGACGTCACCGTATTTAATCGAACTACAACAAAAGCTGAAAAATGGGCTGCCGAATATGGTGGCAGTTTTGGAAAGACCCCAGCCGCGGCTGTCGATCAGGCCGAGATTGTGATGGCATGTGTTGGCAACGACGACGACCTTCGCCAAGTATGCGTTGGTGAAAATGGGGCGTTTGGTGGGATGGCGACTGGCGCTCTTTTTGTGGATCATACAACGGTGTCAGAAGCCGTTACAAAAGAGCTTTATGAAACCGCAAAAAACGCAGGACTCTCGTTTGTGGATGCGCCGATTTCGGGCGGCCAGGCTGGTGCAGAAAACGCCATGTTGTCGATTATGTGTGGTGGTGATCAGCCCGACTATGAACGAGCAGAACCGATCATGGACGTCTATTCCAAAATGTGCCGACGGATCGGCGAAAGTGGTGCGGGTCAACTAACAAAAATGTGCAACCAGATTGCGATTGCGGGCCTTGTTCAGGGTCTATCCGAAGCGCTTCACTTTGCACAAAAGGCTGGATTAGATGGGAAATCTGTCGTGGAAGTGATTAGCCAAGGTGCGGCCGGAAGTTGGCAAATGTCTAACCGCTATGAAACCATGCTGGATGACCATTATGATCACGGTTTCGCTGTTGACTGGATGCGCAAAGACCTTGGCATTTGCCTGTCGACCGCTGATGTGAATGGGGCAAGCCTACCGACGACTGCTTTAGTCGATCAGTTCTACAAAGAGGTTCAAAAAATGGGCGGTGGACGGTGGGACACATCATCCCTTTTGAAGAGATTATCCGAAATCGGTTGAACGTCGAAGAGCCAGCAAAGTACATCCGACAATACATTAAGAAACTGAGAGAACTCAAAATGAAAAAGTTATTGGCGCTTTTCATAGCATTGCTTCCAACGATCGGTTGGGGACATGAGTATGAGGTAGCCGGTTTGAAGATTGATCATCCGATAGCGCGCGCTACCGCTAAGACCGCAAGGACAACTGCTGGTTATTTCATGATCGAAAATACTGGCAGCGAAGCAGACACATTGCTTTCAATCGAAGCCAATTTTCCACGTGTTGAGTTGCACACCACATTGGTCATCGATGGCGTTGCTAGCATGCAGCGGGTAATGGGTGTCGAAATTCCACCTGGCGGGACTATCATGTTCGAGCAAGGTGGAATGCATGTCATGTTCATGGGTGTCTCAGAACAACTAGTTGAAGGCGAAACTGTCCCCGCTGTGATGGTATTCGAAAATGCCGGACGGCTTGAAATCGAATTTAAGATTGAAAAGATCGAGAGCATTGGGCACATGAATCACTAGTCATTGATCGCGGGTTATGTCGCAGTCGCAGAGTATTTGACGCACTGTTGCTGCGGCGTTGAACCTTGCTATGGTGCGGCTTAATTCTGCGCAGAAAAACCTGTCCTTAGGCAATCTGCGAGGAAGACCCAAATTGAGCAGCGAATATGACAAACTCTGACAGCCAAGATATCTTCTTCCCTGATATGCCGGGGGTAGAGAGTTTCAAAAACGCCAGACAGGCTGTTGAACGGCTGCAAGAAATTTACAATGCTTCGTCAAAGTTTTTGTGTGAGCATTTTGTCGATGCGCTGAGCAGTGGTGCTCCCAAAGGGAGGTATCGGGCATTTTATCCCGAGATCAGATTTGTATCGACCAAGTATTCCAAAACGGATTCTCGTTTGTCGTTTGGGCACGTTGCTGAACCTGGGACCTATAGCACGACTGTTACGCGGCCCGATCTGTTTGCAAATTATTTAGAACAGCAGATCAACCTGTTGATGGACAACCATGAAATGCCCGTCATTATTGGCGTTTCAGAGACACCGATGCCAGTGCATTTCGCGGTTGCCAATGATGCATCAGTGACGGTGCCGCAGAATGCAGCGATGCAGTTTTCTTTGCGTGATTACTTTGATGTTCCTGACCTTGAGACGACGCACGACAACATTGTGAATGGTTCAGGCCACAAGTCTCCTGACGGCTCTGCGCCTTTGGCTCCGTTTACGGCTCAGCGCGTTGATTATTCATTGGCACGTTTGTCGCATTATACGTCAACTGCTGCCGAGCATTTCCAGAACCATATTCTGTTCACGAACTACCAGTTTTATGTGGAAGAGTTTGAGGACTATGCACGCAAGATGCTGGCGGATGAGAGCAGCGGATACACCAGTTTCGTCAGTATTGGGAATGTCGAGATTACGGACCCAGGTTCGCCAATCACACCGCTCGCGAAGATGCCGCAAATGCCAGCATATCATCTAAAGCGGGCTGATGGCACTGGGATCACGTTGGTCAACATTGGGGTTGGACCATCGAATGCAAAGACTGCGACAGATCATATTGCGGTTCTGCGACCGCATGCATGGCTAATGGTGGGGCACTGCGCTGGACTTAGAAACTCCCAACAATTGGGCGATTTTGTTCTGGCGCATGCCTACTTGCGCGAAGACCACGTCTTGGATGATGACCTGCCAGTTTGGGTTCCGATCCCCGCGCTTGCTGAAATTCAGATCGCGCTCGAAACAGCCGTTGCTGAAGTGACAGAGTTGAAAGGCTATGACCTTAAGCGGATCATGCGGACCGGGACTGTGGCTACGATCGACAATCGTAATTGGGAACTACGTGATCACTCCGGTCCCGTACAACGATTGTCGCAATCACGTGCCATTGCGTTGGATATGGAAAGTGCGACGATTGCGGCAAATGGTTTCCGGTTTCGGGTCCCATATGGAACGCTCTTGTGTGTCAGTGACAAGCCGCTGCACGGAGAGCTGAAACTGCCTGGAATGGCGTCAGAATTCTATAATACACAGGTTTCTCGGCATCTGATGATCGGAATTCGCGCGATGGAACAACTACGTGAAATGCCACTTGAACGCATCCACAGTCGGAAATTGCGCAGTTTTGAAGAGACTGCTTTCCTTTAAAGTGCAAAAAACCGCACAAATTTGGCCAAATACCCTTATTTTCATACACTAATGATTGTGGTGCGACGCTATATACAGTTAAATGACGTCATCTGAGGCCCAAGACATCGGGCGAATAAGGGGAGACCAGAAAATGGCGAAACCAATGACAAAAGCGCAGCTTGTTGCTGCACTATCTGAAGAATCCGGCATGGACAAAAAAGGCGCTGCCACAGCACTTGATTCCATGGTGAGCATCATCACACGCGAAGTATCTGGCGGCGGTGCTGTCACACTACCTGGTGTTGGCAAAATCTATTGCCGCGAGCGTCCAGAGCGTATGGTTCGCAACCCAGCCACTGGTGAGCAGATCAAAAAAGACGCTGACAAGGTTGTCAAAATGACAATCGCGAAAGCACTCAAAGACAGCGTTAACGACTAATCGTTATGGGGCCTTGCGCCCACTTAGAGATTACGAAAGGGTCGCCCAACGGGCGGCCCTTTTGCGTATGAGGTTACGGTGGATATACGATCATTCTTGATGGGCATTGCGTTCGTGTTCATGTGGTCGTCTGCTTTTACATCAGCACGTATCATTGTGGCCTACGCCCCGCCGATGACTTCCCTGTCATTTCGATTTTTGATCTCTGGGCTTATCGGAATTGCGGTTGCGTATGTCTTGGGACAATCAGCGCGACTGACACGCAAACAATGGATCTCGGTTGTCGTTTTTGGGGTGTGCCAGAACGCAATCTATTTAGGCGTGAACTTTGTTGCGATGCAAACGATCGAAGCCTCGTTGGCTTCTATCATCGCGTCCTCTTTGCCGTTGTTGGTTGGGCTCATCGGATGGCTCGTATTTCGCGAAAAGATCAACCCGCTTGGTATCCTTGGTCTGATTGCCGGTTTTTCTGGTGTTGGGATAATCATGGGCGCAAGGCTGCAGGGCGGTGTTGATGTCTATGGCGTGGTTTTGTGCATGATTGGTGCGCTGTCACTTGCAATCGCCACCCTCGCTGTGCGTGGGGCATCGTCAGGTGGGAACATCCTTATGATTGTCGGGCTTCAAATGCTGGTTGGGAGTGCGATGCTCGCGATTCCAGCAGCAGCGTTCGAAACCTTTGAAATTATTTGGAGCTGGCAGCTGGTTGCCGCGTTTATTTACACAACGTTGGTTCCAGGACTTATCGCAACGGTGACTTGGTTCTACCTTGTTGGGCGTATCGGTGCTGTGAATGCTTCAACCTACCATTTCTTGAACCCTTTCTTCGGTGTCGCGGTGGCCTCATTGCTGTTGGGTGAACAGCTGGGCGTGACCGACATCGTTGGTGTGATCATAATTATGGGCGCGATTTTGACGGTGAACCTTTCAAAAAAACCCACGGTGAAGTGACCGCTTGTAACCTTGTTTTGCGTGACCTGTGGCCAAGGAATTGGCTAGATGATCGTCGATGGATTTAGTTTTAGGATATTTTGCCGGGGTGTTGACGTTGATCAACCCCTGCGTTTTGCCGGTACTGCCGATTGTCTTGGCGACCGCGCTACAGGCGGGGCGCTCAGGCCCTGTCGTGTTGGCGGCGGGGATGAGTGTTTCATTCGTGCTTGTTGGTATGACCATTGCCGTTTTTGGGCGAGCGCTGGGCATTGATGATCAAGTGATCGCGCGCGCTGGTGCGGTTCTTATGATCGTGTTTGGAATCGTTCTACTGGTGCCGCGGTTTGCTGATGGCTTCGCTACCGTTACGGCCGGTGTTTCGGCCCGAGCGGACGCAGGGCTAGATGATATCGACCGAACTGGTCTAATGGGCCAATTTCTGGGTGGGCTGCTATTGGGTGCTGTTTGGGTGCCTTGTGTTGGTCCGACACTCGGAGGTGCAATTGCACTCGCATCGTCGGGCGAAAGCCTTTTATGGGCAGCGATGACGATGCTGAGTTTTGCGTTAGGAATCTCAACGATCATCGTTTTGCTGGCCTATGGCGCCCAAAATGCCATCCGGTCACGGCGCGATTGGATGCGAAACATATCTGGCAAGGCGCGGCCAGCGATGGGGTTCATCTTTGTCCTCGTTGGGCTCGCGTTGCTGCTAAACTTTCACAAATATGCCGAGATTTGGCTCTTGGATCGCTTACCGTTCTGGCTCCAAGACCTGTCTGTACGTTTCTAAAAGGAGACTGCTATGAACCGTCGTACATTTATTGCCACCGCCACTGCGAGCGTTGTCGTGCCTGCCGCCGCCAGCGCTGTCGGGTTGGATTACACACCCGGTTTGGTCAAAGAACGCCTGGCCGCAGGCGAGACCGTATTCGTCGATTTTGCCGCCCATTGGTGCACAACCTGCCGTGCGCAAGAACGCGTGATTGCAGATCTGATTAACGCCAATCCGGCCTATGAAGCAAATGTGACTTTTGTGCGCGTGGACTGGGATCAGTACAGCCGGGGTGAGCTGGCTACAGAATTGAGTATCCCGCGTCGTTCGACACTTGTGGTGCTAAAAGGCGAGGATGAGCTGGGGCGGATCGTTGCCGGAACGCGCAAGGCCGATATTCAAGAGCTTATGGACGTTGCGCTAAACGCTTAACCAATTTGGCCGCGCTCACCCCCGGTTTGACCGCGGTCAAGCAAGAGGTGGTCGAGGATGACACAGGCCATCATGGCTTCGCCCACAGGGACGGCACGAATCCCAACGCAAGGATCGTGGCGGCCCTTTGTTATGACCTCTGTCGGTGTGCCATCCATGCGGATCGATTGGCGCGGTGACAGGATCGAGGACGTTGGTTTGACAGCAAAACGTACCACCAAATCCTGACCTGTAGAAATGCCGCCCAATATGCCGCCCGCGTGGTTCGAGCTGTAGGTCGGTTTGCCATCGTTGCCCATGAAGATTTCATCAGCATTGTCCCGGCCCGTTAATGCGGCGGCGGCCATGCCTTCGCCGATTTCGACGCCCTTAACCGCGTTGATCGACATCATGGCGGCAGCAAGGTCTGTGTCCAACTTGCCATAAACCGGCGCGCCAATGCCTGCGGGAACACCGCGGGCGACAACTTCGATGATCGCGCCAACTGAGTTGTGGTCGTCTTTACGCAGCCACGTCAGGTAATCGTTCCATTCAGCCGCCGCTTCGGCGTCTGGGCAGAAGAAATCATTCTGGTCGATTTGATCCCAGTCAATCTTGGACCGGTCGATTTTTTTGGAGCCCATTTGCGTCATGTACCCGCGGATCTGAACACCGGGTGCGATCTTTTGGATCGCTTCGCGCGCGACGCCACCTGCTGCCACACGGGACGCTGTTTCGCGGGCTGATGATCGACCGCCTCCACGATAATCACGCAGCCCGTATTTCTGGTGATAGGTGATGTCCGCATGACCTGGACGAAAAGTGTTGACGATATCGCCGTAATCTTTGGAGCGTTGATCGGTGTTTTCGATCATCAGTTGGATTGGTGTGCCGGTTGTCTGACCCTCAAACACTCCAGACAGGATTTTCACTGCGTCAGGTTCGTTTCGCTGAGTTGTGTTCTTGTTCAGACCCGGGCGACGTTTATCAAGCCATTGTTGGATCATTGCTGGCTCAAGAGGCACACCCGGTGGGCACCCGTCGACAGTCGCACCTAGCGCAGGACCGTGGCTTTCACCCCAAGTGGTGAACCGAAAGAGATGGCCAAAGCTATTGATCGACATGCGGATGCTCCTTTGCTGGTTTGGTCTAGCGGGACGGGCGCAGCTACTCAAGGCCCCCAACGAAAAAGGCCCACCAATTTGGCGGGCCCGTTTCAAATCATGTCACGCTGTAGATCTAGTCTTTGCGCTTATGCGGTGCCCAGATTTTCTTGTTCGTAAGATACAAGAGAACTGACAGGAGCGTCAGGAAGATCACGCCAGTCAAACCAGCTTGCTTACGAGCAGCAAGCTTTGGTTCAGCAGTCCACATCAAGAACGCAGATACGTCCTCTGCCATGTGATGCAGGTCGTTTGCATGGCCATCGTCGAATTCAACCCAACCGTCGTCTAGTGGTTGGCTCATCGCGATCCAGCTGCCAGGGTATTTGTGCGAACCATCTTCGTACTTACACTCGTCAGGGTAGCCACCGGATGCAAAAGCCGAGTTATAGAAGCCGTCCATTGGGACTTCCATGTCTTTGGCACACTGTGGTTCTTCTTCGTAGCTGGTCAGCAAAGATGCAATATATTCTGGTCCGCCCATTCCTTTTAGGAACTGGTTGATCCCAAGGCCATAGGGACCATGGAAACCCGCACGCGCCTTGGCCATTAGGCTGAGGTCAGGCGCATTTGACAAGGAGGATCCCGGGAATTTATCTGCAGGCGTTGCAGGGCGGAAATCGCCTTCGCCGTCGAACAATGCTTGATCGAACACTTCGTAGAATTCGGCATAAGCGCGCATTTGATCTTCTGGCAGGCCAGGACCGCCTGCATCATGCAATGTGCGGAATGCAACGTGCTCTAGACCGTGGCAAGCCGCACAGACTTCAGTGTAGACCTTGAGGCCACGCTGAAGCTGCAACTGATCATAGCTACCGAATGGACCTTCGAATGAAAAGTCGAAGTCTTCGATGTGAACTTCAGACCCGGCGGCAAAGGCAGCGGGTGCTGCCAATGTCAGGGCTGTTGCTAGGGTGAGTTTACGGAACATCAGTCTTAGTCCTTTCTCACTCAGCCGGTGTCGAAGTAGCGTCGCTACTTGCTTTGGCCGGGTAGTGGGCATTGAAGTCATCTTCGATTGTCGCGGGTGGTGTGTCTGGTTTCTCGATCACGCCAAGCAGCGGCAAGATTACGAGGAAGTAGGCAAACCAGTAGGTCGAAGCAATCAGCGAGATCCAGTCATATGGGAATTCTGCAGGGCGTGCACCGACCCACATTAGAACCATAAAGTCGATCGCTAGCAGCCAAAACCACCATTTGAACATTGGACGGTAACGACCAGAACGAACGCTTGAGGTGTCGAGCCATGGCGCCAGCGCCATAACGGCAATCGCACCAAACATCGCGATAACACCAAAGAACTTAGCGTCGATGATGCCAAAGCTGATCCAGTTCGCGAACATCACGACCCAAACGTCAGCGGTGAAAGCACGCAAGATCGCGTAGAATGGAAGGAAGTACCATTCAGGAACGATGTGTGCAGGTGTCGCAAGAGCGTTCGCTGGGATGTAGTTGTCTGGGTGGCCAAGGTAGTTTGGCATAAAGCCGACAACTGCCATGAACACGACCAAGATTACAGCCAGTGCGAACAGATCTTTGATCACGAAGTAAGGCCAGAATGGGAGCGTGTCCTTTGCGGCTTCTTCTTTGCTGCCACGACGGACCTCAACACCGGTTGGGTTGTTGTTGCCTGTTGTGTGGAACGCCCAGATGTGAACGATCACAAGGCCGGCGATCAAGAATGGCAATAGATAGTGCAAGCTAAAGAAACGGTTCAGCGCAGGCTGACCAACAGCGGATGCACCAAGGAGCCAGGTCTGAATGCTGTCGCCAATGAATGGGATCGCACCAAAGAGGCCGGTGATAACCGCAGTCCCGTGGAAGGACATTTGTCCCCATGGAAGCACGTAGCCCATGAACGCTGTACCCATCATAAGCAGGTAAATCAGCATGCCGATGATCCAAGTCACCTCACGTGGCGCTTTATAAGAACCATAGTAAAGGCCGCGGAAGATGTGCAGGTAAACCGCAACAAAGAACAGCGACGCACCATTCATGTGGAAATAGCGGATCATATGGCCGCCGTTTACGTCGCGCATGATGTGTTCGATCGAGTCAAATGCCATGTCGACGTGTGGTGTGTAGTGCATAACCAGTACGATACCGGTGATGATTTGTAGCGCCAAAGTGAATGTCAGTACGATGCCCCAGATCCACATCCAGTTCAGGTTCTTGGGTGTGGGGATCATTAATGTGTCATAGAGCAGGCCAATAACCGGAAGGCGCTTTTGCATACCTTTGGTAAAGTTTGACTTTGGCTCGTAGTGGTCGTGGGGAATGCCGCCCATGGGTTTCTCTCCTTAACCGAGTTCGAGTGTCGAGCCGTCCACAAAGGAGGCCGGTGGAATATCTAGGTTGCGTGGTGCTGGACCTTTGCGGATCCGACCAGCAAGATCGTAGTGTGACCCGTGACATGGGCAGAACCATCCACCAAAGTCGCCAGCGCCGTCGCCAAGCGGGACACAGCCAAGGTGAGTGCAGACACCCATTTGAACGATCCAAGCACCTTCGCCTTCGCCCTCAGGCGATGGAAGTGTGCGGTTTGCATCTGTCGCCAGTGATTCCGCAGCAATATTCTCATTACGTGCGTCTGGATCTGGCATGGAAGCAACGTCACCATCTTCGGCTTTTGCGGCCTGAATCTCTTCACCCGTACGGTGGCGGATAAAGACAGGCTTACCTTGCCACAGAACAGTCAGCTGTGTGCCTGGCGCAACGTCTGTTACATCGACGCGGATCGATGCAAGCGCTTGGACGTCTGCGGATGGGTTCATTTGGTTGACCAATGGCCAAACTGCGGCACCTGTTACGACTGCGCCTGTGCCTGCAGTGGCATAGTACAGAAAGTCGCGGCGTGTACCTTGATGTTCGTCTGCATGTGACAAGAGATATATCTCCGGTTAGTTCTTGGGCGGGGAGACCCGCACGAGTATATAGAATACAGTTACCCGCATCCCAATTGGGCGCTGTTTAGCTCTCAAATTGTGCCTCGTCCAGCGGACAATCGGGCGCAGGGGCAGTATGTGATAAAAGGAATGCAACGATGACTCAGTCAAGAATCGAAGGCTCTTGCCATTGTGGTGCGGTTTCATTCACCTATTTTGGCCAAAAAGATCGCCTTGTTTCTTGTAATTGCAGCATTTGTCGGCGTTTTCGGGCGCTTTGGGCACATGACAGTCCCAGTAAGGTTGAGATCCACAATTTGGATGAAGCCACCGTGCAATATCAGTGGGGAGATAAAGATCTGACGTTTCATAGCTGTAAAACATGTGGATGCACGGCGTATTGGACACCAACAGAAACTGATTCTTTTGACCGAATGGCAGTGAATATGGCTTTGGCCGATCCGCAAGACATCGCTGATATCCCAGTGCGCCGGTTTGATGGGGCTGACACATGGGAATTTGTTGATTAACCTCAATAATGTGAAGATATGTTTCGATAGTTACCTTTGCGAATGTGAAACAGCACGCTATATCCGGATTGATGACGCCAAACGCTATGAAAACCTCAGCCCTTATTGCGATGCTACTGCCAATTTCCGCGACTGCGGAGATTGAGTTGAGCTTTTACGGCGGTGCGCAAAACGCACCTCATTCAGATGTTTTCTTTTCGGGCGATTCCGTCATTCCAGATCAGAAGATCTTTATCGGATGGCAGGGTAAGTCCTTTGAGGCCCCGCCATACTATGGCATCCGTGCGACGGTCTGGAATTCGCCGAGTTTTGGCTTCGGTGTCGATTTCACGCACAACAAGATATATCCGCAAGAGGGCGAGCTTCCGGCCGAATTTGAACGACTAGAGTTCACGGATGGACTAAACACGCTGACTTTGAATGCGTACAAACGTTGGAATCGCGCGTTTGGCGATTTCACACCATATGTTGGCGGTGGCGTTGGCGTTTCCGTTCCGCATGTCGAAGTAATTTCGGATACTTCTCGTACGTTGGGGTATCAATTTACCGGCCCCGCTGCGACTTGGATCGCTGGCGCAAGTTATCCAATCAACGACGAATGGTCCGTTTTTGGGGAGTACAAAGGTACTTACTCAATGAACAAAGGCGACTTAGAAACCGGCGGTACTGTTGAGACGGATGTCATTACCAATGCAGTCAATGTTGGCGTCAGCTTTAGCTTTTGATTTAGCGTGAGCTCCATCAATAGGAGGCACCCGTGAAACGCAAAACGATCGCAATTGCCCTTTTCGCAATGCCGATTTCTGCGCAGGCCGAGGTCGAGTGGAGCTTCTACACGGGACTTCAAGAAGCGCCGCCCTCCGATATTTCAGTGCGCGATGATGGCGTCATTCCTAATGGCAATTTTCAGATTGCGTGGGAAGGGTTACCATTGGAATGGCCGCTCTATGCTGGCTTTCGGATCACCAATTGGCAAACCGCGACTTTTGGTTGGGGTCTCGATTACGCGCATAACAAAACCTATCCGATCGATGGTGAATTGCCAGCGGGTTACAGCGCTTTGGAATTTACCGACGGTTTGAACACATGGACGATCAATGGGTACCGCCGGTGGCCAAAGCATTTTGGTGATTTCACGCCCTATGTTGGCGCTGGAATTGGTTTGTCAGTGCCGGGGGTTGAGGTGACCTATCTTGGGCGGACGACCTTTGAATATCAGCTGACGGGTTTGGCTGTGACTTGGCTGGCGGGCGCGAGTTATCCGATCAATGACCAATGGGCGTTGTTTGGCGAATACAAGGGGACATTCACTAGCAATTCAGTCGTCCTAAGAGATGGCGGGACGTTGGAAACCGATATCTTTACCAACGCGATAAATTTCGGTGTGAACTACAAATACTGACTATTCAGGTTGTGTTGCCTGCATGCTGTCGCGGGCTGCAAACGTATCATGCCAATCTGCCAGCGCCTTGCGACCTTGACGCCACCCTCGTGCGTCGTGGCGGAAATCAAGATATGACAATGCGCAACCGATGGTGATTTGACCCATATTAAGCGGGCCCTCTAAATGGCTCATCCAGTTGGCCGATAGTGCATCCAGTGACCGTGCTACCTTGGTCCACTGCGCCTCTACGATTTCCTCCGATTGCGCCTCTTTCGCTCGCAAACGACCCTCGTAGGCCATTGCGACGGCAGCATCCATCATGCCATCGCCCAATGCTTCGAGTGTCAATATTTCCCAAAGTCGAGAACTAGGATAGAGGTTTGCGCCAGCATAGTCGTCCAAATAGCGAGAGATGACGCGACTGTCATAAAGCGCTGGACCTTCATCGCGGATAAGCGCCGGGATCTTTCCGAGCGGATTTGCTGCTGCGGCATCGGCAGAGGTTGCAAGCGGTGTTGTCGTGACTGGGTGTTCTGACACAACATCGGTCAGCTTTGTTTCGATCACCAGAACACGAATTTTGCGTACAAAAGGGGACGTCCCCGACATAATCAATTTCATCTAACGATCCTTATTTTCTGGGAAGATCACTGTGTCTTGGCCCGGAATCCACGGCGTGTATTTTGTCATAATGGTTGCAAATCGGCTGCTCTCTAAGAACCGGTTCAGCCATGTGATCAGATCCGGCCAGTCTTGGGCATCAAACCATGTCCGATCCGTGTTGGCGAACTGACGCACAAACGGAAGGATCGCCATATCGGCAAGTGTTGGATTTGATCCGAATAGGAACGCAGTGTTGGTTAAACGCACGTTGAGATCCAAAAGGAAAACCGACGCTTTCGCGCGTTCGGCGGCTTCGTTTTGGTCAGGGTATCGGACAGCATATTTTGTGTGATCCAACGCAGCCTTAAAAGGGCCGTCGCATTCGATGATAAGATCCTGCCAACCAGCCGGCATGTCCAACCACCCTTCAGGATCCGAAATCTGAAGCGCCCAGAGCATGATGTCAAAACTCTCATCAATAACTGCGTCAGATGTTTTTAGCGCAGGGACCGTTCCGGATTCTGAGTTTTTCAAAAACGCTTCTGGTTTGTCTTTGAGCAGAATCTCACGAAGCTCAACTTCGACACCAGAACTTTGAACAGCGAGCCGCGCGCGCATCGCATAGGGACAGCGCCGAAAACTCCAAAGAATTGGCCGTTCAAGCGACAAGTTGGGCGTCTTTCACAGTTTTGATGGTCGCTTCCACGATGCTGCTTTCGATTTGGTCAGTGTCAAACATCACTTCAGCAAACTGTTGCGTCCTGCCCATGCGTGGGTTTTCCATCAAGACGTGATGTCTGCGTCCGACCTGTTCCGCGAGGTGTTTTTGAACTTGCACAGTCCCCGCTGCACGCAGCTGCGCGGCGCGTTCCTTGATCATTGGCCCTTTGACCTGCGGCATTCGCGCGGCGGGGGTACCGGGTCGGATCGAATACGGAAAAACATGCAACCAAGTAAGATTGCATTCCGACACAAGCCGCAGTGAATTTTGGAACATGTCGTCCGTTTCCGTCGGAAAGCCCGCGATGATATCAGCACCAAAAGTCATTTCAGGTCGCACTTTTTGGGCGTCTTCACAAAACCGGATAGCGTCATCACGCATATGGCGTCGCTTCATTCGTTTTAAGATCATGTCATCGCCATGCTGTAGCGAAAGATGAAGATGCGGCATCAATCGAGGTTCTGTCGCGATGGCCAACATCAGGTTTTCATCGACTTCAATTGAGTCAATCGAGCTGATCCGAAGACGTGGCAGGTCTCGGACTAGCTTGAGTATTCGCATAACCAAATCACCAAGCTTTGGCGCACTGGGCAGGTCTGCGCCCCAGCTGGTTAGATCGACCCCTGTTAGCACGACTTCATTATAACCGCGGTCGACCAGACGTTTGATCTGATCGATGACAACACCTGCTGGCACCGAACGTGAATTGCCGCGTCCAAACGGTATGATGCAAAATGTGCATCTATGATCACATCCGTTTTGAACCTGAACATATGCGCGGCTGCGGGTGCCGAAGCCGTCGATCAAATGCCCTGCCGTTTCCGTGACGGACATGATGTCGTCGACCTGCACCGGTTCGGTTTCGCCGATCAGATTTGGCGCAAACCCTTGCCACGTTTCAGGCGACATCTTTTCAGTATTCCCGACCACAACATCAACTTCGCTCATGCTTGAAAAAGCTTCAGGGTCTGTCTGGGCCGCGCAGCCGGTTACGATGATCTTCGCGTCCGGATTTTCACGGCGGTTACGGCGGATATCCTGTTTGGCCTTGCGAACAGCCTCAGCGGTAACAGCGCATGTATTGATGACGACGGCGTTTGTGACGCCTGCCGAAGTGGCTAGTTCTTTCATTGCCTCGGTTTCATATGCGTTGAGCCTACACCCGTGGTTGGAAAATATCGGGGCCTTGGTCATTGGATATGCCAAACACCATCAAAGACATGCGCTGTCGGGCCCGTCATCCAGACACCATCTTCACCCCATGAGATATTTAGGGTTCCACCGTCTAAATCGATTTGAACATCCTTGCCGGTCAAACCACGGCGTGCAGCTGCGACAGCTGTGGCACACGAGGATGAGCCAGATGCAAGCGTTACACCGACACCGCGTTCCCAAACGCGCATTCGGATATGGTCTGGGCCAATGATTTGCGCGAACTGAACGTTGGTGCGTTCGGGATACATTGGGTGATGCTCCATCTCAGTCCCGCGTGCCTCTAGGTCAATGGCCGCAACATCATCGACAAAGAACGTACAATGAGGGTTGCCCATCCCAGTTGCCGTTGGCGCGCCATCGATAGGTAGTTGCAATGTGTCCATCTCACTTACCAATGGGACCGATTGCCAATCCAGTTGCGGGTGACCCATATTAATCGAGGTCACGCCATTGCCAATATCTTTGGCCGCCAAAATGCCGCGTTCGGTCTGCAAAAGCAGTTCTGTCTTGCCTTCTTTTTCAAATAGATGGCGCGCGATACATCGGGTCGCATTGCCACAAGCGCCTGATTTTGATCCATCACTGTTCCAAAAGGTCAACCGAACGTCGGCCTGATCGGTGTTGGACAGCACCGCCAACTGATCGAATCCCACACCGCGATGCCGATCTCCAAGCTGAGTCGCGAGATTCGCATCTATTCGCGGCGATATTCCACGCTCATCGACGACAACAAAGTCGTTTCCGAGGCCATGCATCTTCATAAACGGCAAGATATTTTGCGGATTCTGGTTCATCTAGGGGCATATAAGCAAACCAGTTACACTAATCCAGCATCTTCCCCATTTGTGGGGTTGACCCGCTGCGCTTGTCTTTTTAATGACGCGCGTAGTGGGCCGTTAGCTCAGTTGGTAGAGCAACTGACTTTTAATCAGTAGGTCG
>JBELEI010000007.1:0-168099 GCA_042093895.1 Cognatiyoonia sp. | reverse complement strand
CGTCCGTCTGGGGGACGGAAGGTCGCAGGTTCGAGTCCTGCTAGCCCGACCAAAAACACCGCCCGTATGCGTTTCCTCGCAGCGGGCGTTTTGTTATCAAGACGCTAGAGGGGATTCCATTCATGACAAACGGCGTTTTGGCAGATCATCAAATTCGCGATCTGATTGCAACCGGGGGCATTGCGGCGAACCAGAAGATTACAGATGGGCAGATCCAGCCGGCATCTCTCGATCTACGCCTTGGTGATGTGGCCTACCGTGTCCGCGCATCGTTTCTGGCTGGCCCCAACCGCACCGTTGGCGAACGCCTTGCAGATTTCCAAATGCACGCCGTAGAATTAGAAGGCGGTGCCGTTTTGGAAAAGGGCTGTGTCTACGTCGTCCCTCTGATGGAACGACTGTCGTTGCCCAAAGGTATGACCGCCGCGGCCAGCGCCAAATCTTCAATTGGCCGCCTCGACCTTCTGACACGGATCATCACTGACAAGGGCGAAGAATTCGACCGCGTCCCTGATGGCTATGACGGCCCGCTTTATGTGGAGATTTGTCCGAGATCGTTCAGTGTTGTTGCAACCCCCGGTCAGATGCTGAATCAGATCATCTTTCGCCAAGGTCGCACCTTTATGGATGACGATGCTTTGCGGGCGCTTCATGAGACGACGCCTATTGTCGACACGGATCCAGTGATTTCGGACGGTCTTGGCTTTTCCGTCGATCTGAAACCTGCGGAGGGTACACTTGTCGGATACCGGGCTAAGCCACACACAGGTGTTATCGACCTGCGCAATCTGGGTCACTACGACCCCGCTGAATACTGGGAAGAAGTACATACAGATCAAGGCTGGATCATTTTAGATCCCGGCGCCTTCTATATCCTTGTCAGCCGCGAGGCGATTGTCATTCCACCCATGCAAGCCGCCGAGATGGCGCCTTACCTCGCGATGGTCGGAGAGTTTCGCGTGCACTATGCCGGTTTCTTTGATCCCGGCTTTGGATATGCAGACGCAGGCGGCGCAGGTTCCCGTGGTGTGCTAGAAGTGCGCTGCCACGAAGCCCCGTTTGTCCTAGAGCACGGTCAGATCGTTGGTCGCCTAGTTTATGAACATATGGCCGCGATGCCCGACGCGCTCTATGGTCGCGAGATAAAATCGAACTACCAAGGTCAAGGCTTAAAACTGTCCAAGCACTTTAAGCCATCTTAAGACCGCTCGCACTACTGACAGGCTGAACTGGCCGTAACTGATCATAGATCAGGTGAAAAAGGTAAGCGTAGACAATGTAGAACATCGTTAACCGAACGTTCAAAGCTGCGGCTTGCCAAAACGAAAATCCGGCGATGCCCATTGCAATCGGCAGAGTGATCGACACTGCAGTTGCCTCAAACAGGACAGCATGTAAGACCCGAATGTGGTGCGGTCTGTCACTTGCGACCCGCCCTGATGTCCGTTGCTCGACCGTATCAAAAATACGACCAAATATTGGGGCCCAAATCAAAACCGTCAATGAAATCGCAACAAGCAATGTCACTCCCTCGTGGGACGATACTCCGTAAACCCACGCATAGATCGGTGTCACCAAAACGATCCCGCCAACTTCGAAAAAACATGTCTGGAGAACCCGCTCACGGGTGGTGCGAAGTGTCATTTCAAAAATCCCTGTTTTCTGCTCGCCGCTTAGAAAGTGCCAGCGTTGGGATTACGATACCGAGCACAGACCAATATCTTTAGTCTGGCATACCTTAATTTGAGTGAACCAGTGGTCAGGAATTCCCGACCAATAACAGTAAACTCTGAAATTTTGTACCATCGGGGGTGTGTCGTGCGCGTTTAATTGACCACGCGCTGTCCTTTTCCAAGTGCGCCAAATCCCCACTCGCAAAACACCCCCCCTTTAACGCACGAATGAGCTCATCGCCCGTCTACAGCCACGCACAATTGTGAGGGAAAAATGTTGAAATAGTGTCAAGATTGTGTCATACAATTAAGTAATCCGCGCCAATATTTTAATGTGGGTGTCTAAATTTTAATGTGGGTGTCTAATTTGAACGCTAAGATGCTGATTTTATTGGGGTTTCTACGTTCTTAGTTTAATAGTGAGGTAATAAAATGTTAAGAGAATTAAAGATTGTCTCCGCAGCCGCGGTCACAACACTTGCTCTCGCAGGCGGAGCCAGCGCTGCTACAGTTAGCCATAGTTTTGACGGTGAATCTGATTGCGCGGGTTACTTTACGCTTGGTAGTGGCTTTCCATCTTGTCAGATTTTCATTAGCGAAGACGATCGCATTATTGAGATATCTCCTGTGATCGCAAAGTATACCGGCGGACTTCAAGTTGACGAAATCAACAATGGCCTGTTTGAACAGTTTGACGGAGCTGAGATTACATTTGATAATCTTGTAAGTGACGGAGACGACGAAAATATTTTGGGGGATTGGACCTATGATCGTGCGGTCGACGATCCCGGAATTCGTTACTGGGCTGCTAAGTCGGGCGGCGGAGGAAATAGCGGTGGTGGCTTTGAACTGTTTTGGACAGTTGGGGAATCGTTCACTGAGGCTGGAGCAGCATGTGATGGGACAAACAATTTCAACCTAGCTTGCCTGACTGCTGCGATGGTTGTAACCGAGGGTTCATGGTTTACGCCTGATGAGAAAGAGTTATCCCATTTAACCTTCTACGATTCACTTGACCCGGTTGAAGTGGTTCCACTTCCGGCCGCTGGCTGGATGCTGATTGCTGCAGTTGGCGGACTTGGCGCGATGCGCCGTCGTCAAAAGTAATCGCGTTTGATAACTGAATTTCTTAAGGGCCCTCCGGGGCCCTTTTGTGTGTCAGAACCGCATAAACCTGCGCAGCGTTCGCAAACCGCGCTTGCCTTGCTGCATTGACTGTTTTGACGATCTAGCTTGGTCGTGTTCCACTTGCGTCATGGCAGACGCGTCTTTACCGCGACGCAACATATGTTCGATCCCTTTGTTCAGGCCCTTATTGGCGACCATCCGTGTAAGCATGCGGATCAGCTGCTGCGTGTTCATTCCTCTTCCTCAGGTGACGGTACAAACATGTCTGGCGTTTCATCTTCGTCCTCGTCCGGCTCATCCTCGACCTGACTGCCCGGTGGCGGACGGCTTTCCAGCAATCCGGCAGACCGCAGCTCTTTGAGGCCCGGCAGATCCCGCGCGTTCTCTAGACCGAAGTGATCCAAGAACTCTTGCGTCACAACAAATGTCACTGGACGCCCTGGTGTCATGCGGCGGCGGCCAAAGCGAATCCATTCTAACTCAATCAATTGATCAATTGTGCCACGGCTGACGCTGACACCACGGATCTCTTCAATCTCCGCACGCGTGACGGGTTGGTGGTAGGCAACAATTGCAAGCGTTTCGATGGCCGCACGCGATAGCTTGCGCGTCTCTATCGTTTCCTTTTGCATCAAAAACCCAAGGTCCCCAGCGGTCCGAATTGCCCAAGCATCGCCAATACGAACGACCTGCACGCCGCGCCCTTCGTATCGCTTGCGCAAATGCTCTAACGCCGCAGCAGGTTCGCACCCATGCGGCATCCGCCCGGTGAGTTCTTTGACCGAAACAGGCTCTGCGGTCGCGAAAAGGATTGCCTCAACCATCCGTTCTTGTTCTGCCATTGGCGGGGCCTCGAACAGGCTTTCTTCTTGGGTTTCAGGCATCACGAGGATCCTTTTTACGTATTTCAATCGGTTCAAACGTGCCGCCTTGGCGGAGCTCGAGTTTACCTTCTTTGGCCAACTCCAAAGTGGCCGCGAATGTCGAGGCGGTCGCGGTTCGCCGCATCATTGGCGTTCCACTCCAGCCTTCAGGCAGATAGCTGGTCAGGTCGGTCCATTCACCAGCAAAGCCGATCACTTTGCGCATACGGCCAAGCGCCTCTTCCATTGTCATGACTTCTTCACGGTCCATGACAAACGGGCGGAATTCATCTTTGGTGCGGATCCGCGCATAGCCCTGCATCAAGTCCATCAATGTCGCGGTGTATGTGACGCGGCGGGTGCGCTGCACATCCTCGGTTATGCCACGCGCAAAAAAATCGCGCCCGAGCTGGTCACGGGCCATTAGTTGCGCAGCAACTTTGCGCATCGCCTCTAATCGCTCCAGTTGAAACGCCAAATGCGCGGCCAGCTCTTCGCCGGACGGACCGTCTTCGGTTGGATCGGGCGGAAGCAGCAACCGCGATTTCAAGAAAGCCAACCAAGCCGCCATAACAAGGTAATCAGCAGCCAGTTCGAGCCGGAGCTGCTTGGCCTGCTCGACAAAGGCGAGATACTGTTCTGCCAGCGCCAATATCGAAATCTGACGCAGATCCACTTTCTGGGTCCGACTGAGCGTTAAAAGCAAATCAAGCGGCCCTTCAAAAGAGCCGACATCAACGATCAGCGCCTCCGCGGCAACGCGGTCGGCGACGCTTACTGCGTCTTCTTGAAACTCTTCGCCCATACCGGTTTGGCCCTTATGCCAGAAGCGCTTCAAGTTCCGCTGCAAGCGCGGAAATGTCAATGTCAGATGGTTGAGTTCGCTGTAAAAGCGCGACGTCGGCACGGACCTGAGCGGTCAGCTCCATCGGGCCAATTGCATCGGCAATTTCTGCCATCTCTGTCGCATTGCCATTGCAATGCAGAACCACGTCACAGCCCGCCGCAATCGCAGCCCGCGAACGGGTGGCGACATCGCCCTTTAGGGCATTCATCGAAATATCGTCTGTCATTAGTAAGCCGTCGAAACCTATTTCACGGCGGATCAGATCGACCATGGCAGGTGATTGCGTCGCAGCGTGATCCGGATCGATTGCCTCAAAAATGAGATGCGCCGTCATCCCCATTGGAAGGGTATTCAAGGCTTCGAACGCGCGAAAATCTTGTCGACTGAGCACGCTTTTGCTTTCGCTTACGTGTGGGACATCAAGGTGACTATCAATTGTCGCCCGACCATGGCCTGGGATATGCTTGAGTACGGGAAGAATCCCGCCCTGAAGGAATGCATCGACGCATACCTTTGCTGCCTCAACCACAGTTTCGACGGTGTCCCCTGACAATCTGTTCGCCAGCACAGCGTGCGTATCATCTGTCAGCACGTCGCCTAGGGGTGCACAATTGACGTCGATACCGACTTCGAACAATTCAGATGCAATCAAACGATTTCGGATCCAATGCGCGCGCATGGGTGTCTTTGCGGCGTTCATTTGATCAAGCGCGGGCAGATAGCTGCGCCAATGTGGGGGCGTCATCCGCTGAACGCGGCCACCTTCTTGATCTATCAGGACTGGCGCATCACGTCCGACGCATGCACGCAGATCCGACGTTAAAGCACTTAGCTGGTCAGGATTATCAACGTTGCGCGCAAATAAGATAAACCCCCAAGGGTTTGCACGCGCAAAGAACTGCTTTTCATCAGGTGTCAGGGTTTCGCCTAGGGGCGCAAAAATATATGCGCCCTGAGCCATTTAGCGGACCACGACCGGGATACAATCAGCATCGCCTGCCTCTAGCGCGGCACAGAAACGGCGGGCATCTGTCAAATTGGCAAAGCCCATCGCACGCAGCCGGTAAAAGCTTGAATCGCCACGTGTCGCCAATTGAATGACCCGTTCTTTGCTCACCAGATAGTCGCCAAAGCTCGCCTCTAGTGTTTTCCAAACCGATGCAGCGTCTTGAGGTGTTGGAAACGCGCCCAATTGCACCAAATTTGTGCCCGCTGGCAGGTCGGCAGTCATAACCGAAATCTCAGAATTATTTGGGCCGGTGTTGGCCGTTGCTGAAGCCAAAGCCGCGGCAACAGCTTCGTCTACATCAGCCGTCGCAGATGCGAGTTGGACATTCAAACCCGATGGGCGCACGAATGGGCGCAAAGAAGACGCAACACCCGGAACAGTTGCCGCAATAATTTCAAGCGCTGGCGCCGCCTCAACCGACTCGCCATTTACCGCCAACACGGGTTCAACTGCTTCTATACCTTCCAACTCACCAAGTGGCGCTGATCCGTTTGCAATTCGGTCCGCGAGCGCCAAAACCTCATCCGCTGTCATAGGCGCGCTGTTGGTTTCTGGGAGTGTTTCAGTCAGCGAAGCCAACGTCGCAGTCGGCTCTATTTCGATCTCAACGATCGGTTCTGCAACGGGCTGCGCTGTTAGGTCCTCGGCAGCCAGTTCTTGTGTCTCTGGCGCCAACAAAAGTGTATCTTCAAAATCCGAAGCCTGCCCTTCAGCCGCGACACTATTCACAGCCAACCCAGTGTGTGCCGCAATTTCGCCGCCTGGGTTCTCAGGTGCAACGCGCATATCGCCTTCAACCGCGCGAACGACTGGAATGCCAGACACGTCGCGTTTGATCAGCTCGTAACCCCAAAAGCCTACGCCGATCATAAGCGCAAGCGAACATGCGCCAGCCGCATAATTCACAAAAGATCCTGCACGTTGGGAAAAGGGCTGCGCCCCGTCGTCATAAACCGCCATCTCTGCCTCACTGCCCATGGACCGTTTTCGGCCTCTTTCGGGTTTGGTTGCTCAGGTCCGGCGGAACGTGCGTTAGCGCATCTCTTTCGCCGGAGTTACACCCAAAATACCTAAGCCCGACGCAATAACAAGCTGAACTGACCGGATCAGTGCAATTTTTGCCTGTGTTGTGGCAATATCACCCGACTGAATGAACCGAAGCGAAATGTCATCATTGCCCTTGTTCCACAGCCCATGGAATTCAGAGGCAAGATCATAGAGATAGAACGCGATCCGATGCGGCTCATGCCCCTTGGCAGCGATCTCAACCAGACGCGGCCATTCGCTTAGCTTTTTGGCGAGTGTGATGTCAGCTTCATGCGTGATCAACGATAAATCCGCTGCTTGCAAAGCGGCGTCGCTTACATCGAAACCTTCCTCAGCGGCTTTGCGCATCACAGAATTAACCCGCGCATGTCCGTATTGAACATAAAACACAGGATTGTCTTTGGATTGCTCGGTCACTTTATCGAAATCAAAGTCCAGCGGCGCATCGTTCTTGCGCGTTAGCATATGGAACCGCGTTACATCAGCGCCAACCTGATCCACAACGTCGCGCAGAGTGATAAACGTCCCTGCCCGTTTGGACATTTTGAATGGCTCACCATTTTTGAATAGCTTCACGAGTTGCGTGAGTTTGATATCAAGCGGCACCCGTTCCTCGGACAACGCGGACACAACAGCCTTGAGCCGTTTGACGTATCCACCGTGATCCGCGCCAAAGACGTTGATCAACTGGTCAAAGCCACGCTGAACTTTGTCATAGTGGTACGCGATATCAGGCGCGAAATAGGCCCAGCTGCCATCAGATTTCTTAACCGGGCGGTCTTGATCATCGCCGTATTCGGTCGATTTGAAGAGTGTCTGCTCTGTCGGCTCCCAATCCTCGGGCATTTTGCCCTTGGGCGGCTCAAGCGTGCCCGTATAGATCAGACCTAGATCATCAAGTTTGCCAATCGCATCCTCAATCCGACCCGTTCCATAGAGCGATTTCTCAGAAAAGAAGACATCCATTTTGATCCCAAGTTGGGCCAAATCATCACGGATCAGATCCATCATTGCCTCGGTCGCGAACTCACGCACTTTGACGAGCCAAACGTCCTCAGGTTGGCCAACATAGGCATCACCGACTTTGTCTTTCAGTTCTTGACCGACAGGGATCAGGTAATCGCCGGGATAGGTTCCATCCTCAAACGCAACCTCTTGGCCATGTGCCTCGAGATACCGCAGATAGACGGACCGCGCCAAGACATCGACCTGTGACCCACCATCGTTGATGTAGTATTCACGCGTTACATCATAGCCAGCGTAATCGAGCAAACTGGCCAGCGCATCACCAAACACGGCACCCCGTGTGTGCCCAACGTGCAATGGGCCCGTTGGGTTCGCCGAGACATATTCGACCATCATCTTTTGATTTGCACCCAGATCGGACCGACCAAACCCGGTTTGCGCCAACGCGGCAGAAATTACGCCCTGCCATTTTGATGGCTCAAGCCGCAAATTGATGAAACCCGGACCAGCAACTTCGGCGCTTGTGATTGCATCGTCTGCTGTCAATTTGACGGCCAAATCTTCGGCAATCGCACGCGGGTTCATCTTTGCTGGCTTCGCCAAAACCATTGCAGCATTCGTCGCCATGTCCCCATGTGACGCATCGCGCGGGGGTTCGACAGTCACGGCCGCAGTATTCAACCCCTCTGGAAGGGTCCCGTCCGCCACCATTGCATCAATAGCGGCCACAACAGTCGCGCGAAGATCAGCAAAAAGGTTCATGATAGAGTGTCCAATGAATAGGTTCGCAACCCATGTAACACCTTGCTGCTTGGGGTCAACATTTTGCGCGTGTCACACGAATGTGTCAGCCTGTGATACGCGCAAATCGCGCAAAAAGGTCAGTCTTTGTTAATGTCTCCAAAACACTGGGAAAAACATGGCCAAGAATAAGCCCACACGCGCAAATCAAAAGACGAAAAAGAAGCCTGCACAAACGCACCCCCAACAGCCAACGCGTCGCGATTTTATCGGCCTCGCTCGTAAGGGCGCTATTGGTGTGGGCCTTCTGTCATTTACAGGGTTCTTTGCATATCGCTCGGTGCAAGGCGCACTGCACGAACGCGACCTCACGCGTCTTGGCAACGGCCAGCCTACAATTGTTCAGGTGCATGACCCGTCCTGTTCAATGTGCGCCGAGCTTCAAAAAGAAACGCGCGCAGCTTTGAAAGAAGTCGGCGAAGGCCGTTTGCAATATCTGATCGCGGATATCAAAACCGAAGACGGTCAAATCTTTGCTGGGCAATACGGTGTCCCACATGTCACTTTGATGCTCTTTGACGGAAATGGGCAGCACCACGCCACGTACAATGGTATTCGGAACCGGACTGAGCTGATCCCGATATTCCGCGCCCACATAGGACAGTTTGGCGCAGCGAGTTAAGCGGCCTCAGCTTCTGCCGGCCTTAGCGAAATGATTTTGACCTCGGGCGCGCCTCTGACCTGTTCATCCGTGGAAATAAAACTGATCACACCCATTGCATCGATCCGCGCAAAAACATGCGCATCAGGGCTGCTGGATCGCCAATCTTCCGCAGAAAATTCATCCGTCAATCGCGTGATCCGGAAAGTCCATCCGTCCCGTATCAGTTTGTTGATACCCGCAAATGTTAGATCTGGTCCGAATCCTTTGCCTCCCAATGTCGTGGGCAAATGGTGGCGCGCGCTTTCTGATTTCTCGCGCATTATCTGGAATACGTTTTCACGACCGAACTCGGGTGCCAAGTCTGTCGCGACCAACGTGTTATAGGCGTCATTGTTTGTCGCAGCGACCAACGTCGCATAGCTCACAAGTTCCAACCGCTGTTCTGCGGCCTCTGACAAAATGTCACCCGAGAACGTCTCGATCCCAGCGGTGCGCGCAGTTCGCAAATTGCCAAAATTTGGATCTGTCATCAGGACAGGCACGTCTGCTTGGCGTAATGTTTCTGCAAATGCAGTGGTCCAGGGGCTGCCGCCTACCAAAATGACGCCGGGCGTATCCGCGCCAGTAAGGCCAAGCGCGCGCGCGACGGGTGCCAAAGTGAACCCGTGCAAGACGACGGTGACGGCTACCAAAACGAATGCCAACGGCGCAATCAGACCTGCATCTGCTAGACCGAGAGTTGCCAGGCGTTCCCCGAACAATCCTGCGACAGCGACCAAAACAACGCCTCGTGGACCAGTGAAAGCCACTAGGAATTGTTCTTTGAACGGAATTCCCGACCCCGCCAAAGACACCAAAACGGTCAAAGGCCTCGCAATTAATATCACCGCAGCGATAAAGGCGACAGCACGCCAGTTCAGTTGCGCCAATGTCGCGAAATCCAAATTCGCGGCCAACAAGATGAAGACACCAGAAACCAACAAAACTGTCGCGTGTTCTTTGAACCGCAACAACTCGACATAGCTGGGCAAGTTACTGTTCGCGATAACGATACCCATGATGGTGACTGCCAACAAACCACTCTCGTGCAGGACCGTGTCCGACAACGCAAAGACCGCCAGCAAAAGCGAAAAGAGCACCGGCACCTTCATGTATTCTGGCACCCAGCCGCGCTTGAACGAACGGGCTAATCCAAAGCCCCCGATAAGGCCAAGCACCGTTGCCACAGCGATCCCGACAAGGAAATCTTGGACCGCATGGCCAAACGTCGTTGCCGTATTGAGCACCAACACCACTTCGAATGCCAGAACTGCCGCCAAGGCACCTATAGGGTCGTTTACAATCGCCTCCCATTGCAGCAGAGACGCTGGCCGCTTGGAAAGACGCGCAGTTCGCAAAAGCGGCGCAATAACAGTTGGTCCCGTGACAATCATGATGCCACCGAATACCGCCGATGCCTCCCAGCTAAGGCCCGCAGCATAATGGAGCGCAAGTGCTGACGTCAGCCAGCCCAAGGGCGCGCCAATAAAGACAAGACGTTTCACCCCCGTCACCGCATCCTGCAGCGAGTGGAAATTCAACGTCAAACCACCCTCGAAAAGAATAATCGCAACAGCAATGCTGATCATTGGGCCCATCAGAACGCCAATGTCACGTTCAGGGTCAAAAACGCCAGCAACCGGACCAATCAAGATCCCAGCCACCAACATCAGAACAATCGCCGGCATCCTCAGTCGAAAGGCCAACCATTGCGACCCGACGCCCAGTGCGCCCACAAGAGCAAACGCCATAACAGGCGACATTGCATCAGTTGCTGTTTCAAGTGCCATCAGTAACCCCCGGTGGCACAGGTGTGCCGCCTATCAATCTTGTATGCTCTTGGATCGCAAACCGATCCGTCATGCCGGCAATATAGTCAGACACGATGCGTGCCAAAGCAGTTTCGTTCCCCGCACAAGCCACGTCTTTGCGCCATTGCTTGGGTAACTCACTTGGGTTTTCCATGAAGAACGGGAACAGCTCGTCGATCATATGTGTCACCGCCTCACGCATTTCGATCACAACAGGTGCGCGATACATGCGGGTGAACAGGAATTTGCGGATTACTTTCAGGTCCTCCCAAAGCGCAGGCGTAAACTGCACCATCATCCGTCCGGCGTGGCGTACATCGTGGACGGTGGCCGGGCCCAGCTCTGCCAAATTCCGGCGACTGACGACGATCACATCCTCAACCAAAACACCAAAAAACCTACGCAAGGCTTCGTGTCGACGTCTGTAATAGTTTAGGCCCGGATGCTTTCGATCAACTTCAGCAAAGCAATCTCGCAATATCGGCATCTCCGCCAACTCATCGGTACTGAAAAGCTCGGCGCGCAATCCATCGTGCAGATCGTGATTGTTGTAGGCAATGTCATCCGCCAATGCGGCGGCCTGTGCCTCGGCGCTGGCGTGAGTGTGCAGCTCAAGATCATGCTGTTCGTTATAGATCGTTAGGGCATAGGGAATGTCACCCGTGACCGGACCGTTGTGCTTGGCGATGCCCTCTAACGTCTCCCAGGTCAGGTTTAACCCATCCCATTCCGCATAATGCCGCTCTAGCGAGGTCACGATCCGCAAGGCCTGTGCGTTATGATCAAAACCGCCATAGGGCTGCATCAACCGATCCAGCGCATCCTCGCCCGTGTGGCCAAATGGCGTGTGACCAAGATCATGAGCCAGAGCGACTGCCTCAGTCAGTTCCACGTTCAAATCCAACGCAGCCGCCACTGTCCGAGCAACCTGTGCAACTTCGATCGAATGGGTCAGTCGCGTGCGGAAATAGTCACCCTCATGTTCAATGAACACTTGGGTCTTGTGTTTAAGCCGTCGAAACGCGCTCGCATGGATGATCCGGTCTCGATCCCGTTGAAAGGGCGAACGAAAGAGGGATTCTTCCTCTGGGTATAACCGTCCTCGGACATCACCGGGGTCGGTTGCATATGGGGCTGTCATGCCGTGCCTGTCTTGTCGTCTTTGCCTAGAGCCCTTATATCTGAAGCAAGATCAAACCGATAGGCCCCCAAATGCTGACCCTTCCCCCCCAAGTCACCCCGCGTGCATTCGAACGTTTGGCCGAAATTGGCGCCGCAGCCCAAGGCAAAGCCTTGCGCGTTGCTGTTGAGGGCGGTGGATGTTCAGGGTTTCAATACGAGATTGATCTAGATGATCCCAAAGACGGCGATCTGGTGCTCGAAGGGGCTGGCGAGAAAGTCGTGATTGACGATGTGTCACTGCCCTTCCTAACGGATGCCCAAATCGACTTTACCGAAGAATTGATCGGTGCGCGATTTGTAATCAACAACCCGAACGCTACAAGTTCGTGTGGGTGTGGGACAAGTTTCTCGATGTAGGAAAAAGTTTCGTTTCGCCGCGATGCACACGTTGAGATACACAACCTTATTGTCTCCTATATCTACTTGGTCCCGACGACACAGCACTACTACAGCGAACGGTTAAAGCCATTTCGAAAAAGCAGTTTTCAATTCGGCCCGCAGTGAGGCAAGTGCCCCAGTACCGATCATAAAAAGAAAAAGGCAGGGCTAAAGCCCTGCCTTTCAAACTGTTTCACGCAACTCTAGGTTAACGTTGTTTCATACTTTCGCGCGGCGACGCGTAAGTGCAAGACCGCCAAGACCGGTCAGCAGTAGCATTGCGCCAGCTGGTAGTGGAACTGCTGAAATTGTTAGCTCATACTGTCCATAGCTTCCGTCGGCGAATTGGCCACCAGCGGCATCGAGCGAGAACAGAGACGTGCCACCGGCACCCAAGTTGATCGTCGTCGTTAGTGTGTCGTGAACGTTCACAATATCACCTACGGCCGGACCAGCACCTTGTGTCCATGTAGCATCGAATCCCTCCCCTTCAAAGATGGCCAGCAATTTCAATGTCAGGATATACATACCGTTGCCTTGAAGGGTGAAGTTATCCGCATATTCGTTGTTATCTCGCCCGCGGACGCCACCAAGGATTGTCGCCTCGCCAGATCCAGAGAAAGTAAGTGCGACAAGTTCACCACCACCTCCAGATGGTCCGTCGCCAAATGAGTTCCCAGCGTTACAATCGCTCAGCCCGTTCAGCAGCCCCGTAGGACCTTCGCAAATTGTTTCTGTGGCTCCCAACGTCGCGGCATTCGCCGAACCGAACGACATTGCAAGCAGTGCAGCGATACCGAGGGGCCTTAAATAAGATTTAAACATAATACTGTTTCCTTTCCAAAAACCCCACCGGGGCAAAGGAAAATACTACCAAGGATCATGATTTTGTCAAACATACGACACAGTTTTGCCATTATTCAGCGAAAACCGTCGTATTTCACTACAATTTACCAATATTGGGCTGATTGTCGAGTTTTTTGAAACAAAAAGCATCTCAGCGGGCTCGATTTCAGGATTCTGGTAACTGTTGCTGTCCCATGCGCTGTGCCCGATGAAATTCCGAATACAAACAGACGTCCGCATCCATTCTTCAGCTTCTAACGCAATGTGATAAAAACAAATACCTGGTGAGCATATGACGTCTGTGCCGCTGAGCTCGCCACTTTATCGAATTAGGCTTTCTGACGCCGCAGCTTAAATACCTTCCCGAATGCTTTCCTCGCCGTCACCAGCCGTAGGTCTTCGGGGTCCATCCCTAAGCTCAGCATCGTGTCACGGTTGAACCTTTCTTTGGCGATCGCAGCGTCGTGCTGTGTACCGAACAAACGATCGACCCAAGCGGCGCCAAAGCTAACGTGGAAGGTTGCATCGTGATCTTGGAAGTGATGCGCGAGATGGCTTTGGGTGACGCGTTTACCAAACCAACCCTTTGGCACATTCACATGTGCGAGCGTGTGGCAATATTCATAGTAGATAAATGCAGTCACCGAGCCGACAAAAATCGCGGCAACGGGCCAAAGTATCGCGGTCGTAAACCCAACAAATGGCCACAACACCAAAAAGTGCAGCACTGAAAAGGTAAGGCCAAACTTGGGCGCGTACCAATGATCATCTCCCGAGAAAAACTCAGGGTCTGTCGGAAACTCATGGTGACCGATATGGGTACGATAAAGATCGTTAAAGGTGCCCTGCTCTTTTGGCGGTTCGCGGTGATAGAGGAACCTATGCATCGAATACTCGACGACGAACTGGATCAACACACCATAGACGAGCGCAAAAAACATCCATGTCTGGAACGTAAAGAACATTGTAATTACACCGAAGATCCAAAACGGGATCAATCGGTGAATACCACCGTGACTAAGAACAATGCGCCAAACCGCCAGCATATTTGATCTCCATAAATTTGACGCAAGCGTAAACATTGCTGTTTTGAGTTCAACAAAAACGTCGCGGTAATTTTAGCTCGCTCAGTGCTTGCCTTGTCCAAGCCACTGAGCGACAAACGTAGAAACGATCAGGGACGTCTCATGAAAATCGCAACATTCAACATCAATGGCGTCAAAGCACGCATGGGGGCACTCACCCAGTGGCTTGAGGAAAGCAAACCCGATGTTGCGGTCTTGCAAGAGATTAAATCCGTCGACGAAGCATTCCCACGCGAACATTTCGAAGACCTCGGATACACCGTCGAAACACACGGGCAAAAAGGGTTCAACGGCGTTGCGATCTTTTCAAAACTTCCGCTTGAGGACGTGACGCGGGGTTTGCCAGGAGATGATAGTGACGAACAGGCCCGGTGGATCGAGGCGACCGTAATGGGCGATACGCCTGTGCGTGTTTGCGGGTTATACCTGCCCAACGGCAACCCAGTCCCCGGACCAAAATACGATTACAAACTCGCTTGGATGGAACGCCTGAAGGCGCGCGCGCAAGAGCTACTAAAGGCTGAACAACCGGCCCTCATGTGCGGCGACTATAACATCATTCCTCAGGCCGAGGATGCCAAGCGACCTGCCGCTTGGACAGAAGATGCGCTGCACCGCATGGAAAGTCGCGAGAGCTATCGCCGGATTTTGAACCTTGGCTTTACCGAAGCATTCCGATCCAAGGTTCACGGTGAAGGTCACTATTCGTTTTGGGATTACCAAGCTGGGGCTTGGGATCGCGATGATGGGATCCGAATTGACCATTTATTGCTAACGCCGCAATGCGCGGATCTCTTGAACGAATGCTGGATCGAGGCGGATGTTCGTGGTCGCGAAAAACCATCTGATCACGTTCCAGTTTGGGTTGATCTCGCGGCTTAATGGTTGCCAGCCCCAAGTTATGGGTCTAACACAACGCTAGGTCGACAGGACACCTAGACGCTGCCAGCCCAGTTGGGCCACGCTAAACCTGTTTTCATGTACGGACCGTCAAACCAATGACGCGTCGTCGACAAGGGCAGCTCTCGACTTCATCCATGCGTCCTATTGGAGAAAACATGACCCGGTCCCCTATTCCCCTCTTGATCGAGGATGTTTCCGCTTTTGTGCAAACATTGCGAAAACATTGGCCAGACGCCTGCCCTAGCCACGCTGAAACCTTGTCGCTGATTGCGAAATCTGCCGGCTATCGAAACCATCAGCACTTAAAAACCGCGACAGAAGCGACACTGGAACTGTCAAAAGATGCGGAACGCCGCATTCAGGACGCGTTGCGCGTTTTCGATCAAGACGGATTGATGACACGGTGGCCCAAGAAAACGTCTGTCCAAGCCCTATGCATCGCGTGGTTTTGGAGCCGCTTACCAGCTAAAACTGATCTGTCAGAGGCTGATGTCAACGCAATCCTGCAAGACACCGAGGACTTCGGGGATCATGTTTTGATCCGGCGATCACTCGTTGATCACGGATTTGTCACACGAGCACTTGATGGGTCAACCTATCGGCGCATTGAAAAAACGCCAAGCGCTGAAGCCCGACAGGTCATCCGCGATCTATCAGCACGAACACTTGCGAAACAGATTAATCCGGATAACGCAGGAACACGTCCCGCGTTTGGAGCATCAATCTAGCGGCCCTCAAATACCGCGGGGCGTTTTTCAAGGAAGGCCAACACGCCTTCCTTGAAATCGCGTGTCTTGCCGCATTTACCCTGCAACTTGGCCTCTAGCGCCAATTGCTCATCAAGTGAATTGTCGTATGACGCCTTCAACGCTTGCTTTACATATTGGTAGGTTTCGGTCGGACCATTGGCCAATTGTGCCGCCCGATGTTGCCACAGCTGTGCGAAATCAGCCTGCGGCACAGCCTCATAAATCATGCCCCAATCAGCCGCCTGACGCGCAGTAATCTTGTCAGCAAATAAGGCCGTGCCCATCGCACGTGCCAATCCGACTTGGCGCGGCAGGAACCACGTACCACCGGCATCGGGGATCAACCCAATCCGCGTAAATGCCTGAACAAAATACGCGTCTTCGCTGGCCAGAACTACGTCAGCACACAGGGCAAGGTTTGCACCCGCGCCAGCGGCTGGACCGTTCACCGCGCTAATTGTTGGGATCTTGCAATCAAAGATCGCTTTGAGCATTGGGACGTATTCGTCGCGCAATGTGCGTTCAAGATCAAGTCGAGCAGCGTTACCGCCATCACCAAGGTCTTGACCGGAACAAAATGCCTTGCCCCGTCCTGTGATCACCAAAACACGCGCTTCTGCTTCCGCCGTTTTTACCGCATGCGTAATTTCAGCGCGCATCTGCGTGTTCAGCGCATTCATGACTTCGGCGCGGTTCAACGTAAGAACTCCGACCCCGGCACGGTTCACATAAGAAATCGCTTGATACTGCATGGGGTCCCCTCACTGGTTGCTTGGTAATCTACTTAGTGAACTGATCGGTTTAGAAAACCCCTACCGAACGTCATTGGCGTAAAATTTTGTCCAACTCGTCCCGTTCCTGATCACTTAGAGCGCTTTCTGCAACATTGCTGCGTCTTCGGATCGATAGGAACCCAACGCCAGCACCGATGACCAACATGGCAGGTGCGGCCAACCAAAGGATCAAATTTGCGCCACTTCGAGCAGGTGTCAAAAGGACGAATTCCCCAAAACGCGCTTCTAGATAGTCGAGAACCTGCTGATCGCCGTCGCCTGCAACGAGCCGCTCGCGGATGATCAGTCGAAGCTCACGCGCAACGGGCGCATGCGATTCATCAATGCTTTCGTTCTGGCAGACGGGACATCTTACCTTTTGCGAAATGTCGCGTGCACGATTTTCGAGCACCGGATCTGAAAGTACCTCACTCGGCTCAACGGCCCAAACAGGCATAGCTAACATCATTAATATCAACACCAAACGTATCATTCAGCGGCCACCGTTTGTGCGTCTTTGCGGGCACCTCCTGCGACGCGCAAACGCCGATCGGTGAGTGAGATCAGGCCGCCCAGCGACATCAAAATGGCACCACCCCATATCCAGTTGGCGAGCGGTTTAATATAGATACGCACAGCAAATCCGCCTGCCTCCTGTGGGTCACCAATCACCGCGTAAACATCTCGCAGAAAACCGTTTTGAATGTCGGCTTCAGTCGTTGGCATTTCAGGAACCGGATAGAACCGCTTTTCTGGAGTTAGCGTGAAACTTTTCCCGCCGCGTTCGAATTCAAGCGTAGCTAAACTTGTCACGTAATTGGGTCCACGGGCCTGTTCGACCCCACCTAGTGTGACCTGATAGGAGCCAACCGTATAGCTTTCGCCAACCTCAGCTGCGCGAATATCTTCAATTTCCCAGGCAAGCATTGATGCGATACCGATAAAGGTTACACCGATGCCAAAATGAGCAGTTGCTTTGCCCCAGTCCGCACGCGGTAAACGGCCCACGCGACCAAGTCGCGCCCGCCATGATCCACGACCAGTGCGCATCGCCACGTCGGCGATCGCACCGCCGATGACCCAAACACCCAAAGCCACACCCAAAGGACCCAAAGCAGAACGCCCACTTTGAATCGCATAACAAAGAGCGCCAATCGCTACCGCTAAAATCGCCCACCCGATCAAGCCGCGTGACACACGCTTTAAAGCACCGCGTTTCCAAGCAAGGATTGATCCTAGTGGTAAAGCGACAGCAAGAGCCATCATAAACGGGGTGAATGCGGCGTTGAAGAATGGCGGACCGACAGACAGAACGCGCCCCATCACAAGCTCAGCAATCAAGGGCCAGATGGTCCCAATAAAGACCACAAACGTCGCAACCGCGAGCAACAGATTGTTCAGCACCAATGCGCTCTCGCGGCTCACAACAGCAAAGGCACCTGTCGATTGTAGGGCCGATGCACGCAGCGCATAGAGCACCAGAGCACCACCCGTGAAAAACACCATAATCCCCAAAATATAAACGCCGCGCTCCGGGTCATTCGCAAATGCGTGCACAGATGTCAGCACACCAGAGCGCACGATAAACGTCCCAAGCAAAGAGAACCCAAATGCAAGGATGGCCAATAAGATCGTCCAGCTCTTCAAGGCCTCGCGCTTTTCTACAACAATCGCAGAATGCAATAATGCCGCTGAAATCAGCCAAGGCATAAAGCTGGCATTTTCTACGGGGTCCCAGAACCAGAACCCGCCCCAACCTAACTCGTAATAGGCCCACCAAGACCCCAGCGCGATACCCACAGTTAAGAACATCCAAGCTGCAAGGGTCCATGGGCGCACCCACCGGCCCCATGCCGCATCAACCTTGCCTTCTATCAAAGCGGCAACCGCGAACGAATAGGTCATGCTTAGGCCGACGTAACCCAAGTATAAAAATGGCGGATGGAACGCTAACCCTGGATCTTGCAGCAATGGATTTAGGTCACGACCGTTCAACGGCGCAAACGCAAGCCGTTCGAAAGGGTTCGATGTGAATAGAATGAAAGCATAGAAAGCGACAGAAACCGAAGCTTGGACAGCAAGAACCCGCGCGCGCAATCGTTCCGGCAGATCACCACCGAACCACGCGGCACAGGCCCCAAAGATCACAAGGATCAAGACCCACAGCAACAGCGAACCTTCGTGGTTTCCCCAAACGCCGCTGATTTTATACAGCAACGGCTTATCTGTGTGAGAGTTGTTATAGACCAGCTTAACCGAAAAATCTGAGACAACGAATGCCCACGTCAATGCAGCGAATGACAGACCGACTAACACCACCTGCGCTGTCGCTGCTGGTTCCGCAATTGCCATCCAATTACGCCAGTTCTTTTGTGCGCCAACAAATGGAATAATCATTTGAACGATTGCAATCGCAAACGCCAGAATCAATGCAAAGTGGGCAAGCTCAATAACCATAGGGTTCGTATACCCCAGTCAGACCACGACGCACATGGTCAACACGCAAAATTCAGCGCGACATTATGACAAGGTCAAACCACCATTGAGCGCATATGTCAGACCCGACAAGATCAACCCGACTAGCATCAGCCGAACCAGCCACTTAAGTGTGTCCTCTATCGCCAATAATCGCGCACCAATGTTCTTTCTGTGGACCTCATCCACTGCATTACGCGTTTCCAAAAATGCGAGCCTTGCCTCGACTTTGTTTTGCCAATCATTTTCCATGCGACGCGGCCCAATCTGCGAGCGCGGGATTATCACTCGGCATTTCGGTTTGCAGCGGATCTGGCGTTTGTGGCGTCCCAAAACTTTGGACAATAGAGCGCTGAAACTCCTGCCCTTTTGCTTGATGCCGTGCCCCGAAATAAAAGCTCACGATCGCGCCCATCAGCCACCACATTGGTTCTGGAACAACTGCGATGCCTTGCATTCGATGCGCAAACTCTTCCGGTCGATACATCGCGCCGACGAACAAACCGATGGTTCCGAGCGCTAACATTGGGCGCGGCAATCGGTTCAATCCGTCGATTAGCCGGTCAAATATCCCACGGCGTGGGTATGCGAACTCGGCAGCGAATTGCGCCAAAGTTGCCTGCTTTACGTCGCTTGCCCGTGCGTCAGAGCGTTCTGCATTAACGCGAAATACTTCGGCCGTTTCCGCAATCGCGTTTCGGCCATCGCCAAAAATGGACGACATAATTTGCCCAATTAAACCCATGCCGCCACCCTTTGTTGATGTTGTTGTTCGGTTAGATGGTATTTTGCAGCGACGAACGCTTCTGCTCGCCGGATCCACCCACCTTTGCCCCCATCGCGCCTACGTGCGTATTTGCGAGAGGCGACGCGCTGATCGGCGAGATTGTAGTAGTAGTTGCGACGCGCAATCCCATAGGCATCAACCAGATGATCAGGCGCGGCGGCTATCGCCTGTTCAGCCGCAGCAATCGTTTGCGGTCCGACCACTCCATCCACTGTGACATCAATCCGCATACTGTTGAAAAAGCGCTGTAAAATTTTGACCGCATGGCTGCCCGCATTGACATACATATCAAATACACTGGCCTGCAATTTCGCCGGTAAGGCATTCAAACGCGGGCCATGAAAATAGTGATCGACAAAGATATTCACGGCCGTTTCACGCGGCAACAGCTGAACGTCCTGAGCGGTAATTTGACCATCGCCCGTCAAATCCAACCCCAACCGACGCATCGTATGGATGGTAACGCCGTGATTGGTTGCTCCGCCCGGATCGGCAGGGTCATTCACATAACCACCCTCGCGGTGCACAATCTCGGTTGCAATCTCTCTGACGCTTTGCATGCCACACCTCTTGTCCAACTGCGGGCAAATGGTGCGGTAAAAGACTTAAGACGAATTTTAGCTAGCGTCCGGTGCGACGTAGGTGCCATTTTCCTTGAGGACGTCTAATACTTCTTTTGGGATGTATTCTTCATCATGTTTGGCAAGAATTTCAAAGGCTTCAAAAGTCCCGTTGATGTAACGGCCCTGCCCAACCATGCCTTGATTCTCTTCAAATAGATCGGGAAGGATCCCGTCATACAGGACGGGTACCGTGTTCACGCCATCGGTCACACGAAATGCAACCTTGGTGCCATTTTTGACGATCGATCCATTCTCGACTAGACCGCCGATGCGAAACACTTCTGTCGCGCTCGGCGGTTCTTTAACCACTTGCGTCGGCGAATAGAAAAAGTTGATCCCGTCGCGCATCGCATACCCAATCAAAATCGTAGAAACGATCAACGCGACGGACGCCATAATGATGACTTGGATGCGGCGCTGTTTTTTTAGCGACTTCACGGAAACACCGGTGCCAACATAAGACCTTCGGTTTCAGGCAACCCAAGCATCAGATTAGCGTTTTGAATCGCCTGCCCTGAGGATCCTTTGGTCAAATTATCCAAAACAGCGACAACAATCGCGCGGTTTGGAATACGATCGGCAACAACGCCGATATGGCAAAAGTTACTTGCACGAACATGTTTGACGCCCGGAACCTGCCCCATCGGTAAAACATCTAAGAAAGGTTCGTCCGCATAGGCTGCATCCAATGCGCCATGGACCTTTGCCGGATCGCCGCTGACATAAACGGTCGCTAGGATCCCGCGGTTTGCTGGCATCAAGTGTGGCGTGAATTGGATCTGAACGGGTCGTCCCGCAATCTCGGAAAACTCCTGATCGAATTCGCCAAGGTGGCGATGCGTGCCGCCAACAGCATAGGCGCTATACCCCTCGGATAGTTCTGCGTGCAGCAGGTTCTCTTTCAGCGCGCGTCCCGCGCCCGAAACAGCAGCCTTTAGGTCTATGATGATGTCATCAAGCCCAATCACTCCTGCTTCGATCAAAGGCCGTAACGCATATTGACCAGTCGCGGCATTACACCCCGTCCCGGCCACAAGGCGTGCACCGGCAATGTCGTCACGATAAAACTCGGTCAGGCCATAGACAGCCTGCTTTTGTAATTCCGTTTCAGAATGCGGCTGCCCATACCAAGCCTCATAGGCATCTGGGTCACGCAGCCGGAAATCAGCCGACAGATCGACAACTTTTACATGTTCAGGCAACGCACCAATGACACGTTGTGATGTGGCATGGGGCAATGCGCAAAACACCAGATCGACGCCGTCAAACGTCATGTCTTCGATAGTTGTGAGGATCGGCAAATCCAAGTGACGCAGGTGAGGAAACACCTCGGCCATGCGCATTCCAGCCTTGGAATTCCCGGACAGCCCAACAATGTTGAGAGACGGATGGGTGGCAATGATCCGGACAAGCTCTGCGCCCGTGTAGCCGGAAGCGCCCAAAATGGCGACGTTATAAGTCATAGTTTGATTCCCTCGTTAAGGGTTATGTAGGGGAGACAGGCGCGCCTGCCAAATTATGCTGCGGAAAAAGTGATTTCTCGTCGCAAAAACTGCGTTGCGCGATCCGAAACGCGCTGCGGATCACCTGTCGTCAGATAAGTCGTCCCTTCGCCACCGCCAACGAACTCGGGACGGCGGTCCAGGTAATCCGACAGGCTATCCCCAACCAGATTTGCCTGACTAAAGACTTTTACGCTCGGACCAAGCGCCTTTTGGAAAGCCTCGTGCATCAGCGGGTAATGGGTGCACCCCAAAATCGCGGCATCAGGATTTGGCATTTTGCGTTGCATCGCATCGACATGGCTACGCACCAACGCCTCGGCCAAAATCATGTCGCCATCTTCAATTGCGTCAACAACGCCTCCGCAAGCCTGCGCTTCAACATCGACGCCAATTGCACGAAACGCCAGTTCGCGTTGAAATGCACGGCTGGCAACGGTTGCCGGTGTAGCAAACAAAGCAACGTGTTTGATCGCAACTTCGCGTGGTGGCGAATTGTCGCCCCACTGTCGCTCGGTCAGCGCTTCGATCATCGGCACGAACACACCTAGGACCCGCTTACCCTTAGGAATCCAGCCCTCTTGCATCCGGCGTAAAGCCGCCGCAGATGCTGTGTTGCAGGCTAAAACAACCAGATCGCAGCCCTCGTCAAACATGCGTTCAACAGCAGCGGTCGTTAGATCATAGATGTTTTCAGCATCACGAACACCGTATGGCGCATGCGCGCTGTCGGCGTAATACACCAAGGGCAAGTCTGGCAGGCGTTTTTGCACAGCATTCAGGACCGTTAATCCGCCTAAGCCACTATCAAATATTCCGACTGCCATCGTTTAACCTATTGTTCTGCTCGCGTTCGCAGGGGTGGATCCACATCCACACCGTTTCCCAAATCATATGCTGCCTTGCAGCGAAATGCTATGCGCAAAGACCAACAATCAAAATCCAATCTTATTCAGCGGCAATCTGTCCTGCGCCCATTCGCAAGGCACTCAGCAACTCTTCTCGGCATTTGGCAGCTTTGCGGGCATTGGCATCTTTGACCGGGCCAAAGCCGCGAATTTCCAAAGGCAAAGCAGCCAAAGCAACAGCCGCATCTTGCGTCCCATCACTTGATACGTCCTGAAGGATCTGCATATCCGCCTCATATTGTTTGATCAAAGCGCGTTCCATTTTACGCTCAGCCGTGCGCCCAAAGGGGTCAAACCATGTACCACGCAGAAGTTTGAAACGCGCAAGTAAAGGAAACAGTTTCGCCATTCGTTCAGTGTATTCCCGCTTGGCAGGGCGGCCATCTGGGCCGGTTTTGGACAGGAACGGAGGTGCAAGGTTGTAAGTCAGCTTTAAGTCACCATCAAATTCTGAACGCGCTTGGGCAGCGGTTCGTTGAAGAAGCCGGGCAACCTCATATTCATCCTTGTAGGCCAGCACCTTATGATACCCCAGTGCCACCGCTTCTCTGATCCTAGGATCATCAAAACGATCCACCATCTTGCGATAGCGTTTCGCGAGGCCTCGACCCTGATAGTCGACCAAATGCGTCGCACGGTAGTCGATTTTCTCGGCGAGCGTCTTTGTAGAATCCCCTATTTGCGGCGAGAGTTCCTTTATGGCCTCATTAGGATACAAAGCCACCCAACGACCAAATGCAAAAGCGCGTTTATTTTGTTCAACGGCCGCCCCGTTCAGCGTTAATGCCGTTTCAATTGCATTAAATGTCAGCGGAATAGCCCCCATCTGCCACGCCGCCCCAAACACCATCATGTTCGAATAGATGCTATCGCCCATCAGCACCTTGGACAGCTGGGTTGCATCAAACATCGACAGGCCGTCTTGCAACCGAGCTTCGAGCGACATTTTCAAACGGTCACTTGGCAATTTGAATTCGGTGATTCGTGTGAATTCACCGGTGATAATCTCATGACTGTTAATGACGCCTTTTGTTCGGCCTGCTTGCATCAATCCGATTGTCTTGGCGCCAGCGCTGACCACCAAGTCACCACCGATAATGGCGTCACACTCACCCACAGCCACCCGGATCGCGGCAATATCCTCCGGCGCATTGGCCAAACGGCAATGAATATGAACCGCCCCGCCCTTTTGCGCCAAACCCGCCATTTCCATCATACCCGCGCCCTTACCATCGACATGCGCTGCCATCGCGATGACGGCCCCAATGGTTACAACGCCGGTCCCGCCGACACCTGTAATGACCACGTTATGCGTTCCATTGATCACCGGCAGCTCAGGCTCTGGCAGGTGGGGCAGTTCGACGGAGGTTGTCGCCTCTTTCTTGATCTTTGCCCCTTCGATCGTGACATACGAAGGACAAAACCCATTCACACAGGAAAAATCTTTGTTGCAAGACGACTGATCGATTGCGCGTTTTCGCCCGAGTTCAGTTTCGACGGGAACAATCGACACACAGTTTGATTGCACGCCGCAATCACCACATCCTTCGCAGACGTCAGTATTAATAAACACGCGCTTATCGGGGTCTGGAAACGCGTTGCGCTTGCGTTTGCGACGTTTTTCGGCAGCGCAAGTTTGAATATACACAATAGCCGAGACGCCTTTGACCAAACGGATTTTGTTCTGGACTTGCCCCAGTTGATCGCGCGGATACCAGCCTATGTTGTCAGGAAAATCGGCACGTTTGGGTTCTTCTTTGTCATCAAACACCACATCGACGTGGCAAACGCCTTGGGCCAATAACTCGCGCACAATGCGATCCGGTGTCAGATCTGCTTCATGGGTTTGTCCACCTGTCAACGCAACCGCGTCATTGAACAAGATTTTGTATGTGATGTTGGTTCCCGCCATCACCGCCGCACGAATAGCCATGAGCCCAGAGTGGTTATACGTCCCGTCACCGATGTTTTGAAACATATGTGGATGCTTGGAAAACGCGCTTTCACCGATCCATGCGGCACCCTCAGCGCCCATGTGCGTATAGTTTGATGTTTCCCGGTCCATCCAAAGCGCCATAGTGTGGCACCCGATCCCAGCATAGGCGCGTGAACCCTCTGGCACTTTGGTCGAGGTATTATGTGGACATCCTGAACAAAAATAAGGCAAACGCGCCGCGATATCTTCGGCGTTATCCGCAAGTGATGCCGCGTTGATCGCCTCCAATCCAGCACGGACTGCTCCCGTGTCTCGTCCCTCTGCCAATAAAACTGCGCCAATCTTTTGCGCAACAACAGCGGGATCTAGCGAATAATGCGAAGGGAAAAGAACCTCGCCCGTGTCTGAATTTTTGGCACCAAACACGCGCCGTCCCTGCCTATTGTCAAAGATAGCTTCTTTGATCTGGACTTCGATCAGTTTGCGTTTTTCCTCAACGACGACAATCAGGTCCAACCCTTCGGCCCATTCAGAAAAGCTTTGCTGATCCAATGGCCAAGTCTGACCGATCTTATACGTCGTTATCCCTAAGCTTTCTGCCTGACCCGCATCTAGATTTAGCAAGCCAAGCGCGTGGGTCAGGTCCAACCAATTCTTGCCCGCAGCAACAAATCCAATTTTGGCCCCGGGCTTACCCCAGACGCGCCGGTCTAATTTGTTCGCCCTTGCAAACGCCTCTGCTGCAGCAAGTTTGTGATTAACCAGACGTTCTTCTTGCGCAACCCAATGATCACCAAGCCGAATGTTCAAACCATCAGCGGGCAGTTCCAGATCCGGAATGATATGAGGCGCATCAGGTATCACCGCGTTCACGACCGACGTCACCTCGACCGTGTCTTTCATTAGCTTTAACCCTGCCCAAAGACCTGAATAGCGCGACAACGCGTAACCATAGAGGCCGAAATCCAAAATCTCCTGAACGCCCGCAGGTGACAGAACGGGAATATGTGCATCCACGGCGGCAAAATCTGACTGGTGACAAGTGGTAGAGCTTTCGCCAGTGTGATCGTCACCCATCGCGAACAGCACACCGCCATATGGTGACGTGCCCGCAAAATTTGCATGGCGCATCGCGTCTCCAGACCGATCAACACCCGGTCCCTTTCCATACCAAAGACCAAACACACCGTCATGTGTGCCCTCACCCCGTAGTTCTGCCTGTTGGGTCCCCCATAGTGAGGTAGCGGACAGATCTTCATTCAGACCGGGCTGGAACTGAACATCCGAAGCTGACAAAATAGCTTCGGCGCGCGCCATTTGCATATCAACCGCGCCAAGTGGCGAACCTCGATACCCTGAAACATAGCCAGCGGTGTTCAAACCCGCCCTGCGATCACGCTCTTTCTGCATCAGCATCAAACGAACAAGCGCTTGTGTACCGTTCAACAACACTGACGATTTTTCCAGATCGTATCGATCTTGCAGCGAAATTTCTTGGCGGCCCATCCGCACCTCCGATGTCAAACAGCTGCGATCAGCTTAGGTCACAAATACTGACCTACCAAGCAAAAATTTCCCCTAAGTCAGGAATTGTCATGTTAAGGTCATCTGACGTATTGAACGTTAGCTGCGAACGATAACAAAAACGATTTGAGGCCAGTATGGATTGGGACAAACTTAGAATATTTCATGCTGTGGCCGACGCAGGTTCGCTAACACACGCCGGTGATACATTGCATTTGTCACAATCCGCCGTCAGCCGCCAAATTCGTGCTCTAGAAGAGACTCTCAACGCGACCCTCTTCCACCGCCATGCCCGCGGTTTGATTTTGACTGAACAAGGCGAATTGTTATTCGACGCGACGAAATCAATGAACAAGCGTCTCGAAGCAGCGTCTGCGCGCATTCGCGACAGCGAAGAAGAAGTGTTTGGTGAATTGCGCGTCACCACGACGATCGGATTCGGAACGCTCTGGCTTGCGCCACGACTGCCCCATCTCTACGAAAAATACCCTGACCTAAAGATCGATCTTATGCTCGAAGAGCGTGTGCTCGACTTGCCAATGCGCGAAGCCGACGTCGCGATCCGGATGAAAGAACCCTCGCAAGCGGACCTGATCCGCAAACGCCTGATGTCCGTCCGCATGCGCCTTTACGCGACCAAAGAATACATGGAAAAGAACGGCAAGATTAATGCGATGTCAGATATCTCGCGTCATCGCGTGATTTGCCAAAGCCTGTCGTCTGCGCAAGTTGCTGCTGGCGCTACTTTGGTACAGCACCTGCTCAGCTACGATGTGCCAAGTCTCTTCACCGTCAATAACTACTACGGTGTGCTTCAGGGGGTCTTGAACGGGTTGGGTGTCGGTGTTTTGCCCGATTATGTCACCGAGGATTTCCCGGAGCTCGTGCGTGTTCTTCCAGAAGTTGAATCCGGCGAGGTGCCTGTATTCCTAGCCTATCCAGAAGAGCTCCGGCAATCTAAACGGATCTCCGCTTTCAGAGATTTTGTTCAAGATGAAATCATCGCACACCGTAAGAAAATGCGAGAAGTTGCCAACGACGTTTAGAATTTCGCTTAGTTAATACGCAGGGAAGGTGCACATTTTCCAAATTTCTTGGTTTGCATCAACCTGGACTAACTCCTGCCGCAAACATGGGTTCGAGAACGCCAAGCCAATCGCTCCGCAAGTTTTCACCTAGGAAAGCAGATATTCATGAAAAATGAGGGGTTTAGAAAAGCTATGCGAAAAACGCATATCGGGTTTGCAATTTTTTGTCCTCTTTTTCCTTGATTGGTCAATATCTCATCCCTATCTCAAGTCGTGAAGGCGGCAGAGCTTCGCGCTCGCCCTCTTCACCTCCCTGTTGGACTTCGCCGGGCCTCGCGCCCGGCATTTTTTTTGCTCAGTACTTTCCCTTTGCCGCTGCCTCGCCTACAACGCGCGCAACTGCTGCCACGGGGACCAAAAATGTCAGAACCAGACCTTACCGAAGACGTCATCGCCGCACACGGGTTCAGCCCCGACGAATGGCAGGAAGTTCTGAAAATTCTAGGTCGCACGCCAAACTTTACCGAAATGGGAATCTTCTCGGCGATGTGGAACGAACACTGTTCGTATAAGTCGTCCAAGAAATGGCTCCGCACGCTGCCAACTGAGGGTCCGCAAGTGATTTGTGGTCCCGGTGAGAACGCAGGAATCGTTGATATCGGTGACGGTCAATGCGTGGTTTTCAAGATGGAAAGCCACAACCACCCCTCTTACATTGAACCTTATCAGGGCGCTGCAACTGGCGTTGGTGGCATTTTGCGCGATGTCTTTACCATGGGCGCGCGCCCGATTGCGGCGATGAACTCACTCAGCTTTGGCGAACCGGATCACCCTAAGACCAAGCAATTGGTCAACGGTGTCGTGGCCGGTGTTGGCGGATATGGAAACTGCTTTGGCGTTCCAACCGTTGGTGGCGAAGTACGTTTTGACCCGGCCTACAATGGTAATTGCCTGGTGAATGCATTCGCAGCGGGTTTGGCTGATACTGACAAGATTTTCTATTCCGCAGCTTCAGGCATTGGAATGCCCGTTGTCTATCTCGGCGCCAAAACAGGTCGCGATGGCGTTGGTGGCGCAACGATGGCATCCGCTGAATTCGACGACACGATTGAAGACAAACGCCCCACCGTGCAAGTCGGTGATCCCTTCACCGAGAAACGCCTGATGGAAGCAACGCTCGAACTCATGGCGACTGGCGCCGTGATCTCGATCCAAGATATGGGTGCAGCTGGCCTGACCTGTTCGGCTGTAGAAATGGGTGACAAAGGTGGTCTGGGCGTCAAACTCAACCTCGAAGACGTACCCCAACGCGAAGAGAACATGACAGCGTATGAAATGATGCTGTCTGAATCCCAAGAGCGCATGCTGATGGTCCTCAAACCAGAACTTGAAGCCGAAGCGCGCGCCGTATTCGAAAAATGGGATCTCGATTTCGCGATCGTCGGTGAGACGCTTCCAGAAGACCGGTTCCTTATTATGCACAACGGCGAAGTCAAAGCCGATCTGCCGCTGTCGAAACTCTCCTCGACAGCGCCGGAATACGATCGTCCGTGGGTCCCGACACCGGCCGCCGAACCGCTCGAGGAAATTGTCGGCGTCAACCCAATCGATGGATTGAAGGCTCTGATTAGCAGCCCGAATTATGCGGGAAAACAATGGGTCTATGAACAGTACGACCAACAAGTCATGGGCGACACAGCAGTTGCGCCCGGCAAAGGCGGCGGCGTTGTACGGGTGCATGGCACCGACAAATCCATCGCTTTTACCAGCGATGTGACACCGCGATACGTAAAGGCCAATCCAGTTGAAGGCGGCAAGCAAGCCGTAGCCGAAGCCTACCGCAATTTGACCGCTGTTGGCGCGACACCGCTCGCAACAACCGACAACATGAATTTTGGCAATCCCGAAAAGCCCGAAATTATGGGCCAGTTTGTTGGCGCAATCCAAGGCATCGGCGAAGCGGTTGCAGCCCTTAATATGCCAATCGTCTCAGGCAATGTCTCGCTCTATAACGAAACAGACGGAACTGGGATCTTGCCGACCCCGACAATTGGCGCCGTGGGGCTTATCGCGCATCCTGATCACATGATTTCTGATGACATTCGCGACGGACACGTTCTGCTCTTGGTTGGTGAAACAGCTGGTCACCTTGGGCAATCCGCGCTGTTGGCCGAAGTTTATGGTCGTGCCGATGGCGATGCCCCCACCGTGAACCTCGCTGTCGAAAAGCAAAACGGTGACTTTATCCGCACCAATCACGCGATGATCCGCGCCTGTACTGATCTGTCTGATGGCGGTCTTGCGCTCGCTGCGTTTGAATTGTCAGAGGCGGCTGGATGTGGTGTGACGCTCGATATGGATGACACGCCGACCCTATTTGGCGAAGATCAAGCGCGTTACCTGATCGCCTGTAGCTTTGATCAAGCCGAAGACCTGATGCTAAGCGCCGGTCGCGATGGCGTGCCTATCGCGATGATCGGCCGTGTCGGCGGAGATCAGGTGACATTTGGCAGCCATAGCGCCGATTTGTCCGAGCTATCCGAGATCTATCGCACCAGCTTTGCAGAAGCCGTCGCCTAACCGCCCTTGTCAAAGCTGGTTCAGTCCATAGATTAGATGTAAGTGACCAAAGGACGTAACATGATCGACGCCGCCACTATCGAAGCGCTTTTGCGCGAGGGATTTCCAGACGCAGACATCACCGTTCAGGGCGATGACGGCGCGCATTTTGCAGCCAAAGTCATCGACGAGAGCTTTCGCGGCAAAAACCGCGTCCAGCAGCAACGTGCTGTCTATGCAGCCCTCAAGGGCAAAATGGATGGCAGCAACGGCGAGCTCCACGCCCTCGCCCTAACAACCAAAGCGCCGGACTAGATACATGGGCTCGGGCGCATTCATGTTCATCATCTGTGCGGCAATCATCGGATTGCTTGTCGGCCGCGCGATCCTTGTCGTGCGCCGCGAAGGCAACGAACCGATCCGTGGATCCGAACCCGGAACCGGTGAGCATACAATCAATGCGGAATACAGCTCTGGCTTTTCAGGCCATTCCACCACATATAAAATCCCACGCGACCCGCAGGCCTATGCCAAGCGCTTCGTGCCAAAACACAGAACGGACAAATAAGATGACTGCAGAAGCACAAATCAAAGAGACTGTAACCAACAACGACGTCGTGCTGTTCATGAAGGGCACCAAGTCGATGCCACAGTGCGGATTTTCATCGCGCGTCGCGGGTGTGCTGAACTTTATGGGCATCGAATACGCAGACGTGAACGTTCTGGCCGACGACGATATCCGCCAAGGCATCAAAGACTATTCCGATTGGCCAACAATCCCACAGCTGTATGTAAAAGGCGAGTTCGTTGGCGGTTGCGACATCATTACCGAAATGACCCTGTCTGGTGAGTTGGACACGATGTTCGAAGAAAGCGGCGTAACGTTTGACAAAGAAGCCGCCGATAAAATCCGCGAGGCGAATGGGTAGGCCCAAGTCCAGCTCATACCGTAAAATGCGCTGACTAGATCAAAAAACCTAAGATGGTAGATCCAGCGAACATTTAGAAAGCGTTGGCCGGTCTAAGCGCACGTTCACCATCTCATCAGTCACATCGAGACATGTCACCAACTCGCGGAGGCGTGTTATGACACTTAGAAACTTGTCTGGATCATTCGCTGGAAAATCTGGAAAATACAGTCGGGCTTTGAGGCGGATATTCGCATCCTGTGGGTATTTTCCAAAAAGACTACATCCCAGAATTTGCTCGTCTTGCACATCGACGCCGCAACTCACAAGAAACCGCAGTGTTTCGTCTTTAGGTAAGTAAAGAATGGCACCTGGAAAAGAAGGACGTACTGGCCACCTTTCTTTGTTCCAAGGCGTGTAAATATCATAATCATTCAGAACAAATCGCGGATCGAGATAAGTTGGATCAATTAGTATGTCGTTATCACGTGGTCCAATTGTCCACGTGTTGCCGGGCCTAGGAAAACGCTCAACGATTGTGACGGTGTCATTTAGTGCTGGATCTGCATCAATAATGTCTTCGATCCAGTCTATGCGATCAGGCCCAAAGAACGGACGGTCGGTCGGTCCGTTGGGTAAAAGCGTGCTTGGCGTTTCGCCTAGCCAGAATTGCCGCTCAGACAGGGTGACTACGTCTGCGTTTGAGGAATTCACAAAGGCGGAGACAACAAAGATAGCTATAAAATGTAATCGGGTCATTGGGATCTCTGAGTATTAATCTCCGATTCGGCTTCGCCTTGCTTGAAACCGGGCGCTTATGCGACGCCTGAAATTGCGCTGAAAATTGAACCCTTTTTTAAAATTCACACATTTCAAAAGGTCTCATGTGATAAATAGATACAGGATTGTCAGTACTGCAAATGAATTATTGATGCTTAAAAGATGGTAAATTCTACATGAAACATCCATTCCGCGTTGAAGATTCTTGAGCATCCCCAACTAACCGAAACTTTGGCCAGACCGATCGCCAGCCTACCCCGCCTTACGCTCCAATTCATCCGCCATGGCCTCGGCCCGCGCGGCTAGATCAGAAAGCGTTTGCGTCACACTTGGCGGCACAACAGGGATTTCAACCGTGTCATGCGCCTGCCCTTCAAGCGTATCGATCCGCGCTTGCATCTGGGCCATGCGTTCGTTGGCTTCTTTGACTTTGTCATCCAGCCCAGCGGTTTTATCCGCCAACATTAGACCTGCCATCAACAGCATCCGCGATTCTGGCATCCGGCCGATTTGGCTTGCCAGATGTTCAGCTTCTTCATCGAGCATCGCAGCCGCAGTGTGTAGAAAATGCTCTTCGCCATCGGCACAGGCCACTTCAAAGCTACGACCACCGATCTTAATATCTACCTGAGCCATCTTACGCTCCCTCCACCAGTGATTTCAGATCAGCGATAATCGCGTCCGCTTCGGCTGCATCCGCGCTGCGTTGTGCTTGCAGCGCGTCAACTTCGGCCATGAGCGCACGATTGACCAATTCCGGTTCACCAACATTTCCGGTCACCGCATCGCGCAGCTGAGCATTCATCGCGCGCATGTCAGCATTCGAAGTGCGCAAGGTTTGAAGTTCCGCATCAAGCTCACTCATCTGTTTGCGATAGGATGTGACGCGCGCCTCTAGTTCAGCGATCTTGTTGTCTTGGCGCAGCTTCAACGCTTTAACGCGTTCTTCCAGCTGAGCATTGGCCGTCCGCTCTTCCGACAATTGGGTTTCCAACTCAGCCGGTGCTGAACCAGTATTGGCTGGGGCCGCGTCCAGAGACTGCACCCCGGCCCCAATGCGGTCCAGTGCTGCGGTTAGTCGATTTTCCAATGCGCTTATGTCGCTCATTCACCCGTCCTTGTATTCACATGACGGCAAACCCGTCATCTGTCCCGACGCACCGCGATCATTTCGCAGTGCAATCCGAATCGCGCCCCACTTCTGTAGGTTATGCCATAGATCGAAGCCCCGCAAATCGACCAGATCGTTTATTTTGAATGCCTTAGCGGACAGCCTTGAACTGAGGCTATGGCCTGTTATGACGCGGGGGTACACGCACTCAGGAAAAACGGACCACTCTCTTGGATATTGCAGCTCTCCGCACAGCCCACCCTGATCATTGGATGAAAGCCGCCGCAATTCGCGCCCTTACTTTGGACGCCGTTGCCGCCGCCAATTCTGGTCACTCTGGAATGCCAATCGGCATGGCCGATGTCGCCACCGTCCTTTATGAAAAACACCTGCGCTTTGATCCCAAAGATGCCAACTGGCCAGATCGCGACCGGTTTATCCTGTCCGCCGGTCACGGGTCTATGCTGCTTTATTCCTTGCTGTATCTAACTGGATATGAGGGCATGGATCTGCAACAGATCAAAGATTTCCGCCAATGGGGTGCCAAAACAGCCGGTCACCCAGAATTTGGTCACGCTGCTGGAATCGAAACAACTACTGGTCCATTGGGCCAAGGCATCGCCAACTCGGTCGGTTTCGCAATCGCCGAAGAAATCCAACGCGCGCGTTATGGCAAATCGATTGTTAATCACCAGACCTATGTCATAGCGGGTGACGGTTGCCTGATGGAAGGCGTTAGCCAAGAGGCGATCGGTCTTGCCGGCAAGCATGAGTTGGGCAACCTGATCGTATTCTGGGACAACAACAACATCACCATCGATGGCACTGTTGAGCTGTCCGACAAAACTGACCAAGTCATGCGGTTCGAAGCCTCTGGCTGGCATGTCATTTCAATTGACGGTCACGACCCTATTGCAATCGACCAAGCTATCGTTGCCGCAAAGAAAGATCCGCGTCCGTCCATGATCGCCTGCAAAACCCACATTGCATTGGGTCACGCGGCCCAAGACACCTCAAAAGGCCACGGCGCTTTGACCGATCCGGATCAGTTGAAAGCAGCAAAAGATGCTTATGGCTGGACCGGTGGACCGTTCGAAGTCCCCGCCGACGTCAAAGCCGGTTGGGAAGCCATGGGCGAGCGCGGTGCAGTAACCCGTGCCGAATGGCAGGACCGTTTCTTGAAACTGTCCGGCGCAAAGCAAGCCGAATTCAACCGCGCCTACGCTTTGGAAGCGCCTAAAAAGCTCGCATCTGCGATCCGTAGCTTTAAAAAGGAAATGTCTGAGAATGCGCCAAAGTTGGCGACACGGGCGTCGTCTGAAAAGGTGCTCGGCGTTGTTAACCCGATCATGAAGGAAACCATTGGTGGCTCTGCCGACCTCACGGGATCCAACAACACCAAGACTGCCGACATGGGCGTGTTTGACCCGGAAAACCGCGGTGGACGCTATATCTTCTATGGTATTCGTGAACATGGCATGGCCGCCGCTATGAACGGTATGGTCTTGCATGGTGGCACACGTCCGTATGGCGGCACATTCATGTGCTTTACCGATTACGCCCGTGGTGCAATGCGTCTGTCAGCCTTGATGCAGGTACCGACCACTTATGTAATGACCCACGACTCCATCGGTCTTGGCGAGGATGGTCCAACGCACCAGCCGGTCGAACACCTCGCCCTGCTACGCGCGACACCTAACACCCATGTGTTCCGCCCTGCGGACGTTGTTGAGACTGCGGAAGCCTGGGAATGTGCACTAACATCCAAAACAACACCGCACGTCTTAGCGCTATCTCGTCAGGGCCTGCCAACAGTTCGGACCGAGCACAAAGCGAAAAACCTGTCAGCGCAAGGCGGATACGTTTTGGCGGATGCTGAAGGCAAACGTCAGGTCATCTTGATGGCATCTGGCTCCGAAGTCTCAGTCGCGATGGAAGCACGTGAATTGCTACAGGCCGAAGGCATCGGCACGCGCGTTGTCTCCATGCCATGTATGGAAGTGTTCGCAGAACAAGAAGACAGCTATCGCAAGCGCGTGCTGCCGGGCGGTCCAGTTCGCGTCGCAATCGAAGCGGGTGTCCGCCAAGGTTGGGATCAATGGTTGCTTGGTGAGCGTGGCCGCGAACAAAAAGCAGCCTTCGTGGGAATGGACAGCTTTGGCGCTTCTGCTCCAGCTGGTACATTGTTCGAGAAATTCGGCATCACTGCAAAAGACACAGCAAAAGCTGCCAAAGCGCTGCTTAGCAAGTAGTTTTGCAAACCAACTTAAAAAGGGCGCATCTTCGGGTGCGCCCTTTTTCGTTTTTGGCCGCACCAGCACGCGCTTACGTGACCTAACGCAGGGGCAGTGTGCGCAAACGCGGACTGGTGACGCGGTGGCTAGCACGCCACTTAGGATGTGAAAGGAGCGAAACCATGCTCGACACACACACAATCCGCCAAGACGAAATGCCCCAAGAGATGCGTTTTCTCCTAAAGACGTATCCTCGCGATACTTGGGATGCACACCCAGGTTTCAAAGAGAAAACCAAACATTGGCTCGGCGCGCATCAGATGTTTCGCCGTGTTGCTGAACTCATTCGCTTGGATACTGAGGGCGCATTGAACAAAGACATGTCGATCGATGACTATGCGCGCCGCCTTTCCTATTACGGCGGCAATTTGGTTGGGAATCTTCATGGCCATCACGGTTGGGAAGATCATGAGTATTTTCCGCAACTTTCGGCAGCCGACCCTAGATTTGATGCTGGCTTAGACCTTCTCGAACAGGATCACGCGGATCTGGACAAGGTGTTGGATGATTTCACCGGTACCGCGAACCGCTTGATCAAGCTGTCCTCACTCGACGAGGCACAAGCTTTTGAAGAAGTAGCACAGGTTCTTGAAACCAGCACAACGATTGAAGCGTTTCTAAAGCGCCATCTGAGCGACGAAGAAGAGCTCGCTGTGCCAATTATCTTGCATCACCGTTTGAGAGGGTGAAGCTAGCACCATGACCAATGATATTTCGATCCAAGAAGACCAAACAGCCGCCAAAGAACGTCGCGCACGGGGTGAATTCGTGCGCGGCGTTAGCGGGTTTCGCAATGCAATCGGTGACCCTGAATTTCCGGCTGAACCGGGTCGTTATCACTTGTTCGTCGCACTGAATTGCCCGTGGTGTCACCGCGTGACTTTGGCGCGCAATGTTCTTGGACTACAGGGGGGCATCTCTTTGGATGTCGCATTCCCGAACCGAACGGGTGAAAGTGATCCAGATGGACCAAACCTCTGGGAATTCGCGCCAGCGCGGATCGCGACTTTGACTGGGGCGCCACTTAGCGAATGCACCAATGAAACTGGCACCGGGAAAAACCGACGCCTTGCTAAAGAAATCTATCAAGCCGAAGGGTCAGACGAACAGTCTGTCCCGATCCTATATGACAAGATCGCTAAGCGCATTGTCAGTAACGAAAGTGCTGACATCATCAGGATGCTGGATGCGAATGCCGACGCCCTTGGCAGTACGATTGCGGCACCAACCCGTGCGCGTCTCTATCCAGATGCGCAAACGCGCCAGAATGGCATCAATGACCTAAACGATTTGATCTACACAACGATCAACAACGGCGCATATAAAGCGGGATTTTCGTCAGACCAAGCGGTCTATGCTGCGGCGTTCAATGCCTATTTCGACACTCTCGCGCAACTTGACGCGCTCTTGTCTGACGGTCGTCCATTCTTAACGGGCGATGACTTTACAGAAGCTGATCTCCGCCTTTTCCCAACGCTCTATCGACACGACCCAGTCTACTATGTGCGCATGAAACTGAATGGCGCACGGATCCTCGACTATCCGCACCTGTGGCGTTGGCTCTGTCGCGTTTATGCGATTGACGGCATCGCAGAAGCTGGTTCGCTGATCCACTGTCGCCAAGGATACTTTGGTCGATCGTGGAATGGTGTCGTGCCTCTTGGTCCTCTCAAACCTCTTAGTTATCCTGAAGCATACCGGCACCCAGAGCTTGCTTTGACCTAAACCGCGATTCGCGACCACTCATCGGTTTTACCCACTATCTTAAAACTGTTCGCGCAAACGGTTATCGCTAACTGTGCCCCAGATCGAATGTTAACGATAACATATTGATATGGAATAGCTTTTTTGTTGGTTGGTTTACAGGGTGTTGTTATAGCCAGTCTTAACTGGGCGACTGCTTAAGGACTGCGACACATGACGATCACTCTTGGTATCAACGGATTTGGCCGTATCGGACGCTGCACACTGGCACATATCACCGAAGCTGCGCGCAACGATGTTCAGGTCGTCAAAATCAACGCGACTGGCCCGATTGAAACAAACGCCCACCTTTTGCGCTACGACAGCGTCCACGGACGTTTTGGCAATGAAGTCAAAGTAGATGGCAACACGCTAGATCTGGGTCGTGGGCCCATCGACGTGATGTCCACCTATGACCCGCAAGAGCTTGATTGGGATGGCGTAGATGTCGTGTTGGAATGCACGGGCAAATTCAATGACGGTGAAAAATCCGCGGTTCACCTAGAGCGCGGCGCCAAGAAAGTTCTCATTTCAGCCCCAGCAAAAAACGTGGATCGCACAGTCGTTTACGGTGTGAACCACCGCGATATGATGGCGCAGGAAAAACTAATCTCAAACGGATCATGCACAACCAACTGTTTGGCCCCACTCGCGAAAGTTCTGAATGACGCGATCGGCATTGAGCGCGGCATCATGACAACGATCCACAGTTACACTGGTGATCAACCGACACTTGATCGTCGCCACAGCGATCTGTACCGCGCGCGTGCTGCCGCAATGGCCATGATCCCAACATCGACCGGCGCTGCCAAGGCACTTGGTGAAGTGCTTCCAGAACTCAGCGGTAAACTCGACGGGACCGCGATGCGTGTCCCCACCCCGAACGTCAGCGCGGTTGACCTGACGTTTGAGGCCGGCAAAGACGTAACCGTTGCCGACGTCAACGAAATCGTGGCCGAGGCCGCGAATGGATACATGGGCATGGTTCTGGCTTATGACGCCGAGGCTAAGGTCTCAATCGATTTCAATCACACGACCGAATCCAGCATCTTTGCCCCGGATCAAACCAAAGTGGTCGGTGGCCGCACTGTGCGGGTTCTGGCATGGTATGACAATGAGTGGGGTTTCTCAGCGCGAATGGCAGACGTCGCCTCTGCTATGGGCCGCCTGAACTAGCATAGATCTTTGAATTCGTCTCGCAAAGCGATCGATTAGGCGCTAGGCAGAGGCATGACAAACACTCTCGCACTCTGGTTCGGCGCAATTCTAATTGCCCTTTTTGCCGTCGATTATTTCTTTTTCGGTTGGCTATTGCTGGTTTCGTTTATGCGCGTACTCGTCGAGTTTATCGAATATCTGGCCGTCTGGCGCTAACACATTCGTGTTTCGCCCATTGACCTTTCCCCCAAAATCGCAATGTTAGCGCAAACTTTAGCGCTAACTCCCGGCGCGGTAATTTGGAGGGCCAAACATGGCAGTCAAAGTAGCAATCAACGGTTTCGGTCGCATCGGACGGAACGTTTTACGCGCAATCATCGAAAGCGGGCGCACAGACATCGAAGTCGTCGCAATCAACGACCTTGGCCCTGTTGAAACGAACGCACATTTGTTGCGGTTTGACTCCGTTCATGGGCGTTTTCCAGCGACCGTTACAACAACCGAAACAACCATCGACGTCGGTCGTGGCCCTATTGATGTGACAGCAATCCGCAACCCAGCAGATCTGCCTTGGGCGCATGTTGATGTTGTCCTTGAATGCACAGGTATCTTTACCAGCAAAGAGAAATGCCAACCGCACCTGGAAAACGGCTCTAGCCGCGTTCTGATCTCTGCACCTGGCAAAGATGCGGATAAAACGATCGTTTACGGTGTGAATGACGACAGTCTGACAAGCGACGACATCGTCGTGTCAAACGCATCCTGCACAACAAACTGCCTCTCTCCAGTTGCCAAAGTGTTGAACGACAGCGTCGGTATCACCAAAGGGTTTATGACAACGATCCATAGCTACACAGGTGATCAGCCAACACTCGATACAATGCACAAAGACCTCTACCGCGCACGTGCAGCGGCCTTGTCTATGATCCCAACCTCAACCGGCGCAGCAAAAGCAGTTGGCCTCGTATTGCCAGAACTAAATGGCAAACTCGACGGCGTTGCGATCCGTGTTCCGACACCGAATGTGTCCGTTGTCGATCTAACGTTTGAAGCGTCACGAGATACAACTGTGGAAGAGGTCAACGCCGCGATCATCGCAGCCGCTGATGGTCCACTAAAGGGCGTTCTTGGCTACACCGACCTGCCAATGGTCAGTTCTGATTTCAATCACGACCCGCATTCTTCGATCTTCCACTTGGATCAGACAAAGGTTCTCGACGGCAACATGGTTCGTATCCTGAGCTGGTATGACAACGAATGGGGCTTCTCGAACCGCATGGCAGATACAGCTGTTAAGATGGGCAAATTCATCTAACCAACCAGACATTAAAACGAAAGGCCGTCCTATTCTGGGCGGCCTTTTTCGTTTTAGTTCAGTGTGTTGAATTTTTGAGCGTTTGCAACCGGTGTCATGCAATCTACGCAATGCGGGTTTTCTCATCTGTCCGTTGCGCTGCGCTGCAGCATGGCTACATGATAGCCCAAGACAAACATGAAACGCGAATACTCATAAAGGAGCACGCAAATGTCCGTATTGAAATCAGTTCAAACAGCCGTTCAAAAACGCGTCGCCTATTTGCGCACCAAAACCGAGATTGAAAACCTTCCCCTCGACGTCGCGCTAGACCTAGATCTCTACCGTGGCGACGCAGCTAAAATCGCCTCAAAGGCGGTCTACGGCTAAGCCAGACGCGCTTTAAGCGCTTCGTTCACGGCGGGTGTCACAAACTTACGAACGTCCCCGCCAAGACGCGCAATCTCTTTAATCAGTTTGGATGCAATGGCTTGGTTCTTTGCATCCGCCATCAAGAACACAGTCTCGATGCTACTGTCCAAAGACCTGTTCATGCCGACCATTTGATATTCGTATTCAAAGTCAGCCACAGCGCGCAGGCCACGAATGATCAAACTCGCACCGACATCTCGCGCACAATCGATTAACAGGTTTTCAAACGGGTGCACGATAATCTCGCAGCCAGTTTCTGCTGCCACCGATGCGACTTCGGCCTCAATCATCGCAACACGCTCTTCCAGTGTGAACATCGGACCTTTGTCGCGGTTGATCGCAACGCCAATAACCAAACGATCCACAAGCGTCGAAGCCCGTTGGATGATATCGATGTGACCGCGGTGAATTGGGTCAAAGGTACCGGGGTAAAGGCCTGTTCGCATGGGTTCGCTCGTTTAAATTCAATTGCTGCGCACGCAACATTATCGGACCGCTGAATGCAACCATGTTGTCACAGTTTCGAGGGGTCAGTGACCCATTATCATCCCTTCTAGGGCGTCCTTTTCCATCGACAGTTCAGCCAATCGTGCCTTCACAACGTCCCCGATGGAAATCAGACCCAGCATTTTTCCATCCTCAAGAACTGGAATATGGCGGAATCGGCCTTCTGTCATTTTTCCAAGCACGTGATCTGCGGTATCCGTCCCGACGCAGGTTACGATCCGTTTCGTCATCAAATCAGAAACGGCGTCGTTCAAACAGCCGGCACCACGCTTGCCTATTTCGCGTACAATATCACGCTCGGACAGGATCCCCGAAAGAGTTTCACCATCGTCGGAAACGACAACTGTCCCGATCCGCTTGGTTGATAAGATATTGGCGGCATCTGCGACTGGGGCATCTGATGGAACGTAAATCACGCCCATCGCCGCTTTGGATTTCAGTATTTGTTGGACGAGCATACAGCCCTCCTTTGTTTGGCTGTGATACTCTATCGTGCCGCTTGCCCGCCTTACATGTCAAGGTTGCTGAGTTTCGAGCCTTGAAACTTCTGCCCTTATTCCAGACATCAGCGCCTCACCAAACCGACGTAGGCGTTCTGAGGGCGCGTCTGATTTGTGGCGCACTAAATAGTAGGATCTGGTCAATGAAAACTGATCAATGAGTATGCGTTTGAGCTCCGGAAAAGCCGGCAAAGCGAAATCATGGACAATTCCGATCCCTTTCGATTGACGCAGCAGATGCATCTGGACTGAAACGGAATTCGACGTCAGCTGGACGTCGGGCCGTCCCAATGCGTCGAGATAATCCAACTCCTTGTCAAAAATCATATCCTGAATGTAGCCGACAATGGGCCGGTCTTTGACGTCGGACAGCGACGTCGGCGAAGGGGCATCACCTCGCATTGCCAAGTGCAATTTGTAATCGGAAATCTTCTCAACGATATAGCGGCCAGTTTCTGGGGGGCTGACTGCGATGGCCATATCCGCTTCACGCTGAGACAGGTTCACAATCCGAGGAAGCGCGAGAATCTGGATCTCTAGCTCTGGGTTATCTGCTTGGATTGCCGCGCAAACTTGCGGCAACAAGAACCCCGCACAGCCATCCGGCGCGCCAATTCGAATTTGACCAGTTAAGCCGCTCCCAGTTGAATTACCTGTATCCAGAGCTCGGGCAAACGCAGCTTCGGCTTCCGTGACCTCTTCGCGCATCTGTTGCCCGACATCGGTCAGGCGGTATCCCTGAGGTGATTTCAAAAACAACGCCTGCCCTAGCTCGCCCTCCAACCGCGCCAGCCGGCGGCTCAATGTGGCAGGATCCATTCGCAATATCGGAGCAGCCGCAGTTAGGCTCTCGGCCCGTGCCACTGTCAGAAACACCCGCATGTCATCCCAGTTCAGCACTTCATACCTATAAATTTGCAAATTAACTTTGCGATATTGATGCTTTTTACAACAAAAATGCAAGGCTATACAGTCACAAAATTCAGTTGGAGAACCACCATGCAAGAGCTCACGCATTATATAAACGGCGAACACGTCAAAGGCACATCTGGCCGTTTTGCCGATGTTTACAACCCTGCAACAGGCGAAGTTCAGGCCAAGGTTCCGCTCGCGAGCAACGCAGAAGTAGACGCCGCGGTTCAAATTGCAGCAAACGCTCAACCTGCATGGGCTGCTGTGAACCCACAACGTCGCGCCCGCGTGATGATGAAATTTGTCGACCTTCTGAACCAGAATATGGACAAATTGGCCGAAGCGTTGAGCCGCGAGCACGGGAAAACACTTCCAGACGCCGCTGGCGACGTTCAGCGCGGCCTAGAGGTCGTAGAATACTGCATTGGTGCGCCTCATATGCTCAAGGGCGAATTCACAGACAGTGCTGGTCCCGGCATTGACATGTATTCGATGAAACAGCCGCTTGGCGTGACGGCTGGGATTACACCATTTAACTTTCCAGCGATGATCCCAATGTGGATGTTTGCCCCAGCTATTGCGTGCGGCAACAGTTTTATCCTCAAACCATCCGAGCGCGATCCATCTGTCCCGCTGATGCTGGCCGAATTGATGGAAGAGGCCGGTTTGCCAAAGGGTGTTTTGCAGGTTGTGAACGGCGACAAAGAAGCCGTCGACGCCCTGCTCCACCACGACATCGTGCAATCGATTGGCTTTGTTGGTTCGACCCCAATCGCAGAATACATCTACGGCACTGGATGTGCACAAGGTAAGCGCGTTCAGTGTTTTGGGGGCGCCAAAAACCACATGATCATCATGCCTGATGCGGATTTGGACCAAGCAGCTGATGCGCTGATCGGTGCCGGCTATGGCGCTGCAGGCGAGCGCTGTATGGCGATTTCTGTTGCTGTCCCTGTTGGCGATGAAACCGCCGACCGCTTGATCGAAAAACTGATACCCCGCATCGATGCCCTAAAGGTCGGCCCATATACCGCTGGCAATGACGTCGACTATGGTCCTGTTGTAACAGCCGCGGCAAAGGCCAACATCGAACGTCTTGTGCAAACTGGTGTTGATCAAGGGGCCAAGTTGGTTGTCGATGGGCGTGACTTCAAACTTCAGGGTTATGAAGATGGGTTCTTTGTCGGCCCACACCTATTCGACAACGTGACCAAAGACATGGACATTTACACCCAAGAGATCTTTGGCCCAGTTCTCTCGACCGTTCGCGCCCAAACTTACGAAGAAGCGATCGGCCTTGCCATTGATCACGAATACGGCAATGGCACAGCGATCTTTACTCGTGACGGCGACACCGCACGCGATTTTGCGAACCGCATCAACATCGGTATGGTCGGCATCAACGTGCCAATCCCTGTGCCACTGGCCTACCACACCTTTGGTGGCTGGAAAAAATCGGTCTTTGGCGACCTTAACCAACATGGGCCGGATGCGTTCAAATTCTACACGCGTACGAAAACGGTCACCTCTCGCTGGCCATCTGGCATCAAAGAAGGTGGCGAGTTCTCAATTCCAGTCATGGAATAAAATGCGCTTTGGCCCGCCTGACCCTTTCAGGCGGGCCATTTTTCGGTATTCTTTTCTTGTCCCCCTGAATTTGGGGCGCCCATTTGAGTGAAAGGATTACCTATGAACAACAAGACCCGCCGCGACATTTTGCGCCTGACAGCTGCCGCCACCGCCGCTCCATTTCTGGCAACTCAAGCAAATGCAGCCACAGAACATACTGTATTAATTAAAAATTTCTCGTTCGAACCAGCGGATTTATCAATCGCGGCCGGCGATTCAGTGGTCTTCCTCAATGAGGATGGCGCCCCGCACACAGCAACAGATGAAGCCGGCACCTTCGACACGGGTCGCCTTAATCGCGGCCAAGCCGCGACGATCACTTTCGCGTCTGCGTCTTCATTTTCTTACTTCTGTGCCTTTCACCCGAATATGAAAGCAACTCTCACGGTAACGTGAGACATCTATCGCTTTGACAATGGCGGGATCCAAAGCCAAACTTAATTGAACAAACGTACAAACAAGGTACGGCATGGATTTCGCCCTTTCCGATGAACAAATCGCCATCTTCGATATGGCTCGTGACTTCGCGATAGAACACATCGCGCCCTATGCCGCGAAGTGGGACGCGGATGGCGAAATTCCAAGGTCGCTTTGGACGAATCTGGCCGAGCTTGGCTTTGGCGGTCTATATGTCAACGAAGATAGCGGTGGCGCGGGACTATCGCGTCTTGATGCGACCCTTGTGTTTGAGGCATTGGCCCACTCTTGCGCCTCTGTCGCTGCCTTTTTGTCGATACACAATATGGGCGCAAGAATACTGGACCTTTATGGGTCGGAATCCGTCCGTCGCGACATCTTGCCCAACGTGATTAGCATGGATTGCTTTTTGTCCTATTGCCTGACCGAACCCAGCAGCGGATCAGACGCCGCCGCCCTGAAAACCAAGGCCGAAAAAACGGATAGTGGGTTCAGCTTAACTGGAACCAAGGCGTTCATCTCCGGCGGCGGTTATTCAGACGCCTACATCGTCATGGCCAGATCCAGTGGCAGCGGCCCCAAGGGGATTAGCGCGTTCCTTGTCAAAGACGGCACCCTTGGCCTTAGCTTTGGTGGTTTAGAGGAAAAAATGGGTTGGAAATCCCAACCTACGCGCCAAGTACAATTGGACAACTGTTCAGTCCCAGCTGAAAACTTGCTTGGCGAAGAAGGCAAAGGGTTTTCATACGCAATGCAAGGGCTCGACGGCGGCCGCCTTAACATCGCAGCTTGCTCACTGGGCGCTGCGCAGTCGGCACTCGATCGCACCCTGACCTACATGTCAGACCGACGCGCATTTGGAAAATCGATCGATCAATTCCAAGCATTGCAATTCCGACTGGCGGATATGGAAATCGCCCTGCAATCTGCCCGCACCTTTCTGCGTCATGCCGCATGGAAACTCGACAAGGGCGCACCCGACGCCACGCAATTCTGTGCAATGGCCAAAAAGCTTGTGACAGAAACAGGTAGTGACGTCGCTGATCAATGCCTGCAACTCCATGGTGGCTACGGATACCTTGCCGATTACGGGATCGAGAAAATTGTCCGCGACCTGCGCGTGCACCAGATCCTCGAAGGGACAAATGAAATCATGCGCCTCATCACTGCACGAGGTTTGATCAACACATGAGCGAAATCGACATTCGCATCGACGGCCGCGCAGGTCGCATCACACTTAATCGACCCAAAGCGTTAAATTCTCTGACCTGGGACATGTGCCTCGCAATTGAACAAGCGCTTGATGCTTGGCGTGACGCTGATATCGACCTTGTCCTTATCGACGCGGCAGGCGACCGCGCGTTCTGTTCCGGTGGCGACATTGCTGAAATGTATGACCGCGGCAAACGTGGTGATCTGGATTACGGGCGGCGGTTTTGGCGTGATGAATACCGCATGAACGCCAAACTGTTCGAATTTCCAAAGCCAGTGGTCACATTCCTACAGGGGTTCACCATGGGCGGCGGTGTCGGCGTTGGTTGCCACGGATCACACCGAATCGTCTGCGAAGGCAGCCAAATTGCGATGCCCGAGGTGACAATTGGTTTGCTGCCTGATGTTGGCGGTACGCTCCTGTTGGCCCGCGCGCCGGGCCGATTGGGAGAGTTCTTGGGAACAACTGGGTATCGGATGGACGCAGATGATGCGATCCTCGCGGAGTTTGCGGATTACTATGTCCCAATCGCAGACTGGGACGCTCTCAAACGATCACTCATTGCGACAGGCGATGTTGCACACGTCGATCAAGCAGCGAGCCCTGCCCCTGATGGTAAATTGCGTGACTGGCAGCACGACATCGACCCAGTGTTCGGCGGAGAAACCTTAGGCGACATCATGCGCGCGATGGCCAGCGTTCAAGACGACGCAACCCGCTTTGCTCAAAAGGCGATTGCACGAAATGCCCCCCTCGCCATGTCGGTGGCTGTCGAAGCAATCCACCGCGCGCGTCTACGCGATGACATGCGCGCGGCGCTGGACCAAGAATTCCGCTTTACCTATCGCGCCGTTGCACAGGGCGATTTTATCGAGGGCATTCGCGCCGCGATAATCGACAAAGACCGCATCCCAAAATGGGCGCACACGTCATGGCAGGACGTCACCGGTGCGGATGTATTACAGATGACCATGCCGCTTGGTGCGGATGCATTGGTTTGGGAGGATTAGCATGAAAATCGGTTTTATCGGATTAGGCAACATGGGTGCACCAATGGCTGCCAATTTGGCGGCAGCAGGTCATCAAGTCGTTGGATACGACACCGCAAGCATTCCCGCCGGTATTGCATCTGCAGACAATGCCGCGGACGCCGCCAAAGATGCCGACGTGGTTATCACGATGCTGCCAAACGGGGACATCCTGCGTGCGGTGGCAGATCAAATCCATCCAGTCATGAACAAAAACGCCGTGCATTTGGATTGCTCGACCGTTGATGTGCAAAGCGCCCGAGATGTCGCGAAATCCGCGCAAAATGCAGGTCTTGGCGCGGTGGATGCCCCTGTTTCAGGCGGGATCGGCGGCGCTCAGGCTGGAACCCTTACATTTATGGCCGGCGGGTCCAAGGATGCGTTTGCGACCGTCCAACCGCTCTTTGACATCATGGGGCAAAAGGCTGTGCACTGTGGGGCCGCAGGCAATGGGCAAGCAGCCAAAATCTGCAACAACATGATCCTGGGTGTCACAATGATTGGCACCTGCGAGGCGTTCAACCTCGCCGATAAACTGGGTCTTGATCGACAGGCCATGTTTGATGTTGTTAGCACGTCATCCGGGTACAGCTGGACGATGAACGCCTATTGCCCTGCCCCCGGAATTGGCCCGCAGTCACCAGCCGACAATGACTATACACCCGGTTTTGCCGCCGAACTTATGCTCAAAGACCTCAACCTCAGCCAAATGGCGGCAAAAGCTGTCGAAGCCGACACACCGATGGGGCAAGCCGCGCGGGATTTATATGCAACCTTCGTCGAAGACGAAGATGGGCTGGGCAAAGATTTCTCGGCGATGCTACCGCGCTTTGAACGACGCAAACGCGACTAAGATAGCGCCTTACCCAGGCGCGGCAATCGCGCCTTTTTCATCAACTTACGCATTGTCCAGTCCTCACCCGACATATCACGGGCTTGGGTTAGGATACGTTCGCAAACCTGACGAACCGTGTCTTCGTCTGTGGCAAGGAACCCGAGCATGGCGCCATCGGGATCAATGCGGGTCACGCCCTCTTCGGCCAAAATATTGCGCGGGAAATCCTTGGCGTTCATCGTCATGATAGCATCACAGGACCCAGCGATGGCAGCGGACAACACGTGGATATCGTTTGGATCGGGCAGCCAAAGGCGCTGTTCCAAACCTGCGTGCACCGGAACAATCGCATTTGGAAATCTAGCGCCTAAAACAGCGACCTCGCCCCTTGCGATCACTTCGGCCTCGGGACTGATTTTAAGTGTCGCACGCGCCCATTCTTCTAGGATGCGCTCAGACCAACGCGCCTCATACAATCCAGCATCAGCGCATCCCACAACGACCTCGCGCATCACCGTTGGAAACAGGACACAAGCGTCGATCAGAATCCTCATAGACGGAAAAACACCGACTTTAGATACCCGGTTTCGGCCAAGTGCGGCATTAAAGGATGATCAGGACCTGCAAAGCCCGTATAGACGATCTGTCCACGCCCACCGGCACGGCCAATTCCGCGTGCCGAGGCATTGCGGAATTTGGTCAGATCAGCGGCATGGCTACAGGAACACAACCCAAGATAGCCATTTTCAGCAACCAAAGGTGTTGCGAGTCTCGCAACGCGTTCATAGGCGCGCAATCCCGCCTCTAGCGATTTCTTTGATGGGGCAAACGCTGGCGGATCACAGATCACAATGTCGAATTTTTCACCCTCTTCAGCCAAGGCCTCAAGAACAGCGAATGCATCGCCCTTGCGGGTCGTGAATTTGTCTGACACGCCCATCGCAGCTGCACCCTGATCTGCAAGGTCCAAAGCCCCCTGTGAACCATCGACAGCCACGACCTCGCTCGCACCCTGCGCCAAAGCAGCCAAACCAAAACCGCCGACATGGCTAAACACATCCAACACACGTTTGCCCTTGGCCAAGCCCGCCGCGAATGCGTGATTGGGACGTTGATCATAGAACAGGCCGGTTTTCTGACCGCCCACGACGTCTGCCATATACGTGGCCCCGTTCATCGGAACAGCAATCGGTCCCTCAGGCGCAACGCCGCGCACGACTTCGGTGCGATCTGACAGTCCCTCTAGCACGCGCGCGCGCCCGGTGCCGTTTACGATCACACTCGTGACGCCAGTAACATCGCAAAGCGCATCCAACATGGGTTTGAGCAATCTATCCGCCCACGCTGCATTCGGCTGCACAACTGCCACATCTCCAAAGCGATCCACAATCACGCCGGGCAATCCATCAGATTCCGCATGAATGAGCCTGTAGAATGGCGCGTCATATAAAGCGTCCCGATGGGCCATTGCGCGTTGAAATTTGACAGCAAACCAAGTTTGGTCAATCACCGTCCCCGCTTTACGATCCAGCATGCGACAGGTGATCTTGGAATTCGTGTTGACGCCCACAACACCCAAAGGCTTGCGCTCAGGATCTTGCAGCACTGCAAGTGTGCCCGGTTCAAGCTTTTTCGTACGGCGATCTAGCACCAGTTCATTTGCATAAACCCATGGAAAGCCGTGGCGGACAGCGCGTGCATCCCCTTTGGGTAACATGCGCACAATAGGAAGAAGTGTATCTGACATGCCGCTCCGATAACGGGTTTAACTTCGCTTTGAAAGCGCAATACGTCACAGGCATTACCTGTTGTTAGCGCTAACTTTACCTGTTATGGCACCGGCAGGAATAAGGCAGAGGATACTATGGCGCTCCATCCAGTTATCGCAGAGGTCACAGACCGCATCCGCAAACGTAGCGAAGAAAGTCGCGGCACTTATTTGGACCGTATGGCGCGAGCTGCGGCCGAGGGTCCCCGCCGGGCGCACCTGACATGTGGCAACCAAGCGCACGCCTATGCTGCCATGGGCGATGACAAAGCCGCGTTGGCTGCGGGCAAAGCCCCGAATATCGGGATCATCACCGCGTATAACGATATGTTGTCAGCGCACCAGCCATTCGAAACCTACCCAGAGATCGTGCGCCAAGCGGCCCGTGCTGCTGGTGGTACTGCGCAAGTTGCCGGCGGTGTTCCCGCCATGTGCGATGGCGTCACTCAGGGGCAAACCGGAATGGAATTGTCGCTATTTTCGCGCGATGTTATAGCCTTAGCCACCGGAGTTGGCCTATCTCATAACGTATTCGACAGTGCCGTGTACCTCGGTGTTTGTGACAAGATCGTGCCCGGTCTGATCATTGCAGCCGCAACATTCGGCTACATTCCGGGTATCTTTATTCCTGCAGGTCCAATGACCAGCGGAATCCCAAATGATCAAAAGGCCAAGGTACGCCAAGAATTTGCAACCGGCGAATGTGACCGTGAGACGCTGATGGCGGCTGAAATGGCCTCTTATCATGGACCAGGCACCTGTACATTCTATGGAACGGCGAACACCAACCAGATGTTGATGGAGTTCATGGGGCTGCATTTGCCAGGTTCCTCATTCATCAATCCCGGCACGCCACTACGTGAGGCTTTGACCGTTGCAGCCACAGAACGCGCGCTTAAGATCACTGCACAAGGCAATGAATATACACCCGTTTCCGAAATTCTAGACGAACGCGCCTTTGTAAATGGTATGGTTGGCCTGATGGCCACAGGCGGGTCAACGAACCTAATTTTGCACTTACCCGCAATGGCGCGCGCTGCTGGCGTCATCCTTGACCTAGAAGACTTTGATGCCCTGTCTAAGGCCACGCCAATGCTTGCCAAGGTTTACCCAAATGGCCTAGCCGATGTGAACCATTTCCACGCAGCTGGCGGCCTAGGATTTATGATCCACGAGCTTTTGAACGCCGGGTTGTTGCATGATGATGTTATGACCGTTGGGGGGCATGGTCTTGAGCGTTACACCCAAGAACCAAAACTAACAGATGATGGTATTGACTACACCCAAGGCGCAACATCTTCTTTAAATACCAAGATCTTACGCCCCGCTTCTGATCCTTTTTCAGCCACTGGCGGCCTGACACAGCTAGCCGGAAACATCGGACGCGGCGTTATAAAGATTTCCGCTGTGAGCGAAGATCGCCATATTGTTGAAGCGCCCGCACGGGTTTTTCATTCGCAAGAAGCGGTAAAGGCAGCGTTCAAAAACGATGAGTTGATCACGGACACGATCATCGTCGTGCGCTTCCAAGGTCCCAAGTCCAACGGGATGCCCGAATTACACGGCTTAACCCCTGTTCTTGCCGTGATGCAGGACCGCGGGCTCAAGGTCGCGCTTGTCACCGACGGTCGGATGTCGGGCGCGTCTGGTAAGGTGCCAGCGGCGATCCACGTCAGCCCAGAGGCAGCCGATGGCGGCCCAATCGGAAAAATCCAAGACGGCGACGTCATCCGGTTGAATGCTACGCTGGGTACGTTAGAAGTCTTAGGCGTTGATCTGGACACACGAGACCTCGCAGTCGCAGATCTAACAGGTAACGGAAATGGCGTTGGCCGAGAGCTCTTTGAAGTTTTCCGCCAAACAGTCGGCACAGCAGCCACAGGCGCTGGCGTCGTCGTTTAAGGAGCATAGAAAATGACCCCACAACAGGCCTCAGTCGAAACAAAGCAGATCTGCGATCTTGCCCCCGTTGTTCCCGTCCTCGTTGTCGACGATGCAAGCAAAGCCACAGGGTTAGCGACCGCTCTTATTGCGGGCGGGCTGCCTGCATTAGAAGTGACTTTGCGCACAGAATCAGCGCTGGATGTTATCCGCGAGATGGCGCAAGTAGAGGGCGGCGTTGTAGGTGCCGGTACTCTGTTGACACCCTACGACGTTGAACAAGCGAAAGAAGCAGGTGCAACATTCGGCGTTTCGCCCGGCGCGACGGCTTATTTGCTGGACGCCTGCGAAGCGAATGAGTTGCCGTTATTGCCCGGCGCTGCGACCGCAACCGAAGCCATGCGTCTGCTGGAACGTGGTTATACCGTGCAAAAATTCTTTCCGGCAGAAGCAAACGGCGGCGCGCCAGCACTGAAAGCGATCGGCGCGCCAATTCCGCAGGTCATGTTTTGCCCCACGGGTGGCGTAAGTTTGAAAAACGCGCATGATTACCTCTCACTCAGCAACACTCTTTGCGTCGGTGGAAGCTGGGTCGCACCGAAAAATCTTGTCGATGCCGAAGACTGGGATGCGATTACAGCACTTGCAAAAGAAGCCGCCGCCCTACCGCGTTAGGTGCGCAACCGCCCGGCGCGCCCACCGCGACGTCGGGCTGGCTTTGCCTCTGCCAGTGCCGCGACCAAGGTTTGTGTCATAGGGTGATCGTTGGGATGCTCTGCGTATTGCGTCAACAGCTGCTGCACATTGGACTTCATATCGCCGTCCATCGCGACACCTAGCGCCCAATCCAGAAAAATTGTGCGGCATTCGCCGGCAGTAATTCCCTCGATACGGTAGGCTTCAAAAATCAACCCCTTCGGATCCAAAGCATCACCCTTTTTCATCGACCAAATCCCTTTTCAATAATCTTTTCCGCTGCTTGAGCCGCATTCCTAATCGCCCCCCGCAATGCATCCAGATCCTCATATTTCGTTTCGCGCAGCACAAATCTGCGACCGCCTTCACCGATCAAATCGGGCTGAAGTATACCACCAGCCAAAAGTCGACCGGCCGATTGCACCTGCCACATTAAGTCATAGGCTTCTCTCAGCGTTTGACCTTCTGCGGCAGAAATCAGACCTTCACCGACACCTGAGGCCAATTGCGCTTGGGTCGCCCGCGATTGACTTGCACAACGCAACGCAAGCATCTGAGCAAAAAGCTCAATATCTTGCTGGCGTCCTGCCCCTGTTTTCATATCCCATTGCTCACCAGTCGCTTTTGCGTCAGCCAACCGCGTGCGCATATCAGCAACGTCCTGCTCAATCGTTTCACCCTTTGATTTTTCACTGATGATCCCGACGCGGATCCGCTCAATGTTATCCGAAAGATTTTTGTCACCCGCAACAACCCGCGCCCGTGTCAAAGCGAGATGCTCCCAAGTCCAGGCATCATCGCGCTGATAGGTTTCAAACGCAGCAAGGGAAGTTGCAACAGGGCCTTGTTTACCAGACGGCCTAAGGCGCATATCAACTTCATACAAGCGACCGTCCGCCATTGGGACAGTCAATGCGGTGATCAGAGCTTGCGTAAGGCGCGCAAAGTAAACCCTTGTTGGCAATGATCTTTTTCCATGAGACGATGCATTTGTGTCTGCCTCATAGATGACGATCAGATCCAAATCTGACAGAGCATTCAGTTTCCCTGCACCCAGTGAGCCCATAGCAATAACCGCAGCGTTAGCGCCGGGTATCCGCCCGTATTTCCGTTCAAATTCTTCGGTGACGATAGGAAATATTTGAGAAACGACGGTCTCCGCCAGTTCGGCATATTGGACGCCGCTGATTTGGGCATCAACCAAGCCACGCAAATGATGGACGCCAATCCGAAAGTGCCATTCCTTCGCCCAACGTCGCGCCGCTGACAAACGCGCCTCATAGTCATCAACGGCACTGAACTCTTTCGACAGGTCTTCTTGCAGCCCAGCCAAGCCGGGCCAATCCTCAAAAAAGCGCCCTGCAAGAACGGCGTCTAAGACACCAGAATTACGTGACAAATGTTGTGCCAATGCAGGAGATGTCGCTGATATCTCAGCGATTAGATTGGTGAGATCTGGATTTGCGTCAAATAGCGAAAACAGTTGAACGCCCGCCGGAAGCGCAGCTAGGAACCGATCAAACTCAGCCAAAGCTTCTTCTGGTTTCGCGGCATCTTGAAGCCGTTCTAAAATCAGCGGCTTGATCCGACCAAAAATTTCTCGTGCGCGCTCCGTGCGTAGCGCAGGGTAGTCGACCCAACCGTCGGTGACATTCTGCCCCCAATTGGGCGCTTGTTTGGCGATGGGATCAGGGGCAAAGAACCCCTCAATGATATTGTGGACGTCGTTCAACCGATCTGTCAGCTCAATACGCAATCCAGCAAGGTCGCGTCCCATAAGATGGGCCAAACGATCAAATTCAGCGTCATCTTTGGGTAGACTATGCGTTTGTGCATCACGCACCATTTGCAACCGATGTTCAACAGTCCGATGGAACCTGTAATGCTCTGTTAGCGCTGCACGAACATCGGCGCCAACCCAGCCACCTGCGGCAAGTTGCTGCAATCCATCGACTGTCCTCAAGGATCTAAGCTCAGGATTCCGTCCGCCGGCGATCAATTGCTGTGTCTGGGTGAAAAACTCAATCTCGCGAATGCCGCCCCGACCCAACTTCATGTTGTGGCCTTCAAGTTTCAGCTCCCCTGCCAGCCCCTTATGATCCCGAATTCGCAACCGCATGTCATGCGCATCTTGGATGGCAACGAAATCGAGGTATTTGCGCCAAACAAATGGGGTTAGGGTCTCTAGGAAACGCGCTCCTGCAGCGACATCGCCAGCACAGGCTCGCGCTTTGATATAAGCCGCGCGCTCCCATGTACGCCCAACGCTTTCGTAATAGCGCTCTGCGGCGTCCATCGAAATACAAACAGGCGTCACCGAGGCATCTGGCCGCAATCGCAAATCAGTCCGAAATACATACCCACCAGACTTGGTATCGGACAGAATGGCCGCCATCTTGCGTGTCACGCGAATAAATGCTGCGCGCGCGTCGTACTCATCATCTGGATCAAAACGTGTTTCGTCGAACAGACAAATAAGATCGATGTCTGATGAGTAATTTAATTCTCCCGCGCCCATTTTACCCATCGCAAGCGCGACGATCCCTGCCGCTGTCGCCCCATCGGCTTCGGTCATGCCCGGCAACTTGCCGCGTCTAATTTCATCCATGACCAACGTGCGCAGGCATATATCGACGCAGGCATCCGCAAAATCTGTGAGCGTTGCAGTCACCATCTCTAGGTCCCAGACCCCGCCCAGATCCGCCAACGCCGTCAGCAATGCAATCCGTCGCTTGCCCGCACGCAGCTCAATGATCAGCGCAGCTGTTTCCAGTTGAGACGTCTGCATCAGAACCTCAGCGACGGCCCCTTCGGGATCGTCCAACGCGGTCCTTAACCAATCCCCCTCACGGACCATCAAATCCGCAAGGTAAGGGCTACAACTCGCTGTCGCGGCCAGAAAATCTGCCGTCGCCCCGTTGGCCCACGGCAAAGAAAGACGCATCTCATCAGCTTTGGACTGATCAAAAACCTTGGGGCTTCGCGTTTGTCTGCCTAGAAAACTCATGGGCTGACATTGCGACCCCGCGCTTCTAGGGTCAATCCAACAATCCTATCATTCTACGGGCCATAATCATGAGCAAAAGTATGAAACGTGTCCTTTCGGCCCTTGAGGTCGCTGGCGAACCAGCTGACCCGATGGAGATGGACAGCGAAACGCGCACAGCGCAGCAGGCAGCGGATCAGGCAGGCTGTCACCTAGATCAAATCGCTAAATCCGTAATCTTTCGTGTAGCAGACTCTGAAATTTGTATTTTGTTTCTGACTGCCGGTGGAAACCAAGTTGACCGCACGCGCGCAGAGAAAGTGGCAGGTCGTCCGCTGGCCAAAGCGGATGCGGACCTCATCCGCAAAGTCACAGGCTTTGCAATTGGGGGCGTTTCGCCGGTCGGGCACCTCACACCGATACAGGCCTACATGGATCCCCGGCTAATGGCATTTGACGTTATTTACGCAGCCGCTGGCACTCCACGCCATATCTTTCCCATAAATCCGACAAGATTGTCTGAGATTACGAATGCTCAGATAACGGATTTTGTAGTCAAAGATGATTTCTCCTAAAGGCATTCTGATGATGTTCGGCGTCGTAATGGTCGTTGGCTTTGCCGCGTTCCAGCGATTTGTCGCAGACAATACGATCTCGCTTTTGAGCGAGCAGAATGCGGCATTAGAAACGGCTCGGACGCAGCAGCTGCACGTTGCCATCGCCCTTGCGATCGAACCCGACTATTTTGAAAAGCCGGTCTCGCATACCAAGATCATTATGAAGTTAGTCGATGCCACCCCCGGAAACGAAGAACTGGATGAGTTGGGCCGAATTCGCGAAGCGTTTCGTCTTGCCGGTCGAAAAGACCACAATACAATTCTTGCCGATTACTTAACTGATCTACAATTTGCCGGTGGATGTCGAGGCTTGGAGAATGCCACTCAATCCCTATCCTTAGATGCAAACAAATCTAACGCAGAAGTTAAAATGGTTGCCCTTGCAGCACTCGCATCTCGCCCGAAATTAGGTGTTTCTCAAACAGCTGCGATTGCATCTTCGGCAAAAATTATTGCCAATCGACTGTATGACAACAACACGATAAGTGCCGTCATTAATAAACAAATTCAATCAGTTGACGATTCCGACTTTGCTGTTTCAGGGCGTTGCTAGCTAAAAAATGTAAAAATCTTTTACATTAATCCTTGAACACCGCCTGAAAGCTCCCATCTGTCATAATGTGAAAGCGATTTACATTCACAGTTTGAAACAAGATACCTAAGGAGCACATAATGAACACCGCCACCCAACCCGTAACCGAAATGGCCTATACCCCGAACAACCCTGGCTTTTTTGCCCGGTCAGAGGCGTGGTTAGACGAACGTGGCAAAGGCGCATGGATCGCCGCTACGGTTCTCGGTTTCGTGTTCTTCTGGCCTGTTGGCCTTGCCCTTCTCGCTTATATGATTTGGAGTAAACGTATGTCTAAAGGATGTTCGACCCACAAACGCCACAACGCCCGCTATGCTAAGACGGCGATGAAATCTTCCGGCAACACAGCGTTTGACGCATACAAGTCAGACACACTGCGCCGTCTAGAAGAAGAACAGAACAACTTTGAATCCTTCCTTGAGCGTCTGCGTGATGCAAAAGACAAAGCAGAGTTTGACGAGTTCATGAACGAGCGCGCCGGAGACGTCGATCCGCAGGACGACGACAAAGACGCCGCGTAAAACAAACGGAAGCAGGCACCAGAAAGGTGCCTGCACCTATTCTAAAACAGTATTTTGGGGAAAAAATATGAACGATACATTTGAACATCCACAGCAGCGCCAAATGAATTCTGGTGGCAACGTATTATCCCAATTCCTTTTCGCTGCCTTCGCCATTCCCGTATCGATTGTTATGATCAATGTCTTCTGGCCGGCTGGATTTGTCCTTGCGATCGTGTTCGCTGCGCTTTGGCCAATACCTCGCGACCAAAAAACCCGCGGTTTAGATGCGCAAGACGTCCGTAAGATCGTGCATGATCTCGTCCCAACACAAGCCTCAAAGACGACGGGCAATGCCAGCTTTGACGCGTACAAGTCAGATGTTCTTGATCGCCTCGAGCAGGAGCAGAACCAGTTTGATACTTTCTTGACTAAACTGCGCGACGCCAAAGATGAATCAGAATTTGATCGTTTTATGGATGCCCGTGCAAGCCGTATTGCTGATCAATCAGACAGCCCACAATCCAACTAAAGGCGAAAGCACTGAAAATGTCCTATTCACCACCTCTTTCCGCTCTCCCCGATCCGAACCGTCAGGCTCAGTTCTATGATGGTGTCGTCATAAAGCGCGGGCTAGCTTGGGTAATTGATGTTGTTCTTATTGCGATTATCAGCACCCTTGTTCTACCATTCACAGCCTTTACTGGGATTTTCTTCTTTCCATTCTTGATGCTCGTGATTGGCTTCTTTTATCGCTGGTTCACACTAGCAGGTCGATCTTCCACCTGGGGCATGCGCCTGATGTCAATTGAATTTCGTGATCTGCAAGGCGCGCGTTTCACCTCCGGGACTGCTTTGATGCACACATTGGGCTATTCGATTTCCGTGGCAATGGCACCACTGCAGTTGATCTCGATTGCGATGATGTTTCTAACTGCGCGTGGCCAAGGCCTGACCGACCAGTTGCTCGGAACAGCGGCCATTAACCGACCTGCATCAATTTAGACCTATCGCAAGTTCGGGGGGTTGCACGGCGCAGAAAATAGACGCAATTTAGCGTTATGCGCCATACGCTCCCCATTGCGCCCCAGTTCTATGTGACGGCCCCGCAACCCTGCCCTTACCTTGAGGGCAGGATGGAGCGTAAGTTGTTCACTGCGTTGCAGGGCGACAGTGCGACCGAATTGAACGATAGCCTTTCAAAGCAAGGCTTTCGACGATCACAAAACGTTCTTTATCGCCCCTCTTGTTCGGATTGCGCCGCATGCATGTCAGCGCGCATTCGGGTCGCCGATTTCGAACCATCCCGCAGCCAGAAACGCGTCATAAAACGCAACGCAAACTTGGTTCGACGCGCTACGTCGCCTTGGGCAACCGAAGATCAATACGAATTATTCCGCAGATACCTTGATCAACGTCACGCGGATGGTGGCATGGCCGACATGGATATGTTCGAGTTTGCAGCCATGATTGAAGAGACCCCGATCCGCAGCCGCATTGTCGAATACACGGACGCAACAAAGGACAGCCACCAACCCGCAGCGGCCTGCCTGACTGATATCCTCGATGACGGTCTTTCGATGGTCTATTCGTTTTTTGAACCAGATCTTTCTTCAAATTCACCGGGGACTTTCTTGATCCTTGATCATATTGAAATCGCGCGTGAACTCGGGTTGCCATATCTCTACTTGGGGTATTGGGTGCCGGGCAGCCAAAAGATGGGTTACAAATCAGGCTTTGCGGGAACCGAAGTCTTTGCAGGTGGACATTGGCAAGACCTCGTTTCACCGGAAAAATTTTCTGGCGCTGTGGATCCACTTTCGACGGACCCAATCGCAGAACAGGTCGCACGCATTGAAATACCAGGCAGCGAACCTGCAACCTAACTAAGTTGGCAAGCCAGCAAGCGTCTTTAGCTTATACAACAGCAGTGTTTCATCCCGTGGCCATTCAGGCGATGAGAAAACAATTCCGTCTTCCCAAAACTCCGCAGGCTTCCAAGCGCGGCGTTCACTTCGGCGATTTTCGAGATCTGCAATGATGTGCTTGCGCATTTTGGCCCTAAGCGCATCAAGTTCCGGATCGTCCACCAAATTGGTCATTTCAAAGGGATCGGTGGCAAGGTTATACAACTCATCCCCATCACCCCAGCAAGCAACGTATTTCCAGTGGTCTTGATACAGGATCTTCTGAAAACTCACATCTCCAGAATGACCAAAGTGGTCACACATCATCGTATCGCGCTGCACTTCTCCGGTTGTCAGTGGGATCAGGTTGTCGCCGTCCATAGGCAGCGGGTGGTCGCATGGGTCCGCGCTAGCAGCCGCGCAAATGGTCGCCGTGACATCCAACAAATTCACTGGCGCAGACACCCGTGCGCCCGTTGGCACAACACCCGGATATTTGATCACCAACGGAATGCGCGCGACCTCTTCGGTAAAGGACGAATACTTATCCCACCCCGCCCCATGCGCCGCAATGCCGTCCCCATGGTCAGCCGTCACAACGAATAAAGTATCGTCAGCTAATCCCATTTCATCCAGACAGTCCGCAATCCGACCAATAGCCGCATCGGTTTGTAATCCGGCGGCATAGCATCGCGCCAAAACCGTTTGCCACGTTTCCCAGTCAGGCCACCGCTCAAAGGCCCGATGTTGGCAACGCAAATCCCGCTGCACTCGATAGCGCCAAGGTTTTGCACTCAGATCCTCGTCGAAACTTGGGTATTTTGGGATGGCCGCCGGATCAACCAAGTCCGCAAACTCTTGGCTGGGATAATACGGGTGATGGGGGCCCCACATGCTAATCACCATCGAAAACGGCTGATCCTGTCCCTGCAACGCGCGCAATTGATCACAGGCGGTATTGGCGACAAAAAACTGCTCTTGCACCTCTTTGCTGCCCTGCAAGACACCCGCACCATCCATGTAATCCCAAGGTTCGGCTGGATCCATCAACACATCTTGCCCGTTCAAATCTGGCTGCAACAGGTGGTGTTCAATCCGGCACATCGGCTGGGCCTCGCCGATACGGGTCAGATACTCTTTGTAGGCATCCGACGCGTATAGGTTGCCATACTCGGGCAGGCTCCATCCCTTTAACCCGTAATCCGCCGCGGTCTTGTTAACCCCACAATGCCACTTGCCAATGTAGTGGTTGTCATACCCCGCCTTGGATAAGTGATCGGCGTATAGTTCCTCGTCTTCTCGGAACTCAGTGCGGTTATAGGGGATCGGATATTCGCTGTTCCACCGCAGCCCGTGTTTGTCGGGCCGCTTGCCGGTTAGGAAACTCGCGCGGCTTGGCGTGCACACAGGCGTGATTGCATAGGCGCGCTCAAACCACGCGCCCTGCTCTGCAATCCGTTCAAGGTTCGGCCAATCATAATCGAACCGGTCACTGCGATAGTGCCCGGCAAAGGCCACGTGATCGGCAAGGATAACAACAATATTGGGGCGCTTAGTCATAAGCCGGACAATCGATCAGATTGCCCGGCTTCTCAAGTAGGTATGACAGAATGGTTACTGCAATAGGTTTGGAATAATCGTCACGACCGACGGGAACGCCGCCAGCAATGCCAATCCAACGACCTGAATACCGATAAAGGGCATCACACCGCGATAGATCTGACCTGTCGTAATTTCCTTGGGCGCCACACCGCGCAGATAGAACAGCGCGAAACCAAATGGCGGCGTCAGGAACGACGTTTGCAGGTTCACCGCAATCATGATCGTCACCCATTTCGGGTCGAATGTGCCGCCGTAAATTACAGGGCCAACGATTGGAATCACGATGTAAATGATCTCAAGGAAGTCCAGAACAAAGCCCAAGACAAACAGAACCAACATCACAATCAGGAACACGGTCCATTCGCTAGTGAAGGACTTGAGGAACTGTTGGATATAGTGCTCGCCCCCGAAAGAAATCAGCACAAGGTTCAGCAACTGCGATCCGATGAGGATGGTGAACACCATCGATGTCACCTTGGCTGTTTCGCGCACAACCGGGCTAAGAACACCGCCCGCCCAGAGCGTCCAGCAGCACCACAGGATGCCATACATTGCGAACAGGAAGCATCCAAAGGCGACAAAGAAGGCAATGTAGTTTTCAAACAGCACCGTTTCTTGACCAAGGCGCATATCGAAATTCACCCCCACCAATAGCATGATGGCAATCGCTGCAGCCGTCCAAAGGACCATGCGGCCAGATCGACCTTCATCCTGCAATTTACGGAACGCCGCAAGCATGATCGCACCACCAGCACCCAGCGCTGCGGCGGGTGTCGGGTTTGTGATCCCGCCAAGGATCGAGCCCAAAACGGCCACGATCAGAACAAGCGGTGGGAAGACAACGCGTAAGATTTCGTTCGAGAATATCCGGATCGCTGCGACTTTCAGTCCTTTGAATGCAATGAATAATGGGATCGCAATCAGGATAACCGTTGTCCCCGGCGTCGTTGTCGGCCCAATCAAAAACGCATCGACCAATAACATCAGCAAAACGCCGACTGCACCGATGACAATCGGGCGTTGATCTTGTGATGGCGTGACACCACGCGCCAAAACCAGAACCAAACCCATAAGCAAGGCCGCCAATGTCAGACCCGAACCGAAAGGCGCCGCCGCGTTGATCTTTTCAACAACCAGCGCCGCGCGTTCCTCTTCGCCGAGCTCGCGCGCTTGTGCAACGCCCCCCGCATCATCAATAGCAGCTTGCTCCGCAAGTGCTGCGCTCCATGCTTCATCACCGTGCAATTCTTGCATCGATGCAGCACATTCTTCACCAACGTTAGTGCGAAGTGACGCAGTTTGACCCGAGTCGGTATAGCTGTCCACGATAACTGACTGCGATCCAATCGCGCCCAATTGATTGCCAACAACCATCAATCCAATCAGCAAAACCGGAATTGCCAAGAACCATTTCAAGGCTTCATTCTTGGTGATGGCCTCGTCGCCAGCGGCACCGTCCATCGACACCGCAGGCGCTTTCGTTGGGTTCAGCAAAGCAAATCCAAAAGCGTAGGCTGCGTATAGAAGCGCTAACATTATTCCCGGCAACAGCGCTGCTTGAAACAAGGTCCCGACAGAAACAACAGCAGGCTCGCCCAAAAGCGTCAAAGCGTCGGTACATCCCGCAAGCTGCGCACGATCTTCTTGAGCTGCCGAATATAGATCCCCGGCCAATGTGCCCAAGAGGACAATAACGATAGACGGCGGAATGATTTGACCCAATGTGCCGGACGCCGCAATAACGCCGGTTGATAGCTCTGGCGAGTAGCCATTCTTCAACATAGTCGGCAGCGCCAACAAGCCCATAGTGACAACGGTCGCCCCAACGATCCCTGTCGAAGCGGCAAGGAATGCGCCAACAACGACAACCGAAACCGCCAAACCGCCCGGTAATGGCCCAAAAACTTTGGCCATCGTCGTCAGCAATTCATCCGCAATGCGTGATCGTTCCAGAACGATCCCCATCATCACAAACATCAAAACCGCCAAAAGCGTCTCAATAGATTGCCCGGCCAGAACACGTTCGTTCATCCGGTTCACAACAAAGGATACGTTGCGATCCAGCGCATGTTCCCAGCCGTTCGGGAACAAAGCCGTTGCATATCGTGGCAAATCTGGATGCGTAAACACCGACACCGCATCAGGTTTGGCCCCACTCGCTAGCACCGCCTTATAGGCTTCGGTGCTGGTATCGATCGCTTGGTGAATCAAAAGTCCGCCACCATCGAGGATAGCAATGATGGTGAACGAGATAACCGCCGCACCGCCGATTGCAAACGCTACAGGGAACCCTGACAAAATGCCCGCAAAGAGCGTCAGGAACACAATGATCAGGCCGATTTCTACGCCATCTAATCCGAAAAGCATGGTCTCAATCCGCCCCTAGTGAATTTCTGCGACAAGCTCTGCCTGAGCATCGCCCAGGTTGTCTTTGTCGAGGTATTTGTTTTCTGATGCTTCGCCTTCTTTACGCTCAAGGTATGAGCGATAGAAAAAGGCGATAGCCTGCAAGATCACCAACAGCGTGAAGGCGACAAGTAGGATCTTGAACAGGAAGTATGCGTTAAACCCATTCGGTGAAAAACCGATGGTTTCGACGTTGAATTTCAGCGCACGTGCTTTGTTCAGTAATTTGTCGATATCTTTTGATGCATCCGATGCGGAAAGCTTTGGTGTCACTAGGTGACGCCACAAAAAGAACCAACCATAGAAATAGGTCAGCAACGCAGCTGGCACCATAAAGACAATGCTGCCGATCATGTCGATCAGGCGCTTAGTGCGGTAGCTAACAGCCGAATATACGAGGTCAACGCGTACGTGGCTGCCCTGAACAAACGTGTACGATACGCACATACATACGATCATCGCATTGTAGAACTTTAGCTCTTCAGACCACCAACTGACATCGTGTGTGACGCTCATCCCCAAACCGATACTAATCTCGGACACAGCGAATACACGTTGCATGAAAATAATGATGATTTGTTGCAGCACCATCAAAAGCCCTGCCCAAGCAAAGAAACGCCCAGTCTTGTTGGCGAACCCTTCGAGAACACGGACACACGCCCACATGAACTGATTGCGAAACAACCCAAAGATAGTCACCGCAAGGAAGATAAAGAGAAGAACGAAGAACAGGTCCCAAGAACCGCCGTAATATACAAAACGGATTAAAGACTGTGCCGCCTCAACATCTTGGATCTTTTGGTTGAGCGACATGTGCCCAATCCAGCTGAGCCAGGAAGATGGGTTCGCCAGGGCCGCGATAAGATTATAGGGCGCTTCGACAAGCCCGCCGAGAACGAACTGAATGCCGCCGCCGTCTTGGAATTTGTCTAGACAACTAATTGTGTCTTCTGCGCTCGCGCGGAAAAAGCCTGAACAGGCAATCTCTTCTTCCATAGAAGCCCCCATGGTTCGCGGGGATCAGATGACCCGCACCGCGTAAATTTTTGGTTTTGTTTTGAAAAGGGCCCGCCGCAAAAGCGGGCCCAATCTCTTGGTGATCGCTAGGGCGATTAGCCCATTACGCGGTCACGCTGTGTGCGGTACGCACCTTCTGAACGGCTGATCCAGCTAGAAGAAGCTGCCATAGATGCGTTGTAGTCAGCGCGCAGACGGTCATAAAGATCGTCGCCATTGTACTGGTCCATAGTTTCAGACGCAGCTGTGCCCATCGCATCCCAAACTGAGTCAGGGAATTCCAGAACCTTAACACCACCGGCTTGTAGACGCTGAAGTGCAGCACCGTTGTTGTTCATGAACTGTGCTAGGTTCCACTGGTGTGCTTCGCCTGCGGCGATTTCGATGATCTTCTGGTGCGCTGGTGACAGCTCGTTGAAGACATCTAGGTTTGTCGCGAGAGACAGACCAGCGCCTGGCTCGTGCATACCCGCTGTGTAGTAGAACTTCGTGATTTCCTGGAAACCAGCTTTTTCATCAGCCCATGGGCCGATCCACTCAGTTCCGTCAATCGCGCCAGACGCAAGCGCCTGATACACTTCGGCACCTGGAAGGTTCTGTACGGACGCACCCATGCGACCCAGAGCCTGGCCACCGAGACCTGGCATACGGAACTTCAGACCTTGGAAGTCTTCTGGACCTGCGATCTCTTTAGAGAACCAGCCACCAGCCTGTGGACCTGTATTACCAGACAAGAAGGACTTAAGACCAAAGATCTCGCCCAGCTCGTCGTGGTATGCGCGGCCATTGCCTTGATAGTACCAGTTCATCAATTCCTGTGGCGTCATGCCGAATGGAACAGATGTAAAGAACGCGTAGCCTGGGTGCTGACCAACAAAGTAGTAGTCTGCGCCGTGGTACATGTCAGCTTGGCCAGATGTCACCGCGTCGAACACTTCGAACGCACCGACGAGTTCGCCAGCCGCTTTTAGGTCGATTGTGAGGCTGCCACCAGACATCTCTGTAATTGTGTCGGCTGCGCGCTGTGCTGCATCGTGAACACCTGCAAGGCCGCGGCCCCAAGTTGTTACGAGTGTCAGTGTGCGGTTGCCCTGCGCGTATGCAGGTGCTGCCAATGCGGATGCAGCTGCTGCTGTTCCACCAAGTGCTGCCTTACCGATAAAAGAACGACGATCCATGAATTTCCTCCCATTAGGTCCGTCACCCTGCCCCCAGAATTGGAGAGCGGGCGGATCATTACGTAGGCGAAAGTTAGCGCAGGTAACAAAATTGGCAAATACGTACTACTGCGTAGTTTTGCGCGAATTCTCGTCATTTTCGCGCCCGCGAGCTTAAATGACAGGCGCTAACAGTCTGCGCCATGCACAGTTGTGACAAGAATCAGCTTTGATTCGCCAGTGATTCCCGACTACTCGAAGGTTATGGTAACGATTATTCAAAGCATCAAAAACTGGTTTGAGCTCAGCTACGGACAAAAGGTCTTTCTTTTGGCGACCGTGCCGTTGATCATCGCCGTCGCCTTGATTTCAATCGTTGTTACAACGCAATCACGCCAGCTTGCCGATCGCGAAATCGCAATCCTTGAGGATCAATTGATCGGAGCCAAACAGGAAGAGTTGAAAAACTACCTGTCGATCGCGCGCACGGCTGTGGTCAACACATATGGTCGCGCTGCCCCCGATGACGAAATTGCCAAACTAGCCGTGACCCGCGAATTGGCAGCGATGCTTTATGGCCAAGACGGCTATTTCTTTGTTTTCGATTATGACGGTAACAATCTAGTGGCCCCGCGCCAAACGCATTTGATCAACAAGAACTGGACAGGTTTGATGGACGCGAACGGTGTCCCGATCACCGACCAGATCATCGAAATCGCGCGTACGGGCGGTGGATACCACCAATTCGAATGGCCTCGCCCCTCTAATGGCGAAATCGGTCAGATGGTCGTCTATGTGAATGGGTTGCAAGATTGGAAATGGGCGATTGGAACAGGCATCTTTATTGATGACGTTGTGCAGTCTGTCGCCCTTGCCCGCGCGGATGTTGAAGATCGTATCGGGCGAACGTCTCTATATATCCTCCTGATCGCCTCGATCGCCGTTTTGGGCGTTTTCATTTCAGGTCTTGTTTTAAACCTGCGCGAACGCCGCTTGGCTGACGTCAAACTCAAAGCTCTGACACAACGGATCATCGACACCCAAGAAGAAGAGCGTGGTCGCGTGGCCCGCGAACTTCATGATGGGATCAGTCAAATGCTTGTTGGGGTTCGCTATGCGCTCGAACTTACCAAACGTCGATTAGGCATGTCAGACGACCGAGCGGATGACAGCCTTGGCAAAGGTATCGATGGCCTAGGCAGCGCGATCCAAGAAGTCCGCCGCATCAGCCGCGACCTGCGTCCGGGTGTGTTAGATGATCTCGGCCTTGGACCAGCTTTGAAAACCCTCACTGATGATTTCAGTGTGCGCACTCAAATCCCAGTAGAATTTGAAACCGTCGTGTTCAGAAACCGATTGGATCAAGAAGCACGGATCGCGCTCTACCGGATCGCCCAAGAAGCACTTACCAATATCGAGCGCCATGCCCATGCCGAGCACGTGTCGGTTTCGCTGAAGGGCAACCGACGCGGCGCATTGTTGCGCATTTCAGACGATGGTCGTGGCATAAATTTGCCAACCAGATCACGTGATAAAGTGACCGGCCTTGGATTGCGCAACATGCAAGAACGCGTCGAGCAACTCGGCGGAACGCTCAAAATCAAATCGAATGAAATCGGCACCACAATTGACGCCGAGGTTCCACTGACCCATATGCTGCGCCCACAACATAGCCAAAAGGAAGCAAAATGATGATCCGCGTCCTTATTGTAGACGATCACCCAATGGTTGCCGAAGGAATCCAATCGATCCTGGAAAGCTATGACGACATTGAAATCGTCGGCACCTTGACCAACGGCAGAGACGCCGTTGAACAGGTGCAGAAGCGAGCGCCAGATGTCATCCTGATGGACTTGAACATGCCCGATATCAGCGGCCTCAACGCCACCGAAATGATCCTAGAGCAGCGCCCAGAAACCAATATCGTGATCCTGTCGATGCATGACAGTCCTGAATATATTTCAACCGCGCTCAGCCACGGTGCAAAGGGTTATATCCTCAAAGACGTTCCGACCGAAGAGATCCGCCTTGCGATCGATACTGTGCTCAAAGGCGAACAATACCTCTGCACCGGGGCTAGCGGGTCCCTAGCGCCAAAAATCGCAGATGGTCGCGAACCATTGACCAACCGAGAGCAAACGATCCTGTTGGAATTGGCACAAGGCAAATCCAACAAAGACGTCGCTGCGACGCTTGGGATTTCCGTGCGCACAGTTGAAACCCACCGAAATAACATTAAACGCAAATTGGGCATCAGCAGCACGGCAGGTTTGACACGCTATGCGCTGGAACACGGCGTTCTCCAAGGCACGGGGATCTAGTCCAACCAAGGTTCAGATCAAGCTCCAAAATGCCGTTTTTCGGCCTTTCAAATCGTGCCCCGATGCCCCACAAAGATGAAACAGTTCAGCGCTAGGAGGCACGCGGTATGTCAAAATTGGGTATCATGATTTGTGGTCACGGAAGCCGCGCAAAATCTGCCGAAGAAGAATTCGGTCTCTTGGCCAAAGGCATCCGCAAACGCTATCCCGACATCCCAGTCGAATATGGCTTTCTGGAATACTCGGCCCCCAACATCCATATGGGACTCGACCGCCTGATCGAGGCCGGCGTAACCGAAATCGCAGCCGTACCGGGCATGCTCTTTGCCGCGACCCACGCCAAAAATGACATCCCTTCTGTTTTGACAACCTATCAAGAAAAGCACCCTGGCCTTACGGTCAGCTATGGGCGCGAACTCGGCCTCCACCCGCAAATGATAGCCGCGTTTGAGGCCCGGATCTTGGAAGCGCTTGGCATGGATCACGTCCATGACGGCGACCTGTACGATACAATGCTGGTCGTCGTCGGCCGCGGTACGTCCGATACGATGGCCAACGCAGAAGCCGCGCGCCTGTGCCGGATCGTCTCTGAGAACATGGGCTTTGGTTGGTCTGAAACCGTTTATTCCGGCGTCACCTACCCGTCCGTCGGACGCGGCCTAGAAATCGCGACCAAGCTTGGGTTCAAACGTGTCGTCGTCGCCCCCTATTTCCTCTTTACCGGAAAACTCATCGCGCGGATTAACGGCTATATCGACCGCGTGGCCGAACAAAACCCAGACATAGAATTCCTGACGGCAAAATACCTCAAAGACCAAGATCACGTCATCGACACCTTTGTTGAACGCATTGAGGAAGCACGCCAAGGCACGCTCGCCGAAACCAAAGATCTCATGGCTTCGTTCAAGGACCGATTGGCCAAGGGCGAAGTCGACGTTCACCACCACCACGCCGAATTCCGCGATCCAGATGACGAAGAAGCGGGCGGCGGACATGATCATGATCACAGCCATGGCGATGGGCATCACCATCATCACCACGGGCACGGACATGATCACAGCCATGGACACAGTCACGGCGTCTACAAACACATCGCCCACCCACACGGCCCCCGCACAATGATCGACCAAGGCGTCTGCTGTTGTTTTATGAGCCAGTTCCCGCAAGAAGTGGTCGATGAGGAACGGGCGCTCAGGGCCGAAGCCACCTGAAGACTTCTTCGTCAAAACACATTTAAAAACGCAAACACAATCGCGCGCGCATGCATTTTTTCGTGCGCGCGATTTTATACCTGACATCTCGTAATAGTTGTGGTAAATCGTCCTCACCAAAACATGGTGGAGTACGTACGATGAGACATTTCAGGATCTGTATACCGCGATCATAAGCGCCGGTCCTGATGGGTTGGCCTTATGCCAACCACACATTTCATCACCTACTTTATTCGCCCGACGGAGGGCACCATGTTTCAGAAATTCGAGAATCTTATTGACCCTTTTGTGCGCCGTGATCACGACGCGCCGCCTTCTGCCTTGTGGGCCTATATCCGCACGCAACTCCAACCGTTTCACAAATGGCTGCCTTGGATGGCACTATCTGGGTTTCTTGTGGCTGTTATGGAAAGCGGTCTGGTCTTTTACTCTGGTCGTTTGATCGATCTGATGAATGACGCCGGAGCCGAGGCGTTCTGGGCAACGCACAAAACTGAGGTGATTTTTGTCGCCCTCTTTATTCTTTTCCTGCGCCCTTTCCTGATTACATTTAACCACCTGTTCTTGGAACAAACCCTCGCGTCAAACATGCAAGAACAGGCCCGTTGGCGTGCCCACAGGCACATGCTTGGTCAGTCCAGCAGCTTCTTTCAAAACGACTTTGCCGGGCGTCTTTCAAACCGTGTGATGCAGATTGGCCCTGCGGTCGAGGACAGCGTGTATATGTCGTTTGAAGGAATCTGGTATTCCTTCACCTATGTCGTCGGTGCGACGCTGGTACTCAGCCAAATCGATTATCGGCTAGGCGTCCCAATGGTGATCTGGCTCGTGCTTTATATGTTCTACGTCCGCTACATTGCAAAACGTGTCGCGATCGCATCTGAAAAATGGTCCGACGCACGTTCGATGGTGAATGGTCGCGTGGTCGATGCATATTCCAACATTGAAACGGTGAAATTGTTTGCCCACGGCGCGCGCGAAGAGGCCTATGCCCTATCTGCGCTCAAACGTCTTCGCCTCAGGTTCCAACGGTTTCTGCGTTTGATGACCGAGTTGTCATTCGGCCTGAACATCCTGAGCGGTATCCTGATGACGGGGGTCCTTGGACCAGCGGTTTGGCTTTGGATGAATGGTCTCATCAGTGTTGGAGAGGTCGCCGCTGCCTCTGCACTTGTGATCCGCCTTAACGGCATGACCGGTTGGATCATGTGGGTCGTGATCCAGCTTTTTGAGCACGCGGGAACCATGCGCGAAAGCCTGCAATCGATTGCTGTTGAACATGACGTGGTCGATGCGCCAAACGCACAACCATTGCAGGTCACAAAGGCTGCGATCGAAATCGATGGCCTTGTCCACCACTATGGCAAAGGCCACGGCGGGTTGGACGGTGTGAACCTATCCATTGCGGCCGGACAAAAGGTCGGACTCATCGGGCGGTCAGGTGCCGGTAAATCCAGCCTAGTAAACCTGTTGTTGCGGTTTCGCGATGCCGAAAGCGGTACAATCAAGATCGACGGTCAGTCTGTTGCAGATGTCACCCAAGACAGCCTGCGTCAGCAGATCGGAATGGTGACACAAGACAGCTCCCTCCTCCACCGTTCAGTGCGTGCAAACATCATGTACGGCAAACCCGACGCGACCGAGGCCGAGATGATCGCCGCGGCGGAGCAGGCCGAAGCACACGCGTTCATTCAGGATCTCTACGATCCCAAGGGACGTGGCGGTTATGATGCGCAAGTCGGCGAACGCGGTGTCAAACTGTCTGGCGGTCAACGTCAGCGGATCGCGATTGCGCGGGTGATGCTAAAGAACGCGCCAATCCTGATCTTGGACGAAGCGACATCTGCGCTCGATAGCGAAGTCGAGGCAGCCATCCAAGACACGCTTTATGGCATGATGGAGGGTAAAACCGTGATCGCCATCGCACACCGCCTATCCACCATTGCGCAGATGGACCGGATCATTGTTCTGGACGCAGGCCGTGTCGTTGAAGATGGCAGCCACGATGAATTGCTCAAACTCGGAGGTCTCTATGCTGATCTCTGGTCACGACAGTCAGGTGGTTTCTTGGCGAAGGATGAACGCTAGATCTAAAGTACGGGGGCAAATGTCCGCTTCGAGCCCAAAATGTCGGATGCTGCAATGCGCGCGGATGTCCGCTATTGTGTCTTCGAGATTGCAACAAGGATGGGAGAATGGGTGATGGATTGGGACGAGATGGCACGCCCGTGGTTGGAAGCCGCGCCAGATCTTGAAACCGCGTTCAGTGAAGTGTTCGAGGCTCTGTTTCAGGCGGCAAATCTGAAATCTGGAGAGGCCGTCTTGGATGTGGGCTGCGGCACTGGACCTACGCTTGTATATGCGGCCAAAGAAGTGGGCGCTGAAGGCAGAGTTGTAGGTATTGATGTTGCTCCGCCACTGGTCGCGGTCGCTCAGAAACGTGCGCCAAAGAACGTTGAATTGATAGTTGGGGACGCCGGGTCTCATGGGTATGAGACAGGCAGCTTTGATGCAATCGTCGCAAACTTCGGCATCATGTTCTTCAATGACAATACTGCGGCGTTCGAAAACCTTCGTTCCGCTATGAAACCAAGGGGGCGCATCGCGGCAACCTTCTGGGCCACACCCCCGGAGAATCCTTGGTTTTCTATGCCGCGCCGTATCGTTGATAGCTTGGTCGACGACGTTCCAAGACCCGATCCTTCCGGTCCCGGGCCAATGCGCTTTGGCGACCCAGCCTCACTTGAAGCGATAATGGAAAATTCCGGTTGGAAAACCAGATTTCGAACGCTTGATCTGATGTTGCACCCGCCGGGCTCAGCTGAACGCGTTGCAGACCTCCACATGAAGGTAACCGTTGGCATGATGCTCAAGGGCGTTGAGGTATCTGAACAAAAGCTAAGTGAAATCCGGATGGCTGTCGCTGACGCCTGCAAGCAGTACCAGTGCGAAGAAGGCATTGCTGTACCTGCCAAAATTCACGTTGTTGAAGCAGTCGCAGTATAGCTTTCGGAGCGGACATTCGATCCGGGGATGTCAAAGGCAACAAAGTCCGCACAGCAGACATATAGCTCCCAATATATCCAAATCTTAGTCTCCCCGTGCATCCCTGCACATTGCGTTTTCGATGAACGTCATTAGGTATGCTTCCAACCAAGGAGACACCAATGACTTATACCCCCCCTAAAGTCTGGACATGGAACGCCGAAAGCGGTGGACAATTTGCGAATATTAACCGCCCAATTTCGGGCGCAACGCATGACAAAGAACTGCCCCAAGGCGAACACGACCTTCAGCTCTATTCCCTCGCAACACCAAACGGCGTCAAAGTCACCGTCATGCTAGAAGAACTACTCGAAGCCGGTCATGATGCGGAATACGACGCGTATTTGATTAATATCCAAGAAGGCGACCAATTCGGATCTGGCTTTGTCGATATCAACCCGAACTCAAAGATCCCTGCTATGTTGGACAAATCCAATGGCGTAAAGGTCTTCGAAACAGGTTCAATCCTTGTGTATTTGGCCGAAAAATTCGGGGCGTTCTTGCCAACAGAGATCGGGGCACGGACTGAAACGCTTAATTGGCTCTTTTGGTTGCACGGCTCTGCCCCCTACCTCGGCGGCGGTTTTGGTCACTTCTATGCATACGCACCAGAGAAATTTGAATACCCGATCAACCGTTTCGCGATGGAAGCCAAACGCCAACTCGACGTTCTGGACCGCAACCTCGCAAACCGCCCGTTTCTAGCAGGTGATGAATACTCCATCGCAGATATGGCAACCGCTCCTTGGTACGGTGCGCTGGTCAAAGGTCTAGTTTATGATGCGGCAGAATTCCTCGATGTAGAAAGCTATAAGCACGTCAATCGATGGACAGACGAGATCTTTGCACGTCCCGCATTTCAGCGTGGCAAAATGGTGAACCGCGCTTGGGGTGAACTTTCCGAGCAACTTCGTGAACGCCACAACGCTTCAGATTTCGAAAACAAAACGCAAGACAAGCTCGAAGGCTAGTCGAAGCTAAAAATTGCTCGGCCCCAGACTGCAATTGCGCCTGGGGCCCGCAGTCTATGAAGCCCGCGGTCTATACTGTTGCCAAAATAGAAACTCACCGCGCCATTTCATTCTTTTGTTTCCAAATAGGAAACTAAGGAATTGAAAACATTAAACTTTGCCCAAAAATCGACGAATTCGATCTGCATATAGATCAGCGGACGATTCCGTTCGTGTTGGATCAAGTCGCTGGGACATTTGACCATTTGCACGTGCAGATTCGCGATAACGGCCCCTTGCGGGTCACTTGAAGGTGGAGAAAAAATGAAGGAAGTCGGGGTAACCCTGCACATTTCCTTTACGTCTGCACTGCTTGCGTGCATCGCAAGTGGACCAGTTTCTGCTGCCTCATTCGAACTTGCTGATGACATCCGTCTCGAGAACGTCTCCACGCTCCAACAGATTGATAAGTCATTTAGCGTTCAAGCAAACTACATCGCCCAGCAACCTGACTTTCTCGCACCGTTTTCCAGCACGCGTGACGCAGAAAGCGACGTCGAATCTGCCACTTTCATAGAGCTTTGGTTGGCGTCAGCGCAAACCATCCGCTTTTCTGCCAAATCAGCAGATCTAGGTATGGTTGATAACTCTGACCCCCGAATTTATTGGGTTGAGCAAGACGCGACAAAAGTTTCGTTTCCCAATTCGACTGATAAGCCGGCCTTAGAACCAACTCCATTGGTTGAGTTATCTTGGGAGAGTCATTTCAAAGGGGCAGAGAACGGGATCCTGACGCCCTTCCTAGTCCGAGAAGAAGATACGACGTGTGGTTTCCCGAATGGAATGCTTGGGATCGTAAGCGTGTCGGCACAGATTGGATTGGATTGGGCTATGACCGCCTCTTGGGCAGCGGCGGATCAATCTCCGGCACGCCTCAACGATGTCACATGGTTGCAAGTTTCCAAGCCGGAAATCGAAACGGAATTTGAGTCAGTTGACCTCGATGGATTCAATGCACCTTGGGCTTTCTTACAATACCAAGGACTTTCGCATTCAGATCTTGCATCTCAAAGCGGCTTTTATAAGCAGCCTGAAATTTTCAAATGTCGAACGTTTGCGTCAGCCCTCGATGTAAAATATATTGTCCCATTTGATGGCGCGTTCTTCGCAAATGCATCGGCGTCTGACTTCAACCCGTTTACTGGGCCCTTGGAGCCTGCCACCGTTCCGCTGCCAGGTTCAGGAGGCACACTCCTTGCCGCTCTACTCGGCCTTGCAACAATACGTCGCTCCAAACGAAAAGCTGCATAAATTCCGACCATAGTAATAAAGTTGCATTTTTTCACCCTTTGGCGAAATTTTCTCCACATCTTCTGTTGACGGTCGCTGCGCCGCCGCATAGTCTTTGCTCACACGAAAGGACCTCAAGATGATTGACATCGTCGTACTAGTGGTGAAACGCACGCGCATGGGCCGGTAACGGTAAATCCATAACGATCCCATGCGCCCCCGACATCCTCGGGGGTTTTTTTGTGGCTAAAAGAAACGCGGTAGAAAAGGACGCGAGACAGATGAGTAAATCCATGACCGGAGCAAAAATGGTCGTTCAAGCCTTGGTAGATCAAGGTGTGGACGTCGTGTTTGGATATCCCGGCGGGGCTGTCCTCCCAATCTACGACGAAATTTTCCAACAAAACCACATCCAGCACGTCTTGGTCCGCCACGAACAAGGTGCGGTTCACGCGGCTGAAGGGTATGCGCGCTCGACTGGGAAACCCGGCGTTGCACTAGTAACTTCTGGCCCCGGCGCAACAAATGCTGTCACAGGCCTAACCGACGCCTTGATGGATAGCATTCCGATTATCGTTCTAACTGGTCAGGTGCCGACATTCATGATCGGCTCTGACGCGTTCCAAGAAGCCGATACCGTTGGTATTACGCGCCCGTGCACGAAACATAACTGGTTGGTAAAGGACACTGACAAACTAGCATCTACGTTGCACGAGGCATTTCACGTCGCGCGCTCAGGACGCCCTGGCCCAGTTCTAATCGATATTCCAAAAGACGTTCAATTCGCAACGGGCACATACACAGAGGCCCGTCAGGTCGAGACGCATTATAATCCGCAGGTCAAAGGCGACATCGATGCCATTACCGAGCTGGCGAAAGCGATGGAAACGGCCAAACGCCCCGTTTTCTATACAGGCGGTGGCGTCATCAACTCTGGCCCTGCAGCGTCACAACTGTTGCGCGAACTCGTGTCCGAAACCAATTTCCCGATCACTTCAACCTTGATGGGCCTGGGCTGCTACCCAGCATCAGGTGAAAATTGGTTGGGCATGCTGGGCATGCACGGCCTTTATGAAGCGAACATGGCGATGCATGATTGCGATCTGATGATCAACATCGGCGCGCGTTTTGATGACCGGATTACTGGTTTGATCGATAAGTTCAGCCCAGATTCAACCAAGGCACACATCGACATCGATGCGTCCTCTATTAACAAAGTGATCCATGTCGACATCCCGATCTTGGGTGACGTAGCGCATGTTCTTGAGGATCTGTTGAAGGTTTGGAAATCCCGTGGCCGCAAAACCGACAAAGAAGGTCTGTCAAATTGGTGGGGCCAGATCAATGACTGGCGCAAGGTTGACTGCTTGAAGTTCAAGCAAGAAGGTAAGGTAATCAAACCACAATACGCATTGCAGCGCTTGGAAGAGCTGACCAAGAAACACGATCGCTACATCTGTACGGAAGTGGGTCAGCACCAAATGTGGGCTGCGCAGTATTTGGGCTTTGAGGATCCGAACCGCTGGATGACATCCGGTGGTCTGGGCACAATGGGTTATGGTTTTCCGGCGTCAGTCGGCGTGCAAATGGCACACCGAGACAGCCTGGTCATCAACGTTGCAGGTGAAGCCTCATGGCTGATGAACATGCAAGAGCTGGGAACAGCCATGCAGTACGGCCTGCCCGTCAAACAGTTCATCTTGAACAACGAACGTTTGGGTATGGTGCGCCAATGGCAGGAACTGCTCCACGGTGAGCGGTACTCCTCCAGCTGGTCAGAAAGCCTGCCTGATTTCGTTATGTTGGCCGAAAGTTTCGGTGCCAAAGGCATTCTGTGTTCCGATCCGGATGATTTGGATGATGCGATCATGGAAATGCTGGCACACGACGGCCCCGTGCTGTTCGATTGCTTGGTCGAAAAGCATGAGAATTGCTTCCCGATGATACCGTCAGGTAAGCCGCACAACGAAATGCTCTTGGGCGAGAATGCCGACACCGCCAACGCCATTCAGGCGGGCGGCGCGGTGATGGTCTGATGCACAATTGTACGTACGGCGTCTGTACGCTGTACGTACGCACGCTGTACCAATAAAATAAGCTTTTAAAGGACGACACAGATGTCCCCACTCAAAATCAAACAAGGCGCGACGAGCCACTCTGCATATAACCTCCGCTCGTCCTATGGCGACGAAATTGAACGCCACACGCTGGCCGTCATCGTCGAAAACGAACCGGGTGTTTTAGCCCGTGTCATTGGCCTTTTCTCGGGTCGCGGTTATAATATCGAAAGTCTGACAGTCGCAGAAGTCGACCACGAAGGGCATCGCAGCCGGATCACGATTGTGACCTCTGGCAAGCCGCAGATCATCACACAAATCAAGGCACAGCTGGGGCGCATCGTTCCCGTGCATGAAGTCCACGACCTTACGGTTGAAGGTCCAACGGTTGAGCGTGAATTGGCGTTGTTGAAAGTTGCGGGGTCTGGCGATCACCGCATTGAGGCGATCCGCTTGGCCGATATTTTCCGCGCGAATGTGGTCGACAGCACGCTGGAAAGCTTTGTGTTTGAGATCACAGGAACGCCCGAAAAAATTGACGCTTTTGCCGATTTGATGCGCCCTTTGGGTCTTCAAGAGATTGCGCGAACAGGCGTCGCAGCCCTGTCACGTGGATCAGATTCTCATACGGCCTAAACCAATAAAATCGCGGCGCCCATCTGGGGCTGAAATGGCGCCGCGATCGCTTTACCTGCTAGCCCTCGGTCGCAGGTAAAACACCCGCCTCTGTCGCAGCTGCAATCTCATCTGCATCCAAAAGGCCGTCGCCGTTTGAATCTAGAATTGTAAAAGCGTCTTCCGTCATCTCTGGCATCACAGCGACGACCTCTGGATAACTATACATTCCGTCTTGATCGGTATCGATTGCCGCATCCTGAGCTGCCAATGGGGAGGCAATGGCAGCTGCCAAGATCGAAAGGCGCGTAAGGTATGAAGTCATGGGGTTTCTCCTGTTTGTGCACCAACAAAACGCGAGTGCTGGGTACTTATGCGTCGGCCGGTGATCTGAGTGCAGAGCCGACCAAAGGCGCGTACAAATCCCGCAACCAGTTGCCGATTTCAAGTCAACCAATGCGCAACACAATGTGCACCTCGCGACACTATCGAAACGAGCGAGAAATCACTTGGTATTAGCATAGTTTTGCCGCTTGCCCTTCGCTGCGGCAAAGGCCAATCTGTCGAATGGAAGAACAGGGCAAACAATGACAGCACGAAAAATCATTATTGATACCGATCCGGGTCAGGATGACGCGGTCGCGATCCTGTTGGCATTAGCGTCACCAGACGAATTAGATGTGCTTGGTGTCACCGCCGTCGCCGGTAACGTCCCGCTGTATCTTACCGAGAAAAACGCCCGTATCGTTTGTGAACTCGCAGGCAAGCCAAATACTTTGGTGTTTGCAGGCGCCGATGCACCCCTAAGCCGAACGCTTGTAACCGCCGAACACGTCCATGGGAAAACCGGCCTCGACGGCCCGCAGATGGATGACCCGCAGATGCCACTGCAAGACAAGCATGCGGTTGATTTCATTATCGAAACGCTTCGCGCTGAACCTATTGGCACTGTGACGCTTTGCCCTCTAGGACCGCTCACCAACATCGCGAAGGCGTTTCAACAGGCGCCCGACATCATCGAAAAAGTCCAAGAGATCGTTTTGATGGGCGGTGCTTACTTTCAGGTTGGGAACATTACACCGGCTGCAGAATTTAATATCTACGTGGACCCAGAAGCCGCCAAAGCAGTGATCGGATCAGGCATCCCACTGACAATGCTACCCCTTGATGTCACGCACAAAGCACTGACCACCCGCCCCCGCGTCGATGCGTTCCGAGCACTGGGGACAAAGGTTGGTGACATGGTTGCCGCTTGGACCGATTTCTTTGAAAGGTTCGACAAAGAGAAATACGGATCAGAGGGCGCACCGCTGCATGATCCTTGTGTCATTGCCTACCTTCTGAAACCCGATCTCTTTTCTGGCCGCCATGTGAACGTCGAGGTCGAAACTGGCAGCGAACTTACCCTTGGAATGACAGTAGCGGATTGGTGGCGCGTCACAGACCGCAAGCCGAACGCAAATTTCATGATGGACATCGATGCCGACGGGTTCTTCGCATTACTTACGGAAAGGTTGGCACGGCTATGAGCGCTGCAATTCACCTTTGTAGTCCGGACGACAGCGATGTTCTATTATCGATGATAGAAGCGTTCCATACCGAAATTGGCATTGAGACAACTGCGGAAGATCGCAAGGCATCGATTGCACCGATCCTCAAAGGATCGCCCCTCGCCGTTGCTTACATCTTTGGCCCCAAAAACGCACCCATGGGATACTTGATCATCTCATTTGGTTGGTCGCTAGAGCTTGGCGGTATGGATGGGTTTTTGGACGAAATTTGGATCCGACCAAATGTGCGCAAACGCGGTATTGGGCAGGAAATGCTTGATAGTGTGATCAAGGCGCTCAAGGGCGCCGGCCTCAAAGCCATTCATCTTGAGGTTAACCGCGACGATGGCGCCACACAAAATCTTTACAAACGCGTTGGTTTTCACATGCGCGATAAATACGCCTTGATGACGCGGGTCCTGTAAAGTGGGCACAAACACACCTATGTGGGTGAGATGAGCACAACATTCCCTTTTGACAACAGCTATTCCCGCCTGCCGGCGCAGATGTTTAGCCCGACGAAACCAACCCCGGTCTCGAACCCCACATTGATCGCGCAGAATGACGCACTGGCCGCTGATTTGGGGATCACTCTTGATACTGACCTCGTTGAGGTTATCGCGGGAAACAAGATTCCAGATGGCGCCACACCCTTGGCTCAACTTTATGCAGGTCATCAGTTTGGACATTGGAACCCGCAGCTCGGGGATGGTCGTGCTATTATGCTGGGTGAAGTTTCTGGGGCAGACGGAGCACGCCACGACATTCAACTAAAAGGCAGTGGGGTTACGCCCTATTCGCGCAATGGAGATGGGCGTTCATGGCTTGGTCCCGTCTTGCGCGAATACATTGTCAGCGAAGCGATGCATGCACTTGGCGTTCCGACAACGCGCGCGCTGGGTGCTGTAACCACCGGCGATCAAGTGTATCGCGAAACGGCAATGCCCGGTGCGATCCTAGCCCGTGTTGCCGCCAGCCATATCCGCGTCGGTACATTTCAAATCTACGCTGCGCGAAAGGATAAAATTGCTAGTCAGGCCCTATTTGATCACGTTGTCGCGCGCCACTATCCCGATGTCGCCAATCCCTTGGAATTGCTCGATGCGGTGATTGCCCGCCATGCCAAATTGGTCGCTCAATGGGTGTCTTACGGTTTTATCCACGGTGTGATGAACACAGACAACGTCACCATCAGCGGTGAAACGATTGACTATGGCCCTTGCGCATTCCTCGACGACTACGTGCCGATGAAGGTCTTTAGTTCAATCGACCGAAATGGTCGCTATGCCTATGGCAACCAGCCGCGCGTCGCAGTTTGGAACATGGCACAGCTCGCGACGGCATTGGTGCCTTTGATGCCGGATCAGGACGCCGCAGTTGAGGCATTTACAGCCAGCGTCAATAGCTTTCCAGAACTCTATATGGACGCATGGCGACAACAATTTGGTCGCAAGATTGGCCTGATCGATGCCAATGCAGCTGACGACGCGCTGATCAATGATTTGCTCGAAATAATGGCGGCAGGAAATTCAGATTTCACCAACACGTTTGCTGCACTTGGGACCGAGGCCGCCAAGGATAACATTGCAGACCGCGATAGGTTTGCGGCATGGAACACCCGCTGGGCCGAACGGCGTCCCGACGATTATGCGGGGATTATGACCGCGGCGAACCCACAGATCATACCGCGCAATCATCAGATCGAGGCCGTGATTTCTGCTGGCGTTGCAGGTGATTTCGCCCCGTTCCATGAGATGCTGGCCGCAGTCACGCAACCCTTCACGCCCAACGCTAAATACGCCAAGCCGCCGGTTGCATCAGAGGTTGTCACCCAAACTTTCTGTGGAACCTAGCGTTTCGCAGGCCTGTTGATCAAAACAATACCTGCTGCCACCAATCCCAGCGAAACCAACAAACCTGATCCCACCTCTTCGCCCAGCATGAGCCAGCCCAAAACGACGCTCAGGACTGGTGAGAGAAAGCTGAACGAAGCCACGCCAGAAGCTGGATAAATCGACAACAGCCAAAGCCAAAACACGAACCCAGCCGTGACGACCACGACGATCTGAAACAAGAGCCCAACCACATGAATTGGTTGCAGGTCGCGGATTAGATCACCAAAGAAAAGCGATGCGACGATCAGCACAGGCCCTGACACCAAGACCTGCCAGAACAACTGGACCTCTGGGCGTTCTTTACGCAAGGGCGACGCTTTGGCCAACATCGCCGTTATAGCCCAGCCAATCGCTGCCCCTAACGCGGCTAGATCACCCCAAAGGCTGGCCTGACCACTGTCGCGATCCAACAAAGCCCAAGCAACACCAGCAACCGCCAGTATCAGTCCCAGCAATTTCACTGGGCTAATCTTGTCATCAGGCAGGACAAAATGGGCAATCATCGCAAGCCAAACAGGCATTGAATAGAAAATCACCCCGGTCCGTCCAACTGTCGTTAGGTCCAACGCAACGAACAGACATAGGAATTCCAACCCAAAGATCACGCCGATAAGCGTCCCCCACTTTGCCGATTGTCGCGTGAAATTGATGGGAATGTCGCGCCACTTCATCCACAGCATCAGACACAGCACGGCCCCTACTGAGCGCACACCAGCGAAAAACACTGGTTGAATGCCACCATTCGTGACCTTGATGACAACTTGATTAAAGGCCAGCAGAAAGGCGAAACCAGTTAGGGCAACGGCACCAAAAAGATCGATCTGTGATTTACGTTCCATCGGCGCATCAGGGGTGAGATGCGGCGGGGTGTCAAGACGTCAAAGCCCCATTAACCACCCAGCATCCATTCACCTTCTGGCCAGAATGCGTGGTAAGCAAAGGCAAACATGATGTCATGCGGCAGATCGTTCCCAACGGCATCTTTGACACGGACGTTTCCAACCTCTTTGCCCTGACCAATCGAGCGAGTGTCCAAGGCAGAAGCCTGCCCCTCAGTCCAAGTCAAAGTCACCCCCTCCTCGGTTATGCTTCCAGCTTCCGCTAACCGCGTCATTGGCCAAGCGCGATCTCCGACACGTACAACCCGGACAAGTGCGGGAATGTCGTGCGGTGGCATTTCACCGCTATAGAGAAACGGGCGATGCGAGCTGTCATACTGAACATACGGGTTGGTGCCATAGTTTCGTGCAAACCTCGGCTGCGCCATCACAAGACCATCAGGATTGCGTGTCGTGAACGCTTCCCAACTTTCCATCCAGCTAGGCAGGGTCACCAACTCGACGCCGGTCAATTCGCCGACAATTCCTGTGCCAATAGCCTGCTGCCACCAGCTTTCGGTTTCGCGGTCATACATGATCATATCAGAATTGCGCAGTTTGCCCGAAACACCAAAACTCAGCACGCCTGCGTCGGTGCGTCGATCAAATGTAATTCCGGAGTTGCAAAGCGGACAAAACGTCACTGCCACCGGGATATCGCCGACTTGGTCATTCACAATTTCATGCCACGTCAGATAACGGATCGGATAAGCGCGGGGCACTTCGCCTTCAATTTCCAACGTAATGACGGGTTCACGTGCCTCTAACTGCGGCCCCTCACCTGCTTTGATGAACGTCACACTGTCGAGCGCAGGAATCCCATCTTTGGGCGGTCCGCCAGACAGGACCTCGACCCAGCTTTCGACGGTGGTGGTTTCGAAATCTGTGTTCGGCCATTCATGGACCCAGAAATCAGGGCTTGCGACCGCTTGCGTCGCAGTCAGTAGTCCGGCAGCTAAGAGGGAAAACAAGCGCATTCTGATCATTCCTTATGTTGTTGCACATAAGCTTGGATCAAAGATTGTGGATCGCATAGCCCCCTCGCGCGAAAGTGAGAGGGGGCTATCGCATTGTTATTGTGTGACGCGCACAGCAGTCATCAAATCAGGAGTACCGATCACAGCACCATTGGCGCCTGTGCCCAATTTGATTTGATCAACGATTTCCATTCCGGAAATAACCTCACCGACAATCGTGTAGTTCTGGTTCAGGAATGACCCTTCGGCAAACATGATAAAGAACTGACTGTTGGCCGAATTGGGATCCTGGGACCGTGCCGCGCCAACAATGCCACGATCAAAGTTACGATCCGTGAACTCAGCGGGTATATCGGGTAAGTCAGACGACCCCATCCCAGCCCGACTGGTGTCACCATCAGCCCGTCCAAAAGCGACGTCACCGGTTTGCGCCATGAACCCTTCGATCACGCGGTGAAACACCACGCCATCATACAGGCCTTGGCTTGCAATCTCGACTATCTGCGCAGTGTGTAACGGCGCTGTGTCCTCAAACAAATCGATTACGATAGTGCCATTTGCTTCGCCTGAGATATCAATCTCGAGACCGTAATCCACTGCCGTCTCGGATGTTGTCGCCGGGGCCGTATCTGTCTGTGTGGTCTGGACCGGCGCAGGTTCTGATGTGCCGCCAAAGCGGTACACGACAATCGCGGCAAGAACCGCAATTGCAAATAGAACCAGCGCGAGCGCCCGAACCTTAGACATCGGCGGCAACCTTAACGCTAATCATACGGTCTGGGTTCATCGGTGGCTCGCCCAGTTGGATCGCGTCAACGTGTTCCATTCCAGATGTGACTTGACCGTAGACGGTGTACTGACCGTTTAGGAAATCGTTGTCTTTGAAGTTGATAAAGAACTGGCTGTTCGCTGAATTCGGGTTGGCAGAACGTGCGGCACCCAGTGATCCACGCGCGTGTGGGATCTTAGAGAACTCCGCTGGTAGATCTGGCAAATCAGATCCGCCTGTTCCAGCACGACCAATGTTAAAGTTATCTTCCATATTGCCGTTGGCCACGTCGCCCGTTTGCGCCATAAAGCCATCAATAACACGGTGGAAACACACGTTGTCATATGCACCCGAACGGGCCAATTCTTTCATGCGTGCGCAGTGTTCTGGCGCCACGTCTGGCAGCAATTCGATGATCACATCACCACCTGTGAGCGTCATGATGATTGTGTTTTCGGGGTCTTTGATGTCGGCCATGCCGTTCTCCTATACTGTAGTTGGCCATGACATATGGCGCATTGCACAGATTGCCAAGCATTTGCAGCAGGATCAGACATTCTTTGCCGGGGCCCTCACTAGGTTGACGTTACGCGCACAATCCATCATCTGATCCGCAACTCAACTTGCATCGGAGCACGGCATGGCCTGGAAAACCCTTGATGATATGGATTTGGCGGGCAAGCGCGTGCTGGTTCGCGTTGATATTAACGTGCCAATGGAAAATGGCGAGGTGACAGACACCACGCGGATCGATCGAATTGCCGATACGGTTTATGATATTCAAGATGCCGGCGGCAGAGTAATCCTTATGGCTCACTTTGGCCGCCCAAAGGGTAAGGTCGTTCCTGAAATGTCCCTGGAACACGTCGCACCAGCGGTTGCTGAGGTTCTGGGCGTTCCAATTACTTGGGCTAATTCTGATTACCGGGATGCTGTGAAGGAAATGGAGAACGATGAAGTTCTCCTGCTTGAAAACCTACGCTTTAACCCCGGCGAAGAAGCAAATGACCCAGAATTTGCAAAACGCCTCGCCTCCTTGTGCGACGTCTACGTCAACGATGCGTTCTCTGCTGCGCACCGCGCACATGCAAGCATAGAAGCAATCGCCAAACTGCGCCCCTCTTGTGCAGGGCGCTTGATGGCAGCAGAACTCAGCGCATTGGAAGCTGCACTGGGCACGCCCAAACGCCCGGTCGTTGCCGTTGTCGGCGGCGCAAAGGTTTCGACGAAACTGGAACTGCTGGGTAACCTTGTTGGCAAGGTTGATCACCTTGTAATCGGTGGCGGGATGGCAAATACGTTTTTGGCCGCACAAGGTCACGCCGTTGGCAAATCGCTGTGCGAACACGATCTTGCAGATACAGCGCGTGAAATCCTCGCCAAAGCTGAAACCGCTGGGTGCGAAATTATCCTTCCGCGTGACATCGTTGTTGCCCGTGCATTTGAAGCCAATTCACCTCACGAAATAGTTGCACCCGACGCCTGCCCAGCAGACGCGATGATCCTTGATGCCGGTCCGGCGACAGTTGCCTACATCAAAACGGTCCTTGAGGCGTCCAAAACATTGGTTTGGAACGGTCCACTTGGCGCGTTTGAGATAGAGCCTTTCGATACTGCAACCAACGCAGCAGCAAATGCCGCGGCAAAACTGTCGAAATCGGGCGACTTGATTTCTGTTGCGGGGGGCGGCGATACCGTCGCGGCACTAAATCAGGCAAACGCCGCGCAAGATTTTACATACATCTCGACAGCGGGCGGCGCCTTTTTGGAGTGGATGGAAGGCAAAGAATTGCCCGGAGTCGCCGCACTTTCCAACTAAATCAAACTGTTAGCGCAACCGTTAGCGTCATCAACATTGTTTGCTTAACTTCCCTGCCCTAAGACCTGTCTTGGGGCACTAGTCTTTGGAGTTTTACAATGTTGGACCAATTATCGATGCCAAACCAAGAACAGCTTGAACACATCAAAACTGGCGCAGGCTTTATTGCTGCCTTGGATCAATCTGGTGGATCGACGCCAAAGGCACTGAAACTCTACGGTGTTGATGAAACAGCGTATGACAATGATGATGACATGTATCGTTTGATCCATGAAATGCGCAGCCGTATCGTTCAGTCCCCAGCCTTCTCAGGCGACAAAGTCGTCGGCGCAATATTGTTTGAAATGACAATGGATCGCACGATTGGAGCAAAACCTGCAGCGCAAGCACTATGGCAAGACAACGGTGTCGTACCCTTTCTGAAAGTCGACAAGGGTCTGATGGACCTTCATGACGGCGTTCAGCTGATGAAGCCTATCGATGGATTAGGCGAAACACTCGGTCGTGCCGTCTCCGCCGGTATGTTTGGCACCAAAATGCGATCCGTCATTGCAGAAGCTAACCCAGCCGGAATAGCCGCAATTGTTGCACAACAATTCGACATTGCCGCACAGATCGCATCGCATGGACTAATCCCAATCATTGAACCAGAAATTAGCATTTCGATGGCCAAAAAGGCCGAGGCAGAAGAAATGTTGTTGGCCGAATTGACTAAGCACCTTGATGCGTGGTCCGGCGAAGTTCCTGCAATGCTGAAGCTAACCTTGCCAGAGAACGCAGGCATCTATCAGTCGTGCGTTGATCATAACAACGTCCTACGTGTCGTTGCGCTTTCTGGTGGCTACGATCGTGCGGAAGCAAACATGCGCCTTTCAAAAAATGCAGGCGTGATTGCAAGCTTTTCACGAGCGCTGACCGAAGGCCTTTCGGCACAACAGTCAGATGACGCGTTTAACGCTTCCCTTGAGACCACAATCAACGAGATCCACGCGGCATCTGTCGCAGGCTAACGAACGTCGACTTCAAATCTGGATTAGGGGCCCTTTTGGGCCCCTTTTTTTTGGACTTTTCGCAGTTTAGGGATTCACATCGCGAATCATATGTGCGATTCTCTTTTCAATGGCCGGGCACACGGTCAACGAGGCAGAGATATGACACGTTCAACATGGCCAGCAGTTGGTCCGCTCTTTTACTTCTTGGGGACTTTGATGATTGGTCTCTACTTTACCTTCGCCGCTGTGCAGGGTGATTTCGGTGTTTTTAAGCGGACAGAGATTGCGGCCGAGAACAAAGCTTTGCAGTTAGAATTGGATAGCTTGCAGGTCAAAGTCGCACGGATGGAAAACCTAACGCACCGCCTGTCTGATACGTATCTTGATCTCGATTTGCTCGACGAACAAGCACGCGACGTCCTCGGATTGATCCGCGCTGATGAGATCGTAATCAACTAAACACCTGCTCCTTTAAGACTAACGTAATGCTGAAAACGCCAGTTTTATTGGCATTTCGCTGCGCTATGCGCTGAATGCAGATCTGGTTTTCACGCTTAGAGTGTCCCTAGGGCACTTTTGCAATGGAAATCCGAGCAGGCTTCGAGTATAGATAGTTTAACGTTAAACTATTTTTCGATCGCGCTGGGAGGACAACCATGCCACCAAAGAAGTCTGCGGCCAAATCCAACGTCTCTGCTGAAGAGCTGTTGGGCCACTACCGTGAAATGCTGATGATCCGCCGTTTTGAAGAAAAAGCGGGTCAGCTCTATGGGATGGGATTGATTGGTGGGTTCTGCCACCTCTACATCGGGCAAGAAGCCGTAGTGGTCGGCCTCGAGGCCGCCGCCAAGGAAGGTGACAAGCGCGTCACATCCTACCGCGACCACGGACACATGTTGGCCTGTGGCATGGACCCCAAGGGCATCATGGCTGAACTGACCGGGCGTGAAGGCGGGTTTTCCAAAGGTAAAGGCGGATCCATGCATATGTTCTCGAAAGAGAAGCATTTCTATGGTGGCCACGGAATCGTTGCAGCCCAGGTGCCACTGGGTGCTGGTCTCGCTTTTTCAGACAAATACAAAGGCAATGATAACGTTACCTTCACCTACTTTGGTGATGGCGCCGCGAACCAAGGCCAAGTCTATGAAACATATAACATGGCAGAGCTTTGGGACCTTCCTGTCGTATTCGTCATTGAAAACAACCAATATGCGATGGGCACCAGCGTACAGCGTTCCACCAAGTCCCCGTCGCTTTGGGAACGTGGTGCCGCATATGGCATTCCGGGCGAAGAAGTCGACGGCATGGACGTATTGGCGGTCAAAGCTGCGGGCGAACGCGCGGTAAAACACTGCCGCGCAGGCAAAGGTCCTTATATCCTAGAGGTCAAAACATATCGCTACCGCGGACACTCGATGTCCGACCCTGCGAAATACCGGACCCGCGAAGAAGTCCAGAAAATGCGTGATGAGCGTGACCCTATTGAACAGGTTCGCGAAATGCTCTTGACCGGTAAGCACGCATCAGAAGATGACCTGAAGGCCATCGACAAAGAAATCAAAGGCATTGTCAACGAGGCAGCTGAGTATTCGAAAGAAAGCCCAGAGCCCGCATTGGATGAGCTTTGGACAGACATTTATTCAGAGGCGGAGGCATAAATCATGGCTACTGAAATTCTCATGCCCGCTCTTTCCCCAACGATGGAAGAAGGCACATTGGCCAAATGGTTGGTCAAAGAAGGTGATACTGTTTCTTCCGGCGACATCATCGCTGAAATCGAAACCGACAAAGCCACGATGGAATTCGAGGCCGTCGACGAAGGCACAATGGGCAAGATCTTGATCGCCGAGGGCACCGAAGGTGTGGCTGTTAACACGGCGATTGCTGTTTTGTTGGAAGACGGCGAAGACGCCTCTGCCGTTGTCACGACATCCGCCCCGGCAGAAACCGCAGTTGCCGAAGCCGCGCCAGCCCCTGCTGTTGCTGCAGCGCCGGCTACACCTGTGTCTGACGCGACCCCTGATTGGGACGCAGACGTTGAGGTCAAATCAACAACCGTTCGCGAAGCCCTGCGCGACGCGATGGCCGAAGAAATGCGACGTGACGAAAACGTATTCCTCATGGGCGAAGAAGTCGCGGAATACCAAGGTGCTTACAAAATCTCCCAAGGTTTGCTGGACGAATTCGGATCAAAACGTGTGATCGATACACCGATTACCGAGCATGGATTTGCAGGTATCGGCACAGGCGCAGCATTCGGTGGTTTGCGTCCCATCGTTGAGTTCATGACGTTTAACTTTGCCATGCAAGGCATTGACCACATTATCAACTCTGCGGCTAAGACACTTTATATGTCTGGTGGTCAGATGGGCGCACCAATGGTGTTCCGTGGTCCAAACGGTGCAGCGGCACGCGTCGGCGCGCAACACTCCCAAGACTACGCTGCTTGGTACATGCAGGTGCCGGGTCTCAAGGTCGTGATGCCTTATTCCGCATCTGATGCCAAAGGCCTGTTGAAAACAGCGATCCGCGACAACAACCCGGTCATCTTCCTTGAAAACGAAATTCTGTATGGCAAAGCATTCGATGTGCCCGTCATGGACGATTTCACCATTCCATTCGGCAAGGCCAAGATCGAACGCTCAGGCGATGATGTCACAATCGTCTCCTTCGGGATCGGCATGACCTACGCGTTAGAAGCCGCTGAAAAGCTTGCAGAAGAAGGCGTGAATGCTGAAGTGATCAACCTGCGATCTTTACGCCCTATGGACACGGCTACGATCCTTGAGAGTGTGCGTAAAACAAATCGATGCGTCACAGTTGAGGAAGGTTGGCCACAAGGCAGCGTTGGTGGATACATCAGCAATGTGATCATGCAAGAGGCCTTTGATTACCTCGATGCGCCGGTCATCACATGCACAGGCAAAGACGTACCGATGCCCTATGCGGCAAACCTTGAACGCCACGCTTTGATCACAACCGACGAAGTCGTCGCGGCGGTCAAACAAGTGACCTACCGATAAGGAGACAGAGAGATGCCAACAGAAATCCTGATGCCCGCCCTGTCCCCAACCATGGAGGAAGGCACACTTGCAAAGTGGTTGGTCAAAGAGGGTGACACAGTCTCCTCTGGTGATCTGCTCGCAGAGATCGAAACCGACAAAGCCACGATGGAGTTTGAAGCCGTCGACGAAGGCGTTGTGGGTAAAATCATGGTCGCGGAAGGAACCGAGGGCGTCAAAGTAAACGACGTCATCGCGGTTCTTCTAGAGGACGGTGAAAGCGTAGATGACATAGGCGCAGCACCTGCAGACAAAGCGCCGGAGGCGTCAAAGGCCGACACGGGCGCCGTGGCGGCCCCTGCCGGGGGCTCCGATAAGCCCGCAGCACCTGCACCTGTCGCTCCATCCAAAGACGGCGCACGTATTTTTGCCACGCCATTGGCCCGCCGGATCGCTGCAGACAAAGGCATTGATCTGACCGCAATTGCCGGTTCTGGCCCTCATGGTCGCATTGTGAAAGCAGATGTCGAAGGCGCAACAGCGGCAACCAAAGCCGCTGCGCCAGCAGCTGCCGCTTCGGCGCCAGCAGCACTGGCCGCTGGCCCCTCGACCGAGGCTGTCATGGCCCAATACGACGGTCGTCCATTTGGAGAGGTCAAACTCGATGGCATGCGCAAAATCATCGCATCCCGTCTGACCGAGGCTAAACAATCCGTGCCGCATTTCTATCTGCGCCGCGACATCAACCTCGACGCGCTTCTGAAATTCCGCAGCCAGTTGAACAAACAGCTTGAACCACGTGGCGTGAAACTCTCGGTCAATGACTTCATCATCAAAGCCTGTGCTTTGGCCCTGCAACAAGTCCCTGCCGCAAATGCGGTTTGGGCTGGTGATCGTACCCTCCAGTTTGAAAAATCTGATGTTGCTGTTGCGGTCGCAATCGAAGGCGGGTTGTTCACGCCTGTCCTACAAGACGCTGAAACAAAATCGCTTTCTGCGTTGTCCGCTGAGATGAAAGACCTTGCTGGCCGCGCGCGTGATCGAAAACTTGCCCCGCATGAGTATCAAGGCGGCAGCTTTGCGATTTCTAATCTGGGCATGTTTGGCATTGATAACTTTGACGCGATCATCAACCCGCCACATGCAGCTATTTTGGCTGTTGGCGCGGGGACCAAGAAACCAATCGTTGGTGCAGATGGCGAACTGACTGTTGGAACAGTGATGTCGACAACGTTGAGCGTTGATCACCGTGTGATCGATGGCGCGTTGGGGGCGGATTTGCTCAATGCGATCAAGGCCAACCTGGAAAATCCGATGGGTATGCTGGCCTAAGCCTTGCTACTTCACAAACAAAGGGCGGTCGCTGTTCAAGCGGCCGCCCTTTTTCGTGATGTCTATTGATTTTTTAGTCGCTGGCTCCGCCGCAGCCGTTCAAGAGCTGATCCATCGTCAGCGAAGGTTGGCTACATCCTGCTTCACCGACGATTTTGGCAGGTACGCCAGCAACGGTTTTCATCGGCGGCACGGCCTGCAGGACCACAGATCCCGCGGCAATCCGGCTGCAATGACCGATCTCGATATTACCAAGAACGTGCGCGCCTGCGCCAATTAGAACACCGTCACCAATCTTAGGGTGACGATCGTCATCTTCTTTACCAGTCCCGCCCAAGGTGACCGAGTGCAGCATGGACACGTTATCGCCAACCACTGCGGTTTCACCCACGACAATCGAATGCGCGTGGTCGATCATGATCCCTTTGCCAATTTTGGCTGCCGGGTGAATATCAACACCAAATGTCTCAGACGTCCGCATCTGAATGAAATATGCGAGGTCTTTCTTGCCTTGTAGCCATAGCCAATGACCGAGGCGGTAGGCCTGAACAGCTTGGAAACCCTTAAAGAAGAGCAAGGGTTGCACAAACCGTTGGCACGCCGGATCACGATCCACAATCGCTACAAGGTCAGCGCGCGCCGCCATTGGCAGCTCAGGCTCTGCATTATAGGCGTTTGTCGCGATGTCACGGATCGTTTGCTCGGACATCTCGGTCGAAGCCAGCTTCATTGCAATTCGATAGCCCAGCGCATCTTCGAAGGTGTCATGGTTTAGGATACCAGCGTGGATCACGCTGCCCATCAAAGGCTCGGCTTTGATCGCATCACGACCCTCGTCGCAAATGCGCTGCCAAACCGGATCAATTTCTCGGAGGGAAGTTTGTGCAATCGCCATAGGGTTCATCCTTCGTCTTCTGGATTTCGTCTATAACGCAATTAAGCCCTTTTCGCCAAGTTGAAAGGTTTGATTGCAGAAATCACAAACTGTGATCGCACTAATCACCAAGGATGTTCAGGAGATCACTCAGACATAATCTGTAATGCGAGTCACACGCGATCGCAGGTGTATGCGGTTCCCCGATCGCACTGGCCAGTGTTCCCGTTCCAAATTCGGGGTGAGGTTTTCGCAGGCGCTTGCGATATTTGTCTGCCCAGCACGCACGCTCGACGATTTGACGCAATCGTGCGCGACGTGCTGTGGCGTCAAGATGCACCACAGCACGCACAACCGCATCAAGGTCCATCAGATGAACTTGGCGCATCTAAATCGCAATTGATGTAACGACTTGAGACGGCCCAGCGCCGTATCGATCAGACACCTGCGCAACGGCTATCTCAAAACTTCCCGGATCCAAATCGACCGCCATATCCGTACTCTCATATGTCCAGTTCGCATTTGGAACTGTCGTTTGACGTCGGACCGTTCCTGCTTGGTGTATCTCAATCTGGTAGAGTTCGGACATTTCGCCAATTGGGATATCCCCGGTTGCCCAATTATCACCTTGGACGCGACTGCGACGCACCCAGCTGACGGTTAGACCACCAGCGCCAACAGCGGCCTTTAGATGTACGGGCTTATAGGGGCGCCATCCTTCAGCATTGAACACCGCCGTCTGCGCGCGATAGTTTGGATCATTTATCGGACGCGATGCAGGACCAAAGCGGAAGTTGCGCGGCGTCCCCAACGAAGACGTCGGGATTGTCACCTGATTTGGCAATTGATCGAGCAACACCACAAACGAACCAGCTGGCCACTCTTGGGGCATGTGCGCGTCACTGCCAAATTGACCGCGCAATAGATTTGAAATGCGGTAGATCTGAAGGTCGATCAGGTCCGCAGATTGGAATTGCATGATTTCCCAGCCATCCGCGGATCCATCCCCAATCGCAATGGCGTTGGTTCCTGATAGTATGGTTGCCTGTTCTGCGCTGCTTAGCCCCCCTGAAGCGAGCCTTACCTCAATCCCGCTTTGGCGATCCCATCTGCCCAGCGCACCCGCCTTAATTGCAGTTTGCGTTTGCCCTATGACAGATTTTTCAGACACGAGGCTTTGAAGGACATAGTCATTCAGTGTGCTGGATCCATAGATTGCAACGGTCCCGGGCCATGGCGTGCCTGTAACCGCCGCGTAGGGCTGTTGTGGCTCTGTGTTAGCTGCCAGCATTGGCAGGTCCATGAACAAAAACTCAACCGGGCTGGGTGCGATGTAGGGCGCACGTTGAGTGGCGCCATCTCTGTATGGCATCGGTTCATAGGCTTCTTGTGTGATACGGGACGCCTCAACCAAACGCAGGCCAGACTCTTCTATCCGGTCAACGCGATAGCGGGCATCGTTCAAGGAGACGACATCACCTGCCCCTACAGACGTATTTGAGGGTGGCAGGCCAAATCGGATCGTCTCCCGGCCTGCTCGCGCCTCATGAACCCAACGATCTGCAATCTGTGCCCCCTCTGAGCGCAACAAAGCCATCGGAAACTCAGAGCGTGATACCGTCAGGGTGCGATCCTCTGGGTGGATCGTTTCGGACACGGCGGCCTCATAATTCGCGTCAGCATCAAGATAACCGATTTGCACCCGTCCCGGACTTTCGACCTCAGACGTGCGAATTTGGGTCAACTCGGTACCGGCTTCCGGGTCAAACGCCAGGAACGCTGCATCCAACTCTTGCGCAACGGCACCCTGACGGTTGGTAAAGACCAGTTTGCCGTCTTTTTCGCTCACCTCAATCGCATAGGCCATAATTAGCGGTTGCAAGGCGGATCGCGCGGTTGCGATGTCACTTACCGCATACCCCCGGACAATACCATGTAAGCCCCTGACATCAATCTGCTCAACGCCGGATCTGTTGCAGAGTTCGGTGACAACAGAGGCCAACGTCCGCGACGAGCTGCGCCCGTTCAACCAATGTCCACGCGCGTAGTTCTCACCGTCTGACCAAAGTTCACCGGCTGCGGGAAATTCAGGGAAAGGTCGCGTGTCCCATGCCCAGACATGCGCCCGCGCCATCTCGAGCATCGGCGCGTCATAAAGCATCGAGACCGGGTTGTTTGTCGTATCTCCGTAATAACGATAAATCGCACGCAGATATTGCATCTGGATAACATCATCGCGTGCACCGCTGGAATAATACGGCAAGCTGCTTTCCGAGGATTTCGGGTCTAGAAACTTATTGGGCTGATTGGTGCCTTTATCGATGGCAGCACAGCCAAACTCATCGACCCATGCGGCATCAAACTGTGGTCCTCGCAGACCTTCAGGATCTTGCGACGTAAACACCTGCGCCTGAGCCCCGTTCGGCCAGACCAGCATCCTCCGGGTCGCAATCCAATCAGGTTTTCGGTCAGGGGGAGAAATTGCTAAAATCCCACTTTCTCCAAAGATCATGACCTCTCGTGCTTGATCATAGGTATCTGCGACCAAAGCGATCCGCGATGCACGTCCTCGTGCCGTTGGATTGGGGCCCTCTGCAATGGATCTCACCCATTCAGCACCTGCCCGCGTCTTGCCAGCGCCTCGACCACCCAAGATGACCCAAGTCCGCCAATCACCCTCTGGCGGCAATTGATGTGGCAATGCCCAGAAATCAAACAAGAATGGCAGCGCTCTAATCTGTGCTTTGGTGAGATCGTTTAAAAACTGCAACTGTTCGCTCGGCGTTCCGGAGGCGATCAAGCGCGCGCCCGATTTGATCCCGCAGTGCGCCATAGTCGACGGCTTCTCCGTTGTCGGGATTAAATTTGTCATTAAAGGCCTCTTCAGCTTTCATAATGTTCACCTGTAGCGTTTGTAATTCTTCTAGCTTTTTGATTTGTGGTTTTGGGCTGTCCAAGCTGATCGGTAGAATTTCCTCGATTTGGGACTCAAGATAGCCTTTGATCCCAGCATAGGTTTTCCGCATATAATTTATGTGTGCGAGCGCCTCTTTGGCTTGCCGCCTCAGCGCTAATTTTCTCTTACTCAGTCCCATTTGACCCAACTCTCTCAATTCAAGCGGTCAGACGAAGAAACCAAATAAGTAGCAGAATTCCCTTAAGGCTGCGTACGGACCAAACGCACACAAAGAAAACCCGTCAGCGCAATGCCAACGGGGATTTCAATCGTAAATGTTTTGGTATTTTAGTTGGCTGAGCGCTCTGCCTCGATCGCACGCCAAGCAGCTACGTTCCGGTTGTGATCCGCCAAGGTAGTCGCAAAGGCGTGGCCCCCCGTCCCGTCAGCAACAAAGAAAATGTATTCTGTTGTGTCTGGATTCAGCGCCGCTTCAATACTTGCACGCCCCGGATTAGCAATCGGTGTCGGTGGCAAGCCGTCGATAACATAGGTGTTATAGGCTGTGCGGCCACGCAATTCGCTTTGACGCAAACCGCGACCCAATATCCCCTGTCCATTGGTGATGCCATAGATGACGGTCGGGTCCGTTTGCAAACGCATGCCTTGGTTCAAACGGTTGGTGAACACGCTCGCGACCTGACGACGCTCTTCGGCAACGCCTGTTTCCTTTTCGACGATACTCGCAAGGATCAACGCTTCTTCGGGTGAATTCAGAGGCACGCCATCGGCGCGCGCTGCCCATGCTTCAGCCAAAATAGCATCCTGGCGTCTTTCCATTTCAGCAATAATCTCGTTGGGATCATCACCGGGCCGGAATTCGTAGCTATCAGGCGCCAATCTGCCTTCGTCGGGCAAAGTCGCGACGTCACCTTGCAAAACATCAATCGCGTTCAGGCTCGTTGCGATTTGCCAACTCGTAACACCCTCAGCAATCGCAACACGGAACCGGGTATCGCTTTCAGATTTGATTTCTTCATATTGCGCCGGCGCGTCCTCTTCGAGCGGGTTAAACGCCAAAACTTCGGCGAAACGGTTTGTCGCGGGGTCAAGCTCTCGCACTTGGACTTGGGTCCGCGTTACGCCTACGCGATATACAATTTCAGTACCGCAAGTACTCACACCACTCGCCGTAATAGACGTAACGATATCCTGCATCGACGCGCCTTCAGGAATCAGAAAACTCCCCGCTTTCAGGCGTTGCGACAGCTCCGAATAATCAGCACCAATGCGAAACAATGCAGGTGATGTTATCGCTCCGTCCGTGCCAAGCTGTTCGCTAACCCGGCGCATGTTGGAGCCACTTTCGACCTTAAGACACATCGCTGTTTCTAATGGGCCCGCTGATTTATACTGATTGTCGCCCCATGCGATTACGCCTGCCACTAGGAACAAGGCAACAATCAGAAACGTAATCGCATTCGACGCGATATGTCGCCACATCTAGCTGACTTTCCCAAATACAACGCTCGCGTTCGTGCCGCCAAACCCAAACGAGTTCGAAAGCGCAATATCGATCTTGGTTTCGCGCTTAGAATTGGCGCAAAGATCAACATTCGTCTCAACGTCGACGTTGTCGAGATTGATTGTCGGTGGCGCCACTTGATCGCGGATTGCAAGGATCGAGAAAATCGCTTCAATCGCGCCAGCAGCCCCCAATAAGTGACCCGTCGCAGATTTGGTCGATGACATTGTAAGTTTGGCCGCTGCTTCTGGCCCGACCAAACGCTCCACCGCACCCAACTCAATCGTATCAGCCATGGTCGACGTGCCATGCGCGTTCACATAGTCGATCTGTGTTGGTTCAATGCCTGCGTTTCTGCACGCAGCCTTCATCGCACGCTCTGCACCCTCATGGTCTGGTGGCGGCGCTGTAATGTGGTGTGCGTCGCCGCTCAAACCATATCCCAAAACTTCGCCATAGATCTTCGCACCGCGCGCCTTGGCATGTTCGTATTCTTCTAACACAACAACACCTGCGCCCTCGCCCATGACAAAACCATCGCGGTCTTTGTCCCATGGACGGCTTGCAGTCTGCGGTGCATCCGCACGTCCTGTCGACAAGGCCTTACATGCGTTAAAGCCAGCAATCCCCAAGCGGCAAATCGCAGCCTCAGCGCCACCAGCAATCATTACATCTGCATCACCATGCTGGATCAACCGCGATGCGTCACCAATCGCGTGCGCACCTGTTGAACAGGCCGTCACAACCGAATGGTTCGGCCCCTTAAATCCGTATTTGATCGAAACTTGGCCAGAAATCAGGTTGATCAATGCACCGGGAACAAAGAATGGCGAAATCCGACGCGGGCCACGTTCATGCAAAACAATCGATGCGTTTGCGATAGAGTTCAATCCACCGATGCCAGATCCGATCAGAACGCCAGTGCGCCATTTGTCTTCGTCATCCGTCGGCATCCAGCCAGAATCCTCAACCGCTTGCTGCGCCGCGGCCATGCCAAAGGTGATAAAGGTATCTACTTTACGCTGTTCCTTGGGATCTAGGTACTTATCGGCATTAAACGTTCCATCGCTGCCGTCACCAAGCGGCACTTCGCAGGCATAAGTTGTTCCCAATCCCTCAGGATCGAAGCCAGTGATTGTGCCAGCTCCAGATTGCCCATCCAAAATGCGGGACCACGTTTCCTCAACACCATCGGCAAGAGGTGTCACAAGCCCTAATCCTGTTACGACTACTCGACGCATCTGCATCCCCCACTTCTTTTCTTATCTACCCAATATAGTACCCCACGCCATAAAGCAGGGGCAAGTGCCTGTGGCAATCATTCGCCACTTACATCGCAGCAAAGGCAAGCCACAGACCAAAAAAAACGGCGCCCAAAGTGAGCGCCGCTTCAATTCAAAATTTCTGAGCGCTTAGGCTGCTTCGGAAATGAACTTTACAGCATCGCCAAAGGACTGAATTGTTTCAGCCGCGTCATCCGGAATTTCGATACCGAACTCTTCTTCGAATGCCATAACCAGTTCAACTGTGTCCAAGCTGTCGGCGCCAAGATCGTCGATAAAGGATGCACCTTCTACAACTTTGTCTTCTTCAACACCAAGATGCTCAACTACAATCTTGCGTACACGATCTGCGACGTCGCTCATAATATGTCCTCATTTGTCTTATGGGCAATTGCCCGGTTTTATTGAGTGCCGTGACGGCAACTCGGAATTTCTGTTGGGCCTATAACAGAGAATTCAGCATAGGCAAATAAAATCACGCGACTTGTTTGCGTGACTACAATATGGCCATCCCGCCGTTCACATGCAAGGTCGTCCCCGTCACATAACCCGCTTCTGGGCTGGCAAGGTAGCGAACCGCCGCCGCGATCTCGTCAGCATCGCCCATACGACCAGCTGGGACCTGCCCCAAAATACCGGCTTTTTGGTCATCCGTCAGCTTTTCCGTCATTGCGGTGGTAATAAACCCAGGCGCAATGCAATTTACTGTAATTCCACGGCTCGCAACTTCATATGCGATCGATTTGGACATCCCAACCATGCCTGCCTTGGATGCCGCATAGTTAGCCTGCCCCGGATTACCCGTTGCGCCAACAATGCTTGAGATATTTACAATGCGACCCCAGCGGGACTTCATCATGCCACGGATAACGCCTTTGCAAAGGCGCATCGTCGAGGTCAGATTGACTTCTAATACGCTGGACCATTCTTCATCAGACATCCGCATAAAGATGTTGTCGCGGGTGATACCCGCGTTGTTGACCAAAATATCAACCGCGCCCATCGCGTCCGCGGCTTGCTTTGGCAAGGCCGTGACAGCCTCAGCGTCGCTTAGGTTACACGGCAATACATGCGCGCGATCACCCAACTGCGCTGCTAGTTCTTCCAAAGGCTCAACGCGTGTCCCTGACAAAGCAACGGTTGCTCCAGCTGCGTGTAGTGATGTTGCAATCGCCCCACCAATACCACCAGAAGCACCCGTAATCAGCGCTGACTTTCCTGTAAGATCAAACATTTGCGTCATTTCCTTTATGCTTTCATCGAGGCCGCAGCAGCCAAAACCTCATCCGGGCTTCCAACGGTTGCAGTGGTCATTTCTTTGTGGATACGGCGGATCATCCCGGTCAACGCCTTGCCCGCGCCAATCTCATATGTCTCAGTCACACCGTTGGCCGCCATCCAGCTCACACTCTCACGCCAGCGGACAGATCCAGTCACCTGATCCACCAATAGCGAACGGATCGTCGCCGGATCATCAATCGGTTTTGCAACCACATTGGCGACGACAGGCACAGCCGGTGCCTGAATATCAACCTCGGCCAAGGCCTGCGACATAACCTCGGCGGCTGGGGCCATCAGCGTGCAATGGAACGGTGCACTAACTGGCAAAAGCATCGCGCGACGTGCGCCTTTTTCCTTGGCGATATCAACGGCTCTTTCAACTGCGGCCTTATGACCAGAAACAACCACCTGAGCGGGATCATTATCATTCGCCGCCTGACACACTTCGCCCTGTGCGGCCTCATCAGCTACAGCCTGCGCTGCGTCAAAATCCAATCCCAAGACAGCCGCCATAGCACCCTGCCCAACAGGCACAGCCTCTTGCATCGCAGTTCCGCGTGTCCGCAGAAGTTTTGCTGTATCTGTAATACTAATTGCGCTGGCTGCCGCCAAAGCACTGTATTCACCCAACGAATGCCCCGCGACATACCCAGCATCGGCAATACTTATGCCTTCAGCTTCCAAAGCCCGCATCGCCGCCATCGACGTCGCCATCAAAGCAGGTTGTGCGTTCTGGGTCAGCGTCAATTCAGCGATATCACCATCCCAAACCAAGGCTGACAGCGATTCACCCAATGCTTCGTCAACTTCGTCATAAACGGCCTTTGCAGCCGGATAGGCATCAGCAAGCGCCTTACCCATTCCAATAGTCTGCGCACCCTGACCTGGGAAAACAAATGCCCGCATTTTTATGCTCCTGTTCTTTTTGTTGGTAATAGCAGTACCGCGCAGGACCAGACCACACAAGTGGATTGCAAGCCACGCAGAATTGCACAGCATCCTTGCGTCTGCGCAAATTTGCTTCGCACTGTTGTGATGCTAGGGTGTCGCAACTCAATTTCTTAGGACGTTCGTTATGCCCCTTAACAACACTACGCAGCAATACGGTGAAATGACCAAGTTCTTTCACTGGGTGACCGCAGCTCTGATTTTTATGATTATCCCATTGGGCGTTATCGCGAACGGTGCGCCTTTTGAAACGAGTGAAGAACTCGCCAACAAAGCGCGGCTATTCTCGCTGCATAAGACACTAGGTGTAGCGGTATTTTTCGTCGCCCTTGCGCGCATTGCATGGGCTTTGACCCAAACAAAACCCGCACCTTTGCACCCGGATGCCAAAGCAGAGACATTTGCTGCCGATGTCGTGCACTGGTTGCTTTATGGTTCGTTGGTTTTGGCACCTCTCAGCGGATGGATTCACCATGCTGCAACAACTGGCTTTGCACCAATTTGGTGGCCGTTCGGTCAAAACCTCCCGCTTGTGCCTAAATCAGATGTGGTTTCTCACACCTTTGCGTCAATGCACTGGATCTGGACCAAGGTCATGGTCGCTTCCCTACTCCTTCACATCGCCGGCGCTCTAAAACATCAGATCATAGACAAGGATGTCACGCTACGCCGTATGTGGTTTGGCGCAATCGAGCCGCTTAACTTGATTAAGATCCATAAGTCAGTCGTGGCGCCTTTGGTTGCAGCAGGAATTTTCGCCCTGACAGGTCTTGCTGCAACACTTTCCGGCGCAGAAGCGGAGCAAACCCAAACAACAGCCCTAGCAGCTGCATCAAGTGATTGGACTGTTACAGACGGCGAGATCGCGCTAACAATTACCCAATTTGGGAGCCCAGTAACAGGTCGTTTTGACGACTGGACGTCATCGATCTCTTTTGACCCCGAGACTGGCCTCGGAAATGTTGAAACAAAGATTAATATTGGCTCATTGATACTAGGATCTGTGACCGATCAGGCCAAAGGTGTCGACTTCTTCGATGCCAACACTTTCCCGACAGCCGTATTTCAAGGAGAAATCACACCAAATTCAAATGGCGGTTATATTGCGACCGGCACTCTGGCAATCAAGGAACAGATCGTCCCTGTTGAGTTGCCTTTTTCGCTCGAAATTGCGGGCCCGGTCGCCCAAATGACCGGAGAACTTACGGTTGATCGCTTGGATTTTGCGATCGGCGCAAACATGCCCGACGAAACAAACCTGGCATTTGCGGTGACGATCGCCATTCAATTGTCAGCCGAATTCAACCCATAAAAAAAGGGGGCGTCACCAAAAGATGACGCCCCTCAAAATCGAATAAACGATTAATTTAACTAGCTTTTTGCGCTTCGATTGAAATCATGACGTCAACTTCGTCACTTACAAATGGTGCAAACTTACCCAAATTGAATTCAGAGCGCAGGATCTGAACAGTTGCGTCAAAACCGGCCCACGGTGTGCCTGCCATTGGGTGGTCACCAACTTGGTTCAATTTGGCGTCTAATACGATCGACTTGCTGACACCGTTCATTTCCAAATCGCCAGTGATTAACGCGGTCGCATCGCCTGTGATCTCAATTCCTGTCGATGTGAACGTAATTAGATCAGAATCTGTTGCTCCAAAAAAGTCAGGCGACATAAAATGGCCAGTCCGACCTTCCCAACCTGTGAACATGCTCATAACTGGCATTGAAACTGAAACAGATGATGCAGCTGGGTTATCTTGGTCAAACATGATGTCGCCTTCAAAACCCGAGAACATGCCAAACGTTGTTGAGAAGCCAAGGTGGTTATAGCTGAACACAATTTGGCTGTGACTTGAGTCAAGCGTGTAAGCTTCCGCTTCCGCAAATGCGGATGTCGCAGCTAGACCGGATGCAAGCAATGTTCCTAAGAGTAGATTTTTCATGGGAGTCCTCACTAAATTTGATACTTATGTCGATGAAAAACGCGATCTCGCGCTTCAAAGCAATTCAGCAAATGCGAACAGCATCTGTTCATAAAGCAAGAAACCTCCCGGTGCATTGTCTCTGAGGAACCTCTTCACCAGTCAGGAATGGCCGAACACAACTCAATTTCCAACATGTAACAGGCGTCGAAACATCAATAAAATAAAAGGTTTTACGAATAATGCTTGCGCCAATCATGGCGTCGTGTAAAAGGCGGCATCCGGCTGCAAATTTTGAACTGCGCAGTCTCTCGTGAAGTGGGCGTAGCCGGTGTTTAATGCCCCCTTCTTTGAAATGCGCCGATACATGAATGGAGATCGCATGCCGCTATATGAGCATGTTATGATTGCGCGTCAGGATTTGTCCAACACGCAAGCTGAAAGCCTCATTGAACACTTTGGTACTGTTCTTGCCGACAACGAAGGCAAGCTGCTGGAAAGCGAGTACTGGGGCGTCAAAACGATGGCCTATAAAATTAACAAGAACCGCAAAGGCCACTATGCCCTGCTGCGCACGGACGCTCCTGTTCCTGCCATCCAGGAAATGGAACGCCTTATGCGTCTGCACGAAGACGTTATGCGGGTTCTCACCATCAAGGTTGATGCGCACCAAGAAGGCCCATCCATCCAGATGCAGAAACGTGACGAACGCGACAGCCGTCGCGAGCGCCGTTAATTCAGATCAGGAAAGGAACCTAACCCATGGCATCTAAACCATTTTTCCGCCGTCGTAAGTCCGATCCGTTTGAGGGCGATAACGCTCCTAAGATCGACTACAAAGACACACGTTTGCTACAGCGCTACATCTCAGAGCGCGGCAAAATCGTCCCTGCCCGTATCACCGCAGTCGGTGCAAAGAACCAGCGTGCGCTTTCTCGCGCAATCAAACGCGCTCGTTTCCTTGCTCTGCTGCCATACGCTGTAAAGTAAGGAGCACCTCTTATGGAAATCGTCCTACTCGAACGCGTTGCGAAGCTCGGCCAGATGGGTGACGTCGTAAACGTCAAGCAAGGCTATGCTCGTAACTTCTTGTTGCCACAAGGCAAAGCTTTGCGTGCAAACGCTGCTAACCTTGCCAAGTTTGAAGCTGAAAAAGCTCAGATGGAAGCACGCAACCTTGAGACCAAGAAAGAAGCTGAAGCACTAGCAGAAAAGCTAGACGGACAGCAGTTCATCGTGATTCGCTCTGCGTCAGACGCAGGCGCGCTTTACGGCTCGGTCACAACACGCGATGCTGCAGAAGCGGCAACAGCAGAAGGCTTCACAGTTGATAAGAACCAAGTCGTTTTGACCGGTCCTATCAAAGAACTTGGCCTTCACACTGTTAACGTCGTTCTTCACCCAGAAGTCACAGCAAACATCGATCTGAACGTTGCACGTTCTGTTGAAGAAGCTGAACTTCAGGCGTCTGGCAAGTCCATTCAGGAACTTGCAGCCGAAGAAGAAGCAGCAGCTGAATTCGAAATCGAACAGTTGTTTGATGATATCGGTGCAGCTCAGGCAGATGATGATGAGCTATTGCCATCTGACGAAGCACCTGAAGACGAAGCCTCTGAAGAAGAGTAAGCTTCAAGTTGAGAAACAAAGAAAGGCCGCGCAATTTGCGCGGCCTTTTCTGTTTCATAAGGCACTCGGTCTGCTTTCGACTGCTTCCGACTACCGCGCAAATGTCTCCATGCGAAGCTGTGCATTGCAAAACTCGCCATCAAATGTCCCCATCCACACATCGATCCGACCATTTGCAGGGCGCGTCAAAACGATCTTTGGGTCCAAGTTTCCGTTGTCATCATCGTCATAATACCAGCCGGCAGATGCAGTATTGATAAGCAATGCACTGTCGCATTCGCTAATTGCGCTGATAACCAAACGCAATCCGCCCATATTGCTCAGATCGAATGAAAAGTCTGGCGGCGACGTGAAATATCCCGCGCCCTGGTCTGTGCCCGGTCGAACATTGGGGCAGTCCCAAACATAGTTATCGCCACCTGCGACTACGTTAAAGAATTTGGGTTGGCGCAGTTGTGAACCAGAAGCTCGGTAGGCCTCATTCGCTTGCAAACTGAAATCAGGGCAAGCTTGTGCAATCCCCACGGTCCCGAATAGTGCAACTGCTGCAGCTAAGATGTATCTCATGAAACCCTCCTTAAATTGTCTGATGAGATATTAACACTTTCATTTGCACTTGGCTTCCCCCCATAGGGTTAAAGGACACGACATAAAAAAAGAGCGCTCAAAGAGCGCTCTTTTCAAATTCGATTGAGTGCGACGACTACTCGTCTTCAAGCGCCTCAACAGCCTTTGTCAGGTCATCTTTGGATACTTCTTTATCCTTAACATTTGCCTGCTCAAAAATGTGATCAACGACTTTATCTTCGAACAATGGCGCCTGGAGCTGTTGACGGAACTGCGCGTTTTGTTGAACGAATTCAAAGAACTGGCGCTCTTGACCAGGATACTGACGCGCTTGGTTCATGATTGCTTGTGTCATCTCAGAGTCAGTCACCTGAACCTCTGCCTTCTGACCAATGTCAGCCAACAAGAGACCAAGCTTCACACGACGCGCAGCAAGGGCTTTGTGTTCATCAGTTGCTTCGACTTCTGGGTGATCGTGGCCTTCAACCTCTGGGTTGTCTTCGTGCCATAGCTGGTGCGCAATCTGACCCGCTTCTGCGTCGACAAGGCTTTCAGGAAGCTCGAAATCGACCTTCTTGTCCAAAGCATCAAGCAATGCACGCTTTGTTACAGCGCGTGCGGCACCTTTATACTCTTCTTCCAGACGTTCAGTGATTTGTGTTTTCAAACCGGCAAGGTCTTCTGCACCAAACTGTTTTGCCATCTCATCATCGATAACAGCTGCTTTCGGCTCTTTCACAGCTTTGATCGTGCATTCGAACACAGCGGCCTTACCAGCGAGATGCTCCGCTTGATAATCAGCTGGGAAATTCACTTCGACGTTCTTTTCTTCGCCAGCCTTAACGCCAACCAAACCGTCTTCGAACCCCGGAATGAATGAATTCGATCCCAATACCAACGGGTAATCATCGGCTTGACCACCATCAAACGGCTCACCGTCAACTTTACCCAAGAAGTCGATCACAACCTGATCGCCCTCTTTGGCCTTGGAACCTTTCTTGCGATCTTCAAAGTTCTGAGCAGTCTCTGCAAGCTTGCCAAGTGCTTCTTCGACAGACGCATCATCCGCAGGTACAACCATGCGCTCTAACTTGATTTTAGAGAAATCAGTTTCTGGAACGTCAGGAAGACGCTCATAAGAGACCTCAACGTTAACGTCGTCGCCCTCTTTCCAATCTTCATTGGTCATTTTCATCTGGGGCTGCTGTGCCGGGCGATCACCTTTTTCTTCAAGGTGCGCGTTCAAGGCGCCATCGATGCTTTCTTGCATCGCTTCGCCCATAAGGCGCTGACCAAACTGCTTACGCAGTAGTGCCATTGGCACCTTACCCTTGCGGAAACCTTTCATTTCGACTTCTGGCTGCGCTTCAGTCAGCTTCTCGCTAACTTTGCTATCCAGCTCAGCTGCCGTAATCACGATCTCATAGCCACGCTTCAGGCCTTCGTTAAGCGTTTCGGTCACTTGCATTTGGAGCGTCCTCTCCCAAAAGACAAAAGGCCGCCGTTTCGCAGCCCAGTCGGTGTCATAAATCTGGCGTCTTCTAGAGCGCGGGCACTCCAGACGCAAGGGATTCTACAGTGTTTTCGACTTTTTCAGCCATAATCCATGCTGCGACCCACGTTAAAACTCTTGGCAAGGCGTTTTCCAGCCAAAGTTGACCAAAAAACTGATGTGGATCCCGAGGAAGGTGACGCCAAAAAATTCGAAAAGAAAACGCGCGTAAGCACGTAATAACAGCGATTTAGTAGAGCTGCCTTTCACATCATGAAATCGCTAATAACAATTTGAGCTAACTAATTTCACGAAACTTAAACAGCAATTAAGCCCCCGAACGATAGACACATTCACAACTCAAAATGATTTAGGTGTCTTAATGAACGATCACAGAATTTCATCATTCACTGCCGCGTTAATTGGGGCCGCCATTTGCTTTTCTACGCCAGCTTTTGCTGCAGAAGACAAAGTAAGCATACGAACTGAGCTACAGGTAGCGATGCAGCGACATGTTGACCGCAGTCTTGTTGGCGGCATTCTACTCCATGTTGATCTAGAATGCGGAGATCTAAAGGAGTATTTCCCAACAGCCGCGCATCCGATGATCATGCAAGGCGATGGTTATTTTATCGTTTGCGCCGACTTGATTGATGCCGAGGGAACGCAATTCGATGTCGATTACTATATGGCAGAAACGGAACGCGGGTACCGCGTTGTCCGTAGAGAAATCGATAATCGATCAGAATTAAAGGACCTCGTTTCTGCAGGTTTGGTCCGCGAGTACTAGGGACTAAACTATGTCAGTATCAAGCGTCGTCCCATCCCGTGTGCTCAATCTATACCTGCGGCTTTCTGCGTGGCTAATTCCGACGTTCCTAATCTGCGCGCTCGTTGGCCTGCAACTTCTTTCAAACCATGTTGTTGCGGATGTAGAACAACGCGTTTCAATGCGCATCGGCAACATCAGCGCTCGCATCGCAGGTAGTCTTGAACGGATATCAGAAGAAATCAACGCTGACACGTCGCTAATGAATATGTCTGCCGAGCAAATTATGCTGACGCTTATGTCTGATCCCGCGATCAGATGCGCAGAACTCCGTACCGGCGGGACCGCCAAAGCACTTATTGAGGTTCCCGTCGGGCTTGGGTGCCAGGCCAGTTCTGCTGTGAAAGACACAACTCTTCCCGTCTGGTTCGACCAAGACGCTGATTTATTAGTACGTTGGACTGACGAGGAGGTTGCAGCGGCACGTCAACGGCAGCGTGAAATCTCAATGGTGATCTTGGTCTTCGGCCTTTTGGTGGCACTTTTGACGAACTACCTTGCGTTTCGGGTCATCATCGGAAAGCCACTTAATGAATTAATTGGGCGGATCGAAGAAGCTCGCTCCAATGCGGAGTTCAACGCGCTGCACGATAGCTTAACTGGCATTGGAAACCGGCGAAATCTCGATGATGTATTGGCTGAACGATTTGGGAAAGCCCGACGACAGGGCGATACCATAACGGTGTTACATATTGATCTCGATGGATTTAAATCAATCAATGATACACTTGGGCATGCAGCAGGCGATCACGTTCTGCGTCATGTCTCGGAAATGTTGGAAGACTGTGCCGAGGAAGGCGATTTTGTTGGCCGAATTGGGGGTGACGAATTTGTTGTCGCACTAAGAAATAATTCACCGAAAAATCGTGGCATTGAAATTGCGCAAGAAATTATCAAGCGCGCAAAGGAACCCGTCAAGTTTGAAGGTGAGACTTGCCGCATTGGCGCGAGCATTGGCCTAGCCCGAAGTAAGCGTACTGAAAACGACGAAGGCTTCACTGCAGACAGGATACTGATGGACTCGGACATCGCGCTTTATGCCGCTAAACGCGCCGGCAAAGGTCAGTTCGCAATTTTTACCAGCGACATGAGAAAAGACGTTGAGCACCGCAAGTCCGTAGCCGACGATCTCATCGATGCAATCGAGGAAAATCAATTCGTTTCATACTATCAACCTCAGTTTGATGCGTCGGGAAAGACGATCGTCGGTCTTGAGGCACTGGTGCGCTGGGAACACCCCGAATTGGGCATCCTACCCCCGGGCGATTTCCTTGAACTCGCCGAAGAAATGAATCTTGCTGATCAAATCGACATCCAAGTTCTCGAACGCGCGCTTACTGACCTGCAAATCACAGATAGCTACGGCATGCAGTTGCCAAAAATCGCTGTAAACATTTCTTCGACTTGGCTGAAATCCCCTCATTTCCTTGAAACGTTAAATTCATTCGACATTCCAAAAAGCCGGCTGGTCTTCGAAGTTCTGGAAACTGTTTGCTTGGATGAATTAAGCGAAATTCAAAAAACGAATATAAAAGGCATGCACGACCTGGGCATTGAGCTCGAAATCGATGACTTTGGGACGGGGCATGCGTCAATCTCCGGTGTCCTTGCGCTAAAGCCTTCTCGGCTCAAAGTTGCCCGCGAAATCGTAAATGCCTTTGCAGAAGAACATGATCAAAGGTCACTAATGGAAGCTGTCGTCGCACTTGGCCGTGCATTAGGTGTTGGACTGATCGCAGAAGGTGTTGAAACACAGAAACACGTCGAGAGTTTAAGTGAGCTAGGATTTGAAAGCCTACAGGGATATGCCCTATCGCGACCAAAACCACTCGAGCAAATTCTGTCAGAGTATGCTCCTAGCCCTGCATTGAAATCCGTTTCCTAAGAACGCAGCGTCACGGCTACCGCGGATATCGCAACAATCAAAGGAAATGTGTGGTGCGGGTGAAGGGACTTGAACCCCCACGCCTTGCGGCGCCAGAACCTAAATCTGGTGCGTCTACCAATTCCGCCACACCCGCACTGTCTCTGCTTTCAGCTGAGTCGCGGTTGTTTAACAAAGGACTTGGCCAGATGCGAGACCTAAATCGTCGTGAAATCCGCAAAAGTTCGGCAAGGTTTTGCCGTATTTCCAGTGCATCAAGACAATCAAGTAATTTTGGAAACCCAATGCTGACGACAACGACCGATATTGAGACAACACGGGACATCAAATGCGCAGAGCACGCTGGGCTTTGTGCCGGGACAAGTGTGTTAACTCAGCGCGGAGAAGTCGCAATCGAAAGTCTGAGGACTGGTGACCGGGTGATTACACGGGATGCCGGTTTAGTGGCGGTTAAGTCGATCTCTCGGCACGATGTCACAACGCCAATCGTTATGATCAAGGCGGGCTCGCTCGGACATACACGCCCAGACAAAGATACGATTATGCCAAGCGGGACGTTCGTTCACATCCGTGATTGGCGCGCACCAGCAATCTTTGGACAAAAAACCGCTAACGTCGCCATCGATCGATTGATCGACGGGGAATTCGTTTCGCTCAAAGGACCAGAAACTGTAGGTGTTTTTCAGATTCATCTTGGTTCTCAACATGTTTTGTATGCTGACGGCATTGAGATGCTTTCAGCGGAAGTCTAGCACTTCCACCCTTCGAGAAAATGCCGCCTTTGGGCGGCATTTTTTTTGTCCGCAATTCTCATCGCAAAAAAATCTAGGCGAGACTTCGAACGACGATAGGAGTGAGTTTTCAAAACGACTACTTTTTAATCAATTCGCGCCATTTTTATGCATCTCGTGACCACATGACATGCCGCCACCATGTGAAGCTTGTGACTGAATTGGCCTTCCCCACCAAAAGATGATTTCTGGTGGCCAACGCAACAAGGGGAGTCGCCGCTGTGAAAAAGATCGAAGCGATCATTAAGCCTTTCAAACTCGATGAAGTGAAAGAAGCACTACAAGACGTCGGCGTCCAAGGACTCAGTGTCTTGGAAGTCAAAGGGTTTGGCCGTCAAAAAGGACACACCGAACTTTACCGCGGCGCCGAGTATGTCGTAGATTTTCTTCCCAAGGTCAAAATCGAGGTCGTCCTATCAGATGACCAGGTAGACGCTGCTGTCCAAGCAATCATTGACGCCGCAAAAACCGACAAAATCGGTGACGGAAAGATCTTTGTCTCGCCAGTTGAACAAGCAATTCGTATTCGCACCGGCGAAACCGGCGAAGACGCGCTCTAATTACTAATTCTATATCTAAAGGAACCGAAGCATGGACAACAAAGCCCTTGTGAAAATGATTAAGGATGACGACATCGATTATGTCGACATTCGTTTCACCGACCCACGCGGTAAACTACAGCACGTTACTGTTGTTTCCGATCTCGTTGACGAAGACTTCCTCGAAGAAGGCTTCATGTTTGACGGGTCATCAATCGCAGGTTGGAAATCCATCGATGAATCTGACATGAAACTGATGCCAGACGCTTCAAGCGCATACCTTGATCCGTTCTTTGCAGAAAAGACATTGTGCGTACACTGCTCTGTTGTCGAACCAGACACAGGCGAAGGCTACGACCGCGATCCACGTGGTACGGCTGAACGCGCAGAGGCATACCTGAAATCTTCAGGCATCGGCGACGTATCCTACTTCGGCCCAGAAGCTGAATTCTTCATTTTCGACGACGTTCGTTACCAAGTTGCAATGAACAAAGTTTCTTTCCAGGTCGATGCGATCGACGCAGCTTGGAACACAGACACAGAATACGAAATGGGCAACATGGGCCACCGCCCTGGCGTCAAAGGCGGCTACTTTCCAGTACCACCAACAGACGATGCGCAAGACATGCGTGGCGAAATGCTCTCCACAATGAAGCGCATGGGCATGAAAGTTGACAAGCACCACCACGAAGTGGCGTCATGTCAGCACGAACTTGGCCTTATCTTCGGTTCATTGACACATCAAGCTGACGAACTTCAAAAGTACAAATACGTCATCCACAACACAGCACAGGCTTACGGCAAGTCCGCGACCTTCATGCCAAAGCCAATCGCAGGCGACAACGGCACAGGTATGCACGTGAACATGTCCATCTTTAAGGATGGCAAGCCATTGTTCGCAGGCGACAAATACGCTGACCTGTCACAGGAAGCCCTGTACTTTATCGGTGGTATCTTGAAGCACGCCAAAGCATTAAACGCGCTGACAAACCCATCTACAAACTCTTACAAGCGTTTGATCCCAGGTTTCGAAGCACCAGTTCTACGCGCCTATTCAGCTCGTAACCGTTCTGGCTGTGTCCGTATTCCTTGGGCTGAAAACCCGAAGGCAAAGCGCGTTGAAGCACGCTTCCCAGATCCGGCAGCAAACCCATACCTTTGCTTTGCGGCATTGTTGATGGCAGGCCTCGACGGCATCAAAAACAAAATCGATCCGGGCCCATCCTCTGACAAAGATCTTTATGACCTTCCACCAGAAGAATTGGCTGAAATTCCAACAGTTTGTGGTTCATTGCGTGAAGCGCTTGAAGCACTGGAAGCAGATCATGACTTCCTGACAGAAGGCGGCGTCTTCACCAAAGACCAGCTTCAGGGCTACATGGATCTTAAATGGGAAGAAGTGTACGAATACGAACACTGCCCACACCCTGTTGAGTACAAGCTCTACTACAGCTGTTAATCAGCGAAACGCACTTAACAAAGGGCGCCAGCACTGGCGCCCTTTTTCGTTGAAAACGTTACCGAATGTCACTGGTTGGTGAGATGTTGTCACCTTCATTGCAATCAAACATGACGCACTCCACTTTGGCGTAACGCAAAGGAGATGTGCCAATGGCCACAGAACGTTTCAATTTCCCTGGACATGCCGGTGACATGCTTGCTGCTCGACTAGACCATCCAGAGGGTCCGCACCTGGCTACAGCGATCTTTGCGCACTGCTTCACCTGCTCCAAAGACATCACAGCCGCTCGGCGTATCGCAGCACGATTAGCATCCATGGGGTTTGCGGTTCTGCGATTTGATTTCACTGGCCTTGGGCATTCGGAGGGCGAATTCGAGAATACGAGCTTTAGCTCTAACGTCGGCGATCTACATGCAGCTTACAAAGCTCTCGTGGATCGCGAAATGGCGCCTTCTCTGCTGATTGGGCACTCACTGGGCGGTGCTGCGGTCCTAAAGGCTGCGGCCGAACTCAACGGGATAAAGGGGGTTGCGACCATCGGCGCGCCCTCTGATCCTGGTCACGTCACCCATAATTTTGCGCCAGCCATTCAAGAGATCCTTGAAAACGGCTCGGCAGAAGTTTCACTCGGTGGACGCCCCTTTAGGATTGGTAAAGGTTTTATCGAGGATGTCTCTGCAACAAACATCGACGCCTCTCTTCAAAAACTTAATGCCGCGCTTTTGGTTCTGCACGCGCCTCTAGATCAAACCGTCGGTATCGAAAACGCTAGTCAAATTTTTATGGCAGCCAAACACCCCAAAAGCTTTGTCACCCTCGATAACGCTGACCACCTTATGAGCGATCCAAAGGACGCGGAATATGCCGCAGATACGATCGCGACGTGGGCGCGCCGCTACATTCCCTTAAACACGCCAGAACAACCCGCTGACATCCCCGAGGGAATCTTGCGCGTGACAGAGGCTGATGCGGATGGGTTCCTACAAGACGTCCAGTCCGGTCCACATCACCTGCTTGCAGACGAACCCAAGAGTTATGGCGGCACAGACCGTGGATTGACGCCCTACGGCTTCCTGTCGGCTGGGCTCGGTGCATGTACGTCAATGACTATCCGAATGTATGCGCGTCGCAAAAAATGGCCGCTTACCGGCGTACACGTCGATATCAGTCATAACAAAAGCCATATCGATGGCGATCGGATTGATGTGTTTACTCGCGCGATCACGCTGCACGGCGCACTCGATTCAGATCAACGCCAACGCCTGTTAGAGATCGCGGACAAATGCCCTGTGCATAAAACATTAGAGGCCACAGCCAAGGTCGAAACGCACCTGACATAGCCCGACGAAAAAGGGCCGCAACTGATAAGCTGCGGCCCCATTCTAAATCGATTTTACCGGCTTTAGCTGCGCGCGGCGCCCAGCATTTTCCAAAGACCCGGCACAAGCAATGCAGCCAGTGCTAATTTCAGCGCGTCACCAACCAAGAATGGTGTCAAACCCCACTGAAGAATTGGTTGGTCCCAGCCATAAAGTTGACCAAGCCAAATTAGGCCAGGGACATAAATCAGCGCGTTCCCGATCAGCATCGCCAACGCCATTTTCAGAACCGAGCGGTCCCACCCTGCTCGTGCTGCCCAACCAAGAGCCAACGTCGCAAGAACATATCCAACTAGATAGCCGCCAGTGCCGCCCATCATGTATTCGAGGCCAAACTTCTCAGCTGAAGAACCTGCAAAAACATCAAAGCCAAGCGCGCCAACAATCATATATCCAAGGATCGTTGTCAGACCCAATCGTGGGCCATAGGCCGCACCAATTGTGAGAACCGCAAATGTGCCCATCGTGATCGGAACTGGCCACATTGGGATTTTGATTTTCGCAAAGATTGCAAGCGCTGCGATCCCTAGCACGACCATCGCAACCTGCTTGATCCGCAATGCAGAGCCTTCGCTCGGTCCAAATACTTCCGTAAGGACTTTATCATTCATAGTATGGGCCATTTTGCGCTCCGTTCCGTTCTAGTTTGCCACTTTCTGCACGAGCGAAAGAAAAGGTGCAAGCCTGTTGGCGCAATCAGGCGCGCAGATAGGTCGACGTCGACGTGTAGTCTTTGCGCGGACCGCTGACATCCCAACGCGTGCGCCATTTCGGCCAATCACCGAATTCATAAACAACCCGGTACATATCTTGCCCACATAAATGATCAGTGCCTTCTGCCTTACCGTTTGCGGTAAAGTCGTGAAAAGCGCGACCATCTTCAAAAGTCACTGAAACCAGTTCACCATCAAATGTCCAAAGGTAAGATCTATTCGCCGTAAACGCCGTTCCCCCATCAAGCTGAAGCTTACCAACTTCTTGGTAACTTAGCGCCGTCTCACCCGCCGCCTCGAATACCGCTGTACCCACAAAGCGCCCAGTCTGAGCTGATTTACGATCTTCAATGGCGCGCTCAATCGACCACGTGCCGACAAAATCTTCCAAGCTAATTGTCACGGCTCTATTCGGCCCTCACTGATGCTGCCATCTGCAGAAATAAACCGAACATCTAATCCACGCGTTTCAAAATCATAGCAAGTCCAGAGGTCAGATGGCGGCCACTGACTACAATACTGACCACCACGAGCCGCCCACCGGCCATCACTTGCGCGTTCAGTTATGAACTGTGTCGCACCATCCGCAGCAAAGTATTGAAACGTTAACAAATCATAGACCACCCTCTGGTTCGCCAGCACTTGCGTAATCTCTGCGTCTTCTGTGATGGGCATCCATTCGTCAGCAAACAAACAACCGGGTATCAACACCAATATTGCGGCAAATCGCTTTAACATCGTCTCATCCTCTTGAGGCTTCCCTCTCACCTCTTTATGACGCGAGACAAGTTGAAGCCCAATCACAAAAAGGCCATCTCACCATGATCCCTCGCTATTCTCGCCCTGAAATGACTGCCATTTGGGAGCCAGCAACAAAATTCCGGATCTGGTACGAGATCGAAGCGCACGCATGCGACGCGATGGCAAAGCTTGGCGTTATCCCACAGGAAAACGCAGATGCTGTCTGGAAAGCCAAAGACGTAGAATTTGATGTCGCTCGCATCGACGAAATCGAAGCGGTCACCAAGCATGACGTCATTGCGTTCTTGACCCACCTTGCTGAACATATCGGTTCGGAAGACGCCCGATTTGTTCACCAGGGAATGACATCATCTGATGTTCTCGACACAACATTCAACGTTCAATTGGTTCGCGCGGCTGACATTCTGCTCGCGGATATGGATCGCGTTCTTACCGCGCTAAAGACTCGCGCGCTGGAACACAAAGACACAGTACGTATCGGTCGCAGCCACGGAATCCATGCCGAGCCCACAACAATGGGCCTGACATTCGCACGTTTTTACGCCGAGATGGACCGCGGTCGCGCGCGCCTGGTCAATGCCCGCGCTGAAATCGCGACAGGTGCAATTTCAGGTGCCGTCGGGACATTTGCAAATATCGACCCTGCTGTGGAAGAGCATGTATGCGAGCAGCTTGGTCTGTCGCCCGAGCCAATCAGCACCCAAGTTATTCCGCGCGATCGTCACGCAATGTTCTTTGCGACGCTTGGTGTGATCGCATCTTCAATGGAAAACATCGTCACCGAAGTGCGCCATATGCAGCGTACCGAAGTTCTCGAGGCCGAAGAGTTCTTTTCCAAAGGTCAAAAGGGCTCGTCCGCGATGCCCCACAAGCGCAATCCAATCCTGACAGAAAACCTAACCGGGCTTGCCCGTCTCGTGCGCATGTCCGTCACCCCTGCCCTTGAGAACGTCACACTTTGGCACGAACGCGATATTTCCCATTCATCAGTGGAACGCACCATCGGTCCAGATACGACCGTGACACTGAACTTCGCTCTTAACCGCCTTGCAGGCATGCTTGAAAAACTTGTGATCTATCCTGAGAACATGCTTGCGAACATGAACAAGTTCCGTGGGCTGGTGATGTCTCAACGTGTGTTGCTGGCATTGACGCAAGCAGGCGTTAGCCGCGAAGACAGCTATAAGCTGGTTCAGCGCAACGCCATGAAAGTCTGGGAAGAAGGCAAAGATTTTCAAACAGAGCTGCTTGCTGACGCAGATGTCCTCGCGGCCCTAACAGAAGAAGAAATTCGCGAGAAGTTTGATCTTGGATATCACACAAAGCATGTGGATACCATTTTCAAGCGTGTATTCGGCTAGAGCAGATTAGAAAACCTTCTCAGATCAGGCCGTGTTGAAACGCGATCGCCGCGGCCTGAGAGCTGGTATTCGCACCAAGCTTAGATTTTGCGTTCCGAATGCGCTGTTTGATTGCGCCTTCGGTTACCCCAAGCGTGTGCGCAACCTCTTTGAGACGCATCCCGTCTTTCAGGTGTTTTAGGGCCTCGAGTTCCGCTTTAGTCAGGTTCTGCGGCGGCGCCAATTCAAGATGCCTTCGCTTTAGGAATGCAAGAAGTAGCTTCGCTTCGACATCTGTAAACTCGCTATCTAGTCGTGCAAAATAGCCATACGAACGCCGATCATTACTCGCATCGTTTTGAACAGAAACCGCGACGCCATAACGCATTCCAAATGACTGGGCTTGCCGAAGGATATTTCGCGCGTCTCGCTGCTGAAGTTCGCTCCATCGCACGAAACCAACATTTGAACTAGCCCACTGTAAGATTGGATCTGACATCATCAAACGGTTGCTGGTGTAATGTTCGACCCAGTCATCAGGCAAGCAATTCACCTCTTCAACGGGAAACGCAAAACCAACACGCATAGCGAGATAATACCCACTTGGGGCAAGTTGACTGATGTCATCCAGACTGATTTGCTTCATTGCGTGCCGCCCCAATCTTACGAAACAGCGCCCTATTTTTACGGGCGCATTGAGGCGATTTTATACTAAAGGTGAGGGCGTCACCCAGTTGTCTTTTTATACATGTCTGTTGAGACAGCCGGCAGGGAATGCGATTACGACCACATTCGCGGCAAAAAGCATCGCTTAACCGCAAAGCGAAGGTCCAAAACCCTCCAAAACTAAACCTGCGATTTCCCATCCGATAAGAATCTACAAACACGGCCAAAAGGGTTTCAATGCGGATCAGTTGAACGTATCCAGACCATATGACAGTTGACAAAACCCCCAAGGGGACAACCGCAGACTGGATCGCAAACAAAGCGTTACACGCTTTGCTCGGCGTCGCGATGCAAAAACCTTATGCCAAGCGAGTACCATTTATGGGTTCAGCTGTCGCGAAAGCGATTGGGCCACTGGCTGGGTATAGCAGACGCGCCCGAAACAACCTTTCAATGATTTATCCAGAAATGTCGCAGGTTGAGAAAAATTCGATTGCGACAGCAGCTTGCGATAATTTTGGTCGCACACTTATTGAAAATTATTCGTATTCTGACTTTGCAGAACACCTCATTGATACCCCTGCGGGCGGACAAGGCCTCGAAGCCTTGGATAAGGCCAAGATCGACAAAATCCCGGTTCTATTTGTGACGGGCCATTTCGGCAATCACGAGGCGGCGCGCCAAGTCCTAACACGAATGGGACATACGATAGGCGGTGTCTTCCGACCAATGGCCAACCCCTATTTTAACGAGCACTACGCGAAAACGATGACCAATTGGGGTGGCCCTGTGTTCCCGCAGGGACGCCAAGGTACAATCGGTTTTGTGCGCCATATTCGCAGCGGTGGCATGGGGACACTTTTATTCGATGTGAACAGTGATACTGGGCAGCCGATCAAGTTCCTCGGTAAAGAAGCTCGAACCGCACTGTCTGCCGCAGAAATAGCTCTTAAATTCAAAGCAACTGTGATCCCTTACTTCTCAGTTCGTAAGAGTGATGGCCTGAACTTCGACATTCATATCGAAGCACCGATTGAGCTAACCGACCCCGTCACAATGACTGAACAAATGAATCGAAGACTAGAAGCGCGAATAGAGAAAGACCCAGAACAGTGGTTCTGGGTCCATAGACGTTGGAAAAATAAAATGGGACGGCTAGCGCAAGACAGCGGATCCTAAAATCGGCCCATCGGTTCCATCTTGAACAATGACTACCACAGGCTCTGTGCCACTAATCTGTGCCTGCATCGCCAATGGTTGCTGCACATTCCACGTTCCTGCGTTGAACCAGGACGTGACGACGTTTGAATAAACGATAGTTCTGCCTGCATTTTCGCCGCGACGAATATCGCGCGTCACACTTGGCGTGTACCTAACGATTTGCACGACGGCATTTCCCCGGAATGATCCATCACGATCGGCATCGATACGCAAAGTATCTCCACTCCGCGACAGGTGGACAGACACCTCATTCTGGCGCGAGGCATGTGCCTGCACCTGGTCCATCACTTCCATTGGGCGCGAACCGACAACGTGATCAACGCCGCCAAAAATCATTTGCGGGGTGTAAACGGTTCTCGATCCCTTTGCGCGCGCGAATGCACGTTGACGCGTAGTGAATGCAGGATTGGCGAGATCGTCAACCCAACCGATGTAATCCCAATAATCAACGTGTAGCGCCAATGCGATAATATCGTCACGCTTCGCCAGATCGCTTAGCATCTCATCCGCCGGTGGGCAGCTAGAACAGCCCTGAGACGTGTAGAGCTCGACCACAGCGATGCTATCAGCGGCAGCGGACCCACCCACCAAAGAGGCGGCAAATACGAGTGATTTAAATAATGAGCGCATTTTAGCAGCAGGCCTTTCGTAGCGTTGGCCAACATTTAACAGCAAGGTCTTGAAATGGCCAATCAACCAATCGCGAGATTTCGCGAGAAAAGTGTAACTTTGCACGAACCCAAAAAAATCCGGTCAGCCGCGTTGATTAGTCAGCACGCCCAAATTCATTATATGCAGCTTGAAGCATCGGCATGAAACGTTGTTCAAAATCATCACCGATCAACGGGCCAATAAAGCGGTTCAAGACCGTGCCATCAGGCCCCACGATAAACGTTTCAGGCGGTGCAGCCACGCCCCAATCTAGTGCCGCGCGCCCGCGTGGATCAAATCCAGTAGCAAAGAACGGGTTCCCATCCTCGATCAAATAGGCCGATGCTTGATCCGCTGTATCTCGGAAATTCAGCCCTACAACCCGGTGGCCTTCTTGGCTTAGGCGCAACAGCGTTGGGTGCTCTGCACGACATGGGGGACACCAACTGGCCCAAAAGTTAATAATTGTCACTTCACCTGACGCAAAATCATCGCGCGTCAACTGCGCGGTCCCCGGAACAGAACTGTCCGGCAAAGTGCTAACCGACTGACCGATCAACGATGAAGGCAGCTCACCCGGTGCCTCGCGGAACATACCCGCCAAAAACAACCCGGCAAAAGCCGCAAAAACCACAACTGGGATCATCATATAGACCGACGATCTAGTCATCCTCCAGCTGCTCCAATCGTTGCTTGGCTTTTCGGGATTGATACCAGGTTAGACAAACCAACGCGCCAATCAGACCAATCGTGACTCCGTAAGAGAGTAGAACCTCGACCGCGTATTTTCCAAGATCTGGCATCATGCCCTCACCTGTCGTTTTTCGAGCGCTTGCGCGCGGCGCAAACGGATCTCAGTGCGTGTACGCGCCAACACAAGCGCAACAAACAATACACCAAACCCGACGATGCACAGTACTAGAGGTAACCAGAAAACATCAGCGACATTTTCCTGTTCATCAAGGCTCAGCGATGCACCTTGATGCAGCCCTTGGTTCCAAAACAAAACAGCATAGCGCGACATCAAGGCAAATACGGACCCGATAAGACATAACCAAGAAGTCAAATCCGCCGCCGTATCACTGTCCTCAATGGCGGCCCAAAGCGCTATATAGCCAAGGTAAAACAGGAATAGGATCAGAAACGCTGTCAACCGCGGATCCCACGCCCAATAGGTGCCCCACATCGGCTGGCCCCATATCGCACCCGTTGCCAGACCGATTACCGTCATCACCACCCCAACTGGGGCCGCAGCCTTGGCGGCAAGTGCTGAAACATGGTGTCGTCGAACTAACCATATTAAAGAGGCCACCAACATCATGATCCACGCATTGATCGCGATAAATGCAGCGGGAACATGAATGTAAATGATCTTTACAGTCGATCCAAAACGGGCCGCGTCTGGCGTAAAGAAAAACCCCCAGATCATCCCAACACTTAGGCAGGTTCCAGCAATGGCAAAAGCCCATGGCACAACCGGGCCAGTCCAACCCATAAATCGTCTTGGATTTGCATATTCCCATACTGACATGGCGGTTCCCTACATCCCTACGCGTGTCACCTCAATCCCCGATCACCGCAGATTGATCCGCAAACTGGCTGCTGCGGCGAATGGCAGCAGTGCAAAGCTGATCGCGGTGATACCCGTCAGGAACAACAGCGCATTGGTGGTGGGCAGACCATCTGCGCCGCGCGAGACGAGCTCTGCCCCAAAAATCAATGTCGGAATGTACAACGGTAGCACCAACAAAGACAGCAATAACCCCCCGCGCTTTAACCCAACGGTCAAGGCAGCACCAAACGTACCAATCATCGACAGTGCCGGTGTGCCAATTAACAAGGATAGCAAGAGGTACACATATGCTGAACCTTCAAGGTTTAACAAAAAACCCAACAAAGGCGCTGCCACGGTCAGCGGCAATCCAGTTGTGATCCAATGCGCCAACGCCTTGACCAGGGTCACTCCCTCTAATGGCATCGGCGAGGTGGTCAGAATTTCTAAAGACCCATCTTCGAAATCCAATGCGAAAATGCGATCCAATGACAGTAACGCCGCCAATAAGGCAGCAACCCACAAAACGCCCGGTGCGACCGCACTTAAAAGCGATGTCTCGGGACCAACGCCGAGCGGGATCAAAATGATAACGATCAGAAAGAACGACAGGCTTAACCCAAATCCTCCGCCCGCACGGACCGCAAGCCGCAGGTCACGCAATAACAGAGCCTTCATAAAAACGCCTCGTCAGACCCAATGGCATCCTGCGACGCGGCATAGGGTTCTAGATCCAGCGTCGGCGCTTCAAACCCCAAATCAACATGGGTGGCGATCACAGCGCAACCGCCTTGCGACAAGTGCTGATCCTGTAAAAAAGCAGCAAACCGCTTCACCGTAAACGCATCTAGCGAGACTGTCGGCTCATCCAACAACCAAATCGGACGATTTACGACCCCTAAACGCGCCAATCCCAAGCGGCGTTTCTGCCCTGCAGACAACGTGCCTGCAATACGAAGTTTCAACGGTTTGATTTCAAACACATCCAGCGTGTCATCGGAAACTTTGGCCCCATAAATCTCGGCCCAAAACTCGAGGTTTTCGGCGACGCTTAACTGAGATTTGACTGCGTCCGCGTGGCTAGCATAGGCCACGGAATCTTCATCACAAATGATCTGGCCTTCATCCGCAGGCTGCAATCCAGCCAAACACCGCAATAGCGATGTTTTCCCGATCCCATTCGGCCCGCGCAAAATCAACGCCTGCCCTGCCGCCACATCAAAACTGACACCCGACAGAACAGGTACGCCGCCACGCGACACTTGAAGGTTTTGAACAGACAGGCTCATAGCAAACTTGCTACTGCGCTTTCGATCCGAAAAAAAGGGGTCAGACTGGCAAAAGCGCCAAAGCAACCCTGCGCCCCTCGCTCAGCAGAACATTGTATGTCCGGCAGGCAGCAGGTGATGCCATCGGCTCCACACCAAGACCGACAGCTTCTAGCGTCTCACGAAATGCGCGATCCGGGTGCGCGATTACGGCGCCCGTCCCAACAAAGATGACATCAACACTATCGGCGATCTCAACCAGTTTGCCGGTATCGGTATAGCCGCCCCATTCAAAGACGCCTTTGGGCGTGACAAGCATTGGACCATGGAAGACCTCTCCGCCGATACGGAAAAAACCCGGGCCATACCCGTCAATCGGCTGGGCATCGGTATATTCGACTTCGTTCAGGCGCATCAGGCGTCAATGTTGCCGTATTGGTTACCAACGTTCGCGGCCTTTTTCGACCAATCGCGTTTTACACCCAATACCAACAATATTGCTGTCGCAACAAAGATTGATGAATAGGTCCCGATCACGACGCCCCACATCATCGCAAAGACAAAGCCCCGGATCACATCACCACCCAGCACAAACAACGACAACAACGCCAGCATGGTGGTGACAGAGGTCATCAATGTGCGCGACAGTGTTTCATTGATTGAGATGTTCAAAACGTCTTTCAACGGCTTTTTCTTATACTTTCGCAGGTTTTCCCGAACCCGGTCAAACACGATAACCGTGTCATTGATCGAATACCCGACAATCGTGAGGATCGCTGCAATGATTGCCAAATCGAATTTGATTTGAAGCTCGGAAAAGATACCAATCGTCAGCAACACATCGTGCACTAGGGCCAAAACAGCCCCAACCGCGAATTGCCATTCAAAGCGCAACCAAATGTAAATCAGAATTGCGACAACCGCCATCGCCACCGCAATAAATGCAGTCTGGATCAGCTCACCCGACACTTTCGGACCAACGGATTCAACCGCCGTGAATGTGATCTTTGGGTCAACCTGTTCCAGCGCAGCTTGAACTTGGCCAATGGTGTCATTGGAAACGCTTTCTTCGCCTTGTTGCGCTTTGATACGCACCATTGCGACATGTTGATTTTCATCAAAACTTGGGTCAAAAACTTCGGTGATACTCGCGTCACCCACGAGCGGCTCAATCACATCACGGTATGCACCTACATCAACAGGTGTCTCTGATTGCGTCCGAATGCTCGTACCGCCCTGAAAGTCGATCCCGTAGTTCAAACCTTGGATTAGGAATGACCCGAGTGCGACAACCATTAGGACCAATGAAATCCCGAGCCAAACGCGTGCGCGGCTGAAAAAGTCAATTGTAGTTCCCTGTTTGACCAGTCGTAAACGCATATCAAACCTCAATCTGTTTTGGACGGCGACGTGCGAACCAAATCGCAATCAGTGCGCGCGTGACGAAGAGCGCCGTAAAGACGGACGTCATAATCCCAAGGCCCAGCGTAATTGCAAAGCCCCGCACCGGTCCCGATCCCATTACAAATAGGATCAAAGCAGTAATAAATGTCGTGATGTTCGCATCCAAAATGGACGACATGGCTTTTTCATAACCAAGCTCGATCGCCCGTGCAGGTCCTTTGGATGTTTTCAGCTCTTCGCGGATCCGCTCAAACACAATCACATTCGCATCCACGGCCATACCAATTGTCAATACGATCCCGGCAATCCCGGGCAACGTCAACGTTGCCCCAATGAAAGACAAGAGGCCAAAAATAAGCCCAACGTTTATGACCAAAGCAACGTTCGCAAAAATGCCGAACAAACCATAGCTTAGCAGCATGTAAACAAGAACAAAGATCCCAGCGACAATACACGCGACCTTACCGGCATCGATACTATCCTGGCCGAGCTCAGGACCAATCGTGCGTTCTTCGAGGAACTCAAGCTCTGCTGGCAAAGCACCTGCCCGCAATAGAACCGCCAAATTTGTTGACTCTTCAACTGAGAAATTACCCGTAATGATCCCCGAGCCGCCAGTGATTGGTTCATTAATACGCGGGGCTGAGATAACCTCATCATCCAAAACAATCGCAAAAAGAGACCCTGAGTTTTCGGTGGTATGAACCCCAAATTTTGTCGCTCCGCTCACATTAAACGTAAAGTTAACAGCTGGCTGACCATTCTGATCAAAGTCAGGGCGGGCATCGCGAAGCTCTTCGCCTGTGACAACAGGGTTACGTTCTAGCACGTACCAAACGCTTGGTTCCTGCCCGTCAGGAGCGACCTCTGGCAAGATCTCATTCCCAGCACCTGCAACCCCATCAGGGCTACCAACGACTGACAATACCGGTTGGAACGTCAGCTGTGCCGTTGTGCCAATAATGTCTTTCACTTCCTGCGCTGACCCGACACCCGGAACTTGAACCAAAATACGCTGTGCGCCTTGCCGCTGGATTGTTGGTTCACGTGTTCCAACTTCATCGATACGACGGCGAATGATCTCCAATGATTGCTGCATTGTCCGGTCATTGATGTTGGCCTTCTCAGCCTCAGACAACTCGACAGTAATTGTGTTTGAGCCGCGCGTGACGTCAATATCGTTAGCACCAACGCCGGTCAGAGACTGTACAGGTCGTGCAAGACCTCGGATAATCTCAAACGCACGATCTAGTCCGTCGGTCTCTTGGAATTGAATGCGAATGATTCCGTTGCCAGAATCGGCTGTTTGTCGAAACGGGCCGATCGTCGCCATATCCTCAGACAAAGCCCTGCGAATTTCTGGCCACATTCCCTCAATCAACGAGATTTGAGCGTCCTCGACCCGAACTTCTGCCAACAAATGCGCACCACCACGCAGATCAAGCCCAAGGTTAACCAACCCGGATGGCAGAAAAGACGGCCACCCTGTCGCTTCTTCACCAGTAGCAGTGGCATCATTGTAGCGTTCAACTTGTCCGTAGAACCCGTTGGGCAATGCGAAGAAAAGGCCGACCACAACGGTCAGCCAGATCATGATTTGTTTGGTCGCAGAAATATGAAGCATCAGACGCCCCTCGGCTCTGGGTTACTTTGCAGGCTCTGTTTTGTTTTCAACATCTGCAATCGTGGACTGCACAACGCGAATGACAACGCCTGATGCGATTTCAAGTTCTACTTCGTTTTCGCCATCTTTGACCTTGGTCACTTTGCCTTTGATGCCGCCCTGCGTGATCACTCGATCACCACGGCGCACGGCTGCAACCATTGCCTGATGTTCTTTTAGTTTCTTCTGCTGTGGACGGATCAATAGGAAATACATGATCGCGAAAATCAGAATGAGAGGAATGATCGATTCAATGCCTTGCATTTGGGCCCCTTAACGTTTGTTTTCAGCAGGTCCAAATACCCGCTTTGCAGTCGCGAAACACTATGAGTGCCCCGTGAAAATAGCAACGCTGTGACAGCATTTTTACTTTTCACTTTCGCGTTTCGATGCATATGGTCTCTTATGCGGAACGCGTCAATCATAGCGACATCGATTATTGCATTGTTTTTGCAAGTTTCTGCGGCAATCGGCCAAGATTGGGAGCTTTTGTCAAAGGATCGGCAATTACCTTGGGCAGCCGTCGGAAAACTGATCCAAGGCCGCCTCGACAGCGACAAAATATGCACCGCCACGCTTGTCGCGCCGGATCATATATTAACAGCCGCTCATTGCGTGTTTGCAGCTAGGAACGCGACACCAAGCGAGTTGCGTCGATACACATTTCTAGCTGGTTGGAATGATGGTGCTGCCGTCGCGAGCAGTTCGATTGCGGAAATTATTCCTTCACCGAATTACGAACCAGGCGCAAAAAACCCTCTTGAGTTAATCGTCAATGATTGGGCGCTCGTTCGGCTGACGGATCCAATATCAAATATTGCGCCGCTGACAGTTACCGCACCTCCTGGCCCATGGGAACCTGTCTACTTCCTTACCTACAGCGGATTTAACAAAGAGGCTGCGGCCCTATCCAGCGGCTGCGAACAAAAGGTTCTTGCCGAAGGTCCTTTGCTAATCAACTGCCCCGTTATTGGCGGAAACTCAGGTGCTGCAGTTCTTGTTGGTAATCAAGAGAATCCGCAAATCGTCGCCGTCATTTCCTCAAAGGCAGAAGGAACAGCTGTCGCTGTCATCCCTGATGATGTGCTTTTAACGATGATTGCAGAACGTTTGTAAAAACCCTCTTCATTTCATCCTTAAATTTCGGCATATGTCGCCCACGCATTAATAGGAGATGACCGATGCATGATATTCGCACGATCCGAGACAACCCAGCCGCATTCGATGCAGCACTCTCGCGCCGTGGTCTTGCTGCGTCCTCCGAAGGAATTCTCGCAATCGACGGTCAACGTCGCGCAGCGATCCAAGCCGCCGAGGCCGCGCAAGCTGAGGCAAACAAGGCGGCCAAAGAAGTCGGCGCAGCCAAAGGCCGCGGTGATGAGGCCGAATTTGAGCGCCTGCGCGCACTTGTGTCCGCCAAAAAGGCCGAAATAGCGGAAATGAACGACAACGCCAAAGCTTTGGACGAAAAACTGACTGGACTGTTGGCTGAATTTCCAAACCTTCCGGCAGACGATGTGCCCGATGGCGCAGACGAAGACGACAACGTTGAGGTCAACCGTTGGGGCACACCCCGCGACATCAAGGATGCAAAGGAACACTTTGAAATTCCTGCTGCGATTCCAGGCTTTGACTTTGGAACCGCCGGAAAGACGTCGGGCAGCAGGTTCGTGTTCATGCGCGGCGCAATTGCACGCGTGCACCGCGCTCTGGCACAATTCATGCTCGATGTGCAGACGGAAGAAAACGGCCTGCAAGAAGTTGCTACGCCAGTTTTGGTGCGCGATGACGCCATGTATGGGACAGATAAACTGCCCAAATTTGGCGACGACAGCTATCAAACGACAAATGGCTGGTGGCTGATCCCTACATCTGAGGTCACGCTGACCTATTCAGTTGCGGGGGACACGCTAGACGAGGCTGATCTTCCAAAACGAATGACGGCACACACGCTGTGTTTCCGTTCAGAAGCCGGTTCAGCCGGACGCGACACCTCTGGCATGTTGCGTCAGCACCAATTCGAAAAGGTCGAAATGGTCTCTGTCACGCACCCAGATCACTCCGACGCGGAACAAAAACGCATGCTCCGCTGCGCCGAGGACCTCATGGAACGGTTGGAAATCCCCTACCGTACCGTCCAGCTGTGCACAGGCGATATGGGTTTTGGCGCGCGTCGCACCTACGACATCGAAGCGTGGCTCCCGGGTCAAAACATGTACCGCGAGATTTCATCCGTTTCAACGACGGGTGAATTCCAGGCCCGCCGCATGAATGCGCGCTTTAAACCAGCCGATGGTGGCAAGCCACAGTTCGTTCACACCTTGAACGGCTCTGGCTTGGCGGTCGGGCGGACGCTTATCGCCGTGCTCGAGAATGGTCAGCAATCGGACGGATCTATCGATCTGCCAGCCGCCTTGCACCCCTACCTGCGTGGCAAAACACGGATCGCGGCTGACGGTTCAATGGCCTGATAAATTAAATTCAAACCAATCTGCGCCTCAAGACGTAGAGAGGGTATGAACAAGAATTTATCATATATAACGCTCGTGGTGACCGCAGCCTTTGCGGTCGCCCCGGTCATCACCCCTCCCTTTTCAGGCTTTCGGCCAGATCAACTCCCCTTTCCCCAGATCGACCCGCCAATTCAGCCTGAAGGATATGCCTTTGCGGTGTGGGGCTTGATCTATTCATGGCTCGTGGTGTCTGCGGTATTCGGCGTTTTGAACCGCGACAATGATGCGAACTGGGACCACGCAAGACGCCCCCTGATCATCAGCTTGGCAATCGGCGTCCCTTGGTTGGCGATTGCCAACATCAGCGCGATTTGGGCCACGGTTACAATCGCCCTGATGGCCGTATTTGCGATTTTGGCTATGCTGCGTGCACCGAAGACGGACCGTTGGTGGCTCGGTGTCCCTGTTTCGATCTATGCCGGATGGCTCACCGCCGCGAGCTGGGTCTCGCTCGCCTCGACGACAGCAGGCTACGGGCTACTGACCGACCAATTGGGCTGGGCCTACATTGGAATCATCGGCGCGTTGACGGTTGCCGCACCTGTGTTTTGGGTCAGCAAAGCCCCCGGATACGCGTTAACAGTCGTTTGGGCACTGGTCGGCATCATTGTCGCAAACAGATCAGACCTGTTCAGCGTCACATTGCTGGCCCTCATCGGGGTCGTCGCACTATTGGCACTGGTTGCTTGGACACAGGCCAAGCAACGCAAACCTACTCGCCAATATTCTTCTTGAGGTGCTTAGATAACTTAGAAGGTTGCGCCTTTTTGCGACCTTTATATGGGTTCTTATCACCCTGATCCCGCAGCGTCAGACGAATAGGCGTCCCCGGCATATCGAAATCTTCACGCAACCCATTCACAAGATAACGCGAATAGCTTTCGGGCACTTTGTCGGGATAAGATGTCATCACAACAAACCCCGGTGGGCGGGCTTTGACTTGTGTCATATAACGCATTTTGATCCGACGTCCGCCCGGTGCGGGCGGCGGGTGCTGTTCTAACATTCCAGTCAACCAACGGTTCAACTGCGCGGTCGTCACGCGTCGGTTCCATACCTCGTGGGCGCGCATGATTGCTTGATGCAAACGGTCCATACCCTTGCCCGTCTTGGCGGACACGGTCACCAACTGCGCACCTTTGAGCTGCGGCAACAGCCGTGAAAAATCTTCGCGCAGTTTCTTTAGCATAATCTGCTTTTCTGTCTCAACGTCCCATTTGTTGACCGCAACAACAACAGCACGGCCCTCGCGCTCTGCCAAATCAGCGATCCGCAAATCTTGTTGCTCAAACGGGATTTCAACATCCAGCAAAACCACAACAACCTCTGCGAACTTCACCGCGCGCAAACCGTCCGAAACTGACAGCTTTTCTAACTTTTCCTGAACCTTCGCCTTTTTGCGCATGCCCGCTGTATCAAAGATCCGCATCGGAACATCGTTCCAGTCCTTCTGAACCGAAATCGCATCCCGAGTGATCCCAGCCTCGGGGCCCGTCAGCAATCGTTCCTCGCCAATAATTTGATTGATCAGCGTCGACTTACCGGCATTTGGTCGTCCAACAACCGCAATCTGCAACGGCTTGGCTTGGGTCGGAATGCGCGGCGCGTCAGGATCATCATCGCTTACGTCTACATCCGTTTCAGGTGTATCGCGCGCTGCTTGGTCTTTTAACTTATCGTGAATCGGCATCAGAACAGAATAGAGATCATCCATCCCCTCGCCGTGTTCTGCGGACATTCGGATTGGTTCGCCTAGCCCCAGCGAAAACGCCTCAAGGATCGTTGCATCGGCGGCTTTGCCCTCGCCCTTGTTTGCGGCCAAAATAACATTGGCGTTCTTACGGCGCAGAATATCGGCGAATACTTCATCTGCGGGCAAAACACCTTGGCGCGCATCGATCATGAACAAACATACATCGGCCATTTCAACCGCGCGTTCTGTAAGGCGACGCATCCGGCCTTGAAGACTGTCATCGGTCGCATCTTCCAAACCTGCGCTGTCGATCACGGTGAAACGTAGATCCCCAAGCCGTGCAGCGCCCTCACGCAAATCGCGTGTTACGCCGGGCTGGTCATCAACCAACGCAAGCTTTTTGCCAACCAGCCGGTTGAACAGTGTGGATTTACCAACATTGGGGCGGCCAACGACGGCCAATGTAAAACTCATTTTTTCGATCCTAAGACGTCAGATCAGTGCCGTTACACCATAGACGTGCTAACGGAAAGCCACCAACTGACCTTCTTTTGAAACGACGTAGAGTGTTTGCCCTGCAACGACGGGGTTAGAGGCCGCGCCACCTGCGATGGCTGTCGTTCCAATCAGCGCGCCAGAAGTTGGGTCAAATTCACGGATAACGCCATCGGAAGAAGCAACGATCAAGCGACCACCAGCCAAAACAGGTCCATAGTGGGCAAACACTGTTCTTTGCTGACGTAGACGCGTCTCTGTGAATTTTGGCAGGTCCACTTTCCAAATTATAGAGCCATCTGCTGCGTCTAACCGCACAAGTTCATTGATCTCATTGACCAAGAAAACCGAACCCCCTGCGGGCCAAACTGGGCTAACCGCCCCTTCCCCTGCGGTCCATATACGATCACCGTTGGTGACGTTCATGGCAACGACACGTCCCGAGAAATTCGCTGCATAGACACGATCGCCATCGATAACAGGATCGCCTGCGATATCGGAAATATTGGCAGCGGCCTCACCCAATCGCTGTCCTGTCACAACATTCGACCAACGGCGCAATCCACCCTGAGGGAACGTCGCAATGACTTCGCCAGACGGCATTGGAAAAATCGCGACTTCTGAGTTGGCAGCAACACCTGAGCCGCCAGAGAAATTACCAACGGATGGTGTGCCGTTCACCTGCCAACGCACGCGACCTGTGTCAGCTTCAATCGCCCAACCTCGGCTATCACGGGATACGACATAGACCAACTCGCCCACGACCGTCGGCGCCGAGCCGCCTGGCGCATCTAGGTCTTGTGTCCAAACTTCCGCACCGGTGGCTGCATCAAGAACTGTAAGTTCACCAAAGCCGGTAGTGACAAATACACGACCACCCGAAATGGCCAATCCACCTCCAGACGCGTCGCTTGCGCCGTCATTAGAAGGCGTCAGATCCACAGCCCAAATCGACGATCCAGCCGTTGATGTCGCCGACACGCGTGCCCGCGCATCCAAGGTATAGATAACATCATTGGCAACAACAGGATCTGCAGTGATCCGCGCGCGCCGACTATCGCCTGCACCAATGTCTACTGCAAATATCTGCTGCAATCCTGCTGAAAGTGCTGGATGGGAAATCTTGTGATCGGCATCGCCATTGCGATGCGTCCAATCTGAATTCGTCGCCGACGCCGCGAAATTAATGGCTTTTGTTTGGTTCTCGACAACCGAAGCAGGACGAATATCCTGTCGCTCACCGGGCAAGATCACATCGCGTTCACCGCAAGCTGCCAAAAACGCCAGACCCGCAATCGCTCCGAAAACTGTTTTTATCGTCACTGCATCTACCCCCGGCGGATGTCCCGCTCGTTTTTTTACTGCTCGGCTGCAAGCTGATCTTCCGCTCCTAACGCCACAATCAATCCAATCGCTCGATCGCGCAAGCCCCGCGTAACGCCAGCATCCTCAACGATCGCCAACATACCAGCGATCGCAGCTTCAGCATTCCCACTTTCGAGCTCAAGATATGCCAGTTGCTCTTGTGCTAACAAGTTCAAAGGAGCGCCCGGATTAGCGAGACTTTCCAGAAGGCTACGGCGTTGCACTAAGTCAGCGCCTGGAAGAATTGCTATCTTAAAGGCCGCAAGATCACGGTAGATCGCTGGAACTTCTTGATCATTGATCAGCTTTTCAAGCGTCGCAACTGCGCCCGCGTCATCACCCGCTTCTTGTTGCGCGGCAGCCGTGGTCAATGCTGTGACAGCTATCGCGGGGCCCTCGACCTCAACATTTGCCAATGCCGTTGCCCGTGCGTCTGCGTCATTTTCGCTGAGTGCTGCGAAAAGCGCGTCGCCTGTGGCCCGGGCTGACGCCGTTTCCGACGCCTTGCGGTATTCATTCCAAGCAGCACCGCCCACAATCAATAGTATTGCAAGGGCTACCATCCAACCGTACTTGCGAACATAGCCATAAAGCTTGTCGCGCTGCACTTCTTCGGTCACTTCGCTAATGAAACTGTCGGTATCGCTCACGGCGTGCCTCGCTGTTGGAGTCTGAAATTTACCGTTTCTTATCGCGATCCCAGAGGGAATGCCAAGATATAGTGCACCTCGAGCGATATTTGACCGATTTTTTACTGGTACCTGACCTTGCCTGACGTTAGGGGAGACCCTAAATCTGAACTAACCAGTTTAGTTAGAGAAATTTTGAACCAGTGACCTATCGATCAACGTATCTAGAGTATCGCTAGGCCACAAAATAAACGTCCGCTTGAGGTGGGTCATGAAGATCATTCCAATCATCACTGCAATCATCGTTACGATCGTATTGTATTTCGCCATTTTCGAACGCGACCGCTTGGTCGACTTTGCGCAGACAAGTTCGCCCGCATCTGATGGTTCGGTCGAAACTGCCGCAATGGATACAATGGCGTCAGAACCAGCAGAGGAAGAAATCTCTAAAGCGGTCAAAGTCGTGGTTTTAGCTTCAGAAGCGAGCGCAATTGAAAGCGCAGTTGTTCTGCGAGGTCGCACAGAAGCGGCTCGACAGGTCACAATAGCAGCCGAAACAGCTGGTCTAGTGATCTCTGAGCCTTTGCGTAAAGGTACAGAAATCAACACAGGCGATTTGATGTGTCGTCTAGATCCGGGCACACGCCAAGCGAGCTTGGCCGAAGCAGAAGCGCGTTTAGCTGAGGCACGCGGACGGGTACCAGAGGCCCAAGCCGCAGTGGCCGAGGCGAACGCACGCATCGCAGAGGCACAGATCAATGTGAATGCAGCGCGCAAACTATCTGAGGATGGCTTTGCATCTGAAACCCGCCTGATTAGTGCCGAAGCGTCAGCTGAAGCCGCTGCGGCTGGACTGCAGCGAGCAACATCTGGGCAAGCCAGCGCGCAAGCAGGCATCCAAGCCGCCGAGGCCGCCGTTGCCGCCGCTGAACGCGAAATCGACCGTCTTTCGATCAACGCCCCTTTTGCAGGCCTTCTTGAAACGGATACGGCAGAACTCGGCACGCTGATGCAGCCAGGATCCCCATGTGCAACGATCATTCAGCTCGATCCGATCAAGCTCGTTGGGTTTGTTGCCGAAAACGATGTCGCAAAGGTAACTGTCGGCGCCCTTGCAGGTGCCCGGCTTACCGACGGTAGCGAAGTTCGTGGACAGGTTACTTTTCTCTCACGTTCATCCGACGCCGTGACCCGCACTTTCCGCGTAGAGATAGAAGTGTCCAATAGTGATCGCTCAATCCGCGACGGTCAAACAGCAGACATCTTGATCGCCTCGGACGGCCAAGCCGCCCACCTCATCCCGCAATCAGCGCTGACACTGAACGATGACGGACTTCTGGGGGTGCGAACAGTAACAGACACGAGTACAGCTGAATTTTTGCCTGTCACACTTTTACGCGATACAGTCGAAGGTGTTTGGGTCTCTGGCCTGCCAGAAAAGGTCGACGTTATCACCGTTGGACAGGAATACGTCATTGATGGCGTGTTTGTTGAGCCGACATATAGTGAGGCAACAGAATGACTGGATTAGTTGATTGGGCCGCGTCACGGGCGCGGATGGTCTTAGCCTTTATCGCGCTATCCCTAACGGCTGGCGCATTATCCTACGTTGGTCTTCCCAAAGAGGGTGAGCCGGATATCGAAATTCCGGCAATCTTCGTTTCCGTCCCCTTCCCAGGCATTTCAGCAGGCGATTCAGAAACGCTCTTGGTCAAACCCATGGAAAGCGAACTGGTCGATCTTGATGGCCTGAAACGGATGTCGAGCACGGCTGCCGAAGGATACGCTGGTGTTGCACTCGAATTCGAATTTGGCTGGGACAAAACCAAAGTCATGGCCGACATTCGTGACGCGATGAACGCAGCGCAAGGATCATTCCCTCAAGGTGCCGAGAACTACTCGGTCAACGAAATCAACTTTTCAGAATTCCCAATCGTTATTGTTAACCTGACCGGTCAAGTTCCTGAACGAACGCTCGTCAATGTTGCGAAACGACTGCAAGATCGGATTGAAAGCCTAGATGCCGTTTTGGAAGCAGGCCTCGCAGGTCAGCGTGACGAAATGCTCGAGGTCGTGATCGACCCGCTTAAACTGGAATCTTACAACGTTACTGCTGGTGAACTCATCAACGTTGTTACGCAAAACAACCTCTTGATTGCAGCAGGTAATGTCGAAACCCCACAGGGTAACTTTGCAGTCAAAATCCCATCTTCGTTTAGTGAGCCACAAGACGTTTACGCCCTGCCCGTCAAACAGAATGGCGACAGCGTTATCACGCTGGGTGATCTTGCGACCATTCGTCTGACGTTCGAGGACCGCGAAGGCACTGCGCGCTTTAACGGCGTTAATACGGTCGCACTGCAGGTTGTTAAGCGCAAAGGCTTTAACTTGATCGATACGGCTGCGCTTGTCCGTCAGACGGTCGAAGATGAGCGTGCGACTTGGGATCCCGAATTGCGCGCCGCAATCAAGGTCGGTACATCCAATGATCAATCGCGCAACGTCGCGTCGATGGTCAGCCAACTTGAGGGCTCAGTCCTTACGGCGATTGCGCTCGTGATGATCGTGGTCTTGGCTTCATTGGGCACACGCCCCGCGTTGCTGGTCGGCTTTGCAATCCCAACGTCCTTCCTTTTGTGCTTTGCGCTATTGGCCGTAATGGGCATTACAATCTCAAACATCGTGATGTTCGGCCTTATCTTGGCCGTGGGGATGTTGGTTGATGGTGCGATTGTTGTTGTCGAATATGCAGATAAACGCATCAAAGAAGGCTCAGGCCCGATGACCGCATTTACTGAAGCGGCAAAGCGTATGTTCTGGCCAATCATTTCATCCACGGCGACGACGCTCTGTGCGTTCTTGCCAATGCTGTTTTGGCCTGGTGTGCCCGGCCAATTTATGGGCATGCTGCCCGTCACACTGATCTTCGTTTTGTGTGCATCACTTGTCGTTGCGCTGATCTACCTCCCAGTAATGGGCGGTGTCACTGGTCGCCTAAGTGGTCTGTTTGGCGGCGCATCCGAATGGCTGCGCGCCAGCTTGCCCTGGATCGTCCGTGCTGTGCTTGTACCTGTCGCTCTAATGGCAACGTTCACTGGCGCAATGCTCACCTTGAACCCTGGATATCTTACAGGCGAAGCGGTTCAAACTGATGGTTTCATGGCCTCATTACCAGGTATCGCACTGTTCCTTGCTGGTGCGGTTGCGACCTCCATTACAATGGGTGCTGCAACAATTCGGTTTGAGCGCAAGCGTATCGATGCGGGTTATCGCCGTAGCCTCTTTGGCCACATGATCGCGTTCATCACCAAGAACCCAATCATGCCCGTTGTTTTCATTGTCGGCGTGTTCATGTTCGTCAGCTTCAGCTTTTCGAACTTTGGTGCCAACAACAACGGTGTTGAGTTCTTTGTCGAAACAGAGCCTGAACAGGCGATTGTTTACGTCCAAGCACGCGGCAATCTCTCGATCCACGAAAAAGACGACCTCGTCAAACAGGCAGAGGCGATCGTCATTGCCCACCCGGCGGTGCAAAGCGCATTCTCGTTTGCTGGCGCTGGCGGCCTTGATAACAACACAGGTGGCGCGTCTGGCCCTGCCGATGAGATCGGCCAGGTTCAGCTGGAACTTTTGCCATGGGACGAACGCCCTGTTGTAGAACGCGAAACGACGTTGCTTGGATTTATCCCGTGGACCACAACAGAAGTTGATCCAAACTACGACGGCAACCTCGTCATTGCCCAACTCGAAGAAGGATTGCGTTCAATTCCTGGCATCCGGTTCGAAGTGCTCAACCTTGCGATGGGCCCGGCCTCCGCCAAACCTGTGCACCTAAGGGTCAAGGGCAATGATTGGGATGATCTGCTCACCGCCACAGACCTAGCACGCGCGCAATTCGATAGCATGCCCGGCCTCGCACAGGTCGAAGATACGCTGCCCCTGCCCGGTATCGATTGGCAAATCGACGTCGATGTAGAAGCTGCTGGGCGATATGGCGCTGATGTGGCGACCGTTGGTGGCATGGTGCAGCTTGTTACTCGCGGTATTCTTCTCGACACTTACACACCTGCGAACGGGGACGAGGAAATCGAAATCCGCGTCCGCCTGCCAGAACAAGACCGCGTGCTCTCGACTTTGGACACGCTCAAGGTCCGCACGCAATCCGGCCTCGTTCCATTGTCAAACTTTGTGACACGCACACCGGTTGAAAAACTGGCCGAGATCAACCGTGTCGATCAAGAGCGTTACTTTGACGTCAAAGCCGCCGTCGACGCCGATTTGGTCAAGCTAACCGATACTGATGGCAACAGCCGCGTCATCAGCCAAGAGGTCTACGAAACAGATGACGCTCTACAAGAACAGGTCACCGATGGCGAACTGACTATGATCGTGGTCAGCCCGACCGAGCGGATCGAAGTTCTGACCGAATGGCTCAACACCGAACCTTTCGCGCCTTCTATTTCATGGGAATGGACCGGTGATCAGGAAGATCAGGCAGAAAGCCAAGCGTTCCTGCAGTCAGCATTCATGGGCGCATTGGGTCTCATGTTCATCATTCTGTTGGCGCAGTTCAACTCGATCTATAACTCAGTACTCGTCCTGATGGCGGTCGTTATGTCAACGGCCGGCGTCCTGTGGGGCATGTTGATCATGGATCAAGCATTCTCGATCATTATGACCGGTACAGGCATCGTGGCTTTGGCTGGGATCGTGGTGAACAACAACATTATCCTGATCGACACCTACCAAGAGTACAGCAAATACATGCCAAAGACCGAGGCGATTGTTCGCACGGCCGAGGCGCGTATTCGTCCCGTTCTCTTGACCACAATCACCACGATGGCGGGTCTTGCGCCGATGATGTTCGGGCTTAGCCTTGATTTCATGAATGGTGGTTACACAGTCGACAGCCCAACCGCGCTTTGGTGGAAACAGCTCGCAACAGCTGTTGTCTTCGGTCTTGGGACTGCAACAGTGCTGACGCTTGTCTTCACACCGTCGATGCTCGCTCTGCGTATTTGGGCGACAGACGGGGCTTATGGTGTCTTCAACACCCTTCGCGCAGGCATGCTGGGTCGTATGGGCCGCAACATGCGCAGCGATATGCGTCTATATTGGTCAGCCCGTAAAATGAAATCGCCACAGATCCTGTGGACTGAAGAGGACATGTTTGGATCGCCGGAACCCACCGCGGCGGCCGAGCCCGCGCGGGCCAAACCACCCGTACCTCCGTTGCGTGCCGCCGAATGAAACAAAAAAGCCCGCGAATTTCGCGGGCTTTTCATTTTGCACGAGTTTGAAACGACTTAGTTGTCGTAAACCAGAAATCCACCTGCATAGATCAAATCTGCATCGTTCCCGTGGAAAGCCCCAATGGCCTTATTGCCACCGATCTGCCCTGCCAAATCGCCGGACACGCCACGGTAGGTCACATTACCATCAATGTTGCCACCGCTTGAAAATTCGCCGTCAACTGACAGATTGCCAGTCGATCCCGAAATCGACGCAGAATAAAAGTCGACATTTAAGTCAATTGAACCGCGATCCACACCCGGCAGCCCAAAGATACTGTCACCGCTCACATAGATACTGGTGATCGTGGAAATTTCATATGATCCCGAATAGGTCGCACTATCCGTTGTCGGCAGCGGATCCAAAGCCGATGTCACAACAAACCCAGACGATGCCTCAAGCCCAGTTGACGATCTGGTGCCCGATATCGAAGCAAATCCATCGCCATCGCTATCTATCTCAGTGACTTTTGATTGACTGCCCAAAGTTTTGCCAAGCGTTCCCGCCTGCGACAAAGTCGTAAAACTAGAATGTGTGTTCAAATTTTGAATGCATCCAGACATGGCAAACGCCGCGCCCAAAGCTGGAATAAGTGCAAAACGCATTTCTCTGCTTTCTTAGTTAAAATCCCGCTTGGGTTGCTAGGAAAGTCGTGCAATCGCGTGGCTGACCCAAGGCAACATTAAGGAAGTATGGCAAAAGTCTGCGAAGACTTAAGCAGCGTCATCGTCCAGTTGGCGGTTCCAAAGATGCGCGTAGCGGCCATCTTTGTCCAACAATTCATTATGTGTGCCTTGCTCGACCAAATGACCGTCTTCCAGAACAACAATCTTATCCGCGTCAGCAATCGTCGAAAGACGGTGCGCGATGGTAATTACGGTCCTACCATGCCCTATCGCCGCCAGCTCGCCCTGAATTTCCAACTCAGTCTCAGTATCCAAAGCGGATGTTGCTTCGTCCAATAACAGAATGGGTGGGTTCTTTAGCAACGTCCGCGCAATCCCCACACGCTGCTTTTCGCCGCCAGACAGCTTTAGCCCCCGTTCGCCCACAGTCGTGTCATAGCCATCAGGTAGGCTTTCTACAAAACTATGGATCTTCGCCGCTTTTGCCGCTGCAATGATTTCGTCGCGGGAAGCGTCCGGACGACCATAGGCGATATTGTAGTAAATCGTGTCATTGAACAGAACAGTGTCCTGCGGCACAACACCCACCTGCGCGTGCAGGCTTTCTTGCGTCACATCACGCACGTCTTGCCCATCAATTGTCAGCGCGCCATCACTAACATCATAGAACCGGAACAACAGCCGACCAATCGTCGACTTACCTGACCCAGACGACCCAACAATCGCGACCGTGCTGCCAGCGGACACATCCAGGTCTACCCCCTTAAGGATCGCACGCTCTTCCTCATATCCGAAAGAAACATTATGGAGCGCAATCGCACCGCCTTGCACTTTTAGAACATCAGCGTCTGATTTATCCTGCACTTCGGCCGGTTGCTCTAACAAATCGAACATATCGCCCATATCGATCAGTGCCTGACGGATTTCGCGATAGACTGTCCCGAGAAAGTTCAACGGCATGGTAATCTGGATCATATAGGCGTTCACCAGAACAAAGTCTCCGACGGTCAAAACGCCTGCGTTCACGCCAATCGCGGCCATGACCATCACGGCAACCAGTCCTGCTGTGATAATGATCGCTTGTCCAAAATTCAGGAACGCCAGTGTATAATTGGTTTTGACTGCGGCCTCTGCATATTTCTGCATAGCACCATCATAGCGCGCGGCTTCCCACCGCTCTGCACCAAAATACTTGACGGTTTCAAAATTCAGCAAACTATCAATCGCCTTTTGATTGGCGTCATTGTCCTGATCGTTCATAATTTTGCGAATTTTGACCCGCCACTCAGTCACCGCGAAGGTAAACCATACGTAGAGCGCAATCGTTAGAACCACGACCACGAGGTACCAGGCGTCAAATTTTACGAACAGAACGCCCGCAATCATAAGAAGTTGCAATACCAACGGCCCGACAGAGAACAACAGGAACCGCAACAAAAACTCAACGCCTTTGACGCCACGTTCAATGATCCGGCTCAGGCCACCCGTCTTACGGGTGATATGATAGCGCATGGACAAGCGGTGGATATGTTCGAATGTCTCGAGCGCTAGCTTACGCAGCGCGCGCTGTCCGACGCGGGTAAAGATCACATCGCGCAATTGCTGAAACCCGGTCGTTGCCAAACGGGCAAAGCCATACGCAACCGTTAATCCAACCGCGGCTAGACCAAGAAAGGTTCCAACATCAGAGGTCTCTGGCGTTAAAATATCAACAGCCTGAGCGAACAACAGCGGCGTGTAAACTGCGATGACCTGAGACAAAAGCAGGGCAACCATCGCAAAAACAACGCGCAACTTAACAACCGTTTCACCGCGCGGCCACAGATATGGCACAACGCGTTTGATCACGTTCCAACCCTGGATTTGTTCGTTGTTTAGATTGGCGGTCGTCTTGGTCAGTCTACGCATGAATTACTCCGCTGGTCTCCCTAAGTAGGAAGCCTGAGCGCAGAGTTCCAGTGCCAAAAAGATTATTGTGCCATTTCCGGAATTTGAAACACCTGACCGGGGTAAATAAGGTTTGGATCCCTGATCTGATCCTTATTGGCCTCATAGACAGCGACATACATAATCCCGTCGCCAAACTGTTCACGCGCGATTGCCCATAGCGTTGCACCCGGCTGTACAGTCCGTACAGCGACTCTGAAGTCGTCCTTTTCGGTTTCCTCCGCCATAACCGCGGCCACCGTCTCTGGCTCTTCGCGCTTAAAAGGCGTTTCGATGCGGCTAACAACTTCACCTTCGGCATCAACTTCGTCGATACGAAGGGTATAAACGCCAGTATCAACTTCGGGCAGATCGGTGCGCCAGTCGCCCGACGCGTCGATACGCGACGTGGTCACGGGCTGATTGTCGACGTACACTTGGACAAAACCTTCACCGGTCGCACGTCCTGTCAATACAACCTCACCTGTCGGGTCATAGCTGATCGCATCCAAAGCAACGCTGGACAACACTTGCGGCGCGGCGCCAGCTGTTGGAACAACGCGAACTCCGCCCTCGTCTGCAACAAGAACGGTGTCAGCAACTGCTTCGTCGATGGCTTCCGCTACGGCTTGCTCCTCACTTGGCTCCACAATGTCAGGCAAAGAATTTGGGGCTGCAACTTCTGCAACTTCTGCAACTTCTGCAACTTCGCTAGTAACCTCGTTGGCAGTTTGGACGTCGGCGTCAGTCGGATCTGTGATTGCAGCCACGACTTCTGACGCTTCTTCGGAAATAGGATCCAGAGGCTCCTCAATCGCTTCCAAGGTGCTTGTCACAGCAACGTCGCTTACGTTTAGAGATTGTGTATCATCCGCCAGCGTCTCAGCTTCTGGCTCCGCTGATAATGCACCGTTATCCAATTCGATGGACGCGACATCAGTCTCTGTAGAGGCTTGTTCCAAAGCCTCTGCAACCGGTTGGTCGCTGGTGGTTTCGACAGAGGCAATCTCTTGTTCGGCGTCCGGCGCTTCTACGCTGACCGCACCCGCAATCAACGGCGCATCTGAACTAAGAATTGGTTCCTGCGTCCCCACCGGCAAAATCAATGGATTTTGAACCGATGCGATTGCAGCGCCATCTGGGTCGGCCACGACCGACAAAATACGTGCTTTTTCAGATGGCTCGATGCTCAGAACTGTCGCAAACGCCCCTGTGCTATCGACCAAAAGGCGTTCTAGCACGACTGCATCCAAAAGAACGTCGACAAGCTCTGCACCTTGCGCCCTACCCGTTACGACCAAAATTCCGTCCGACTCCGCGCGCATACCCAAAGTTGGAACAGCAACCAAAGGAGCTGAATCTTCGCTACTGACGGCGAGGTCGGTTTCTTCTGTCTGAGCCGTTTCCGTAGGTTGCGTCACCTGAACATCCGCCGGAGCGATAGTCTGTCTTGGCGAGACCAGTGTGGTTTCCGGCCTCGGAACGAGCCAGATCACCGCTACACCAATCGCCGCTGCCGCAAGCGCACCAAGCGCCAGCCGACCTGCATTTGAAGCCATTTTAGCCCACCATTTGCCGTTATATCCCCCAACCTTATTTGCATCGGCAGCGCATAAGGTTGAGAGACCATAGCAACAGCTCTAAGTAGGGTCAAAGACAAGTAAGCGTGAGGTCTACAGAATGACACAACAACGATCAGTATGCGTCTATTGCGGCGCACGAGATGGTGCCGATCCGGCCTACGCGAAGGCAGCAGAGAACACAGGAACCATGCTGGCCGCGTCCGATTGGCGGCTGGTGTATGGTGCTGGTGACGTCGGCCTCATGGGCCGTGTCGCTACTGCTGTCCAATCTGCAGGCGGCAAAACATTCGGGGTAATACCAACGCATCTAATGGATTGGGAAGTCGGAAAAAAAGACCTCGATACCTTCATCCTGACCGAAACCATGCATGAACGTAAGAAAGTTATGCTGATGAATTCGGACGCTGTCGTCGTTCTGCCCGGTGGCGCAGGGTCCATGGATGAATTCTTTGAAGCCTTAACTTGGCGACAGCTTGGATTACATCAAAAGCCGATATTTCTGTTGAATATCAATGACTACTGGAAACCCTTAATGGATTTAATGTCCCACATCGTCGCGCAAGAATTCGCGGGTTCCGAAGTAATGGATTATGTCACGGATGCTCCGGACGTACCGTCTTTAGAACGCGCACTCCGCGCGGCCCTGTCCTGACCCAAAGCTGAAACCGAATATATCGCCAAGGCGCTCCAAATAAGGGCAAACGCGATACCGTGCCAAACAGTTACGACTTCACCCAAAACCAGAACCGCGCAACAGAATTGAAGCGTTGGATTTAGATATTGCACCAAACCAACCGTAGATAACTTTGCGCGCTTTGCGGCATAGCTAAACAGCATAAGCGGTGTCGCCGTAAGCGGACCCGACAAAGCCAGCAGGAGATGAGTTCCAACTGAAAAATCCGGCGCGGTGCCAACGTATAACAAATAAATCAGCGCCACCGGTGCGAGAATCAGAACCTCGGCAGTGACCGATACGACTGGGCCAAGATCGAGTTGCTTCTTGATTGCGCCATAAACAGTAAAGGTCGCCGCCAAAAAGAGCGCGATCCAAGGTGGAACGCCCAATCCCCATGTTAGAATAACGACAGCAAACACCGCGAGCAGAACAGCAAAGCCCTGCAGTTTAGTCAGCGTTTCGCCAAATAGAAGTGCGCCAAACAAAACTGCAACAAGAGGCAAGATAAAGTACCCAATCGAAGCCTCAACACCCTGCCCCGTCTGAATTGCTGAAATGAACCCACCCCAATTCGCCGCAATCATAATCGATGCTATCGCAATTAGCGGAAAATGGGTCCGCGTCGCTGATAAAGCCACACCAAAGCGTCGCTGAAACATCAAGATGGCAGCAAAAAACACCAATGACCAAACGCCGCGATAGGCCAGAACATCCAAGGCCGGCACATGCTTGAGAGCTGCATAATAGAGCGGAGACAGCCCCCACACGATACAGGCCCCGACCATTGCCAGAACCCCTTTGGCTGGGTCGCTCATGATAGCAACTCTTGGTACCGCGCAAGTCCGATGTTGGATCCGCATGCAATGATGCCAACCCGCCGCCCTTCTAGGTGTTCTTTCAACGGCCCAGAAACGGCCGCCAAAGACGCTGCGCAAGCGGGCTCGGCCATGATCCGCAGAACGTCACCCATCGCGCGCATACCATCAATCATTTGCGCATCTGCAACGTGAACAATCGTATCCACATGGTCGCGCGCAAGGCCATAAGTGTAGGGCATCGCCAACGGTGAACCTAAGCTATCTGCGATCGTGTCGATCTTGTCCAACCTGACTGGCTTACCCGCGTCAAAGCTGCGTTTCATGCTGTCAGCACCGATCGGCTCAACGCCAATAACTGTCGCATCAGGGCGTAATTGTTTGATTGCGCACGACATCCCACTGATCAGGCCACCACCGCCAATCGGCACGACAAAAACATCAACGTCAGGTGCCTGTCGGACATATTCTGCACCAATCACCGCCGAGCCAAGCGCCATGTGGGTGCCTTCAAAGGGGTGCATCAGAAAACGCCCCTTGGCCGCCTCGGCTTCCATGACCTCAAATGCTGCAGGCATATCATCGCACAAGGTAACCGTGGCACCCAATGCCTTACATCCAGCAACACGCATAGGATCAGTTGCCCGCGGCATCGCGATCAATGCATCAACGCCCGCAGTCTGCGCGGCCCAAGCCACCGCCATAGCATGATTGCCTCCACTTGCCGCCACAACACCCGCGGCTCGCGCATCTGCACCCAACCCAGCAATCCCCAAATACGCGCCCCGCGCTTTGAAACTACCAGTTTGTTGAAACAGCTCTAGCTTGATGGTCACATGCGCGTCTGGCAGCAGACCACCCCACTTCGCTTGCTCTAGCTTTAGCACCGGCGTTTCAATCGCGACGCCCGCGAGCTGCTCGGCCGCAGCCGAAATATGATCAAGCGTAAGGTCCATGGTGATCTCTGGAAAAGAAAAGGCCCGTGAGACGTCCCACGGGCCAATCCTAAATTCAATCAGAAAATCCGATTACATGCGCGATGCAACGTTTTCCCAGTTCACAAGATTGTCGAGGAAGTTCGACAAGTAAACTGGACGCTTATTGCGGAAATCGATGTAATAGCTGTGCTCCCACACATCGCAACCCAGCAACGCAGTTTGACCAAAGCAGAGCGGGTTCACGCCGTTCTCTGTCTTGGTCACAGCCAAAGAACCGTCAGCGTTTTTCACCAACCAACACCAGCCAGAGCCGAACTGACCTGCGCCTGCTGCAGAAAACTGAGTTTTGAAGTCATCGACAGATCCAAAGCTCTCAACGAGTGCCTTTTCCAGCTCACCCGGCATCGCATTGCCATTCGGACCCATCATTTCCCAAAACTGGTTGTGGTTCCAAAGCTGAGAGATGTTGTTGAAAATGCCGTTCTGCGCAACAGCAGAGGCATCATATGTACCAACGATGATCTCTTCGAGGGTTTTGCCTTCCCACTCAGTACCCGCAATCGCCGCGTTGCCGTTAGTGACATAGGCGTTGTGGTGCAGATCGTGGTGGAATTCGAGCGTTTCAGCAGACATGCCTTTGTCGGCCAAAGCGTCATGTGCATATGGAAGATCAGGAAGGGAAAAAGCCATCGGACCATCTTTCGGTTAGGGTTAATTTGTATATCGTTAAAAAGCCCAAAAGGTCGGGACGTCAAGGCCATTCGCCGCTCATGGATCTAGGAAAGCTAAAGGTGGCAATGTGAGCCTTTAGGTTTCGGTCCAGTTTTCGTCCTCAATCAAGCTTACAATTTGGTTCTTCGCAAGTCGAATATCCAACGGATATCATTCAAGAAATATCAAGGATGTAGGTTGTCGAATCCGCCGATTTTGGAGCCTCCAAAAGCCGAAATCCAGCTTTTTGGAGCACCCTCGCAGATGCCGGATTCGCTTTATCATTACCACCAACAAGTTTCGTAACACCCGCGTTTGTTAGTGTATCGACAAGGCCAATCAACAATTCACTAGCTACGCCTTTGCCCCAAGTACTTTCAGCAAGGAGATACCCAATGTGAAGCGTCGTTCCCTTAGAATGTTCAGGATCTGGAGCCAGTAAAACTAGACCAATTGTTATTCCTTTGGCACGTTGATCGACCAGGAGCACATCGGCTTCCGCAGCTCTTTGGTCAATCCATTGAGCAACGTCCTCGTTAGCCGCAGCAAGCTGGAGCGGCGGCGGTAAGAACTGCAAAACGTTCTTCGTCAGCAAAACTTCAAGCGTCGCGACAAGATCTTCGCGCAAATGTGCGTCATCCAAGGTTGGCTGCCAATGATGCACATGCAAACGATCCGTCTTGAATTGAATCTTCACATTAATGCCCTTCGTAGCCCATCCTGATCGATACCTATCGAACCACAAAGGCCCTGACTATTCGAAGTGCCCGACAGCCCCCGCCTTCGCCGACGCCGCCAGCAACTCAAACGTATACTCTGCCACCGACCGGAAGCAGATCACGTGGAAGGTCTCTTCATCCACCATCCAAAAGGCCGCGGCCACCTGACCCAATCGGGTCCGGCGCAACATGCCCTCTTTGAAACGGTCAGCGTGTAAATCCGCGGGCGCTAATTTCGCGATCACTTCGCGCGAAAACGCGCCCTGAACCGAAAACACCGCGCGGGCATCCGACACGTTCACCGCCAAGAAATGCGTACCCTTAAGGGCTTTCTCAATCGCTGCCATCGCGACAGCCGCCTCCGCATGGGGCACCATGACCAGCACTTCGTCCGGTGACATCCACGCCAAGCCTTTGTCGCCATCAGATGCGACACCACCCTGCTTGGGAAACGCGACCCCGGTCAATTTCTTGCAGACATTCTGCAATTTGCGCGACGACAAATCGCCGCGTAAACTGATCATACCACGCAAACCCAGTTCACGAACGGTGACTTCACCCGGGGCGACTGCGCCATCCAAGGCACTGACTGCATTAGACATTCTGCTTCTCCCCGTCTTTATCGTAGAAGACCGGATCGACAATCTTTGCTCGAATTGGCTCGCCTCCGATATTCGTAAAGGCCACCTCTTCGCCCATGCGATCTGGACCATTGTGAACCAAACCCATTGCAATGCCGCGCTTTAGGTTCGCGGAGTAATAGGTCGAGGTCACGCGGCCTTGGGTGTTGCGCTGCCCGTTGTCGTTGGTACCATCCGCAATCGCGTAGGCCCCATCAGGCAAAACCGACCCATCAACGGTCTCTAGCCCAACCAACTTCCAACGATTTGGATCGGCCATATGGCTGCGTTCATGCGCGCGTTTGCCAAGATAGTCTTCTTTCTTTTTGGACAGCGCCCACTGCAGGTTCAAATCCTGCGGGATCACTGTCCCGTCAGTTTCGTCCCCGATCATGATAAAGCCCTTCTCGGCCCGAAGGATGTGTAGACATTCGGTGCCATAGGGCATCACGCCAAATTCTTCGCCTGCCTCAAGTAATGCATCCCAGAAAGCACGACCCTGGCTGGCTGGCACCGCGATTTCATAGCTTAGTTCACCCGAGAAACTGATCCGGTATGCACGCGCTTCGACCCCGCCGATCATTCCATCACGCCATTCCATAAATGGCAAAGCCTCTTTCGAGACATCCATTCCGCCGAGTTTCTCAAGTAACTTGCGTGCATTTGGACCCACAACAGCGATCTGTGCAAACTGTTCCGTTACATTGGCGACATAGACGTTCCAATCCCACCATTCGCACTGCAGCCAGTCTTCCATCCAACCGTGAATGCGTTCAGCGCCGCCTGTTGTTGTATGGCATAGCCAAGTTTCCTCATCAATGCGCGCAACAACGCCATCGTCAGATAGGAAACCGTTTTCTGTACACATCAAACCATAGCGGCATTTCCCGACTTTCAGATTAGACATCATGTTTGTGTACATCATGTCGAGGAATTTGCCTGCATCGGGGCCCTTGACGACCAGCTTACCAAGCGTAGACGCATCGAGCAGTCCAAGATTTTCACGCGTGTTCACAACCTCACGGTTAACGGCATCATGAACCGTTTCACCCTCGCGCAAATAGGCATACGGCCGACGCCATGCACCCACTGGTTCGTTGTCAGCGCCGTTCGCGTTTGACCACTCGGATACAGGCGTCATACGCACGGGTTGGAACAATTCGTTCTGCGCAACACCCGCAATCGATGACATCGAAATGGGTGTATATGGTGGTCGGAAAGTTGTCGTACCAACATTCGGGATCTCAGCGTCCAGAGCTTTCGAAAGGATCGCGAGACCGTTGATATTACTCAATTTACCCTGATCTGTCGCCATCCCAAGTGTCGTGTATCGCTTCGCGTGCTCGACACTTTCAAAGCCTTCCTGTGCGGCCAGTTGAACGTCACTAACTTTAACATCGTTCTGAAAATCGAGCCATGCTTTAGAGCGCAGCTTGTAGGATGCGCCTTGAGGCATCAGCCAAACCGGGGATATGGGTGCTTCAACGGCGTCGGCTCCAGATGGAGCGGCCCCAACTTTGCCAGTGGCACCTGCGGTCTTGGCTGCATCAGCGCCAGCAGCAAAAGCGTCTGATAGTACGTCAGCTGTCGAAAGGAGCCCGTTCGCGACACCCGCGGCTGTGACATATCCAATCCCGTTTTGGTTCATCGGCGGACGCTTAGGGTCTGGTCGGAACATCGATTGGGCATCATCCCAATTCAGCTTCCCGCCGCAATGTGACCAGAGGTGCACAACGGGCGACCAGCCACCCGACATCGCGATACAATCGCAACCAATCTCTTCCAAGACCGCGCCTTCACCAGCTTGGGCGCAAATTGATACTCCCGTAACGCGTTTGCCGCCCTTAACTTTGGAAATGCCTTTTCCAGTTTCAACGCGTATGCCCAAAGCGCGTGCTTGATTTGGCAACTCACCGTTTGCTTCGGTTCGCGCATCTATGACGACAGGGACTTCTAGACCAGCCTCTTTCAGCGCGATCGCAGTGCGATAGGCATCGTCGTTGTTTGTTACGACAACTGTTCGATCACCCACCGAAACACCGTGATTCACGGCATAATCACGGACTGCTGCTGCCAATAGAACCCCTGGCAAGTCATTGGCTGCAAACGATAAAGGTCGCTCAATAGCACCGGTTGCAGTGACAATTTGTTTTGTTCGGATTTTCCAGAGCCTGTGGCGCGGACCTTCCGTTGCGCCATGATCGCCAAGGCGCTCATATGCCATCGCGAACCCATGATCAAAAACACCTGATCCCATAGTCCGCGTGCGGATTTGGACATTCGCCAATGCATTTAGCTCATCGAGCGTCGCGGTCACCCAGGCTTCGGCCGACTGGCCGTCAATTTCGGGCTGGTCTACAAGCGCGCGACCACCCCAATGGGCTGTCTGCTCGACCAAAAGAACTTGTGCGCCAGCGCGACCAGCCGCGAGAGCGGCGGTTAGCCCTGCGATACCACCACCGACAACCAACACATCCACAAATGCATGGAAATGTTCGTACGTATCCGCATCCCGATCTTTTGGTGCCTTACCAAGGCCGGCAGACTTACGAATAATTGGCTCATACACATATTTCCAAAATGGGCGTGGGTGAATGAACATTTTGTAATAAAATCCAGCAGGTAGAAAGCGACTCAAATGTGTATTGATCGCACCTACATCGAATTCCAAAGACGGAAAATGGTTCTGCGACGTCGCCTCAAGACCCTCAAAAAGCTCTTGAGTTGTGACGCGTTGGTTCGGTTCAAAATGGCCGTTGCGACCCAAATTCACTAGCCCATTTGGTTCTTCTGCGCCCGAAGCAACGACACCGCGCGGACGGTGATACTTAAATGATCGCCCGACAAGCATCTGATCATTGGCGAGAAGCGCAGACGCCAGCGTATCGCCATCATAACCGCGCAGTTTTTTGCCATTAAAGGTAAACGATACCGGCTTGTTTTTATTTACTAAACGGCCACCAGTTTGCAAACGTGTGCTCATGATTGGCCTCCCCATTCAGGTCGCTTGGCTTTGATCGCGTCAACAATCGCTTTCGGTGGTTCTGGCGTTTGTGCCGAATAGGTTCCGAATACTTCCAGCGTCGCGGTACAACGCGCAGCCAAAAACCATTTTCCGCAGCCATAGCTATGGTGCCAGCGCTCAAAGTGAACACCCTTTGGATTTTCGCGCATGAAGAGATAATCGTGGAATTCATCATCATTTGAGCCGGGACCAAAGCGTTTCAAATGCGCTTCTCCGCCACCGTGAAGATCGGTTTCGTCGACGTCAATTCCACAGTTTGGGCAGTGCAATGTCAGCATGTGCAGGCCTCTGAATTAGATGTTTGCAAGTGTGCGCCCCAAAGGCGCTGTTTCAAAGAATAGGTCACTAGTGGGCTACCCCCGCTGCAACGCTCTCATCGATGAACTTGCCTTCTTTGAAACGGTACATGTTGAATTCTTCTGTTAATGGCGAATAGCCCTTGGCCATCAGCTCAGCCATCGCCCAACCAGACCCCGGAATGGCCTTAAAACCACCCGTGCCCCAGCCACAATTAACAAAAACACCATCGACGGGTGTTTTTGACAAGATCGCAGATCGGTCGCCAGTCACGTCAACGATACCGCCCCACTGACGCAGCATTTTTAGTCGCGCAATTATTGGAAATGTCTCGACCAATGCACGAACAGTTTCTTCGACGTGATGGAAAGAACCGCGTTGAGTATAGTTATTGTGCCCGTCTGTGCCGCCACCGATGACCATTTCGCCTTTGTCAGACTGGCTCATGTAGCCGTGCACGGTGTTGGCCATGATAACCACGTCCATACAGGGTTTAATTGGCTCGGAAACCAGTGCTTGCAAAGGAACAGACTCAATCGGCAACTGGAACCCCGCCATGCCAGCAAGAACCGAGGCGTGACCAGCGACAACCATACCCAATTTATCGCATTGGATATCGCCCTTGGTCGTGTTGACGCCTTTGACTTTACCACCTTCTGTCATCACGCCTGTGACTTCACACTGTTGGATGATGTCCATGCCCATGTCAGAACACGCGCGTGCGTACCCCCATGCAACGGCGTCATGGCGCGCTGAACCGCCGCGTGCCTGCCACAGCCCGCCAAGAACTGGATAGCGCGAACCCTCGAGGTTGATAATCGGGCAAAGCTCTTTCACGCGCTCAGGCCCAATCCATTCAGTCGTCACGCCCTGGAGCGAGTTCGCATGCGCTGTACGCTGATAGCCGCGAATTTCTGATTGCGTCTGAGCCAACATAATCACGCCGCGTGGGCTGAACATTACGTTGTAGTTCAAATCCTGAGACATAGTCTCGTATAGGCTGCGTGCTTTTTCATAAATCGCGGCAGACGGATCCTGTAGATAGTTCGAGCGAATGATCGTCGTGTTGCGACCCGTATTGCCACCCCCAAGCCATCCCTTGTCGATCACAGCAACATTCGTGATCCCAAAGTTCTTACCAAGGTAATACGCAGTAGCGAGCCCATGCCCACCAGCACCAACGATAACAACGTCGTATTTCTTCTTGGGCTCAGGAGAGGCCCAAGCTCGTCCCCAGCCAGTGTGCTGGCGAAAGGCTTCTTTTGCGATGGCAAAGGCAGAATAACGCTTCATATCGAATCCCCGGATTTGATGCTGAACACCATACCTTGTTTTGCCCTGCGCTGTCGCGCGGAAGGATACTCTCTGCGGCATACCGACACTTTTTTGCGACAAGAGATCGTGAACGAACCAGCTTGATTGTTCGCAATGGGTTTTCCTTGCCGCGATGGGACATTAGGTAGTGTTCAACAAGGAGCACGCAAATGGCCTTTTGGGGCACCACTATTGCTATGATCTTGATAATTGGCGGGTTCTTAGCGGGCCCAGTCGTGCGCGCACGCTTCGAAGACGACAGCGAAGAACCTGATATTTCCGTCTACCGCGCTCAACTCGCGGAAATTGATCGCGATCTCGCGCGCGGATTGCTTGACGCTGAAACGGCTGATCGCACACGAACAGAAGTGTCGCGCCGGTTGATCGCAGCTTCCAAAACGGCGGGCACACATGTCGGCCAAGGCTCTCCCAAGATCGCGTTGACGCTGATGGGCGTGCTCGTCGTCTGCGTGACATTCATTACTTATTCGTTGATTGGATCCATAGGATCCGAGGATCGGCCGCTTAGCCTTAGACTAGCCGAAGCACAGGCGTTGCGTGCTAATCGTCCAACGCAGGCAGAAATGGCATCTTCTGCTTTACCGACACCCACGGTTGATGCCCCGGCTGAATATCTCGCCAGCGTCCAAGAGTTGCGCGATGTGATGGCGACGCGCGCTGACGACCCACGCGGATGGCAATTGCTGGCCTTTCACGAAACCGAACTTCGCAACTATAGCGCCGCTGCCGAGGCCCAAACCAATCTAATAGCATTACAAAACGCGCCCTCTACCGAGGACCTGACCCGCTTGATCGACCTAATGGTCGCCGCGACAGATGGCCTCGTTTCACCAGAAGCCGAAACTGTTGCGCGTCAAATCCTAGAAATCGATGCCGAAAATATCGCCGCACGCTATTACATTGGCGCCATGTATAACCAAACCGAGCGCCCAGATCGCGCTTATCGCATTTGGCGCCCGATTGTTGAGGCCGGCGATCCCGGCTTTCACACAGCGCTTGCAAGCGCCGCGCTAGAAAACGCCGCCGCGCGTGCTGGCATCCGCTACACGCCACCCGCCTTCACCGGCCCTGACCTTGAAACCATCGCTGCCGCCGAAGAGCTTAGTGAGGACGAACGCGCAGCAATGATCTCAAATATGGTGAGTGGTCTCGCGAACAAACTGGCGACACAAGGCGGAACAGCCACCGAATGGGCGCGCCTCATTCGATCCTACGCAGTTCTTGGTGAAACAACGCAGGCACAGTCCATCTTACAAGAAGCTTTGGCCGTATTCGCAGGGGATCCAGATGCCATGGCTGTCCTCAACGATGTCGCAACACGCACTGGGATCGCAGAATGATCATCGAAGACATCTCAGACTTTGCGGATGCGCTCCCCTCGTTTGGGAAAATTGCCGGTCTAGATCTGGGAACTGTGACGATCGGGGTCGCTATCTCAGATGGGTCGCGCCAGATCGCGACACCAGTGGAAACGATTAAGCGCAAGAAATTCGGCGTCGATGCGGATAAGCTGCTGACACTTCTGACGAGAAGCGATGTGAATGCAATCGTGCTTGGCCTCCCGATGAACATGAACGGAACCGAGGGACCTAGGTGCCAAGCGACCCGCGCGTTTGCCCGAAATCTCACAAACCTTACTGACCTTCCAATCACTTTTTGGGACGAAAGATTATCCACCGTTGCAGCCGAACGCGCCTTACTCGAGGCGGATACGTCGCGAAAACGTCGCGCAGAACTCATTGATCATGTTGCAGCCAGTTATATCTTACAGGGTGCGCTGGATCGTATGGCGCATCTGAAAGGCTAATCTTGTGGCGAACACTGATGAAATTTGGAAGAGAAACGAAATTGAAAGCCCTTGCGTTAAGGTCTGTGTCATTCATCCAGCATCTCGTCTTTGCACAGGGTGCCTCAGGTCCATCGACGAAATAGGGAGTTGGTCGCAATTGAGCTCTGAGATCCGAAAAGAGATCATGGACGAACTACCTTCTCGCGCTTCGCAAATCGTTAAACGCCGCGGTGGCCGCGCTGCACGATTGAAACGCTAAGTATTAGCCTTTTGGGCTGCGACATGGTTAGCAATCAGCTCTTTATACAAAGACTGTATTTTCGCCATTACCGGGCGCTTGCCATTGCCAATCGGCTTGCCATCAATTTCTGCAACTGGCGTTTGGGCGCCAAAGGTTCCCGTTAAAAACGCTTCATCCGCGCCGTATGTTTCATAAAGCGAAAAATTCTTTTCGCGCACAGGAATGTCGTTGTCGCGACACAAATCAATGACCTTCTGACGCGTCACACCGTTCATGCAGTAATCGCCAGTCGAGGTCCAAACCTCGCCCCTGCGTACAACAAAGAAATTACAGGCGTTGGTCGTGTTCACGAAACCCTGCGGATCAAGCATCAATCCTTCATCCGCACCAGCCTGTTCAGCTTGCAAACACGCAATCACACAATTCAGCTTAGAATGGCTGTTGTATTTCGCATCTTGCGCCATCGGCAAGCCACGCACCTGCGGAACGGTTGCCAAACGAATGCCCTTGGACTGTAGAACATCCGCAGGTTTTGAATGTTCCATGATGATTACAGTCGTTGGCCCCGATTGTGACAAGGACGGGTGCTGAAACGGCTTTACCTTTACACCACGTGTAACCATTAATCTGCAATGAACATCACTGTGCATCCCATTGGCCTGACGTGTTTTTTCCAAAGCTGCGGCAACACCTGCGACATCCATCCCAACGTCCAATGACACCGCTTTGCATGAATTCAGGAACCGATCCATGTGTTCATCGAAAAAGGCCCAAACACCGTCATAAAGACGCATGCCTTCCCACATTCCGTCCCCCAGCATAAAGCCGGAATCATAAACCGAAACTTTCGCTTGATCGCGCGGGACAACATCTCCGTTCACATAAATTAGGATGTTCGCGTTGCGCGGATCTTCCAACGCATCATGCGTTGTTGGTGCAGCTGTCGCCATAACGGGACCCTTTATGTGTTTTCAGTGAACACAAAACACCGATCGCGGCGGATCATCAACCAGAACTGTGTATCTGGCTTTGGCAAAAATACGGATGGGACCTTTGCGGTGAGCAATGACCCGTCGTAATCCATCTTGAAGTCGATCACGCTTTCGGATCCCAAGAAACGCGACCTCACCACACGTCCGTTAGCAGCTGTACCATTCTGCGGCGTCGGCCTTGGTCCAGCGCCGTGGCGATCAAACTCAATTTTGAGATGGTGCGGACGAATGCAAATCTTGACTTGCGTTCCATTTGGCACGCCCGGCGCAAGGAACTCACCAAAGGGCGTATTCGTCAATGCACCATTCACAGTGCCATGTATCACATTGACATCGCTAAAAAACTTAGCCGCTTCTAGATCTACCGGCGTGTTGTAAATGTTATAGGGCGCCCCGCGTTGCACGATCTTGCCGCCACGCATCAATGCGATTTCATCTGCCATTCGCATCGCTTCAACTGGCTCATGGGTCACCAGCAAAACAGCTGTACCCTCGGTCCGCAATACCTCGATGGTTTCATCGCGGATTTCGTCACGCAACCGATCATCCAGCCCCGAAAACGGCTCATCCATCAACATCACGCGCGGCCGCGGCGCGAGCGCACGAGCTAGTGCAACACGTTGTTGTTCACCGCCCGAAAGCTCGTGAGGAAACTTCATAATGTGGCGCGCCATGCCAACTTTCGACAGGAGCTCTTCAACACGCCCTGACTTTTCTGATTTTGACATTCCAAACGCCACATTATCAGCAACGCTCAGATGCGGAAAAAGCGCAAAATCTTGGAACATTAATCCAATAGATCGGCTTTCAGGCGGCATGTGATGGCGTCCATCGCTCAGAACTGTTTCGTCCTGCAACACCTGTCCACTGTCTTGCTTTTCAACCCCTGCCGCGATCCGCAGCGTCGTTGACTTTCCGCACCCTGACGGCCCGAGAAGACAGGTTACGTTGCCCGGAAGGACATCCAGACTAACATCGTCAACGATCTTACGCCCAGCATAAGACTTTGAGATATTTGAAAGCGCGAGACGCGGCGTATCCGACAAGGCATTTATCCTGAGACAAACTGTAAGGTATCCACGCTCTACCGAAGATGTACTGACAGGACAAGGAAAAGCACGCCCTGTTGCTGCCACGCACTATTGCTCAAAGCGTTGCGAAATGGGCCCCGCCATCCAACAGTATATTTTGCCCGACAATAAACCCTGCGTTCTGCGAACACAGAAATGCACAGGTCGCACCGAACTCAGCAGCCGACCCATAACGACGCGCCGGGATTGTCGCATATCGCTGTTCGCGTGCGGTCGCCATATCGATGCCTTGTGCCGCGGACACAGCGCTATCCAAACTGTCCGCACGGTCCGTCGCGTGAATTCCGGGCAATAGATTGTTGATCGTAACGCCCATGGGCGCCACTTGTCGCGCGGTCCCCGCCACATACCCGGTCAATCCAGCGCGCGCAGAATTGGACAGACCCAGCTGCGGAATAGGCGCTTTGACGGACACGGACGTGATATTGACCACCCGTCCCCAACCGCGATCCATCATACCCGGCAACAGGCCCTTCATCAACGCAATCGGGGCCAACATATTGGCATCCAGCGCAGCAATGAAATCATCTCGCGACCAATCCGACCATAAACCAGGAGGCGGACCACCGGCGTTGTTTACAAGAATATCGACACCTTCTGCTGCTTCCAAAAGCGTGGCCTGCCCCTCTTCTGAGCTCACATCGGCAACAATTTCTGTGATGCTCACCCCAAAGGCCTGACGCAAATCTTCGGCTGCGGAAGCAACTGTATCCGCAGAGCGGCCGTTCATGATTAAATCAACGCCAGCCTCAGCCAATGCAGCGGCGCACCCACGACCCAATCCTTTTGAAGACGCGCACACCAGCGCTTTCTTACCTGCAATACCGAGATCCATTAGTATCTTCCTTTATCTGACTTTGGGCATTCATAGCGATAGCATCCCATTTCCACCTCGGCTAGCGATCAGGGTTGGATGATGCTTGCTCGAAGGGTACATTGTTTGTACGAACACCCCAAGCCCCAGCAGATCGACGAAGGCCAAGACGTGAACAGCAATCAGACGCTTTCAGTTTATATCTCTAGCGACTTTCGGGCATCCGAAGGCGTTGCACAAGGCGATAGCATTGGGGTTGCTGACGATCTGATTTTGGATGACGTCTATCAACTTGCAGAGCTTGCACCAAAACGATCTCTGGACCTCGCTGATCAGCAAGATGGGCAATTTTTTGAGATTTCGACGACCAGCGAAAACGGTCGCGCCGGCAATATTGTTGCAATCGACAGCTGCGCAACCTTCATGGGGGCCGATGGTAAAACGCAAGAAGTATTGATCCTTGTAGAAGTTGAAGATGGTGGCATTGAAGAAGTGTACCTTTTGCCGCTGTCAGAACTTATGCCCAAGGGCAATTACCGCTTAGTTGGCGTGGATCGACATACCGCAACAAGACGTTTTGCCGAAATTGCCTGCGTGTCCTTTACCAAAGGCACTCACATCACTTTGGCCTCGGGCGAGCAGAGACTGATTGAAGATCTATGTGTCGGGGACAAAGTACTGACCCGCGACGACGGCCCGCAAGCGGTTCGTTGGCTGGGGCATAATACAGTGCGCGCAACGAGTAACATCGCACCGGTCGTGATCAAAAAAGGTGCGTTAAACAACACAAATGACCTGATCGTCAGCCCAGACCACCGTTTGTTTATCTATCAACGGCAAGATAAAATTGGAACTGGACGCTCTGAAGTCATGGTAAAGGCCCGCCACCTGATCAACGATGACACTGTTTTTCAACAGCCCGGCGGCTATGTCGACTACTATCAACTTTTGTTTGACGAACATCAAATCGTTTACGCTGAGGGGATCGCCGCGGAAACGATGCTTGTCGATCCGAGAACAAAAACTGCTCTACCGTCATCGATTGAAACAGAGCAACCTCTCCACGCCCACAGAGAGCATATGGACTATGAAGTTCAAGAATCGTTGCTGTCGCAAAGGGACGCTATCCAATTGCTAAAAGAAGCTTCCTCGAGTTAGGGCCTAGCGACGGAAATAGTTCCGTCAAACACATCTATCCCGCTGGCCGTTGTGACATCGCCAAACGCGGTTCCACTAATCACGCGACCGTTTTCTCCTGAAAAGACGCCCAAGACTTCGCCGGTGACTAGTGTGTTGCCCATCCCGACGCCATTCAACGACCCACTAATATTCGCCTCAACTTCAGAGCCGTCAGCGACCAATACAATTTGGCCATCGGTTACGAACACACGACCAGCAAGGGTATTTCCGTCTAGCGTAAATTGCTGCGCCAACCCCGACAGCTGGTTGCCGTTAGCGCCAAAATCGACAGACAATGACAAATCGCCCACAACAGTCGTTCGACTTGCATCAACTGGCAGGTTTAGCGACATGAACCCGGCGTAGGTTGCGATCCCAGCGCTCGGAATAACTTGTCGACCCGTGATTGGCGTGTTGGTGCCATTGTCGGGCAAACTAGACCCATCGGTCGCTGTACCAGTGCCACCACATGCAATCAGCAACGACGACACAGTCACAACGAATGGATAACCGAATCTGTACATACCGGTTTTATCCGGGTGTTTAGTTAATCCGTCGTTAATCAAGACCATACGGATTGCGATCTTTGCGGTTTCGCCCTAAACGGCAAACATGATCAATCGCCCTGAACTCCCCGCTGAAATCGCACGTCGCCGGACATTTGCGATTATCTCACACCCAGATGCTGGCAAGACAACTTTGACCGAAAAGTTCTTGCTCTATGGTGGTGCGATCCAGATGGCGGGTCAGGTCCGGGCCAAGGGCGAAGCGCGTCGCACGCGCTCAGACTTTATGCAGATGGAAAAAGACCGCGGTATTTCGGTCAGCGCCTCTGCGATGTCATTTGATTTTGAGAACTATCGCTTCAACCTCGTCGACACACCCGGTCACTCAGATTTTTCCGAGGATACGTATCGGACACTGACTGCGGTTGATGCCGCCGTCATGGTGATCGATGGCGCCAAGGGCGTTGAAAGCCAAACGCAAAAGCTGTTCGAGGTTTGCCGTCTACGCGACCTGCCGATCCTGACGTTTTGTAACAAGATGGACCGCGAAAGCCGCGACACATTTGAAATTATCGACGAAATCCAAGAGAACTTGGCGATCGACGTCACCCCTGCATCTTGGCCGATTGGGGTTGGGCGAGATTTCGTCGGAACCTACGATATCCTGCGCGACCGGCTAGAACTGATGGACCGCGCGGATCGCAACAAGATCGCCGAAAGCGTGGAAATCAACGGTCTCGACGATCCAAAACTGGCCGAACATGTCCCGGCCGAGTTATTGGAAAAATTCCTCGAAGAAATCGAGATGGCGAAAGAGCTTCTGCCGCCGCTCGATCCAGAAGCCCTTTTGAATGGATCAATGACTCCGATTTGGTTTGGATCTGCCATCAATTCGTTCGGCGTCAAAGAATTGATGGACGGGATTGCCACCTATGGTCCCGAACCTCAAATACAAAATGCTGAACCTCGCAAAATCGCGCCCGAGGAAAAAACAGTCTCCGGTTTCGTGTTCAAAGTTCAGGCCAACATGGATCCAAAACACCGCGACCGCGTGGCCTTTGTCCGCCTCGCCTCAGGTCACTTCAAACGCGGTATGAAACTGACCCATGTACGCAGCAAAAAACCGATGGCCATCTCCAACCCCGTTCTATTCCTCGCCTCTGATCGTGAACTGGCCGAAGAAGGTTGGGCAGGTGACATCATCGGTATCCCGAACCATGGGCAATTGCGCATTGGCGACACCCTGACAGAAGGCGAAGCTGTACGCGTCACCGGCATCCCCTCCTTCGCGCCAGAGCTGTTACAAAACTGCCGCGCTGGCGATCCACTCAAAGCCAAGCACCTGGAAAAAGCATTGATGCAATTCGCTGAAGAAGGCGCAGCTAAAGTCTTTAAGCCAACGTTTGGCTCTGGCTTTATCGTCGGCGTCGTCGGCGCACTTCAATTCGAAGTCTTGGCCAGCCGGATCGAAATGGAATACGGCCTGCCTGTTCGCTTTGAAAGCTCGCAATTCACATCAGCGCGCTGGGTTCACGGCGAAACTGATGCCGTCGATAAATTCATCGCTGCGAACAAACAGCATATTGCAACCGACAACGACGGCGACAGCGTTTACCTGACCCGTTTGCAGTGGGACATCGACAGAATCGAACGGGATTATCCCGAGGTGACGCTCTCCTCCACAAAAGAGATGATGGTGTAGTTAGAAACGAAATTCTGCGAACCCGCTGATTGTTTCCAACAAACGCTCCGAAAATACAACTTTCGCAGTTTCTTGGGTGAAATATGACTTTTTCTCGTCATTTTCTTGCCCGAAAAAGGGACGCTTGTTACCCCTAGGTCAATTGGTAAAAATTGATAAAGTTAAGGGGTCGTTATGAAAAATATTGGGTTGAAATGTGCAGCCGCTGGTATCGCTGGTCTACTAGCGTCAACAGCATCTGCATCAACGGTATTGGTCGAGTACGGATTTGAAGGCAGCAATATCGAGAACGAGACTGTTTTCGAAGGCAACCCAGGTGTCGATATCGTTCCAGGAACTGGGATTGACCTAACGTTTATCGCGGCAACGAATGTGCCAATTGGGCCAGTTCCGCTTGACGGCCTTCTATTTGATGACAGAGACGGCGCTCAGGATTTTGGCGCGTTGGTGCTGGGTCCGGACCCGTTCCCCCTTTTATGTTTTGAAGATTCACGTTGTGTCGAGGAAATGTATGCAGTTCGCGACATCCGCGGCCCGGTTAGCGTGTCAGGCGGGTTTGCCCGTGTCGATGGCGCACTTAAGAAATATGAACGTGGTGATACTGTGTATCATGACGACGAGGGCGGCGTTAGCTTCGATCCCCTTTGGGCTGATGCACTGTTGGAGGCGCCAGGCTTTGGACCAATCAGCGACGCCGCGTTGTTATATTCCCCATTTGAGCCCGACGCACTTGCCGAAGAAGAAACGGCTATCTTCGGTTTTATGCTGAAGGTGGATTATGGATACGGCGATTACTTCCCAATCGCTCAGATCGAAATCGATGAATATTGCTATGAAATGATGGAAGTTTCGGGCGATGACAATTTTGATGATTGCCGGCCAGAGCCGCAACCCATGATCCAAAGCTATTTCGGGTTTGTTGAGGTCACTCGTGGCTCGCTCACACCTGGCATGGTTGGCTACAACACCCTCGGTGGCGGAGCGCTTATTCCGTCTGCTGTCCCCCTACCAGCTGCAGGTTGGATGCTAATCGCTGGTGTTGGTGGTTTGCTAGCAATGGGTCGTCGTCGTTCAGCGTAATACCATCGAACTAACTAAAGCATCAAATAGCGCCCATTTGGGCGCTATTCTCACTTTCGAATTACAAATGTGTTGTGAAAGTGTTCAAAAAATGTCATTAATAAGGCTCCAAAGCGTGGCACGGGGGTGACCAACGTATTGGTTGTTTTTACGAGTACCGCGTTTATTGGGTCGCCTCACGTATTCACTTCAACTCTCAACCGCCCCTCCAACACCTGCGGAACGCTGTCTCGAATCTGAGCCAGTGAACTTTAGATTAACGAGGGAAAAATGCGCAAAAGCCTAATCACAGCTGCACTCATTGCAGCGACAGTTCCAATGGCTGCTAGTGCGGGGATGCTAGCGGCAGGCGACTACCAAATCAAAGATTATGATGGCCACCGGTCTGTTTGGACCAGCGGTGGAGACCGTGGCATGATCGAAGGAACCGGACTCTGGTCCTTCCTTGAAGACGCGATATTTTCATATCGGCCAGATTCTGACGGCCCAAAGGCTGTGCTGTCAGCAACTGCGGAAGCAATCGGTAGCCCTGGCCTATTCCTAGATTTCAACCTCGAATTTGACATGTCGGCCGGCGGTGATGAACCTTACTGTCAGCAAGGCAACGAAAGTCAGGGACCAAACCGCACATGCGTTGCTGGCGGCCCAGTTGAATTCGATGATTGGAGCTTCTTTCACCTAACAAGCGGGACTGCAGTCGGTACCGGTCTATTGGACGGCGTAGCTTTCGATTTGTTCAACAAATCTGGGCACAATCCTCAGGCAGGTAATGGTGCTAATGCTCTTGAGAATACCGATCTTGGTTTTTCTATGTGGTTTGATTGGATGAGCACAGGCGTAAGCGAAGTAAACGGGTACCACGTAGTTGCAAGCGGCAACGGGGACATTAACTCCGACCTTGAAGCTGTCCCACTTCCAGCAGCAGGCTGGATGCTAATCGCTGGTTTGGGCGGCCTTACTGCTGCAGGGCGCCGCAAAAAAGCATAACGCGCTCACAAAACATGTTAAGAAAAGGGCGCCTTCAATGGCGCCCTTTTTTCTTTTAGGAACCAACATGCCATTGCAGAACCGCGTCCTCCCTACTGGTGACATTGTCGCAGTTAACGCACGAGGAACGCTCACGGGAAATCGCGGCATACTCCACGATCAAGACAAGCAACTCAGCAACAGACGTTGGGCACACCATGCTTGGATTTATTGTGAACTGGAATGGAAAAACAGACGCCGTAACGTAATGTCCGGGCGAAACTGGACCGAACTGTTTTTCCTTGACGAAGCTGTTGCATTGGCGGCTGGGCATCGCCCTTGTGGTTATTGCAAACGAGGACGCTATTCAGAGTTCAAAGCGGCATGGTCTCGTGCATACGGAATGCCCGCATCGGCGAAACAAATGGATGCTTTGCTTCAGAGTTCGCGGGTCATACCAGGCTCGCGCAAACAACTTACAACTCAGCTGAATGCAACGCATCTGCCAGATGGGGCGATGTTTTCAGACAAGGGTAAGATCTACCTTATTTCCGGTGGATTGGTCCGGCAGTTCTCTGAAAAGGGATATGGGGCAGTCAGTGAAACCCCGCAACACGTCGTTGACGTTCTGACGCCGATGCCGATCCTTCATGTTCTTCGCGCCGGATTCAAAGTCTCAGTTCACAAATCGGCGAGCTAAGCCGCCCGGAAATACCACCTAAACCCCTTGTTTTAAGGGATTTCTTGACCCCTAGCCGACACTCGTCTAAACCCCGACGTGGAGGCGAAGTCCGTTCGCCACCCGACGCAGGGACGCGTTGGAACCTGCGTCCCAATATTACGGCCCAAGAACACCGTAAGTTACTGGATAATAATGATAAAATTTTCGGATCTTCCGCTCCACTCAAAAGTTTTGAAAGCCATCGAAGAGGCTGGTTACACTGAACCTACTCCCATCCAAGCTGCAGCGATTCCGCCAGCGTGCGAGGGTAAGGATGTTCTAGGTATCGCGCAAACTGGAACAGGTAAGACAGCGAGTTTCACGCTGCCAATGATCACATTGCTAAACCGTGGACGCGCCCGTGCCCGGATGCCTCGCTCTTTGGTTTTAGCTCCTACACGCGAATTGGCCGCTCAAGTTGCTGAGAATTTTGATCAGTACGCGAAATACACAAAACTCACTAAAGCACTTTTGATTGGCGGTGTTAGCTTCAAAGAGCAAGACGCACTGATCGATCGTGGTGTTGATGTTCTCATCGCGACCCCAGGTCGACTGCTCGACCATTTCGAGCGTGGCAAGCTGATCCTGTCAGACGTTAAAGTCATGGTGGTAGATGAAGCTGACCGGATGCTCGACATGGGGTTCATTCCCGATATCGAAGAAATCTTTAAAAAGACACCGTTCACACGCCAAACCCTGTTTTTCTCGGCCACAATGGCACCCGAGATTGAGCGCATCACCAATACTTTCTTGTCAGCGCCTGTGAAAATCGAAGTCGCCCGTGCGGCAACAACATCCGATACGATCACGCAAGGGGTCGTGATGTTCAAAGCATCACGAAAAGATCGTGAGGGCACCGAGAAACGTGCACTTTTGCGTGCAATGATCGAAGGTGAAGGCGACGCCTGCACAAATGCCATCATCTTTTGCAATCGGAAGTCCGACGTCGACATCGTCGCAAAGTCATTGAAAAAATATGGCTATAACGCATCACCGATCCACGGCGACCTTGAGCAATCCCACCGTATGCGCACCCTTGATGGATTCCGCGATGGCACGATCCAGTTCCTTGTGGCCTCCGACGTGGCAGCGCGTGGCCTAGATATTCCTAACGTTAGTCACGTATTCAACTTTGATGTGCCCAGCCACGCCGAAGACTATGTCCACCGCATTGGGCGCACCGGGCGCGCTGGCCGTACGGGCACCGCGATGATGATCTGCAATCCTCGCGACGAAAAGAATTTCGCTGATGTCGAGCGTTTGGTTGAAATGGAAGTTCCGCGTCTAGAGAACCCACTTGGCAAAGTAGCTGAAGCCCCCGCGCCTGAAGACAAACCAGCTCAAGATAAAAAGCCGCGTCGCTCTCGAGGCGGTCGCGGTCGCAAGAAAGACGACGTTAAGGTTGAAGACACGGCGAAACCCGCTGAAGATGCCAAGCCTGCTGAAGCAGACGTTCCAAAAGCAGCGTCGCATGAATCCCCCAAGCCAGAACAGAAACCACGCGAACACAAACCCCGTGAACGTGGCGGCAGACACAACCGTCGCGATAACGGTCCAAAGGTCATGGGCTTAGGCGATGACACTCCAGCGTTCATCTCTATGAGCTTTGAAGAACGGGGAAAAGGTTCAGTTGTCACCGATACTGAGGAAAACGACATAAGAGAAGACACTTAAACAGATGCTCCCTGTGAAACTTGCGCCAGTCCTGTTTGGTTTTATTTTAACGTGCCTGATGACATTCGTTGTTACATTCATTGCCACCTGGCGCGCTATTGGCCTTGGCGACGCCTTTTTGAACACGTGGATGGGTTCTTGGATATCCAGTTGGGCCGTCGCGTTTCCAATCGTTCTTGTGATAGCGCCACTAACACGAAGACTCGTCGCGCGTTTGGTGCACAAGGAACCGGCGACTTAGCTTAGCCGGCTCACAATCACCGTCGTTTCCGGTTTCTTGCCGATTTCGGATTGAGCAGTGCGCCGGGCAATGGTTCTAAGCTCTTTTTCCAAAGCTACATCATCTCGCAGAGTTTTATCTTTGGCGCGCATCAGAAATTGACTCAGGTCCTCTTCGATCACCTCTGCCAACGCTGCATTTGACGTCCCCGTCTCGGTCAGCCCAGCAAGTTCGACCCAAGGTTCCCCCAAAGGATCATCGTTTTCGTCAATAATCAGCGTAATCACGATATGGCCGTTCAGCGCCATCTTGATGCGCTCGCGCACAACACCATCCATTGCGCCAATTTGAACCGACCCATCCAAATACGTGCGGCCTGTATCGATATATTCTGCGACTGTCGGCGCATTGCCAGACAGATCAATCATCATACCATTCACCGCTACGATGCCTGTTAAACCTTTGGCATTCCCCACTTTCACGTGCTCGCGCAGGTGGCGATGCTCACCGTGCATTGGGATCAAGAATTGCGGTTTGACGATGTCATGCATCGTCTCCAAATCTGGGCGGTTTGCGTGACCAGATACGTGATACCGACCACCCGCATCGTCGATGACATCGACACCCATTTCCGAAAACTGGTTCATGATGCGGATCACGCCGCGTTCATTTCCTGGGATCGTTTTAGACGAGAAAAGGAACGTATCCCCTTCTTTCATCGTCAGACCCAAATACTTACCGTTCGCCAATTGGGCCGAGGCCGCGCGGCGCTCGCCCTGTGACCCAGTGACCAATAATAACAAGTTTTCACGCGGGATGTTCTGTGCATCCTCTGGGCTTACCGTCTTTGGAAAATCCACCAATAGCCCGGTTTCTGTTGCGGCTTCTGTCATACGGCGCATTGCGCGGCCCAACAAACAAACAGACCGCCCAGCCTTATCTGCCGCCATCGCAAGCGTCTTAAGGCGGGCAATGTTGGAGGCAAATGTCGTCGCAACGACCATGCCCTCAGCCTCGCGCATCAGCCCCTCAACCTCACCAAAGATCGACGCTTCTGAACGCCCCTCGGCGGGCGAAAAGATGTTGGTACTGTCACAAACCAGTGCTTTGACGCCGTCTTTGGATACTTCGGCCCACAGATCCGCATCAAACGGATCCCCAACAACTGGTGTCGTATCGATTTTGAAATCGCCTGTGTGCAGAACGCGCCCGTCCGGGCTATCGATCACAAGACCGGAACTTTCAGGGATCGAATGGCTGATCGGTAAATAGCTGACCTTAAATGGTCCGCAATCGATCACCTCGGGATATGTCTCTACAACCGTCACGACACCATCAGGATGCCCATGTTCTTCTAACTTACGACGCGCGATATTGGCCGTGAACTTACGTGCGTAGACAGGCGCGCCGAGACGTTCCCAATAATGCCCAATCGCCCCAACGTGGTCTTCGTGCGCGTGGGTAATGAAAATACCATCAATCATCGTTTTGCGCTGCTCTAGCCACGCAATATCAGGCAGGATCAAATCAACGCCTGGTGTCCCGTCCATATCTGGAAAGGTTACGCCCAGATCGACAACGATCAAACGCTCTACGTCTTTCGGCCCATAGCCATAGACATAGGCATTCATCCCAATTTCGCCAGCGCCGCCCAGCGGCAAATAAATCAGGCGAGATGTCATGTATTTTCCTTATTAAACTTATGGATCACGGTCAGACCGTGAATCGTGAGATCGTCATCGAATTCATCAAATAGAGTAGCGGATTGCTGAAACAAGGGTGCCAGGCCCCCAGTCGAGATGACCTTCATCGGCACGCCACGTTCGGACTTAATGCGATCGCATATCTCACGCACCAACCCTATGTAACCCCAAAAGACACCAGACTGCATACAAGCGACAGTATTGGTGCCGATGACCTTTTGTGGTTTCGTGATATCGACATGCGGTAGCGCCGCCGCCGCGTTGTGCAACGCTTCCAGACTTAAGTTCACACCGGGGGCAATCACACCGCCAACATAGGCGCCATCCGCCGCCACAACATCAAATGTCGTCGCCGTGCCAAAATCGACGACAATCAAATCGCCACCATACCGATCAAAAGCACCAGCTGCATTCACTAAACGGTCAGGGCCAACAGCTGTCCCCTCGTCCACACGCGGATCGGCGGGCAAAGCGCACTCGGGTTTGCCCACAACCAATGGTCGGCAATTGAAGTAGCGATCCGATAAAACACGCAAATTAAAGACGACGCGCGGCACTGTGGAACTGACAATGACTTCGTCGATCTCGACATTGATGTCTTGAATCTTCATCAGTGTCGACAACCACACATAATATTGGTCTGCCGTCCGCTGCCACTCCGTCGCGGTGCGCCAATCGGCAATAAATTCTTTGCCGTTCCAAATCGAAAACACGGTGTTCGTGTTACCGCAGTCAATCGCTAGAAGCATGCGTTTACCCCTGAAAATATACGTCAGCCGCCGGTATGGCACGTGGGCCTTTGGCGGTGATCAAGACAAGATTGCCGTCTTTGTCGATAGTGTCAAAGAGGCCCTCTATTGTTTCATTGGCGGTGCGGGCAACAATCGTCTCACCCAACCGCGCAGCATGCTTGAGCCAATCCTCGCGAATACGTGCAAAGCCCATTGCATCCAGCTTCTTTTCTTGCGTCGCATAAGCAGTAGCAAGCGTGACAAGAAATTCATTGGCTGGGACGGGTTCGCCGCCCTCGCCTGCGACACTCACTGGTGGGAACGCTGCACCTTCAACGCTCGGCGCATAGGACAGGTTGACACCGATCCCAACTGACAACCAATCCACGAACGGACCACGCCCGCTGCTCTCAAGCAAAATGCCCGCGACTTTGCCGCCGTTTAGCAATACGTCGTTCGGCCACTTTAGCGACAGTTTGCGCCGGTCGACATAGATCGAAAGCGCTTCCAGTAACGCATTCGCCGCAACAAACGAACGCTGTGCCGCAGCTTGCGCCGTACATAGTGGTTTACACAACAACGTAGCAGACAGGTTTCCTTTGGGATTTTCCCAAGGACGCCCGCGTCGGCCCCGCGCCGCGGTCTGGTTCTGCGCGATGATCCATGTTGGATGGTGAATATCGGGCGCGCGACGCGCTGCCTCGGCCATGGTGCTATCGACGGTATCCAAAACAATGCAGCGGTGATCGTTGGGCCAATTTGGATGCTGAGATGGGTTCATCTGATCATCCTTCCAAATCCGTGCGCGATGCAGGCTTTGATTTAGTTCACCAACGATGCGGCTGCGGTTGCGGCCACTGGATCAACACCAAACAAGTTGACGCCCGGCACCCAAGCCAAGGCAACAATCGCTCCGCAGGCCACAGCCGTGAACCAAAGGATCGGCGCTGGGTTACCGTCCATCGCTTCAGTGTCTTCACCAAAGTACATGAAATATACGATCCGAATGTAATAGAAGGCACCGATCACCGACGCGACCACACCGGCCACGGCAAGCCATGCAAGACCTGCATCATAGGCGGCTTGCAGGACGTAAAACTTACCAAAGAAGCCCAACAGCGGCGGAACACCAGCAAGACTAAACATCAGGCAAAGCATCACAAAGGCCAGCAAAGGCTGCGTCTTGGAATATTGCTTCAGCGCATGAATATCCGTGACCGGACGACCGTCGCGCTCCATCATTAGGATCAAGGCAAAGGTGCCGACATTCATCGTCACATAGATCGCCATGTAAACCAGCATCGCTTGCACACCCAGCGTTGTGCCTGCGGCAAGGCCCATCAAAGCAAACCCCATGTGCGCAATCGATGAATAGGCCATTAGACGTTTGATATCGCGCTGTCCAATCGCCGCAATCGCGCCGAGGAACATCGAAGCAACGGATAAGAATGCCACGATCTGTTGCCAGTCGCTGACAATTCCACCGAACGCATCATGAACAACACGTGCAAACAGACCCATCGCTGCCATCTTTGGCGCCGTCGCAAAAAATGCGGTCACAGGCGTTGGGGATCCCTCGTACACATCTGGCGTCCACATGTGGAACGGCGCAGCGGAAACCTTGAACGCAAAGCCTGCCAATAGGAACACGATGCCAAACAATAGGCCCAGCGACACGCCACCCTCAAGTGACGCGAAAATGCCAGTGAACAAGGTTGTGCCCGTAAACCCGTAAACAAGCGACGCACCATATAGCAGCAATCCAGACGACAGCGCGCCCAGAACAAAGTACTTTAGACCAGCTTCTGTCGACTTCACACTATCGCGGCGCAACGACGCCACCACATAAAGCGCAAGTGATTGCAGCTCTAGGCCCATATACAGCGCCATAAGGTCACCGGCAGACACCATCACCATCATGCCCACAACGCCCAATGCGACCAGCAACGGGTATTCGAATTTCAGCAATCCGCGCTGCTGCATGTATCCTTCGGACATCAACAACACGACGGCCGCAGATATCAGGATCACAACCTTGGCAAATCGCGCAAAGGCATCATCAACGAACATCCCACCAAAGGCTGCAGTTGATCCATCACCATTGATCACGATCCAAACGGCCAACAAGACGAACACACCGGATGTCGCCCATGTTAGCAGGCTCGCAGCCCCATCTTTGACCGTGTAGACGGCCCCCAAAAGGGCGATCATCGCATAAACCGCCAGCAAAATCTCTGGCATGATGGTTTGGATATCAGCGGATAACATTACGGCCGCTCCTTAATTCTGTGCAATTTGGTTAGCCGCATCAAATGCAGCCGTTGCAGTGTCGTATTGTCCAACAAGCGCTTCAACCGAAGGCCCAATAATATCAAGAACCAAGGCCGGGTAGACGCCAAGCAGCAGTGTCATCACGACAAGTGGTGCAAACAGTAAACGCTCGCGCTTGGTCATATCACTGATCGTTCTCAGGCTTTCCTTGATCAGGTCACCCATTACCACGCGGCGATACAGCCACAGCGCATACGCCGCTGACAGGATCACACCAGAGGTCGCAAATGCCGCGATCCAGGTGTTTACTTGGAAAATACCCATCAGAGTCAGGAATTCGCCGACAAAGCCAGAGGTACCCGGCAACCCGACGTTCGCCATCGTAAAGAACATAAAGATCAACGCATAGGCCGGCATCCGGTTCACCAGACCACCATAGGCGTCGATTTCGCGTGTGTGCATACGGTCGTAGATAACCCCGACACAAAGGAACAGCGCGCCCGAGATAAAGCCGTGGCTGATCATCTGGAAAATCGCACCGTCGATTCCCTGTTGGTTCACCGCAAAGATCCCCATGGTTACGTATCCCATGTGCGCAACGGATGAATAGGCGATCAGCTTCTTCATGTCCTGCTGCACGAGGGCGACAAGCGATGTGTAAACAATCGCAATCGCAGACAGCCACAGAACGAGCGGGCCCATCACCTCGGACCCAACCGGGAACATCGGCAAGCTAAAGCGCAGGAACCCATAACCACCCATTTTCAAAAGGATTGCGGCTAGAACAACAGAACCAGCGGTTGGCGCTTGAACGTGCGCGTCCGGCAACCATGTGTGCACAGGCCACATCGGCATTTTGACAGCAAATGACGCAAAGAACGCCAACCACATCAATGTTTGCGCCCCGCCAATGATCTGAATACCCAAAACGCTAAACGTCTCGGTTCCAAAGCTGTGCGCCATCAATGTCGGAATATCCGTGGTGCCTGCGTCGACAAACATCGCGACCATGGCCACCAACATTAGGACAGAGCCGAGGAACGTATACAGGAAGAATTTGAAGGACGCATAAATCCGGTTCGCCCCGCCCCAGATGCCAATGATCAGGAACATTGGGATCAGGCCAGCCTCAAAGAACAGATAGAACAGCACAAGATCCAGCGCCATGAACACGCCCAGCATCAGTGTTTCAAGGAACAAGAAGGCAATCATGTATTCTTTGACGCGGGATTTCACATCCCAACACGCACCAATCACGATCGGCATCAGGAAGGTGGTCAGCATTACGAATAGGATCGAAATCCCATCAACGCCCATTTTGTACTTAAATCCTAAGAGCCAATCGCGTTCTTCCACCATCTGAAAGCCCGTGTCTTCGGGGTTAAAGCCCGTCAGAATAAACAGCGACACAATGAACGTCGCGACCGTTGTGGCCAATGCAACCCACTTGGCATTGCGTTGCGCCGCCTCATCGTCGCCGCGCAAAAAGATCGCAAGGATCACAGCACCCAGCAACGGGATGAACGTGGTGAGGGAGAGTAGATTGCCCATTAGAACAGTCCCGAAAAGAGGTCAGTAAAGAACGCAACGATCAGCACAAACGGCAGCACCACGATCAAAACCGCGACAAATACCGAGAGGTAAGTCATCGTAAACACAAAGAGAGACGCCGCTGAAACAGTCAGCCCCGCCCGAGCGCCAGCTTTGACACGCCAATCCGGCGAACCAAGATAAAATGCGCAAAACCCCATGATTGCGATGCAAACGCCCACAATCACGTAGTACTCAGTTGGCAGTGCAGACAACATCAACGCACGCCTCCTGTAAGGGACACATATGTCAACAAGACAGCGATCCCGACCACCATCGCAAAGGCATAGGTAAAGACGTAACCCGACTGGGCCTTCCCAGCGAGACGGGTGAAGAACGGCACAATGCCCATGGCCAACCCGTTGATACCACCGTCGATCACGCCCATATCACCGCGCTTCCAAAGGAAACCACCAAGCCACTTAGCAGGACGGATAAAGACAAAATCATAAAGCTCGTCAAAGTACCATTTGTTGAGCAAGAAGTTGTAAAGCGGTCGCTGCTGCTCTGCCAATTTCGCAGGCCAATCCGGGCGACGGATATACATCTGATAGGCCAGCAAGAAACCAGCAACCATCACAATGAACGGGCTCAGCTTGACCCACTTCGGCACATAATGCGCATCATGCAGAACGTGGTTATCAGGGTGATGGAAAATCGCACCCTCGCCCGGTTGCTGCACATGCTTTTCGCCGTGATCGTCATCTTTGGCGTCGGTCTCTTCACCAGCCGCATAAGCAGGCGCAATCAGGCTAAAGCCCATCGCGTGATCCTCGGCCTTTTCAGACTTCTCGATATAGCCAAAGAACTGACCAACGCTTTCGTCGGATTTAAAGAACGCCTTATACCCAACCATACCCGAGAAAATCGCACCAACAGCCAAAACAGCCAAAGGCGTCAACATTGTCATTGGGCTTTCATGCGCATGCTCATGGGTGTGCTTGTCACCGCGCGGTTCGCCATAGAACGTCAGGAACATCAAACGCCAGCTATAAAAACTGGTCATGAACGCCGCCAAAACAAGCATCCAGAACGCATACCCCGCACCGGCTGCATAGGCACTCTCGATGATCGCATCTTTGGACACGAAGCCCGCGAACCCAACAGGGAAACCAATGTAAAGCAATGGAATACCAACGCCCGTGATCGCCAAAGTTCCGATCATCATCGCGCGGAAAGTCCACGGCAACTTATGGCGCAACCCGCCATAGTTCTGCATATCCTGCTCGTGGTGCATCCCGTGGATCACGGACCCCGCCCCAAGGAACAACATCGCCTTAAAGAACGCGTGCGTCAGCAGGTGGAACATCGCAACCGAATAGACCCCAACACCAGCCGCCACAAACATATAACCCAGCTGCGAACAGGTCGAATACGCGATCACGCGCTTGATATCGTTCTGAACCAAACCAACCGTCGCCGCAAAGAACGCCGTCGTCGCGCCAAGAAACACGATAAACGTCTGCGCCTCTGGTGCGTATTCGAACAAGGGCGACATACGACAAACAAGGAAAACACCCGCCGTCACCATGGTCGCCGCGTGGATCAACGCGGACACAGGTGTCGGCCCTTCCATCGCGTCTGGCAACCAAGTGTGCAGCACCAATTGCGCTGATTTCCCCATCGCCCCGATAAACAACAGGATCGCCAATAAGTTCGCCGCGTTCCAATCGGTCCACAAGAAGGTCACAGTCATTTCAGCCAGCTGCGGCGTCATCGCAAAGATGTCTTCAAACCGAATGCTATCCGTCAGCATGTAAATGCCAAAGATCCCCAGCGCGAAACCGAAATCCCCAACGCGGTTGACCACAAACGCCTTGATCGCCGCCGCATTGGCAGAAGGCTTCTTATAATAGAACCCAATCAGCAAATAGGACGCAACGCCCACGCCTTCCCAGCCAAAGAACATCTGAACAAGGTTGTCAGAGGTCACCAACATCAACATCGCAAAAGTAAAGAACGACAGATACGCGAAAAAGCGCGGCTTATAGCTGACGCCTTCCGCGAAATGATCATCATGCGCCATGTACCCAAAGGAATATAGATGCACGAGCGCGGACACCGTGGTGATCACGATCAACATAATCGCCGTTAGACGGTCCATCCGGATCGCCCAATCGGTGCTGAGTGTGCCGGATTCAATCCAACGCAGGATCTGGATATTCTCGGTCACACCGTCAAAGCCTAGGAACACAACCCAAGACAAAAGCGCAGACAAGAACAACAGCGACGTCGCCACCCACTGCGCAGCCGTTTCACCGATAAATTTCCAGCCAAAGCCGCATAGCAGGGCTCCAACAAGGGGTGCGAAAAGGATGATGGTTTCCATGGTCTTAGCCCTTCATCACGTTGACGTCTTCAACGTCGATGGTTCCGCGGTTGCGGAAGAA
>JBELEI010000006.1:0-204575 GCA_042093895.1 Cognatiyoonia sp. | reverse complement strand
AACTGACTTTTAATCAGTAGGTCGATGGTTCGAACCCATCACGGCTCACCACTTTTTCTTCTACCATCAGCTGATTGGCCGTCTGCAAAGGCGATCGTACAATCCGTTACTTTCTGCGGATTAGCGTGTCACCGGACGCCAAGGTTGGTTTCAAGCCGATGATACGGTCGTGATCTAGATTGCCAGAATGGCGTTGAATAATCACGTCGGCCGCTTTGCGTCCGATTTCCAAACGACATGCGTCCATTGTTGCAAGCTGTTGAGGCAAGCCCTCTAATAATTCGACAGCATTGAAACCCGCCAATCCGATGTCTTCTGGGATCCTGCGTCCAGTTTCTGAAAGGTAAAGCAGACCACCTGCGCCAATCATATCATTTGAGTAATAGATAAAATCGAGATCGGGCGTTCGGTCTAGCATGGCCTTGGTCATCTCGCGACCTTTGGCTAAAGCCGATCCACCAGAGTAGAATTCTTGATCCGCGATCTCGATTCCGTTCTGAGCCAAGGTTCTCGTAAACCCTTCAAAGCGTTTCCGAGCACGGTGATCCAACGGCATTTTCGTGCCCATAAATCCGATCTTTCGATACCCGGCTTCTAAGATCGCTTCCGCCATTTTCCGGCCAGCGCGACGATGTGATATCCCAACACAAGTGTCGATAGGCTCGCCATCTATATCCATGATCTCAACCACTGGAACACCTGCTTGCCGCAGCATCGCGCGAGAAGCTTCAGAATGCTCAAGTCCAGCGATAATGACGCCAGCTGGTCGCCAAGAAAGCATATCAAAAAGTACCTTTTCTTCCTTTTCAGGAAGGTAATCTGTTACGCCAACAACAGGCTGTAATTCGGTCGTTTCTAATACTTCAGAAATGCCGCTTAGCACCTCCGGAAACACCATGTTTCCCAAAGAGGGAATGATGACCGAAACTAAATTTACGCGCTGCGACGCCAGTGCTCCAGCGATTTTGTTAGGCACGTAGCCGAGAGTCTTTGCTGCATTTTGTACTTTTTCGCGGGTCGCAGCGCTGACATCTCCTTTATTACGTAAAACGCGACTTACGGTCATTTCGCTAACGCCAGAAGCTTCTGAAACATCGCGAAGGGTGAGGGCGCGCTTTACTGGATTTGTCAAAGGCTTTTTTCCTGAGATAATACTTGCTTTGAATCTGTAACGTGTGACGAAACTTTTTCCAAGCTATACGATTGACCGGCGAAACATTGCACGCAAACTGCTTTTGAATGGCCCCGTGGCTCAACTGGATAGAGCAGCCCCCTCCTAAGGGGCAGGTTGCAGGTTCGAATCCTGCCTGGGTCCTCGATACCACTTCGAGAACAAGTTCACGATTGCCTGTGACTATCTACGAAGTGGCCCAAACCCCAAATAATTCCGAGATCAGAGAATGCTAACCAACGAATTCTGTACGATTTGATCCAATTGGCTAAGCGGACAAACGCCGAGATCCGGCAGGTCCTTCATAGAATTACCACAATTATTGGAAACAAGCAGTTTCAGAAAAAGAAACATTGAGGACATTGAGATGAAATTTGCAGGAATAATGAAGGCTCTTGAGCATGTGAGCGGACGAGGTAAGGCTACTGAAGCTCTGGATGACATTCCAGACGGCGGAAAACCTGACGATTTGCCGATGAAACCTGAGACCGAGGCACAAGGTCCACAAGAGACAATCCCATCAGTCGAAACGGGCGTAGCGCCCGAAAATGTAGACACTGAGATGAATTTTGCTGGAATAACAGAGGCTCTTGGACATACGAGCGGACGAGGTAAGGCTACTGAAGCTCTGGATGCTATTCCAGATGGAGGCAAACCTGACGACTTACCAATGAAACCTGAGATCGAGGCACAAGGCCCACCAGACACACTTCGACCAGTCGAAACGGGCGAAGCACCAGATTTTGAATTCTTAGCTGGAATACCAATGATCCCTTTGGAAAATTTTCCAGACGATTTTCCAGGCCAAGCGGAACACAACGGCGAAGCAGAAGATATTCTCGAATTCCTATTTTGAGTTTTGCCTACCTGGGTGTGAAATCGAGCACTCAACGTGTAGACGTGTCAATCGGATCAGAGGGGCTGCAGATTGCTGCCCCTCATTGACTCCGCATCACCAAAATCCGTCAACTAACCTCCTGATCCACTAGTTAGAAAGAGCAAACTAAACCAGCTCCACGATCTTCCTCTGCACTTCACTGTCACTGTCTATGTAGCGTTGCGTCACCGCCAATGAAGTATGACCTGCCAATGCTTGCACATCCCGCAACGACGAGAAAGGTGTTCGGTTCCAGGCGGCCTGCGCGCCCGTCGAGGAAGGGCTAATTTATCTGCCTTCCAATGCAAGTTGGTTGCCTGCATTCAAGCGTGAGCTCCAAAGCTTCCCGCGAGGCCGAAACGACGATCAAGTCGACAGCTTCAGTCAATTCCTCAACTGGTCAAAGGGACAAGGTTTCTATCGTATGCTCGGGCGGGAACACCCGATAAACAAGCAACGGCGGGTCGCGATTGAAAGGCAAAGAGTGAGGAGGCGGTGAGAATACTACGCGCTGACAAGCCTAGGTCATGAAGCGAGCCTGCTATCCAGTGCTCAAAGAAGCGTGGCTGATCCTTAAGTGTGGGCCATCACTTTTTTGAGTTCTGGGAATAGTTCCCAGGTAATCGCTTTGGCAAACGTCAAATAAGGGCGGAAAGCGGTCGTTCGCTGCGAATGCTACAAATTCCTAGTTAACCGCGGAAGCAGACATTCAGCTATCAAGTTGCTCGACTGACCAAGTCGAAAAAGGCAGTTGTAGCGCTGTTGAACTCTTTTCTTCGCCCCAAAGAAAACGTGACATTCTGCTCAGCAAAACCCGGCTAGATTCACAGCTCAATCGTTTCGACAGTGGATCGAAGCGTGCAGCAAGGCGTACTCATTCTTCACAATTCTGATCCGTGCTGACATAACTTGGCTATTGGTGTGCACGCTACCGCTGTGGCATGGCCGCAGCTTGCGGTCGAGGGCGGAGGTACCAATACCAGACACGATATGCCTCAAGTGCGATCAGGGGGCCAAAGTGGACCAGAGCGGGTGCTGCTCCGTTCCAATCATGCAAAGCGGCCCAATGCACCAACGTCAGCACGGCGGCGGCGTAGGTCCAGCGTTGCAACCATTTCCACCATGTGCCCATTTTGCGCACGAAGTAATCCATTGATGTCAAAGCCAGCGGTACAAAAATGAGGAAGGCCACCCAGCCCGTCCAGATGTAAAGACGCGGCAACTCGTCAAAGACGGTTGCCAGTGACGCCTTGTCCAGCAGGTAAAAAATCGTGTGCAGCAGCGCATAACCAAAGGAGGCGACTCCCAGATAGCGGCGGTTGCGTTTTAACCATTGCGGCCCGCGCCATCCCTTCAGCAGCATCGCCAAAGGGGTCGCCATCATCGTGACGATCAACAGCCGCGCAGAGGTTTCACCAGATGGGTGCACGAGTTGATGAAAGATCTTCGGGTCCGTTGAGGTCAGTGCCGTGAAGGTCATCATGACCCCAAGGGAGGCCAGCACGGCCCAAGTGAGATAGGGTGAGGTCGCTGCAAAGAAACGTTGCATATCTAGGTCCAAGCAAATCTATGTGTTGGGAGTGATACGCCCGAGCCATGGGTTTCCGTCGCGGCTCGGGCGATATTTTACGTCTTGAGGGCAGGGATCATCCGCGCAAGCGTGCCGTCTTTGCGAACAAACTGGTTGAAAATGGCCGCTGCGGCGTGGGCTGTAATCAGGGCAAACAGCACAATGTTCAAAAGCCAGTGCACATAGCCCAGATCAGCGACACCGTTCCATGTCATCCCACCCGTGACCACCATGCCAATCAGCGCGCCATAGAGGGCCCAGTGAACACCCGTGGCAATCTTGGCCTGCATCGGGGAGGTGCCAGGGGCGTGGCCGGGTGTTCCATAGCGGTAGCGCAGGTATAGCCGGGCGAGCACTGCCAGCAGGATTGTCGAGCCAAAGCCCACATGGACCCACGCCATCGACATATCATTGCCGGCGGGCGCAGCACCCGTCTGCATGGCCTCAATGGTGCGTTTCATCGGCTCGTTGAACAGCCATTGCACCCAGATGGCGGTGAACACGACCCAGTGCAAAACGATCTGTGCGGTGCGGTAGGATGTCGGGGTATCAGTCATAATGCTCTCCTATTTTGCAGGGCGCAGGGTCACTGCGACGCCAGCTGGGTCGGTTCCGCGCAAGACATCCCCGTCTTTGTGTAGATGAGATGAGGCTACGACCTCGCCGTGGGTGAACAATTCGTAATGCACCAGCCCAGCCATATCTTGTGGCATAGGCGGGTTGTTGGGACCCGCCCAAATATTCATAGCCAAACGGTGCGTGTTGGGTGCACCCGCGCCCATATCGGCAAAGCCCCAAGCATCCAGCGTCAGGTGACGTTCAAAACCGAGGGTCTCGAACCAGTCCAATGCGGGCACAAGTGCTGGCACTTTGAAGTGCAGATGCGCAAGGTAACTGTCGTCCGCCAACGGTGCCAACAGGTCTGCACCCGCCGCATGGGCCAGCTCGGCCGTTACATCCAGCGGTCCGCGTCCCGAATGGGGGTTTCCGTCAACATCATAAAGTGTCAGCCCCCGAGACATATCGCCAAAATGACCAAACCGTTCTGGCGTCTCAAAGGTGATCTCAATCTCCAGACCGTCGGGGTCTTGGAAGTATATCGACTTCGCCAACAGGTGATCTGTCGGCCCAACCTGAACGTTCAGATGGATCAGACGGGCGAGAAGACGGGAAAATTCGGCCTGACTGCGCACGCCAATCGCGACATGATACATGCCCGTGAAGGGCGCTTTGACAGGGTCCTGCGCCCCGGGATGAAGTACGATCAGCGTGCGATCGCTTGTACCCAATGAAACACCAGGCGATTTATGACCCCGTTCGATCAATCCCAATGCTGTTGTCCAAAAGGCAACCGCGCGATCAAGTTCGGTCACCTGAAGTTCGACAACTCCCCAGGACAGGCGGTCAGTTTGTGGTGATAGGTTTGTGTTGGCGGCAAGCACAGAGTTGAGCATGGGAAGGCAACCTTTTGCAAAGGAAAGGGCGCCCCGGCAGGAGAAACCGGAGCGCGTTGGAATGGATTAAGCGCGTGGTGCGATCGGTGCCTTTTTCGTGCGGCCCCAGATCACAAAAGCGGCCAGCGCGAACAGGATCACGTTGACCGGCACTACTTCGAATTCGCCGCGCGTGATGTGCAGGCCAGCGGCCAGAACCATGATCACGGCAAGACCGGCTGCAGCCCATTTCGTCAGGTGCGGCATAATGCGTGTGGCCGCGGGTAGGATCAGACCCAGCCCACCTGCGACCTCTGCCAGGCCAATGAATTTGATCAGCAAGAAGGGCGCGTTTTCGGCCCAGCCCATGCCCATCGCCACCAATTCAGCCGATCCGGACATCAACTTGGTCGCGCCGGCCATCAGGAACATCGCAGCCAATAGGGCTTGGGCGATCCACAATCCAATACTCCAGCCCTTGCTGGTCTGTGCGGGGTTTGTGTCAATTGTTGTCATGTCGTTCTCTTTCCAAAAAATCGCTTTTGCAGCGCGTTGTGATGAGAACAGGAATAAATCATTCCCCTAGCGACATCATTGGGCTATTTGTTTATCTACCATTTACTGTGAGTTGATAATGGACACACTATTGAGCTTGCGAGTTTTTGCAGAAGTTGCAGAACACAAGAACTTCTCTGCCGTGGCAGAGCGCCTGAATATATCGCCTGCAATGACTAGCAAACACGTCAAGCATGTGGAGGCGCGCGTCGGCGCGCGCCTGCTCAATCGCAACAGCCGGAACGTTAGTCTGACCGAGGCGGGCGCGCAGTATTTGCTGACGATCTGCCCTTTGCTTGACGGGTTGGCCGAAGCTGAGGCGCAATTAACCTCCGACAGACTGTCACCGCGCGGTACGCTCAGAATGTCGGTGCCCGTCTGGATGTCCAATCCGACCTTTGCGAAAATCCTGACCGCCTATCATCAGCAAAACCCGCATGTGACTTTTGATGTCGACCTCAGCGGCCGCAAAATCAACATGGTCGAAGAAGGCGTTGATTTGGCGCTGCGTGTTGCGTTCAAGCTGGATGAGGGACTCATTGCCCGCAAATTGGGAGAGGTGACTTTTCAATTGGTTGCAGCCCCAGCCTTTTTGGACAGCTTTGGGCGTCCACAATCGCCGGGCGATTTGAATGACGCGCCGATGCTTGCCTATTCTCAAGTTGCCGGTGACGGGCGCATCAAATTTGGAGGGGCGAATGGGTTAGATATCAAACTCAGGCCGATTTTGGTAAGCGGCAACGAAAGCATTCTTTATCAGGCAGCAATGGCTGGCATGGGATTTGCAATGGTTCCAAGCTGGTCAGCACAAAGTGATCTGAACGAAAATCGGTTGGAGGTCGTTCTGCCAAACGTTGAATGGCCAAAGCTGCAAGTGCAAGCGATCTACGCAGACCGCAGCTACCTGCCCGCCAAAACGCGTAGCTTTCTGGATTTTTTGGCTGGGCCAAATGGCCTGACCTCTGCCCTAAGGGACGTTTCTTCATCCTGAGGGGCGATTGGATGTGCCGGCCCAGACGTGCTTGGGTCGCAGTAGTCGTCTCTGACCGATAATGCGACCCGCGATTCCGGCGGGCCGAAGTTCGCGAATGGCAGGTAGATTGGGTGTTTCCGCGACTGATCCTTCGGCGATTATTCGCTTTTGCCTCGCGGAATGGTTTGATCGGCGTCATATGGACAGCTTTCTAATATTTTTGCGCCGACGCGTTCGCCAATCAGCAAAACGCTGAGGTCTGTGCCAACTTTGGCGTGGGCCGGATCGACATAAGCCATCGCTAGGTTCTGGTTGATCCGATACCCCCACGCGGCTGAGGTGATGGTTCCAACCGGTTTGTCGCCTTCGAACACCGTCTCACCGGCATGGGCGGGCGCGGTTTTGCTGTCGATTGCGATCAGGACCCGTTCGCGGCGGTTGCCGAGCGCGATTTGGCGTTCCAATCCGTCCTTGCCGGTGAAGTCTTTGGACAGATCAACAAAGCGTGCGACCCCTGCCTCGATCGGGTTAAATTCGGTGATGAAGTCGCCCTTCCAATGGCCATAGCCTTTCTCCATCCGCATGGATTCAATGGCGTACATGCCAAAATGCGCGAGACCGAAAGCCTCACCTGCCTTGGTCAACGCGAGGTAGGCCGCATGGAGTTGGATGTTGGGAACATGAACCTCGAACGCTTGTTCTCCGGAGAAACTGACGGCCATGACAGTCGCTTCAACATATCCAACAAAACAGGTTTGGGCGGTCATCCACGGAAAATCGGATTGGGCGAAACTTGTGCGTGGGCAGGCCGCGCCCATCAGGGCCCGCGCATGGGGGCCGGCAATGATCAGAACGGTGTGACTATTGGTCAGGCTTGTGATCCGGATGTCTGATCCGGCGGGCAACCGTTCAGTCAGCCAATCCATATCGTGGTATTCGGCAGCGGCGGCGGAGCAGTACCACAGGCGCGTGTCAGAAAGCTTGGCCACCGTCGCTTCGGCGTCGATATTGCCGTTGTGGCTGAGGAAGTAGCAAAGACCGACCCGGCCCGTGGCCTTTGGTAGTTTGGTGCAGGTCAGGCTATCAATCCATGCAGCCGCGTCTGTCCCTGTAATCTCAAACCGGTTGAAACCGGACAGTTCTGCGATGCCAACGCGGGTTTGCACAGCTGCGACTTCAGCGGCGACCACGTCATGCCAGTTGCAGAACTTATAGCTGTGCTCTTCGACGAAATCGGGGGTGGGCTTGTAGAAATTCGTGCGCTCCCAGCCGTTGACTACACCAAAGGCGGCACCTTTTGCTTCTAGCACGGGATAAAGTGGCGTTGTCTTCGCTGGGCGACCTGCTGGGCGGTGTTCGTGGGGCATGTGCCACTGGAATTCCATTTGGTAGTCTTCGATCGACTTAAGCGCGGTGTATTCGGAATTCGCAAAACTGGTGATGCGACGCGGATCAAGCTGCCATATGTCCCATTCGGTCTCTCCATGCACCATCACCTGGGCGAGCATCTTGCCATACCCACCGCCTTCGCCAATGCCGACGCGAATGCCGTTCATCGACCACAGATTGCGCCGTCCCGGTTGTTTGCCGATCAGCGGGCCAGCGTCGGCGGCATACGCGATGGGGCCGTTCACAACCGATTTGATCCCGACGTCTTGCAGGCAAGGCAGTCGTTCAAAGATCGGCTCCATCTTGGGAAGCAATCTATCCAGATCATCAGGGCAAAGCGCGTTGACGAAATCAGGGTCGATCCCGTCCACCCCGAAGGTTTTGCAATCCAGTTCATAGATGCCGACCAGCAGCCCCTTCTTTTCTTGGCGCATATAGAACGTATCGCGCGGGCAGCGGACCATTGGGACGCGGGTCTCGCGCACCACCAGTTCAGGGATGTCTTCGGTCACGAAGTACATGTGTTCCATGCTGATAACTGGGTATTTGATATTAAGCATCTCTCCGATTTCATTGACGCGATACCCCGCGGCGATCACCACATGCTCAGCTTCGATGTCGCCTTTGTCCGTATGGACGATCCATTCGTTGTTCGGCTTTTGTGTGAGGCCAGTGACAGGGCAATTTCGGGTAATCTCGGCCCCTGCCTTGCGCGCACGCCGCGCCAGCGCCTGACACAGTTGCGCGGGGTCAATATCGCCATCCAAATCATCCCAAAGGGCACCCAACAGCCCGTGACCCTGCACCAAGGGATTGCGCCGCATGGCCTCGGCAGGATCAACCAGATCGAAATCAATCCCAAGTCCTTTGGCCACCGAAATAATGTGGTGGGATGCATCCATATTGTCCTGATCAGTGATCAGGCGCATTCCACCCGTACGGTGGTGATAATTGATCGGGTAGTCGGGATCGTCCGCCAGTTCTTTGTAAAGCTGGATCGTGTATTTGCGCAAAAGCAGCAGCAATTGGTTGAACGCCAGTTGCGGGCACTGCGCTGCGGAATGCCACGTGGTGCCTGAGGTCAGTTCGTTGCGTTCCAAAAGGACGACATCTGTCCAACCCTCTTGGGTGAGGTGGTAGAGCGCTGAAAGGCCGCTGACGCCGCCGCCAACAATGACAACCCGTGCTGATGTGCGCATTTTGAAACCTCCTTCTGTGCGGAATGAATATTGCCTACAATGTGACTTTCCAAAAACAGAATTAATGCAATACTATATTCTGAAATTCAGACAGTACGGACAATGACACCAGAAATTTCTCTAAAGGCGTTGCGGTATTTCATGGCCGCTATCCATGCAGGCAGCATCACAGAAGCCGCGAAAATCGTAAATGTTGTGCCTTCGGCGGTGCATACGGCCGTCAACCAAGTCGAAGCGGCGTTTGGGCTGCAGTTGACCATTCGGAACCGCGCCAAGGGCATTTCCCTTACGGCAACTGGCCAGCAGATGGTGCCGAAAATCCAGAATCTACTGGATGAATACGAAAACATGATGCGGGATGGCGGTGACATGCGCACGCAGGTCAATGGCGTTTTGCGTGTCGGCTACTACGCTCCGGCGGCTCCAGCTTTCATGCCGCAGATTATCGAACGCATTCTGTCTAGGAATGCTGATGTGACCGTTAAATTTTTGGAATGCGACAACCAAAGCGCCCAAGACGGTCTTATTTCGGGGGCCTATGACGTGATCGTATGCGTCGCAAACGCCATGAAGACCGGCATCACTTATGAAACATTGCTTGAGGTTCCCGCCTACGCCTTGGTTGCTGATAGCCATCCCTTTGCAACACGGCCCTGTATTGCGATGCAGGAATTTCGCGACGAAAATATCGTCCTTCTCGATCTGCCAGTGGTTTCTGAGTATTACGCAAGCCAGTTTAACCAAGCCGGCATTGCCCCGAATATCTCTGCAACGGCTACATCCCTGGAAATGGTGCGTAGCCTGGTGGGGAGGGGTGTCGGCTGTTCCTTGCTGCATATGGCCGTGGCCAATGATCTCACCTACGCAGGGGACAGGGTCATTGCTGTGCCATTGGATCCGGCGGTTGAACCGTTTAAAATCGTGCTGGGACACCTTGCGGGCAATCCCCGCCGTCTTGTCCAAGTGTTTATCAACGAGCTGCGGACCTACTTTCTGGACAAAGGTTCGGAAACCCTGAGGGTCAGGTCGCGATAGAGTAATTGGCTATTTCGTAAGCGGCCTTTAGAAACATCAAAGCGAATTGGCGCATTGTCCCGCAAAGTAGACATTGGCGTCGATGTTTGCCTACCAGAACCCGACCGAAAGCGTCAGATGACCGCTATGCGCCCAATCTTACTGATTTTCTGTCGTGCGGCGGATGTCGGCTTAGCGGTGTCGGTCTATTGACGAAATTGAAGAAGGTACGCCCACCAATTTAGAGCATCGTCGCAAAACGGACCGCGGCTTGAACGCCATCGATCAGCTTGATGGAAATGTCGTCGCTTTCCTCAACGATATGCACCATGCCTGCGCAGCCTAGCACGACGCTGTTGATTTCGTCTTCCCGTACGGCCGCTCTAATCTCGGCCCTCACTCTCTCTGTTGCATTGGCGCGATCGTCTTCGAGGGCAAGAACGGGCACGCCACTCGCCCGAATGCGCCCTAGGTTCTTCTCCAGCCCGTAATCGCTGACATTTGCGTTGAGAACCGGGACCGATACATCCAGCGTTGTCACGACGGAAAAACGTTGGCCAAACAGGGATGCCAGATGGTAGGCCGCTTGCCCGATGCCAATGACCGGACATGTCGCTAACGCGCGTGCTGCGCTAAGACCGGTATCATCAAAGCAACCTATAATGATTGCGCGCGCTCCTGCTTCATCGGCCTTCTTCACGAGTTCCAATAGCGGCGGGATTGCTGCGGTTCCGTCCTGCTCGCCTTGAATTGCGGGTGGTCCGCCTGCTGATGTCCAGCCAACAACATGGGTGTCAGGGACAGCCTTGTGTGCGGTTTCTACCATTGCCGTCGTCATCGACTGGGTGCTGTTTGGGTTGATGATGACGATCATAAGTGGCCCTTGCCTGCATCGGAGCCGTGGCGGGCGCGACGCTTGTTCGCGATCAGAGCAACACAAATAAAGGCGCCGATGATAATCAGGGAAAAGACTGTCGTCAGTGTCCCCAAAGCATAAAGAACGGGAGAGGTAACGTTGGTGGTCATTCCATAGATTTCAAGCGGTAGCGTATTGTAGCTGCCGGATGTCAAAAGCGTCCGGGCAAACTCGTCATAGCTCAGCGTGAAACCGAACAAAGCAACCCCAATCAGCGATGGCGCGATAATCGGCAGCACGACATGGCGCAGGGTCTGCCACGGGGTGGCTCCCAGATCTCGGGCAGCTTCCTCATAGCTTTTGTCAAAACGGTTGAAGACAGCGAACATAATCAACAACCCGAACGGCAGGGTCCATGTTAGTTGCGATCCAAAGCCAGATGTCGACCAATGCACATCAAGGCCTGATTGGGAAAACAGCAAACCAACGCCTAGCGAAATCAGGATTGATGGGATCACCAGTGATGTGATGATCAGGTAGAACAAAACATTTGAACCTGGAAATCTACTGCGAAACGCAAGCCCGCCCATGACCGATACAACAACCGTCACCACCATCACCATCAGGCCAAGCGCAAAACTACGTCTAAAACTGCCCCAGATGTCGCCGACGGCCTGTTGTTCAAACAGATCACGGAACCAATACAGGGACACGCCGCGCATTGGGAAGGTTAGGCCGCCGCCCTCCCCCTGAAACGATAGAATGCCGATAGTAATCGTGGGTCCGTAGAGGAACAGGATGAACAGCGCGAAAAAGACACTGAGTATGTAGAAGGAACGGGTACGCGGCTCCATTACAGCTCCTTCCGGATATCGACAAAGCGCAGCAGGATAGCAATAGTTATGAGCACAGTGGCCAGCAGCACAATCGCGGTGGCTGACGCACTTGGGTATTGCAGCAACGCGATGTCGTTCGAGATTAGACGCCCCACGTTGGCGGACTGGGACCCCGACATAAACCGCACGGTGATAAAATCACCCATGACGAGTGTGACCACAAAGATCGTGCCGATCATAATACCGGGTTTGGTTAGCGGGATGATGACGTTCCACAGAATTTGCGCGCCATTGGCGCCAGCGTCCCGTGCGGCCTCGATCAGGGATTTGTCTATGCGCATCATGGTGTTGAAGATCGGGACCACCATGAACAGCGTATAGAGATGGACAAAGGCGAGGATGACGGCGAAGTCAGAGAACAACAACCACTCAATCGGCTCATCAATCACACCCCACGAAATCAGCGTGGAATTGGCGATCCCATTGCGACCCAAAAACGGAATCCATGAGATCATACGGATGATATTAGAGGTCCAAAACGGGATTGTGCACAGAAGGAACAATGCGATCTGCCACGTTAGGGTGCGGATGTGGAAGGCGAGATAATAGGCGACCGTAAACCCAATCAACAGGGTGAAGACCCAGGTGATCAGCGCATATTTGAAGGTGTTAAAGAAGACTGTGTAGGTCACCGGAGACCCAAAGAGGAATTTATAGTTGTCGAACTCAAAGGCTGGGATAATCGAAAACTCGGTCGCGCGCCAAAAACTGACGATGACAATCAGAACGATTGGCAACACGAGGAAGATCAACAAGACCGCCGCGAGAGGGGATACCATCAACCAGCCCTTAAGGGCTGTATTATCGCGCCAGTTCTTCATAGGGACTTCTTTATATTGAAGGGTGGGTGCGCCCCCTCAGGAAGGGCGCACCCGTTGACCAAGATCGTGCAGCTTAGGCTGCGATGAACTCGTTCCACTTGCGGACCATGTACTGGTTTTCGTCCATGACGGAGTTCCAGCATACGACCGAACCCATACGGTCCAAGAAGGACCCGCCATCGCGGACCTCGCCCGCACCGGCTAGCTTGTCACCTGTTGGCGACAGGATATCGCCCTCAGCAGCTTTGCCTTCATACCAGAAGCCCCATTCGTCAGCGGACATGAACGCTTTGGATGTTTCAGGAACCGCAGAGTAATAGCCCTGACGCATCAGGTAGCCGCCAACCCAGCCAGAGAGGTACCAGTTGATGTACTCATAAGCTGCATCAAGTTCGATACCCGACAGTGCTGCAGAGATACCCAAGCCGCCGCCCCAAGAGCGATAGCCTTCTTCAAGCGGCTGGTAGACGCATGGGATGCCTTGGGATTTCACAGCCGTGATTGCAGGGGACCACATTGACTGGATCACAACTTCGCCGGACGCCATCAGGTTGACGCTCTCGTCAAACGACTTCCAGAACGCACGGAACTGGCCGTTTTTCTTGGCCTCGGTGAAGATACCGATGGTCAGGTCGATCTCTTCTTTGGTCATGTTCCCTTTGTCTGGGTAGGTGTATTCGCCCATGGACTCTACGACCATTGCCATATCCATGATCCCGATAGAGGAAATATCGAGGATCGACGCTTTGCCTTTAAATTCGGGGTTCAACAGTTCGGACCAGTTGGTAATCGGACGGCCGATCAGGTCTGGGCGAATGCCCAAAGTATCCGCGTTGTAGATGGTCGGGATCAGGGTCATGAAGCCAGATTCTTCTTGCACGAAATCCGTTCCATTCACGCCAGACGTGAACCCGACAGTGTGGGGTGCAGTACCCTGTGCGATTGTGCTGGTCGGCGTCAGAAGACCACTGCGGAAGGTGCCGGCAATCTTGTCGTAGTTGTCAATCTTGGACGTCTCCATCGCCTGCAGGTTGCCTGCAGGCCAAACCTTTTTAGCGATAAAGTATTCGATATCGGCAATGTCAAAGCTGTTTGGCTGTGTCGCGGCGCGCTGTGTGACGCTGTCGGTGTCAAGCGCGGTCATTTCCAGCGTAAAGCCGAGGTCTTCTTTCACTTTGTTTGCAACATCATTGAGGTTCGATACGCCCGTGCCAAACTGACGCAAAGTCACGTCCTTGATGTTCTGCGCCCACAGCATTGGTGCGCCAAGCGTGGTCGAACCTGCTGCAATCGCGGTCGCTGCCGCCCCTTTTAGCAGCGAACGACGGCTTAAGCCGTTACGGTGTGTAAATTTCGTCATTTCGATGTCTCCTTGTAAGATTTATGAAGCGCGCCGCAGTTCATGCGGTCAGTTTGTGTTGATCGTTGGCGTCCCAATGCAGACCGATCTGGTCACCAGGGTGGTGCGGGTTAGTAAAAAATTTGCTGTCAGGAATAAGGGCCAAGACTTCTTGGTCACCGGCAATCCGTGCCGACAAGGAGACATGGGTGCCCTGATATTCCACGGCTGTGACTTGGCCTTCGACCGCACCTTTCGAAGGTTCCGTTACCGACACAGCATCAGCGCGGACTGCGAAATGTCCTGCCGGAAGCGCAATAACATTGTGTCCACCCATGAACTGGGCGACGAATTGGGTTTTCGGAGAATTGAACACATCTCGGGCTGGGCCAGCTTGCTCAATCACGGCATTGTTCATAACGATGATCTCGTCCGCCAAAGCCAGCGCTTCGTCTTGACCGTGGGTGACGTGGATGAAGCTGATGCCCAGTTCTTTTTGTAGCTTGCGCAATTCCGCACGCATGCGGACTCGCAGAAATGGATCAAGCGCGGACAAAGGCTCGTCCAGAAGCAATACCTGTGGGCGGGTGATCAGCGCTCTTGCAAGTGCAACGCGCTGTTGTTGCCCCCCAGAAAGCTGATCTGGCAACCGTTCCGCGAGATTTGTGAGGTCAACCAAGTCCAGCATTTCTCGCGCCTTAGCGTGTCGCTTGATCTTATCAGTCCCCTTCATCTTGAGGCTGAAGGCCACGTTGTCCAAAACGCTGAGATGCGGAAACAAAGCGTAATTCTGAAACATCATCGCCGTGCCGCGCAGTGCTGGTGGCAAATCCGAGATGTCACGTCCCGCAAGCAAAATTGAGCCGTCAGTGACGCTTTCGTGACCAGCTATCATTCGCAGCGTGGACGACTTTCCACAGCCGGACGGCCCCAGCAAGCAGGTATAGCTGTCGGGTTTGAAGTGGTAGTTGATTGCGTGAACAGCAGTCGTCATGCCGTATCGTTTGCTAACTGACACCAATTCTAAATCTTGCTTGCTCACACGGGACCCCAATCGCAAAGTTGGGTCCAGCAGCAAGACAACTCACACACAACGCAATCGTTTTGGGGCTGGCTGGTGGGCCTGTTATCGCGACTGCCTGCTTTTTGGGCGACAGAGAGCTCACATGATGCATTTTTGTACGCAAAATTGTATACAATTATTGTTTGGATTGTAGGAAAGTAAATTGGGTTGTGTCTTCAATTCTGCTCTGGCATTTCGGTTTTCAGGAGGCTCCTATGACGCTGACTGCGCCACTTACCGAGAAACCAAGCGTGAACGCCGCGTCCATTTCGAGCGCGTTGTCACTCGCTATTCATGAACATCGCTTGGCTCCAGGAACCAAGTTGGGCGAAGATGATCTGTCAGACATCTATGGGGTGTCACGCACCATTGTTCGATCTGCGCTCCAATCCCTTTCGCATCAACAGATTGTTGAAATCAAACGAAACCGCGGTGCGTTCGTAGCACAGCCCAGCCTAACCGAGGCACACGAGGTGTTTGAGGCCCGCGAATTGCTTGAACCACGGACCGCCCGTAGCGCAGCATTGTATGCAACGCCTGAAGACGTTGCACTGCTTAAAGATCATATCACGCAAGAACATGCTGCGTTAGACGCCGGGGATCGCGGGCGTGCGTTATATCTGTCTGGGAAATTCCACCTGGAAATTGCACGGATCGCCAATCAGAAGACGATTGCCGACATGATCGATGTCTTGATTGCGCGCTCATCATTGATCATCGCGTTGTACTGGCGGCGTGAAAGTGCGCTGTGTGAAAGTCAGGCGCACCATGCCTTGATCGCTGCGATCGCCGAAAACGATGGGCAGCGCGCGGAAGAACTGATGCAAAGCCATCTTGTCGACCTGCATTCCGCGCTAAACTTGCACGAACGGCCTCCTATCGAGCAGAATCTGCGCGCCATGTTGTTAGGAGATACGCAACGCTGAGCGCGACCTTTGAGGTGAAACTTACAATCGGGCAAAATATGAGGCCAAAGGCGTTTGTGGCTTAACTTTCATCATAAGCAACTATCGACTAAGCGGATCTCGACAGAAGTGCAGTGAACGGAGGCTTCGTTCGCAATCTGTAAGTTTGGCTGAGTTCATATTTCGCTCGTGCAGCTAATGTCTGCTATGCGGATTGCAACTGCAGCATAGAGATTGAGTGGCCAACGGCAGCTTTGGGCCGCCCTCGACGCTCGCTGGAGCGACCTGCCTTCGGATGCTGCGGTCGCTCCGAGGTCCGCAGAGAGCCCAAAGTCCCCGATGCTGCGAGCTGCATGAAGGACATGAAACTGCGTAAACCTGCCGTTCCGCAAATTGCCCGTGATTTCTACGCTATTGGCTGACATCGACCGGTTTCCCCAAACCGGCCGTTCACAGCATTTGATTTGTTTTTGGCTGCCCAAGGATCATGTTGCGGAGATAGTGTTGAAGAACTCTGAAATCTGTGGTTTTCGGGAAAAGGCCCATTAATCCCATAAGTCAGAACAGATTGACCATGAGAGGCATAGAGCCGCAACCCGCTAACTTGGCCGACCCCGTCGCTCCCCAAAACTGATCTCTCTCAAAGTCGAAAAATTATTCGAATTTCGCCAAAAACGGGGTTTTTCAACAAAAACCGGACTTTGCTGCCGTTGGCTTTTGACTAATTCGGTTTCGAGACGGAGAAGCTAAATCTCCCTGTCGAAAAGAAGTGTTCGCCGCGTTCGTCCAGCTCATCTTGTTCCTTCGACCAGAGTTCCAATTCTTCCATTGGGACGGAGCCTTGCGAGCTAACGTAAGCCTTGATGAAAGGCACGATCATCGCCCCATAGCACCCTTCGTACCTGTCAACATTGACGATGGAAAAATAGGCAACGTCATCGACACTCAACCCTGACTTTCGAAGTCTCGCCGCAAGAGTTCTGGGCAAACGGCTGTCTGCACAATGGGGCGCAAAGGCTCTTAGAATGCGTTCCATTCGCTCTGGGTCTTCACTATGCCAACAAACCGCATCCCAGTCTGTTGCAACTATCAAGGCGCGCCCATTTGGTTTCAAAACGCGATAAACCTCAGAACAAAAAGCTTCAATGTCAGGTACGTACTCGGCGACTTGGGTACTTACGACTACATCAAAACTCTCATTCTCAAAAGGTAACGCGGCCGCATCAGCAACATGGTAAGACAGCCTCGATTGCGTCGCCTTTGATGCTGCGCGTTCAACCATCTGCTTCGAAATATCAACACCAACGACTTTACCTGTTGGGCCTGTTGCCTCCGCCAATGCGGTCGCCAAAAACCCCGGCCCGCTGCCAATATCCAGGACACTTTCGCCGTCAGTTATTGCTAGGCGGCGCAGGGTATCCACTCGTTGAGCAACAACGTCTGGTCCAAGATAAATCGCTTCCAAGCGTTCCGCGGCTGCTTCGTCGTATTCCATGCCAGACATCGCATTTTCCAAATCAGATTTTCTCTATAGCCTTAGATTAGCGTCATCCCATCACTTTGAATACGTGCAATTTCCGATAGCGACTGGGTGTATGTATGGGCTCTCTGCCGCCATCCGGCAAATCGACGAGACACATGGGGCTTCAACGTCGGCACAGAGCCCCCAATTACAGTAGTCCCGTAAATATTACTGTCGCTTGGTTGCTAGATTTAAAACTTCAATGGTGCCATCCTGAATTCCAAAACATTCAGAATCTCTAGTGAAGGGTTGCCCCGACATGTCTGCATTCGTTATCGGTCAAATGCGCATCCACAGCCGCGATTGGATGGAGGGATACTTCGCTAAAATTCCCGCTGTCGTCTCTGACAACGCAGGTGAATTTCTGACGCGGGGGGGCAATCCAGAACATCTAGAAGGTGACAACGAGTTGCCCGACGCGGCCTTCATCATCGAATTCCCTGACAGGGACAGTGCCCGCAAATTTTGGAATTCAGATGAATTTCAGTCATTGGCAGTGTTGCGTCGTTCAGGGTCTTCGCTCAATGCAATTCTTGTAGATAGGCTACCATAGAAAGACGTCGCTTAGTCCGCAACTTACCGGTTCTCGCGAACCGCAGCGAATGGTAGTCGATCCGAGACCTGTCGTTAGCGGATCACGCGGCCAAGGTGTCAGGTGAGTCCAATTTGTCAAATGCCGCGCTTTGTAGGAATGTCTGCTAACTTCTTCTGAAAGGAGTAGCATTTTATGGAAGCAAATAGTGCACAGGCTGATTATTGGAACTCTCCTGCAGGCCTGAAATGGATTGAGCACGAGCATGCACTGGATACTGCGATGTCCGGCATGTTGGACATGATGCTCGATGTTGCTCAAATTGCGCCAAACGACCACATCATCGACATAGGATGTGGAACTGGTGCGAGTACTATCCAAGCCGCTCAACGGGTTTCCGGCGGCAAGGTACTTGGGGTCGACATTTCTGATCCGCTTCTTGCTCGCGCTTCGGATAGAGCAAAAGAGGACGGTGTCCGAAATGCATCTTTCCTGTTGGCCGACGCTCAGACACATGATTTTTCAGATCAATCCTTTGATCTTCTTGTGTCACGATTGGGCATGAGCTTCTTTTCCGACACTGCCGCAGCCTTGGAAAATATGTCCAATGCATTGAATTCGAATGGCAAAATGACCTTCGTAAGCTGGGCTTCAGTGGCGAAAAATCCTTGGTTTGAGATACCAAAAAAGGCGGCGGAGGATAGGCTTGGTGCTCAACCGAAAGGAAACCCCAACGCGCCCGGCCCAACTGCATTCCAGGATTGTGATCGTGTCAGAGAGTTAATGGTTCAGGCGGGTCTAACCAATATTGAAGCACGTCCGGTAGATTTCGAATTGACCCCACCGGCTGGTATCGCGGGCGCAGCCCGTGCAGCCAGTAAGGTCGGTCCGGCGGCCCGCATCATGAAAGCCCACAACGGAACAGAAACGGATGAGGCAGCAATTGAAAACGCCGTGAAGTTGGCCTTTGAGCAATTCGAAAAAAGCGGCTCAGTCCGGGTTCCGGCATTGGTCAACTTATTCGTCTGCACGCGATGAAATGAACGCCTAAAACCGTCCCTCAATCGTATTCACTCGATGACGACTTGGTCCGCAACTCAGCCATCTAAAGGTCGGTTTTTCTACAATCTGCTCGAACGGCTGCTTTTGCTGCTACGTTGAAGCATATTCATACCACCAATCCCGTACTGCCCTTACCGGCTCATGTAGCGAACCGCCGAAACCTGCAGTTGGTTTGAAAATGGTTATGTCGGCTTGGTCCTGCGGTGCTGCCATCTGACCTAAGAATCTGCTGCGCGCTTCACGAAGGGCCGCTTCGACGGGCCGCAGCGCAGCATCTTCAAGGTGCGGTGAACGGCAGCTTTGAGCCGGAAGTCTACAAATGTTGTAGCGCAACGAATGTCAGGTTTGGCTAAATGTGCGAGATCTTTGATTCAGAATGCCAACGCAAATCAGCAATTCCTTAACCCGTAAACCCGCCGCTATTCGTATTGAGGAAAAACTGAGACCGTATGGGTTCACTTGCCGCGCCCTGCGCTCGCGCGTTGCCACCAATGCTACCCACTTCGATCTTCGGCGGGATTAAGCCGCGCGTATCTTGGGTCGCAACATAGCGCCGTACACGGGCGACTAATTCTTCGCGCAAACTTGCTGGAAAAGAGCCGTCGATTAAGATCGCTTCAAAGTCAATGACCGAGCAGATCGACAAACTTGCCTTTGCTAATTCTTGGGCCGTTTGCAGCAGCCACGGTTCGACGTAGCGTACTAGTTTTGTCCAGCTTTCTGGATCATCCCATAGTTGTCTCGTGTCGATGTCGACTTCACGCAAGCGGGCTTCGAGTTGATGAATGGATGCCATATCGACCAGCTGCATACTTTCACCAATCGGACTAATGCTGCGGATAGACCCCAATGCACCAGCGTTGCCCTGGCGTCCCACATAGACAGAGTTGTTGAGCACAACACCACCGCCGATGAATGCGCCAATGAAAAAGTAGGCGTAGTCCTGAAATTCCTTGCCGCGTCCATATGTATGCTCTGCTTGACAAGCAGCAGTTGCGTCATTGAGAACCGTTAACGGCAGCGCGCTAAACCCGGCAATTTCTTCGGCCAGATTAATGTCTTTCCAAGACCGAAACGCTTCACCTTCTGGATCTCTTGGTTCCTCCCAATTCCAAAGCTCGAAAGGGGCAGCGATGCCTATACCGCAAATGCGTCTCTTTTCGTCTTCGTTCATTGTTTCCGTAAGCGTGTCGAGGCCCTCCTTTAAAAAAGATAGGACGTCGTTGGTCACTGGGTAATCGTAAGTGAACTGGAGCTGGCCGACAGAACCGCCTCTAAAGTCCATCAACATCAAATCCGCCGACCGCCGGCCGATTTTGAATCCAAATGCAAAAGCGCCACTTGCAGCCAACCGCATCGGCACAGATGGTTTTCCGACTTTCCCGCGCAGGGGATCGCCCCGTTCTATCAGGCCATCTCTTTCGAGTTTGCGCAAGATTGCTGACACGGTCGGTGGTGACAATCTTGCAAGTTTTGCAAGCTCGCTGCCCGGAAGAGAATCGTGACGTTGGATGAGCGAAAGCAGCAGGCGTTCGTTGTGATCCCTCACGCCCTTTTGGCTAAGGCCACTGCTTAGCTTTCTTACCAATCCATCATCCATTCGGCACACCTTATCTGTGCTTTTGCTTTCGATAGATACCCCAAATTAATTAATAAAGAAAGTTAACTAATTAATTGACGCGCGGCTCGAATCGCGCAATGCTGCCGACATCACCTGCAAAATGCAGTTGGCTAAGTGGGCGAACAGCGCCCGAATTTTGCTTTCTGGGAGGAAACCATGAAAAAATTACTCGCTGGGTCCGTATTGGCCCTCATCACATCCGCCGGCATGGCATCCGCTGGCGACTTGACGTGCCTTATCACTAAGAACAACACCAACCCTTTCTTTGTGAAAATGAAAGAAGGCGCCGAAGCAGCAGCTACAGCCGCTGGAATGGATTTCCAAGCCTATGCAGGTATCACTGATGGTGACGCCGCGCCGCAAATCAATGCGATTGAAAACTGCGTTGCTGCTGGTGCCAAAGGCATCCTCATCACGCCATCCAACGATTCTGTGGGTCCAGCGTTGATCGATGCCCGTGCCGCTGGCGCACTTGTGATTGCATTGGATACGCCTTTGGCTGACCCCGAAGCACAAGACATGACATTCGCAACAGACAACTTTGAAGCAGGTCTGTTGATCGGTCAATGGGCGGCTGCAACACTTGGTGCAGACGCAGCCAACGCCAAAATCGGCATGCTCGACATCAACAAAGACAACATCAGCGTTGACGTTGCTCGTGACACCGGCTTCTTGGTTGGCTTTGGTATCGAGGTGCCAAACTTGGCAATCATGGGGTCAGAAACTGACCCACGTGTTATCGGCCACGAAACATCCAACGCATCTGTCGAAGGTGGCGTTACGGCGATGGAAAACCTCTTGGCAAAGGATCCTGACATCAACGTCGTCTACACTATCAACGAACCTGCTGCCGAAGGCGCATACCAAGCACTTCAGAATGCTGGAAAAACTGGCGTGCTCGTCGTGTCAGTCGATGGTGGTTGCCCAGGTGTCGCGAACGTTGCGTCCGGTGTTATTGGCGCAACATCGCAGCAGTATCCATTGTTGATGGCGTCCAAAGGCGTCGAGGCAATTGCAGCCTATGCAGCAGACGGCACAAAGCCATCGGCGTCTGACGGCCTGACCTTCTTTAACACAGGTGTAAACCTTGTAACTGATGCGCCCGTTGATGGTGTGGCGTCTATTGACAGCGCCAAGGGCGCTGAGCTTTGCTGGGGCTAACTAGCTTTAGAAGAACGTCGAAATTGGGCGGCATTTTGTGTCGCCCAATTTCACTATAATTGAGCAAACAGACGAAAAGTCGACCGGCAGGGAAGGGCATTGCAATGACTGACCAAACTCCAAAGGTGTCAAGTGGTGAAGACTATGAAGCCGGCCTTGCGGCCGCTGACAAGTCAGTCGCAACCTTTGAAAGCGATGACAAAACTATAGGTCATATCGTGCGCGGCCTTTTGCGCCGCAACCCGACAATAATTCCTGCAGTCGTCCTTTTGTTCAGTGTCATCTGTTTTGGCATTATCGCACCCAACTTTATGTCACCTGGTGTTCTGTCGCTTGTGTTAAAGCAGGTCACAGTAACAGGCATCGTCGCAATCGCGCAAACGCTGATCATTCTGACTGCTGGCATCGATTTGTCTGTCGGCGCCATCATGGTTTTGTCATCAATGATAATGGGGCGTCTTGCGGTCGACTTCGGAATCCCGCCATTCTTTGCCGTGACCATAAGCATGTTTTTTGGCGCTCTCATGGGGTGGGTCAATGGTATTCTGGTGACCTACGTTAAACTACCGCCTTTCATTGTGACACTTGGCACGCTCTCGGTCTTTACGGCCTTACTGCTATGGTATTCCGGTTCGCAATCCATTCGTGGCGCTGACATTCGAGAGTTGGCACCAAGTCTACTTTTCTTCGGGCAATCCATCCGATTTGGTGGCTTCGTGCTGACATACGGTGGCATAGCGCTGATCGTACTGGCGATTGTGGTTTGGTACATGTTGAACCAGACATCCTGGGGGCGACATGTTCATGCGATTGGTGATGACCCCGATGCCGCGATGCTATCGGGTATCAAGATCAACCGAACGCTGATTTCTGTTTACATGTTTGCCGGTTTGATCTGCGCTTTTGCAGGATGGGTCGCAGCGGGCCGTGTAGGATCGATTTCCCCTATCGGATTCACTGACATTAATCTCGCCAGTATTACTGCTGTTGTGATCGGCGGAACGTCCTTGTTCGGCGGGAGGGGGTCTATTTTGGGATCCGTCCTCGGTGCAATGATTGTGGGTGTTTTCAACACAGGATTGTCGCTCGCTGGGGTCGACGACTACTGGCAAATGTTCGCTGCGGGCAATCTCGTATTGATCGCTGTTGCGCTTGATCAATGGCTGCGGAGGGCCACAAAATGACCGATATCCAACCTGTCATCCGCGCGCGCGGCCTTATGAAACGCTATGGCACGGTTATCGCCATGGATGGTGCTGACTTTGATCTTTACCCTGGCGAAATTTGCGCTGTAATCGGTGACAATGGTGCGGGCAAGTCAACACTGATCAAAGCGTTATCCGGCGCAGTCAGCCCTGATCATGGTGAGGTTTTGGTTGACGGAAAGAAAGTGAACTTCAAGACGCCTGATGATGCGCGCCAAGAAGGTATCGAAACCGTCTTCCAAAACCTAGCGTTGTCACCTGCGCTTTCCATTGCCAACAACATGTTCCTAGGTCGCGAGTGGCGGAAACCCGGTATCGCGGGGTCGGTGTTCCGTATGATGGATCATCGCCGCATGCAGGATTTTGCCCGCGATAAGTTATCAGAGCTTGGCCTAATGACGATCCAAAACATCAATCAGGCCGTTGAGACATTGTCAGGCGGCCAACGCCAAGGCGTAGCAGTGGCCCGTGCGGCGGCATTCGGTTCCAAAGTCATAATTCTGGACGAGCCGACCGCAGCGCTTGGCGTGAAAGAATCCCGTCGTGTTTTGGAACTTATTCTTGATGTCCGGTCCCGCGGTATTCCAATCATCTTGATTAGCCACAACATGCCACACGTTTTCGAGGTTGCTGACCGCATTCACGTACATCGTTTAGGTAAGCGCTTGTGCGTGATTGATCCTAAGGACTACACAATGTCCGACGCGGTTGCGTTCATGACCGGTGCAAAGGAAGCGCCTGCGGTGTAAGGACCATGCTGGGTTTTTGTCAAAACCACGCCCAGAGTCGCCAGAAGCAGCCATTGACCTAAAAGTTGCGAAGGTCTGCTTCGACCCGCACAGCAGACCTTAGAGCTATCAATCCCTTCGCAACTGCAGCGAAAGTCGGCTTGGAGCCGAATTCGACCGATGCTGCAAAGTGTATAGATCACTGCAAACATCGCGAAGCAGTCATAACTGTACTGTCAGAGAAAACCGACTTGAGGCTGGCAACGCGGTTTCGTAGTTTCGCCGAATGACAAAACGCTCCCCATTTCGCTATTTCAAAACCAGTCCAGAAATCATTCGCTTGGCGGTGATGATGTATGTCCGGTTTCCGCTTTCACTGAGAAATGTCGAGGACCTGCTGCATGAACGCGGTATCGATGTTAGTCATGAAACCATCCGGTTTTGGTGGAACAGATTTGGTCCAATTTTCGCGGCCGAGATTCGCAAGAGCCGAATTAATCGATTGCGAGCGCACTCAAACTGGCAATGGTATCTGGACGAGGTTTTTGTAAAGATTAACGGTGAAACACATTACCTTTGGCGGGCTGTCGATCACGAAGGCGAGGTGCTGGAAAGCTATGTCACCAAGCGCCGTGATCATAAAGCGGCATTGAAATTCCTCAAGAAAACAATGAAACGGTATGGCAATCCAAAAGTAATCGTCACCGACCGCCTTAAGTCATATAGCGCTGCTATGAAGATGATCGGCAATTCTCAGCGGCAGGTGACAGGGCGTTGGATGAACAATCGGGCCGAAAACTCGCACCTTCCGTTTCGACGACGAGAGCGAGCAATGCTCCGATTTCGTTGGATACAATCCCTACAGAAATTCACCGCCATCTATTCTTCAGTCCACAACCACTTCAATCTGGAACGCCACCTCTATTCGCGAGAAAATTTCAAACTCAATCGAACCGCCGCTCTCTCCGAGTGGCGGCAACTTTGTTCCGGATAGGTTCACGCGTTTCGCGGCAAACTGAGACTGGTTCGAATTTGTCTGACAGCATCACCATCTCGTTTCTTAAATAACCGGAAAAGTAGACATATGAGAATCTGAGTATTTTCAACACGAAGGACGGGAAGTACAAAAATCAGCCGATCTTCGAATTGGTTGCAGTGGCTAAGTTTGTTCAATCTAATTGAGCGCTGTTCAAAAGCCAGGTGAGCGCTGCATCTGTAGTCTAACTGTGGCCAAGTTTTGAAATTTTCTTTTGACTTCTTATCCGAAACTTCGATGAAATCATCGCGCGAATTGACATGCGATAACGTCAATAGACGCATTTTGGGAAGCCTTCACCTAGCGACTTCGTGTGATTAGAGATTGGTGCGAAGAATAACCTCGACCCGAATTCGTTCTTGCGAACCCGACGCTTGTCGTCCGTCGATTGTAGCTTTGAGCTTTCGAACGGCGCTACGAACCAAATGACCGGGATCTTGCGCAATGATCGCGTCCAATTTTCCTACATTGAGCGCCGTTTCTGTGAAAGGTGTTCGCTCATGGGCGACCTTGATGAGGTCGGTAGTCCCGCTGAGCGCGTTTACCACCGAAAGCGGTGGGCGGGCCTCTGATGACATGACATAAACTCCAACAAGGTCAGAGTTATTGCGGACCGTGCTCTCGATGATTTCCTGCGCGCGCTCAGGGTTACCGTAAGTTTCTAGCGAGGGTAACGCGCGTAGGCTTGGGAAGTTCGAATTGATCTCTGCATCAAAACCCAAACGTCGTTCTAAACTGTCGCGAGACTGCATGCTTTCTGAAACTATCATTATCGACCCGCTAGCAGCGCTGGTAAACCGTCCAATGAGGTTTGCGGCCGTTGCACCAGCAGAATGGTTGTTCATGCCGACCCAGTGGTCTCTCATAGTTGTTTGATCAGAGATAAAGGGGAGGGCGGCGACGCCTCTTTCTTGCAATCGATAGATTGCATCCCGAACTTGTGGAGATTCTGGCGCCATGATCGCGACGCCACTGGTGGTCCCCGCGTCTAAACTGGTTAGAAATGCAGAAATGCTGTGGGGATCGTTTTGATCGATTTGGTGCACATCACACCAAACCAGATCCTCGGCAAAGGTCGACCCGGCTTCTTCAATGTGGCGAATGAGTTCACTCAAAAACTGATCACCCGATTTCGGTAGTGCAAAGACAAACCGGTACTTTTGAGATTTCGCGAGATTGGCTGCCTGAATGTTGCGTACGAACCCGAGTTTTGCGATCGCTTCATTTACGCGGATTACAGTTTTCTCTTTCACCCCTTCGCGTCCGTTTAGGACGCGGTCCACTGTTGCGCGGCTAACGCCGGCCTCTTTTGCAAGATCTTTTGTCGTCGGTCTTAGCATTGTCGTGGAAAGCGTGCTTGTTTCAGATTTCTTCATTTTATCAAACATTTGTTGGTCTGCAACTGATACGTCAGCCGCCATAAATTCCGATTATTTGGAATCCGTAGCACTTTTTGAGGCACGTGTCTCAAAAAAAACTTGTAATGACGCACGTGCCTCATTTATCACTGTTGCACGCTGAGTCGCGGCGAGGGGGCTCAGTGCAAAAATAGGAATGGGAGGAATATTCCAATGAAAATGAAGATGATGACATCTGTTGCAGCAGGCGCGATTCTAGCGTCTAGCCTGTCAACAGCGGCAGTCGCAGAAGATCTGACCCTCTGCTGGGCCGCATGGGATCCAGCAAACGCTCTGATCGAACTTAGCAAAGACTTTGAGGCTGCTTCTGGTCACAACATGAGCTTTGAGTTTGTGCCTTGGCCAAGCTTTGCGGACCGTATGCTGAACGAACTGAACTCTGGCGGTCAGCTTTGTGACCTGATGATTGGTGACAGCCAATGGATCGGTGGCGGCGCTGAAAATGGTCACTACGTGAAATTGAATGACTTCTTTGATGCAAATGGCATCACAATGGACGACTTCATCCCGGCGACCGTGACAGGCTATTCCGAATGGCCAAAGAACACACCAAACTATTATGCGTTGCCAGCATTTGGTGATGTTGTTGGTTGGTCCTACCGCAAAGATTGGTTTGATCGTCCAGAGCTTCAGACTGAGTTCATGGAAAAGCATGGCTACAAGCTTGATGCGCCACAAACCCTTGAGCAGTTGAAAGACATTGCGGCATTCTTCCAGGGTCGCGATATCGATGGCACAACTGTCTATGGTGTGTCGCTTTATACAGAGCGTGGATCCGAAGGCATTACGATGGGTATCACAAACGCCCTCTACAATTATGGGTTCCTTTACGAAAATCCTGACAAGCCATATGACTTAGAAGGCTTTGTGAACTCTGCTGGTGCTGTTGAAGGCGTTGAGTTCTACAAAGAGCTTTACGAAGTTGGGACGCCTCCGGGTTCCTCCAACTGGTATATGGGTGAAAACATTGACGCCTACCGTTCAGGTCAGGTTGCGATGTCCATGGGCTTTGCTTTTGTATGGCCGGGCGTTGAAGCTGACGAAACCGTTGGCGGTGGTAAGTCGGGTTACTTCCCGAACCCAGCCGGTCCAGCCGGTCAGTTTGCGCAGCTTGGCGGGCAGGGCATCTCTGTCGTTGCTTACTCTGAAAAGCAGGACGCAGCACTTGAGTATATCCAGTGGTTCGCACAGCCTGAAGTTCAGGCAAAGTGGTGGGAACTTGGTGGTTACTCTGCGCTAAAGGCTGTGGTCGAGGACCCTGGCTTTGCTGAAAGCCAGCCATACGCGCAGACTTTCTTGGACTCGATGGCGATCGTGAAAGACTTCTGGGCAGAGCCTGCCTACGCAGATCTTTTGATCCCCATGCAAGAGCGCATGCACAACTACGTCATCGCTGGCGAAGGCACTGCACAAGAAGCGCTTGATGGTTTGGTTCGCGATTGGACCGAAGTCTTTGAGGACGAAGGCAAACTCTAAGACCCTCCCCGTCGGGCTAAATAAGCCCGGTTTGACCAACCCTTCGGCCAACACCCTTGGCCGGAGGGATTTACCAACGAAAAATCGTGTTCTCATCAGGCGCTGACTTGGCCCCTGACACTAAGGATCAAGTACAATGACAAACAGCCCGCTCGATAGGGTCGCGAGAGGAACACCGGATGGTGTCGCGCAACGGATACGGGGTCTATCTGACCGCACCATTGCGTGGATATTCGTTGCTCCAACCATCTTTCTTTTGCTGGCAGTGAATATTTTCCCGTTAATCTGGACGATCCGGTTGAGCTTTACCAACTTCCGGGTGAACCGTCCTAATAACGATGTCGAATGGGTCGGCCTGCGCAATTACGAGCGTATTCTGAATGATCCTGATATTTGGAACACGATGCAGGCGACGGCGCATTTCTTGATCTGGACGATCATTCTGCAGGTCCTGATCGGGTTTACGCTGGCGTACCTCATCAACAAAAAATTTAAAGGCAACGACCTTTGGACAACGATCATCGTCTTCCCCATGATGCTTTCTCCTGCGGTGGTCGGTAACTTCTGGACGTTCCTTTATCAGCCGCAAATCGGTCTTTTTAACTATGTCATCACCTTCTTTACGGGGGGCGACCCGGCTAGTTTCTCCATGATTGGTGATGTGCATCTTGCCCCTTGGGCGATCATCATTGCTGATACATGGATGTGGACGCCGTTTGTGATGCTGATCTGTTTGGCGGGGCTACGGTCCATTCCAGACAGTATCTATGAGGCGGCCGAATGCGACCGTGCAAGTAAGTGGCGTCAGTTCTGGACAATTACCATTCCAATGGCGCTACCTTTTCTAATGCTGGCTGTGCTTTTCCGCGGGATTGAGAACTTCAAGATGTTCGATCTGGTTGTTCAGCTGACCGGCGGCGGCCCCGGCAATACTACAACCCTGACCTCCATCGATCTAAAGCGCGAAGCGTTCGAGAAATGGCGCACGGGGTATTCGTCGGCCTATGCGGTCATCCTGTTCGTCACCGTGTTCGGCCTTGCGTCGATCTACGTGAAAGCGCTCAATAAGGTAAAAGACAGATGAGTTTTTCCGTCACAGAACCCACCAAAGGCACGAAATGGTTCGCTGGAACTGCCGTTGTCCTATACGCCGTCATAACGTTGATCCCGCTTGTTTGGATCATCGCGACAGGTTTCAAATCGCCCGCAGATTCGATCGCCTATCCACCCAAGGTTTTCTTTGAACCAACGATGGAAGGCTATGTGAACCTGTTCACCGACCGGACCCGCGCGACCGAGCAAATGCTAGAAGACGCAGGTCCCGCAACCACTTGGTATGACAAAATCGCCCGCGAACGGGGCACGGTCATTTCTGGTCCGTCCCGCTATGGCGAACGTTTTCTGAACTCTGTGATCATCGGGTTTGGATCGACTGCACTTTGCATGATCTTGGGAACAATGGCGGCCTACGCATTCAGTCGCTTCAAGGTTCCACTTAAAGACGATTTGTTGTTCTTCATCCTGTCGACACGGATGATGCCACCTATTGCCGTCGCGATCCCGATCTTCTTGATGTTCCGCAATCTTGGCCTCAATGACACCCACCTTGGGATGATCTTGCTATACACAGCAGTAAACCTGTCCCTGTCTGTTTGGCTCTTGAAAGGGTTCATTGATGAAATCCCAATCGAGTATGAAGAAGCGGCGCTGATCGATGGTTACACGCGATTTCAAGCGTTCTACAAAGTTGTTCTTCCTCAGGCAGCGACAGGCATAGCATCGACTGCGATCTTCTGTCTGATCTTTGCATGGAATGAATACGCCTTTGCGGTCTTGCTGACGTCGGGCACAGCCCAAACGGCACCGCCATTCATCCCGAATATCATCGGGGTCAACGGCAAAGATTGGCCTGCTGTGGCCGCTGGCGCCACGGTCTTCCTTGTCCCTGTCATGGTGTTCACCGTGCTTTTGCGCAAACACCTTCTTCGCGGCATCACATTCGGAGCGGTACGCAAATGACCAACTTTATCACTGGCCTGCTGCGGTTTCGCCGTGGCTCATGGGAAATGGTGGCCTCTATCCTGATCGCATTGGGGGTCATCATGCTGATGCAACCATTTGCACTGGGGATCTACACCTACTCGTTCATTGTCACACTTGTTGGCACGGTGATGTTCATCATCGTCAGCCATTTCCCGGAGTAAGCGCATGGCACAAATACGAATTGAAAACGTGCGTAAGGACTTTGGGTCATTCAACGCAGTAAAGTCGTCTACCTTCACGATTGAAGACGGTGAATTCTTTATGCTTCTAGGTCCATCAGGCTGCGGTAAGACCACAACGTTGCGGATGATGGCAGGGTTAGAGTTGCCAACGTCTGGTGAAATCTTCATCGATAATGAAGAAGTCGGCATGAAGCCCGCGAGCGAGCGCGATATTGCCTTCGTTTTCCAGATGTTCGCGCTTTACCCACATCTGAATGTCGGCAAGAACATCAGCTATCCGCTGATCAGCCAAGGCATGCCCAAGGCGCAGGTCAAAAAGAAAGTGGGCGAGATTGCCGAGATCCTTGGGATCACTGATATCTTGAACCGTCCTGTTGGGGGCTTGTCCGGTGGTGACCGACAGCGTGTGGCCTTGGGGCGTGCAATTGTTCGGGATCCAAAAGCATTCTTTATGGATGAACCTTTGGGTGCATTGGATGCGGAGTTTCGCGAGCATATGTCGGAAGAGTTGCGGGCGCTGCATGACCGTATGAACGCTACGACGGTCTATGTGACGCACGATCAGCTCGAAGCCATGCAGATGGGCGATAAGATTGTGGTCATGAACCACGGTGTTGTTGAACAGTTTGGTGTGCCGCAGGACATCTATGATTGGCCAGCGACGAAATTTGTGGCGCAGTTCATTGGTTCCCCACCGATGAATTTCCTCGACTTCCACGGCATGGTTGGAACGGGCGAAACGCAGGTAGAGTTCGGTGAATCGAAGTTTGACATTCCTCGTATGTTGGATGGCGCGAATGGTGCACTGACATTCGGTATTCGTCCGGAACATATCACCTTGGATGACGCGGCAACGTATCGCGGTGAGGTCGCCGCGGTGGAGTATCTGGGAACGACGCAGATAATCACGCTCGATACAGCGAATGGATCCGTAAAGGCGCGTGTTGCTTCATCAGATTCGGTGAAATTGGGTCAACGGACGGGTCTGCGGTTTGATCCGCGCACCGTATCTATTTTTGACGCAAACAACGGCAATGCGCTGACAAGCGAAGCCAACGAGGGGATTCTTAATCATGGCTGAAGTTGCACTGAATGGGATCAGTAAGTCCTATGGTGAAGACATTGCGTTGGACAATGTCACCATGACAGTTCCGGATGGGTCGTTTGTTGTGTTGCTTGGCCCAACCGGCGCGGGAAAAACGACGACGCTGCGGATGGTTTCGGGGCTGGATAAGCCGGACACTGGCACCGTAGTGATTGGCGGTCGTGACATGGCGGGGCTAACGCCGGCACAGCGCGATGTTGCTATGGTGTTTCAGCAGTACTCGCTCTATCCGCATTTGACCGTGCGCCAGAACCTAGAGTTTCCGTTGAAGTCGCCAATCCTGCAAACACCGCAGGGTGAGATCGACAAGAAGGTCGGCGAAGTGGCAGAAGTTCTTCAGATCAGTCACAAGCTGGATAACAAAGCGACGGCCCTTTCTGGCGGAGAAATGCAGCGCGTTTCCATTGGTCGCGCATTGGTTCGCCAACCTTCGGTCTACCTGATGGATGAACCGCTAAGCTCACTGGATGCGAAGTTGCGTTCCGACCTGCGCGTGGAGTTAAAGAACATCCAATCCAACTCTGGTGCGACGCTACTTTATGTGACGCATGACCAGATCGAAGCGATGACAATGGCGACGCATGTAGGTGTCTTGGACAACGGCAAGCTGGTTCAGTTCGGTACGCCGCGCGAAATCTACGAGAACCCGGTAAGCGTCTATGCCGCGAGCCGTTTGGGGCAGCCACGGATCAACGTCTTACCAGCGGATGTGTTCAATGGTGCGCCTGCAAGTGCGTTGAGCATTGGTTTGCGACCTGAACATATTGTGCAGGGCGAGGGTGAAGACAGCATGGTGACACGTGTGGAGCGCTTGGGCGATCAGACGCGATTGCATCTGGTGTTCAAGGACCATGACATTATCACGGTCACGGACGCACATACGAACCTAAACGGCGGCGACATCGTCAAAATCCGCCCGAATAATCCATATTACTTCGACGCCTCTGGCGCTCGTGTCGCTTAAGGGGAGAGAAGACTTGCAACACTTCATCAATGAAAAAGAGAACATGGTCACCGATGCAATCGATGGCACGATCTTGGCGTCTGGTGGCAAGCTTACGCGCCTTGATGGGTATCCGCATATCCGTGTCGTCGTTCGATCTGATTGGGACAAATCCAAGGTGGCGTTGGTCTCTGGCGGTGGGTCAGGACATGAACCTGCGCATGCAGGGTTCGTGGGAAAAGGAATGCTAACGGCAGCGGTGTGCGGCGATGTTTTTGCGTCCCCCTCTGTTGACGCTGTTTTGGCCGGTATCCTCGCCGTTACCGGCCCAGCTGGTTGCCTGTTAATTGTTAAAAACTACACAGGTGACCGGCTAAATTTTGGCCTTGCAGCGGAACGTGCGCGGGCCTTTGGGCTAAAAGTCAGCATGGTTATCGTCGATGATGATGTTGCACTGCCCGATCTGCCGCAGGCACGTGGGGTCGCGGGCACGCTGTTCGTGCACAAGATTGCGGGTGCGATGGCTGAAAACGGTGCGAACCTTGAGGCCTGTGCCCTGGCCGCTGAGCGGGTGATCAAATCCACGCGCTCGATCGGTATGTCCCTTGATACCTGTACGGTACCGGGATCGCTGAAAGAGGATCGTATCCCACATGGCATGGCTGAGTTGGGATTGGGTATTCACGGCGAAGCAGGTGTCGAGCAGATTGCCTCCAACGGGGCTGCTGATGCGATTGCCAAAATGACGGAAAAGCTGGTCGAGGGGATGCCCAAGACGCCACACGTTGCTTTGGTTAATAACTTGGGAGGCGCGTCGTGCCTTGAGATGTCGATTCTGGCCAATAGTTTGCTGGGGTCTGATTTAGGGCCGCATATCCGCCATGTCGTTGGGCCGGATGCGATGATGACTGCGCTTGATATGCACGGGTTCTCGATTTCGTTGATGGAATTGGCGAATGGTGATGAAGCGCATTTGGCGCAAGCGGTTGATGCGCCAGCTTGGCCTGGGATCAATGCGGTCAGCGATCCGGTTGTGTTGCCCCTGCCTGATGGGCTTTCGCCAATTCGCGCGCCGGCCTCAATACATGACGCCACGAGGGCCTTTCTGACGGGATGTTGTCAGGTACTAATCAATGCAGAGTCCGATTTGAACACGTTGGATGCGAAGTCAGGCGACGGCGACACTGGGTCGACTTTGGCTGGTGCGTCACGTGCCTTGATTGATGCCATGGATACACTGCCTTTGGCGGATCACACGCAGCTTTATCGCGCGATTGGTCTGGAATTAAGCCAGACTATGGGGGGATCGTCAGGTGTGCTGCTTGCGATTTTCTTTGCGGCAGCAGGGGATGCATCGTCTTCGGGGTTACCGATGGGAGATGCGTTGCGTGCTGGGTTGGAACGGATGCGCGAGATCGGTGGTGCAAACCCCGGTGATCGCACAATGGTTGATGCATTGTTACCGGCTTTGGATGGCTTGAGTACGAGCATGTCCGCTGCAGCAACAGCAGCGCGCAAAGGGGCGGACTACACAGCGACATTAACGTCTGCAAAAGCTGGCCGCGCGAGCTATATCAACGCAGAGCAGTTAGATGGCCATATCGACCCAGGGGCTGAGGCGGTAGCACGATTGTTTGAACACCTAGCGAGCTGATCAAATGATGGGAATGACGTTAGGCGCCTACCTCGATGCAGAGGTAAGCGACCCAGATCTTATTGACCTTGTTGATCGCATCGCAAGCGCATGTTGGAAAATCGCGCAGGTGGTACGGGATGCGGCGCTGGATGGCAATCAAGGTCAAGCGGGGTCAGTTAATCCTCAGGGTGAGGTGCAAAAACCGATCGACTTGATGGCGGATGAAATCTTTCGTGTGTCCTGTGCGCAAAATCCCAAAGTAGCAGTTCTGATTTCCGAAGAGGTTGAAGAAATCATAAATCTGAAACCATCTCGGAGCGGTGATTTTGTCATCGCCTATGATCCGCTCGATGGATCCTCAAACCTAGATGTCAATTTGTCGGTTGGCTCGATTTTTACGGTTTCGTGCTTGGGCGATGACCTTGACCCCTTGCCCAAGGGGCGATCCCTCGCCTGTGCAGGTTACGCAATCTATGGTCCATCGACGATGTTGGTCCTAACCTTTGGAACGCAGGTCGTCGGTTTCACCCTAGACACCGCCGGTGAGGAATACGTACTGACGCAACCCAATATGCGCATCACTGCCGAAACTTCTGAATTTGCCATTAACGTATCCCGCTCGCGCCATTGGGACGCGCAAGTGTCCAGCTATGTGAATGGATGTCTTGCCGGCCCGACGGGTCCGAGGGGCAAGGCATTCAACATGCGCTGGACGGCATCCATGGTTGCTGATGTCCATCGGATCCTTACGCGCGGCGGGGTATTCCTATACCCAGTGGATTCTGAAAACCAATTACAGGGCGGCAAGCTGAGATTGCTCTACGAAGCATTTCCAATGGCGATGATTGCTGAGGTAGCAGGTGGTCGGGCCTCTAACGGCCGATCAGATCTGTTGGATATTAAGCCCGACACGGCGCACCAACGAACGTCCGTTATATTGGGTGCACAGACCGAAGTCGATTACATCGACGCCCTAACTTCACATATTTAGAAAGGTCCGACAGTGGCTTTGATCTCGCTCAAGCAGTTGATGGATGACGCGTGTCTCCATGGCTATGCCATCCCTGCATTCAACGTAAACAATATGGAACAAATGCTGGCGATCATGGGCGCTGCCGACGCGGTCGATAGCCCTGTGATCATGCAGGCTAGTCGCGGTGCGAGGGCGTTTGCGAATGACATCGTGCTGTCACACCTCATCAAAGCGGCGATAGACCTCTACCCACACATTCCTGTCTGCATGCATCAGGACCATGGCAATTCTCCGGCTACCTGTATGTCAGCGATTACCAATGGCTTCAGCTCTGTCATGATGGACGGCTCTTTGGACGAATGCGGACGAAACCCGACAACGTTCGAACAGAATGTGGATGTTACAGCGAAAGTCGTAGAGATGGCCCACCTTGTGGGTGTGTCAGTTGAAGGCGAAATAGGTCACTTGGGCAGCTTGGAAACCGGTCGCGGCGAGGCCGAAGATGGGCACGGATATGAAGGAGAGTTGTCGAAGAACATGCTTTTGACCGATCCGCAAGAAGCCAGAGATTTTGTCGACCTAACTGGCGTTGATGCATTGGCCGTGGCTATTGGAACGTCTCATGGAGCCTACAAATTTTCGCGCAAACCTGATGGCGATATCCTCGCCATCGACCAATTAAGAAAGATCCACGAAAAGATACCAAATGTTCCCCTGGTCATGCACGGTGCGTCAACCGTCCCACAAGACCTTCAGGATCTCGTTAACGCTTATGGTGGTGAAATTTCGCCAACATGGGGCGTCCCGGTAGAAGAAATCCAACTTGGCATTCAACACGGCGTTCGAAAGGTTAACGTCGATACCGATTTGAGGTTGGCGCTGACAGGATCGATCAGAAAATCTTTGCACCTGACCCCTTCAGAGTTTGACCCGCGAAAATACTTATCGGGTGGGATCGAAGCAATGAGGCAGGTTTGCGAGGCGCGATACATCGATTTCGGATCCGCAAACCGAGCCTCAAAGATCACCGCGATACCACTCGCCAAAATTGCGCGTGATAGCTATTTGAAAAAGTGAAAACCAATGCCAATTTTGCAGCAGCATTCGTATACCTTACGGATGTTGGCCTTACCAATCTTACAAGCTGGCAATCAATGAGTGCTTTCGGAACGCTGTTCATCATTCAAAGCCTGCTCAAATTTCGAAAAGAACTCTCGATCGGTTTCGCAAACAAAGTGGAAACCGAATGGCTTCAAGAAAACAGTGCATAGCGTGCAAGGCCGTATACATAGAGCGCTGCAAAAACCATGTTGATGTACTTTAATTGCTGCTCAAAAACAGCAAATTCCATCAATTTCATAGTCGCTTCTCTTGGATATGTCCGCCGTGAACCCGGCGAGTGACAGATGAAGAATACTGTAACCCAGAAGTTCTTTCAAGCTGCGCCCGGTTAGCCCCGGGGACGTTTTCACAGCGAATATCTAGGTCATGCCACTCAGCTGGTTTTTCGTGATCTTTTTCGATTTCCTGAATGTGAAATCAAGAAAATTCCGAAAAAGAAATTTGCTATGGAATCTCCTTGCAATCAAGGAATGTAAGCGCTTACTTTAGTTGAGAATCTATAACAGCTATGCATGCAATGGAGTCTTTGGACCATGACAGTTGAATATTTGAAAAAGGCGACCTTAACTGCAGCATCTGGCGCATCGGACGTTCATGATACAGTCGTTGCGATCCTAAGTGACATCGAAAAGGGTGGTGATGCCAAGGCGATGGAATACGCCGCTAAGTTCGATAAATATGAAGGAAGTGTCCTTCTTAGCGACGAAGAAATCCAAGCTGCTATCGCGTTAGTCCCGGAAAAATTAAAGGCAGACATTCGTTTTGCCCACGACAATGTAAAGCGTTTTGCAGAACTCCAGAAAAGCACCGTTGCTGATGTTGAGATGGAAATTCAGCCGGGCTTTGTTGCTGGGCAAAAAGCAATCCCAGTTGATGCAGCAGGTTGCTACGTCCCGGGTGGGCGTTATAGCCACATCGCTTCTGCAATTATGACGGTGACGACGGCAAAAGTTGCCGGGTGTAACCACATCACGGCGTGTTCTCCGCCACGTCCGGGCGTTGGTGTTGCTCCTGCGATCGTTTACGCGGCGCATATTTGTGGTGCGGATAAGATCCTTGCAATGGGCGGTGTGCAAGGCGTTGCCGCGATGACATTCGGCCTATTTGGTTTGCCAAAGGCCAACATCCTCGTGGGTCCAGGCAACCAGTTTGTGGCCGAGGCAAAACGGATCCTTTTTGGCCGTGTTGGCATCGACATGATTGCGGGTCCAACCGATAGCTTGATCCTAGCTGACAAAGATGCAGATGCACATATTGTTGCGACAGACTTGGTCAGCCAGGCAGAACACGGTTACAACTCACCGGTTTGGCTCGTAACTGACGACCGGGTTCTGGCTGAGAAGGTCATGCAAATGGTCCCGGATTTGATCGATGATCTGCCAGAGCTTAATGGCGACAATGCCCGCGCAGCATGGCGTGATTATGCCGAAGTTATTCTTTGTGAAAGCCGCGAAGAGATGGCGGCAACATCTGACTCGTACGCACCTGAGCACCTGACGGTACAGGCCGCCGACACTGATTGGTGGTTGGATCGCTTGACTTGCTACGGCTCACTTTTTGTAGGCGAGGAAACCACTGTTTCATACGGTGACAAAGCATCTGGTACAAACCACGTGCTGCCAACATCGGGCGCAGCTGGGTACACGGGCGGTCTGAGCGTACACAAGTATATGAAGATCGTCACATGGCAACGCGCCACACGCGAAGGGTCCAAAGAGGTGGCAATTGCAACCGCTCGGATCAGTCGTCTTGAGGGTATGGAGGGCCATGCACGCTCAGCAGATGTGCGCCTTGCCAAGTACTTCCCAGGCGAAAACTTTGACCTTACAGCGGAAGAGTAAACGCAAATGGGTCACCCCAGAGATCTGTTTGACCTAACCGGCAAGGTCGCCTGTATTACTGGGGCCAGTTCTGGTCTTGGGCGTCAGGCAGCGCTGACGCTAGCTGCGGCTGGCGCTAATGTTGTTGGTGTCGCGCGTCGCGCGGATGCTTTGGCGACCCTTGTAGAAGCCGCCGACGGCAAAGCGGCGGCTGTGACTGCGGATGTCGCGGATCGTGCGCGGTTGGATGACATGGTTGCTGACATCTCTGCACCATTTGGTGCGCCAGATATCGTAATTCATGCAGCTGGCGTGAATACGCGAGAGGTCGCGGATGACGTCACAGCAGAAGGGTGGGATCAAACTCTTGCTCTGAACCTATCTGCTCCTTTCTTTATCAGTCAGGCCATGGTGCCTTCGATGAAAGAAAAAGGATGGGGTCGGATCGTCAACTTTGCCTCGCTTCAGACAACACGCGCTTTTCCAGGTGGAATTGCTTACGGAGCAACAAAAGGCGGGATCGGGCAATTGACACGCGCGATGGCTGAAGCATGGTCGTCTTTTGGTATCACAGCAAATGCCATTGGCCCTGGGTTTTTCCCAACCGAGTTGACGTCTGCAGTATTTGACGATCCAGAACGCGCAGCGCGCAACGCTGCGCAGACATGCGTTGGGCGAAACGGCACTTTGGATGATTTGGATGGTCCAGTTTTGTTCTTGTGTTCCGACGCCTCACGTTTTGTCACCGGTCAAGTTTTGATGGTTGATGGGGGGTTCACAGCGAAATGAAAGCTTTGGTTTATGACGGCGTCGAAACGCTAAATTACCGCGATTTCTCGGATCCCGTGCCGATCGAAGGAGAACACTTAATCCGTGTAGAAGCTGTCGGGATCTGTGGTTCCGACATGCATGCCTATCTGGGTCATGATGATCGTCGACCGGCACCACTGATCCTTGGGCACGAAGCGGCGGGCACCATCATCGGCGGCCCGCATGACGGAAAGCGCGTTACGGTTAATCCGCTGGTGAATTGCGGCACCTGCGCGGCCTGCACGACAGGGCGTGAAAACCTATGTCCGAAGCGACAGATCATTTCGATGCAACCGCGCGAAGGCGCATTTGCCGAATATATCTCGATGCCTATTCAGAACCTCGTAGAAGTTCCTGCAGATGTTTCTATGGAAACCGCCTGTTTGGTTGAACCGTTAGCGGTTAGCTGGCACAGCGCGCGTCTGGCACTAGAAGCACTGCATCCGACGATGGAACGCAAAGCTCTGATTATTGGCGGGGGCGCAATTGGTTTGGCGGCGTCGCTTGCGCTCGCAGCGCAAGGTGTTGATGACATCACTTTGATTGAACCGAACGCCGTGCGCCGAGCCTATCTGATCGACACCTGTGGCCAAAATGCGGTCGAGTCGACGGACAATTCGTATCCGATCGTTATTGATGCAGTTGGTTTTGCGGCGACGCGTGCAATTGCAAGCGCGCAGTGTTTGCCCGGCGGTGTTATCGCGCATGTGGGGCTGGGAGATAGCGATGGTGGTTTTGATATTCGCCGTGCGACTTTGCAAGAAATCACTTTCATTGGCACCTATACCTATACTGCCGCCGATTTCGTGGATACCGCACATGCGCTTTTTGAAGGACGCCTAGGGCCAAGCAGCTGGACCGAAACGCGGCCACTCTCCGCAGGTGCGCAAGCATTCAAAGATATACGGTCGGGGCAAGTCGCCGCGCCGAAAATAGTTCTCATTCCGTAGTTTTAACAACATATGCACAATCTTGTGCTGTCATCAGAAAGGCTCCAACTTATGAACATCGACAAGAAGATCACCGATGATCTTGTCGCGAACGATGTTTCTTTTGTCACAACAGTGCCCTGCAAACAGCTGGCTGGTGTGATCGACGAAATCGATGCGCGCGATGAAATTTTCCACATTCCGTCTAATAAAGAAGACGAAGGAATGGGGCTTTGTGCAGGTGCCTTTATGGGCGGCAAACGCCCTGCAATCATCATGCAGAACACTGCAATTGGTGTGACCATCAACACACTGGCTACGCTGACCCAGTTCTATCGCATGCCGTTGCCAATGATTATCAGCTACCGGGGTGAATTGCGCGAACCGGTTGCCTGTCAGGTTGAAATGGCGGTGCATACGAAAGCGTTGCTCGCACAGATGAATATCCCAACTTACCACTTCCATTGGCAGAAAGACGTCGAAGAATTCGACAATATTCTCAAGTACACATTCATGTGCAACAAGCCAGTCGCGATCCTTACGGACGCAAACTTCTGGGGAGGCTACGGCGACCAATGATCCGTTCTGAAATCCTGCGCGAAATCGCGCCAATCCTTCATGACCAATTGGTCGTTTGCAATATCGGTCTTCCCAGCCAAGAACTGCACATGATCGACGACAATGCCCGCAACTTCTACATGCTTGGCACAATGGGTCTTTCATCTTCCATCGGTCTGGGCCTTGCCTTGGCACAGGCCAAAACAGTCATCTCAATTGATGGTGACGGTTCTGTTTTGACCAACCTTGGCACGCTGCCAACAATCGCGAACAATGTCGCTGACAATTACATCTTGTTGATCATCGACAATGGCTCTTACGGCTCCACCGGTGATCAGCCGACATATGCTGGCAAAAAGACCAAGCTTGAGAACGTTGCCGCGGCCTGCGGCTGTGAAAACGTTGTGACCTGTAAGGCTGAGGACACCGGTAAGGTTCTACAAGAGGCTATCGACAGCAAACAGATGACAATCATCGTGTCCAAATGTGAAAGCGGCAACATCAAACTGCCAGTGATCACATTGGATCCAGTGGTTATCCGTCACCGCTTTATGGAAGCAGTGGCAGAATAAACATGGGGGCCGCCGCGCATATACATTCTTGCGATGATGCGCGGCGGCTTGCCAAACGACGGCTGCCTTGGATGGTGTTTGACTACATCGACGGCGCAGCCGGAACTGAAAGTGGGGCCGCACGTCATCGCGCAGCCTTAGATCAAGTCACTCTGCCCACGCGTATTCTGCGTGATGTGAGCGACCGCGATTTGACAACCAAGATCTTCAATACAACTGCCCAGCGCCCCTTTGGAATTGCGCCGATGGGTATGTGTAACCTGTCCGGTCCGGGTGCTGACTTGATGCTCGCGCGCCTCGCTGCCAAATATCAAATCCCACATTGTGTATCGACGGTCGCGTCAACGCCGCTGGAAAAGATCATCGAAATTGCTAAGGGCCATGCTTGGTTTCAGCTATATTTCAGCGGCGATGGCACGGGGACCTTCAAGCTGGTCGAGCGTGCCAAGGATGCAGGTTATGAAACCCTCGTGGTGACCGTAGATGTGCCCGAGGTTGGTCGTCGTCCGCGCGAATTGCGTCACGGCTTCAAGATGCCATTCAAAATCGGACCTAAGCAATTTGTCGATTTCGCGTTGCATCCGCGTTGGTCCCTGTCGTCATTGTTCGCGGGCAAGCCAGACATGGCAAATTTCCAGATGCCAGGGTTCGAGTTTGATCGGACTGAGAGTCGCGCCAAGGCGACGTGGGACACGCTCAATCGCCTGCGCGAGATGTGGCCCGGAAACCTTGTGGTAAAGGGCGTGCTCGATACGCAAGACGCATTGGATTTGAAGGCTGCAGGCGTTGATGCGATCCAAGTGTCGAGCCACGGCGCGCGCCAGCTTGAAAGTGTTCCATGCCCCATCGAAGCGCTGCCACAGATCAGAGCCGCCGTTGGCAATGACTATCCGCTCTTCTTTGATAGCGGGCTGCGTTCGGGAGAGGACGTGCTCAAGGCGCTGGCGAATGGTGCGGATTTTGCGTTCTTAGGGCGCCCTTTGCAGTTCGCAATTGCAGCTGCCGGAGAGCGCGGTCTCGATCAACTTTGGTCAGTAATCACCGATGAGTTGTCCATCGCCATGGCGCAAATAGGTGTTCGAAACCTGACAGAGACCAAGCAGCTGGCAGGGCGCTAAAGGCGTCACGCAATGATTGGAATGTCAGCTGCGGCACGCGGCGACAGCAATTCTGCGCCGCCCTCGCGCAATACAATATTCTCTTCGTGCACCATCACGCGTCCGGGTCCAATTAGGGCGCCAGGTTCGAGCGTCAGTACCATCCCCGCCCTCAATGGTGTCTCATCCATCGGCGTGGCAGACGGCCATTCGGTCAGCGTAATCCCCAATCCATGCCCAAGGCGACCACCACCGGGTTCGACGTTGAATTTACGTAGCTCTTCGACAAACATGCGATGCATATCGCAGGCGCGGTGACCAGGGCGTAAGGTGTCCTTGACCGTCTCTGTTGCTAGCCAAAGCGCGTGGTAAACCAGCTTCACATCATCATTCGCTTCGCCGATCGCGAAATTGCGATCAAAATCACAGAAATAGCCGTCGCGAACGGCACCCGTATCCAACATAAGAACGTCGCGCGATTGCAGTGGGCGTGTGTCAGCCGTGGAAATAACGTCGCCATATCCATCCTTACCGGCAGCGCCGGAAGTATAGCTGACCCAATCTGCCCCTTCTCGCAGACACGCGACCTGAAATTCGCGAAACACTTGATCAAGACCCTGACCAGCCGTGGCATATTCTGGCATCCGATCAAAGGCGCGTCCTGCAATGTGGCAGATATTTCGGATCTTTTCGATTTCTGCGTCCGATTTAATTTCGCGCACACGTTGGATGCAGTTTGTTCCGTCGACGAACTGGCAATTCGGTAACGCCTGTTTGATACGATCATAATCGGCCAAAGGCATCCGTAGGATCGTTTCCAATCCCATGGGTGTACCAATACGACCCATATTCGGTAGGATTTCATTTAGTGTATCAGACAAGAGCGTCACGCCATCATCGCTAGGGTCCGGCGCGTCCCAAGTGCGAATGTCGCTGATCCAAGTGCGCGACATTAGATCGGTGCCAATCGCAGGGATGACAGCGATTGGGTCGCCATTGGCCGGGACAATCATGAACCAAGGCCGCGCAGGGCTTTCCCAAAACCGTGTCAAAAAGCCGGTCAGATAAAAAATATCAGCCGGTGTTGTCAGCAGGAGCGCGTCTAACCCATCGGTTGCCATTTGCGATTGAAGTCGGGCTGTTCGGCCCGCAAATTCATCTCTTGGGAAAATCAAAGACATTTAGCCCTCCTCGAGGCCTTCGCTTAATATGGCCCAAACACGCGCGTCTTTGCCGACTTTCAATCCAGCCAAAAGAGCTGCGAGTCCCGCACCCCCTGAAGGCGTCGTTTCCAACCCAAATTTGGCGAGGATCGGCATCGCGGATTCCGCTTCCTCTTCTGTGATCGTGACAAAGCTGTCCGCATCGCGTGCCAACCCGTTAAGAGCGATCAACGAAGGTGTCTTGCAATCCAATCGACCCATCGAGGAAACCGGCCCAGATGTATCGACTACTTCGCCAGCCAAGATACTATCGCGCAGAGCCGGGGCCGATGCTGGTTCCACAACGATGATCTGCGGCGCTTCTTTCCATCGGCGACGGGCAAAGGCGGCGATGGCTGCGGCAAGCCCGCCAACACCAGCTTGCAACATTATGTGGGTTGGCGCGTCGTCCATTTCCTCAGCCGATTCCTCAGCGAGTTGCAGATAACCTTCCATGACGAGGTAGGGTAATTCGCCATAACCGGGCCAAGAACTATCAGACAAAAGCGTCCAACCGTTCTCTTCGGCCGCGGCTTCTGCGGCTGACATGCTTTCCTCGTACTGTGCTCCTGCACGCACGACTTCAGCACCCATGGATCGCAAGCGATCTGCAAATGGCTCTGGGACGGTCTCGGCCAAGTAGATTACAGCGTTTGCTCCAAAAACATTTGCGCCGGCAGCCACTGATAATCCATGGTTTCCAGCGCTTGCGGTTACATAGGTACGCCCGTTAAGTGCAGTAGACCAATTTGTGGGTTCCGTTGCAGCAGCTTCGCGTGCAATCGCGTGAGCAGCGCCAAGCGCCTTAAAGCTTCCTAACCCCATCCGCTCGCGTTCGTCCTTCACTTGGACAGAAGCAACACCAAGATAGGTCGCCAATTCTGTTGAATCCCTTAAAGGCGTCGGTGCATGTGCGGGGCACGACATTAGCATCTTTGCGACATTCGATGCGTCGTCACATGGGTAAGGAGCGTCGAGCGTGATGCCATTCCCTCGCCAAGGGTTGGATGTTTGTGCGGGCATAATTTGAACTTTCAATTCGTAGACTGAGAATGCGTAGCACACTTTTTTTCTACTGAAAGCAATTTTGGAAGGTCTATCGCGAGAGATCATTTTGCTGGAAAATGTGGCAAATGTCAGATACGACAGAGAAAGGGTGTTGGGGATGACATCCGTGTTACAAGGTTTTGTGTATGTGGATGAGTGATTTAGACCATATGGTCGCCTATTCTGTTGCTGCGCTCGCGAGCGGTGATGAGAACAGAATCCAGTCATTGGTAAGAGATTTAGCAGAAGATTGGCCGGCGCAATCCGCGCTAAGCGTTAGTTTTGCGCTGACTTCAGCCGCAGCTCAACTAGAAGCGCCAGCGATTGGAAACGATAACGCGGCCAATACTGGCTATCGCCTTTCTTCGCTCGTTGCTGCCGACGTGATGGCAATTGAAGCAATGGGCCGGACCAACGCCAAGACGTTGCACCTGCTGCACTTCTGGCGACGCGTTGATCCGTTCTTTCTGCAATCCGCGGGGCCGCAGTTTATACCATCCGTATGACGTCTTTATCGATTGCTAAAACATAGCCTTTACGGGCGATGTTTTTGACCAACAGTTCGCTGACCATTTGGTTACCGAGTGTGTCGCGCAGCCGTTTAATACGTGTTGCGCCCGCAGCTTCGTCGCAGTCGACTGAGTTGCGTCCTGAGATCACACCTTCAATCTCGGCTCCAGTCATGACTTCATCATCCATGCGGGCTTCTGCAAGAACGGACAACGTCTCGATTGCGGCGTCTGTCAATTTGAATTCAAAGTCGTTTAGATAGACGGCTTTCTGATCGCGACTTATGGTGAGCGAGTTTACTTCAATTCCTTGGCGTTCAATCCGGCTCATCCGACGGTTCATCGCGATCAGCATCACCAAAAACGCAATCGCCGCGACGAGGAGCGCTGTTGCGAAAACAAGCAACACGAAAATCACGAACCGATATGAAGAAAGGGTGTCGGAAAAAGCTGTGCCGGATTGCGCGAGAATTTCCAAGAGCTTGATCTCGGCGTTCCCGGTGAGCGTATCGTTTTCTACAAACAAGCGCTCAACACGCGCGTTAAACGCGTTAGCATCTGGTAAGTTGAGCAATAACAAGACGGCGGCAACTAGCAGAATGGCGACGATTGCAACGACACCCGCAATAACGATGCGGTTCCCGATTTCACGGGCTTCAGTAGCGGAGGAAGTATTCACCAGCGCTATCCTTTCTGTCATCCAATCCAGCTTCGTCAAAGACGCCAAGGACATTCAGTAGTGTCCAGCCATCTGTCGCCAGTTTTTCATTCAGTTGCTGTGCGGCATTGCTAGTTGAGCAATCTCCAGAGATTTCCGCCACCCCATACTGGAGCCTGAGCGGATCATCCTGTTTTGCTTTGTAATCAGCGAAACAGGCCGCCTGTGCGGATGCTGTCGTGATCACCAAAGCGGCGAGGGAATATAGTATATGTCTCATATCGACAGATGACCTCAATTCTAGACGCTATTCAATAACCAGAACGGAAATAGCTGATGTCATCGCATAACGGTGCGACGATATTGGGTGGCAGCAGGAAACCGCACAATCATCTTCCTATGATCCTCGACATCAAGGAAAGGCGATCACATGCACAAGTTTCTAATTACAAGCGTAACAGCACTTTCACTTACCATCGCAAGCGTTCAACCAGTTCAGGCTGGCGGGCTATCTGAGAATGATATTGGCAAATTGCTATTCGGACTGGTCGCCGTCGCGACGCTAAATTCTGCCATCAAAAATCGTAATAGTCGCCAGTCAGAGCCCGCGCCTCAGGTTCAAACGCATCAACCCCGTGTGCATACGCATCAACAGACCCGCGTGCCAAACAGGTCAATCCTTCCGCGCAGTTGCCTACAGCGCGTCGACACGCGGTTTGGTCCACAACGCATGTTTACGCGCAGCTGCCTCCGTAACTCCTATGCCCATGCTTCACAGTTACCACGTGCTTGTGCTGTGCGCGTCTTTTCAAACCAGGGTCCGGTACGGGGCTATGACCCGCAGTGCTTAAGGGACGAAGGTTACCGCGCACGTCGCAACTAAATTGTTCACGAATAAGCGCGCCTCATTGTCCCCAATCGCGCGCTTACACCTCGGCAGCAGGGTTAGACATGACCTGCTGCCGTTTTTCTGTTCTTGCACATTGGTCTCATGTTTGGTCACTAAGGGTATGCCAATGACCGCACCGACGTTTGAATATGAATATGCCGCGCAAAAGCGTGGATTTCAGCGTATCGCAGGTTTGGATGAAGTGGGAAGAGGGCCTTTGGCCGGGCCCGTTGTCGCAGCAGCAGCCATTCTGGACCCAGATCACATTCCCGACGGTTTAAACGATAGCAAAAAGTTGAGCGCGAAACGTCGCGACGCTTTATACGACGAATTGTTAGAGGTCGCTGATATTTCAATTGCGCAGGCCACTGTTGCGGAAATCGACGAGCACAACATTTTAAGGGCGTCGCATATTGCGATGGTGCGCGCTTTGGCTGGCCTAAGGACACCAGCTGAATTTGCGTTGATCGATGGGAATATGATCCCGCGAGGTCTAAACCTGCCATGCGCAACTTTGGTCAAAGGCGATGCGCGCTCGCTCTCGATTGCGGCGGCTTCGATTGTGGCGAAAGTGTGGCGCGACCGTTTGATGGTGGATTTAGCGCAACAGCATCCGGGGTATGGATGGCACACGAACGCTGGTTATCCGACAAAAGAACACAAAGCGGGACTCAAAAGACACGGTGTTACTCCACATCATCGGCGTAGCTTCGGCCCTGTACACAATATCTTGTATCAAGAGAAAAACTTAAGCGATTGATTCAATAAAGTTATTTACAGCGAATCGTCTCTGACTCAAATTGGGGTCAACAAACGAGCGGCACAAGCCGTCGGGACAGAGGCAAGATATGACTGTAAAAACGAAGGTGGCGAAGCCTGCGACGCTTCCCCTGAATCAAATTTTGGACGGTGACTGTATTGAGGTCATGAATAGCCTTCCGGCTGAGTCAATCGACCTGATTTTTGCTGATCCACCCTATAATCTTCAGTTGCGAGGGGACCTACATCGTCCCGACAATTCCAAGGTCGACGCGGTTGACAACGACTGGGATCAATTCGACAGCTTTAAGATCTATGATCGTTTCACCAAAGACTGGCTCGCTGCAGCGCGCCGTCTGCTTAAGCCGAATGGCGCAATTTGGGTGATCGGTAGCTACCATAACGTTTTCCGTATGGGTGCTGAACTACAGAACCAAGGGTTCTGGATCCTCAATGATGTCGTATGGCGCAAGTCCAATCCGATGCCGAACTTCCGGGGCAAGCGTTTCACGAATGCCCACGAGACTATGATTTGGGCTTCCAAGCAGGAAGCTAGCAAGTACACATTTAACTACGAAGCTTTGAAGGCCTTGAACGAGGGCATACAGATGCGCTCTGATTGGGTTTTGCCGATCTGCACAGGTCACGAACGTCTCAAAAACGAAAATGGCGAAAAGGCACATCCAACGCAAAAGCCGGAAAGCCTGCTACATCGTGTTCTGATCGGATCTACGAACCCAGGAGACGTGATCCTTGATCCATTCTTTGGCACGGGAACAACTGGTGCTGTCGCCAAGATGCTGGGCCGAGATTTCATTGGCATCGAACGTGAAGAAGAATATCGCAAAGTCGCAACCAAACGTCTGTCAAACGTCCGTAAGTTTGACAAAGAAGCGCTGGAAGTGACTCAGTCTAAGCGTGCCGAACCACGCGTTGCTTTCGGCGTGCTTGTCGAGCGAGGCATGCTGCGTCCGGGCGAGGAGCTATGGTCACTCAACGGGCGTCACAAAGCTAGGGTCCGTGCCGATGGCACAGTGATCGGTGACGACATCAAAGGATCAATCCATCAGGTTGGTGCCCATCTAGAGGGCGCACCTAGTTGCAATGGTTGGACCTATTGGCAGTTCAAGCGCGATGGGCAGAAAGTGCCAATCGATTTGCTAAGACAGCAGATCCGCGCCGAGATGGCTAAGCACTAAACATTACTTTTTCGAATACCGCCGGTGCGAATGGGCTATTTGCTATGCAGCAAATCCATAAGCACGTAACTACACCCCGCCCTCGTGGCGGGGTTTTTTTGGTGGTCCCTAACGCGGAAGCGGGTTGGTCGCGTTCGTATACGGGGTCCAATCCTCAATCTCGGGATAGTGTTTTGCGCGCCACGCGCGAACGCGTGGGTTCATCATCCGTCGCCACAGTGGTGGACAAGCTGCTACAAACCCCATGGCCGGGTAGCCTGCCGGCAATTGGGGGGCATCGTCGTCAGAATAGGTTTGCAGCAACGGAAACCGGCGATCAGGTTTATAGTGATGATCGGAATGACGTTGCAGGTTGATCAGGAACCAATTCGAAACCTTTGGGTCTGCATTCCATGAATGATGCGGTTGCACATGTTCGTACTTACCGTCACCCAGATGCTTACGCGTTAGGCCGTAGTGTTCGATGTAATTGATCAACTCTAGGAAAAAGATCGCATGACCCGCCTGTGCAACAAATAGAAACACGCCCCACCAGCCGCCGATTGCAAAGGCTATGCTCACGAAAACGAGCTGCATTAACCAATATCGCCAAAACGGATTTGAACGATGCAACCAGGACAGTCCTCTACGAGCGAGCATGGCTTTTTCGGCCAGGAAGGCAGATTGATAGCACTGCCAAAGAATGCGGATATAGAACCGGTAAAAATTTTCATTATAGCGGGCACTCACGGGGTCTTTTGGTGTCGCGACATAACGGTGATGCACCAAAAGATGCTCTGACCGAAAATGGCTGTACAAAACAGAGGCCAATAGAATATCGCCAAGCCAACGTTCGATCTTGGGCTTCTGATGCATTAATTCGTGCGAATAGTTTATACCAACCGCGCCTGACACGACTCCAAGCCCAATGAACAAGAACCATTCGCCTGTGCCACTAAGGTGATCAGTCGCGGTGACGTAGGCCATTACTCCAAAGACCAGTGCAATTTGGATAACGGGCCAAACAAGCGTGATTAACCGGTGCCAGTACAGCGCGCTTTCCGGTGTGTTCAGATCAGGGTTCGCGGTCTCATTGCCAACAATCCGATCGATGATTGCATAGATAAGCGGCACCCCAATCGGAAGCAGCCAGAGCGTCCATCCACCAGTGACTGCGGCAAAGATGGCGAGTGGGACGATTAACAAGGACAACCAAAATGGCGCTGCAGCCGAAAGAGTTGCGAGGGTTGGCGAATCTGGCATGGCTGTCATTTGTGATCCCCTTTCAGTTGGACCCTAGCGAATGCGCGCCCCGCGCTCAATCGTGACGCGTCGTCGCGGCAGCGAGGTCGTAGACCTTACGCATAACAGTGGGTAAATCGCCGGGCCGGAAATCCGCTTTGGATAAAAATGTACCGGTTGCAGGTACCGTGTCATGTGCCGCTTTCACGTGCCGGATACACAATATCAAGTGAAAGTGGGTAAAGGTGTGGCGCGCTTCGGTGTCCAGTTCTTTCCAGTCCGCATCAAACGGTGGGTTGGGTTGTGGATCTTCATTCCAATCTGATCCGGGCCAACCGAGCATACCGCCAAGTAGCCCTTTATCCGGGCGCGTTTCTAGTAACCACGCCCCATCCTCGCGCTGCGCGACATAGGCGATGCCCAATCTTGTGGGTTTGGTTTTCTTCGGCAGTTTTTTGGGCAGTTCATCCGCGGTTCCGGCCCGTCGCGCCTGACATCCATCACGCCACGGACAGATGCCACACGCAGGGCGTCGCGGCGTGCAGATCGTTGCTCCTAAATCCATAACGGCCTGTGCATAATCACCGGGGCGGCTCGTTGGGGTCAAAGCCTTGGCAAGCGCCATAAGCTCTGGTTTGGCCGTCGGAAGCGGTGTGTGGATATCATAGCGGCGGGCCATTACGCGTTCGACATTTCCATCCAAGACAGTCTCAGGCAGATCAAATGCGATCGAACTGACCGCTGCGGCGGTATAGGGGCCGATGCCGGGCAATGTGAGCAATGTGTCGTGGTCGGCAGGGAATTGACCACCATGGTCTGAAAGCACCGCGCGCGCGCATTTTAAGAGATTGCGGGCACGCGCGTAATATCCAAGGCCCGCCCAAGCGGCCATGACATCAGCATCCTCAGCACTTGCAAGATCTGCAACCGTGGGCCAGCGATTGGTAAATTTGATAAAGTAGTCTTTCACAGCGGCAACAGTCGTTTGTTGCAGCATGATTTCAGACATCCAAACAAAATAGGGATCGGGAAGGACGCCCAATAAGCGGTCCTGCGGCGGGACGCGCCATGGCATTGAGCGCGCGTGCGTGTCATACCACGCCAAAAGAGATCGAGCTTGGTCACGCAATGTTTATCAGTCCTCAAAAGAGTTTCAGTGGCTTGGCGCTGCTTTCATCGTACATTAGAACGAAATGATGAAACGACCACGCCATAACGGAACGACACGCGGATTTTCTCGCGCGGTAACGTTGATGCAAACGCGCATTCGCAATGCGAGCGAAGGGCGTGGTTTCGCGGAATCGCGTCTTTTGACGCATTGGTCAGAGGTCGTGGGCGATGATGTCGCCGGAATCGCGAAACCAGTCGAGATTGGGTATGCGCGTGGTGGGATGGGCGCGACACTGACTTTGCTAACCACTGGTGCACAGGCGCCAATGGTCGAGATGCAAAAAGAACAGATCCGCGCACGTGTAAATCAGTGTTACGGCTACAATGCCATTTCTCGTGTCCGCATCACGCAAACAGCGCCAACCGGCTTTTCCGAGGGACGCATCGCGTTTGAGGGCCCTGACCGCAGGCCCAAAGCACCAAACCCTGCGGCGCAAAAGCAGGCCCAAGAGGCAACCGAATCCGTAGGCAGCGACGATTTGCGCGCGGCCTTGGCCCGATTGGGGGCCCATGTCATAGAAAAACAGAGAAACTGATAGAGGTAATGATGAAACGTAGAACTCTACTTGGATCTGGTTCCGCGGCGCTTGCGCTTGGCGGCGCTTGGATGCTTACGCAGAATGGTCAACAGCCCGCTGGATCGAACATTCTTGTCGGAATGGCACATGCACAAGATGCAGAGCCGATGGCGATTGAGGACATGGTGTTGGGTTCTGCAGATGCCCCGGTCGAAGTGATCGAATATGCATCCTATACTTGTCCGCATTGCGCGTCGTTCCATGCGAGCACATTCAAACAGCTGAAAGAAGACTACATCGATACCGGTAAGATCCGGTTTGTATACCGCGAAGTCTATTTCGACCGATTTGGCTTGTGGGCGTCAATGGTTGCACGCTGTGGAAATGGGGCGCGTTTCTTTGAAATTTCAGATATGATTTATGCAAAGCAGCGCGAATGGACGGCGTCGGGCGATCCCGCGACGATCTCACAAGAACTGCAAAAAATGGGCAAAATTGCTGGCCTGGATCAGGCTATGTTGGACGAATGTATGTCAGACGGTGCATTCGCTCAGAGCCTCGTTGGCTGGTACCAGGCAAATGCAGAGCGTGATGGTGTAAACTCAACGCCGAGTTTCCTGATTGAAGGCGTTAAGTACAGCAATATGGCCTATAGCGCATTTGCTGAAATTCTTGACGAGGCGCTTGCAGGGTAATGAAACCCTTAGCAGGGCTAAAAATCGTCGAATTGGCACGTATTTTGGCCGGCCCTTGGGCCGGTCAGGTTCTGTCAGACTTGGGTGCCGAGGTTATCAAAGTCGAATCTCCGAGCGGCGATGACACCCGCAAATGGGGCCCGCCATTCATTGAACACGACGGTGAAACTTCTGCCGCCTATTTTCATAGCTGTAACCGCGGCAAAACCTCGGTCGTGATTGATTTCGGAACGGTGGAAGGGCGCGATGAATTACGCGCGCTTTTGCAAGACGCGGACATTCTCATCGAGAATTTCAAGGTCGGTGGGCTCGCAAAATATGGTTTGGATTTCGATAGTTTGAAATCTGAGTTCCCAGAGTTGATCTATTGCTCGATTACAGGCTTTGGCCAAACTGGGCCTTATGCGCAACGCGCTGGCTATGACTATATTATCCAAGGGATGTCAGGTTTGATGTCGGTCACCGGTGAACCGAGCGGGCAACCCCAAAAAGTCGGTGTTGCGGTCACGGATGTCTTTACCGGTATGTATGCGGCCACATCTATATTGGCAGCAGTGCATCAACGGACGCAATCCGGACGTGGGCAACAGATTGATCTGGCGCTTTTGGATGTGGCTACGGCAACTATGGCAAACCAAGCTATGAACTATCTGGCGACGGGAACCTCGCCACAAAGACTAGGAAACGCTCACCCCAATATCGTTCCATACCAAGTCTTTGATTGCAGCGATGGTCATATCATTATCGCTTGTGGGAATGATGGGCAGTTTCACAGCTTATGCAGCGCATTGGACGTGAGCGATCTGGCGTCGGACCCTCGCTTTGTGACTAATGCTGACCGCCTGGCAAACCGCGAAGTGCTGACAGCTTTGCTAACTTCTGCAACCTCTAAGGTTTCAAAAGATGGGCTACTCTCATTGTGTGAAACGGCAGGCGTTCCCGCAGGTCCAATCAACACAATGGCTGAGGTTTTTGAGGATCCGCAGGTGCAGCATCGCGGGTTACGGGTGGATCTAGATGGCGTACCGGGCGTCGGGTATCCTGCTAAATTCTCGGACGCCGATGTATCCTCATCTACGCCCTCACCAAAGTTGGGTCAGAAGTCCTGATCGTGCACTCTTAGGCCGGCACTCTCAAACAGATCGTCAAGCGGTCCCCAGTCCGCGATGTCCAATCTGACGGGCAACGTTAGCACCTTTTGGCGAAAGCCGGCTGGTAGTCGCACCGCGTCTTTTTCTGTCGTTACCAGCTGGGCGACTAGGGTCTTGCTTTCGATTTCTAACCGCTTCATCAGGGCATCAGTCAAAGGTTGGTGGTCTTCTAACGGTTCCGATTTAATGATCTCTGCGCCAAGTTCCTTCAAAGTTCGAAAGAATTTTGATGGGTCCGCAATTCCCGCAAACGCCAAGACCCGCAAACTGCGCCATGTCATTCCTGTCGCCAAAGGTTTCAAGACGCCTGAGATCTGTGGCACTCTGACCGGCAGCGAAACATTTTGAGGGCCGACGGTCAGAACAATGTCTGCACGCGCCAACCCGGCCGCAACAGATTCTCGCAATGGCCCTGCAGGCAAAACCTGCTTGTTTCCAAACTCACGAAGGCCGTCAACAACAACGATGCTGATGTCTTTTGACACTGATGGATTCTGGAATCCGTCATCCAATATGATGACTTCAGCGCCTTCCGCTTCGGCGGCTTTCACTCCTTCTGCACGATCTTTTGAGACCCAAACTGGAGCGAAGGCAGACAAAAGCAGTGGTTCATCGCCGGCTTCGTTTGCAGAATGATGTGGCATCACCTTAGTAGGTCCAGGAAGACTTCCACCATAACCACGGGAAACGACATGTGGTTGATATCCTGCACTTGTTAGACGTTCTACCAGCGCGATAACAGTTGGCGTTTTCCCTGTTCCACCAGCGTTAATGTTCCCGACACAGATGACTGGGACTTTTGCGCTGTATGAAGGTGGCCGCTGTACCCTTCGCGCGCTCAGCCATCCATATATCCAGCCGAGTGGTTTCAGGCAGAAGCTTTTCCAACTCGGCCCTTGGTACCAGAAAGAAGGCTCACGCATCGTGTCGATTCCCTTCTTCCAAGCGATCGATCAACGCCATCGATAGCATATTTAGAACATCAGCACCTTGCGAGGTTACGTCCCATCCTCTTTGAGCATATTTAGCTGCCTTATCAGCTGACAAAAGGTGCGACACCGCACGCCCTAAGATATCAAAACTGTCGCATACAAATGTCGCTTGAGACTGCATCAAAGCGTCAAAGTGGATGGCATATTGTCCAAAATTTCTGCCGTGAAGAACAACTGAGCCTACAGTTGCCAAATAGAATGGATCAACACGAGCTCGGCCGCTAATACTACCCCCTATGTATGTTATCGGCGCCAATCGATACCAAAGACCCGCTTTATCGCCGCCATCGACAATATGGACCTGCGTGGCATCGTTTGGTGTATCTCCTCGAGCTGCAAGCGTAACCGAAAGTCCGTTTTCCCGAAGTATTTTGGCGCAGTCGTCTGGATCACCTTCCGGGATGAGGAAACACAGCAAGCGATGTGAACTTCGCGAAGCTTCTTTGTGAGCCCGCGCGATATGCGGCAGTTCATCACGATCTACTTGCGCCGCCAGCCAGATGGGGCGGTGTCCCAACATCTGGGTCATTGCAAAACGATCCTCTTCTTCGCACGGCAATGCGTTCCCGATTTCTTCAAGCGACCCTGATACATGAATTAGGTGTTCCGGAACGCCCGACCTAATCAATCCATTGGCCGCTTCTTGCGTGCGCGCAAACACGAAGTCCAGCTGCGCCAAAATCGAGCGCGTCTTCCCGGGAAACCAACCACGGCGCAGCTTGGGCAACATGGCGATACCGGCGTCAGCAAGTATAACGTAAATACCTTTGGTTTGGCACACCGACAACGTGAGTGGGTCAAGTGCGCCACCTACCCACAAAAGAATGTCAGGAGCGAGTTCGTTACAAAACGAATTAATCTCTTTAGTGGTTTTAGGATGTGCAACGAAATTCAATTCGGCACTGGGAAGTGTGACTTCAAACCAAACTTGTGGGATTTCCGCTTGGACGAATTCCTCGAGCTCCAACAAAACCGAGGTTTTCGTGGAGTCATCGCATCTGATCCAGACGGTTCTTGTTGACCTAGTGTCCGGTGCTGAAGGTGAGGGCATAACCTACCAGTGCTAGCCGAGTTCTTCGGTTGAAGATGCTGCAGTTTCTTCGTCACGAAGGCGATGAATGTGGGCGATAAAATAACGCATATGCGCGTTGTCTACGGTCCTATGAGCTGCCGATTTCCAAGCATTGTAAGCAGTTTCATAGTCAGGAAACATACCAACGATATCAATATCATTCACATCTTTAAAAGCGTTCTTTGTTGGATCGACGAGTTCGCCGCCGAATACCAGGTGCAAACGTTGTGTCATGGAAGGCCTTTCGATGTTGCGTGAACGATAGGGTAGTTGTTGTTTCAACTTAGCTCAAGTTCAAGCTAGATTTTCGAGTAATTGATCAACGATCGGCGCACCGGCAAGAACCCCGTCAATCTTTGGATGTGCATTGTTAAAGCGTGGCGTCCGGCCTTTGCGATCACAAACGCAGCCACCGGCCTCGCTGACAATTAGGCTGCCTGCAGCTATGTCCCATTCCCACGTCGGTCTTAGAGTGATCATGCTATCGAAACGTCCTTTTGCGACCAAGCTGAGGCGATAGGCCAATGACGAGCGGAAATGCGTTTCAAAAGGTGGCAATTGGCCACCTTTCCAATAACTTGGTTCTAGGTTGAAATTGGCCGACAAGACAGTCGATGCTGCGACATTTCTCTCATTGCTGCTTTGGATCCGGGCGCCATCTTGGAATGCACCACCGCCAAGGTCTGCCCAATAAGTTGTCGCTTTCTTTGGCATCGCGACAACGGCTGCTATCGGTTGCCCGTCCTCGACAACGGCTAATGAAAGCGCCCAGTTTTCAGATCCACGGATAAAAGCCCGTGTGCCATCAATGGGATCCAATATAAACTGCCGCTTTGTGTTTAAGCGCGCAGTTGCGTCTTCGGTTTCTTCCGATAGCCAACCGTATTCTGGTCTTGCCGATTTTAGGCGTTCTTCGAAATAGGCGTTTACTGCTAGATCTGCTTCTGTGACCGGTCCAGCATTGTCGTCCTTTTCCCAAATCTTTGGACTGGAATCAAAGAAAGACAGCGCGATTTCACCCGCTTTTTCGGCAACATCGCGCAACAGATCCAGATCAGTTTCCGGCAAGTGTCAGTCCTTCGATCAATAGCGACGGAACGGATCGCGATAGATGGGGCTGGGCGTCATTTGCTGGCGTGAGGGACCGCAACATGTCTTTGAGATTACCGGCGACTGTGCATTCATTCACTGGATGGCTGATTTCACCGTTTTCGATCCAGAACCCACTCGCACCGCGAGAATAATCGCCAGTATTTGGATTAATTGTCGAACCGATCATACTGGTGACCAAAAGGCCGGTGCCCATATCTTGGATCAGATCCGCTTTGCTAAAGGTTCCTTGCGACATCGCAATATTCGTCAATCCCGGGGACGGCGCCCCGCCGGTGCCACGCATAGCATTAGCTGTACTCTCCAACCCCAGCTTATGCGCCGTAGCAAGGTCAAGAGTCCAACCCGTAAGAATTCCATTGTCGATGATCGAGCGCCTTGCGGTTGGCAGGCCTTCGCCATCGAACATTCGAGATGCACCGGCACGCATCTTGTGAGGATCTTCGATAATTGAGATGCCGTCTGGCAAGATTTGTTCCCCTACTAAACCCATCGCCCAACTTGATCCACGCGCAATTGCTGCACCATTGGTGGCTTGCAGCAAATGTCCGATCAAAGAGGCCGCGATCCGCTCATCAAATAAAATTGGAAAAGCGCCAGTCTTGGGTTTGCGTGCGCCAGTGCGCTCAACAGCCCGTTCGGCGGCCCTTTGCCCAATCTCAACGGCACTCCGCATATCTGACTGAAAGACACGACCATCGTAGTCATAGTCGCGCTCCATTCCGGTACCTTCACCGCTAATAGCAACACATGACAATCCAAAATCACTGCGTTGGTAGCCGGCGGAAAACCCGTTGCTAGTGCTCAGATGGATCCGACTCTTGCCATAACCAGCTGCGGCTGATTGAACCTGTGCGACTCCCTGCACGTTTAGGGCGGTTGCTTCCGCTTCCAACGCTTGTTCTTGCAAGTAGGCGGGCGCAGGTTCTTCGCTGGCATCAAATAGTTCTAAGTGATCCGTGTTCGTTTTCGTCGCGAATTGATCCGGATCGGCCAAGCCAATGTGTGGATCGTCAGGCGCTTCTTTGGCCATCGCTACAGCACGTCGGGCCATCTCTTCGATGGTCTCTGGTTTGGTGTCGGAGGACGAAACATTGGCTTGTTTTTGGCCGATGATAACCCGCAAACCAATATCAATGCCCTCGGATCTGTCTGCCTTCTCCAACGCACCACCATGAACCGTAATCGACAACGACGTGCCTTCAACAGCAACAGCGTCGCTGTGCTCTGCACCAGCGCGTTTTGCGGCAGCCATTAAGTCTTGCGTGAGATCTGAAAGGGATTTTGTCATCGGCGATCCTTTGTTGCTGTCAGACGTAGTCGTCTTGCCCATCACTCGCAAGGTCTCGACAAAGGATCATTCTATTGAACTGGTGTCCCGCCCCCAGTGTATGGGGGCGGGACTATTGTTACTGAATGCGCTGGCCGTTCGCGAGAACATGGCCCTGGCTGTTGACCTCGAGTGTTGATGTTAGTTCATCATCGCCAACGGTCCGCGCAAACATACCCATCATCATACGAGCACCCATAGCTTGATCGCTTGGGATCATGCCCATGTCGACCAATGTATCGATCAATTTGTTGCCGCCAGTGAGGTTCACGGTCACGCTGCCCTCAGGACGCGGCATATCAGGAATAAGCGATCCGATATCAGAATTGTCGAAAGTGAACGCTCCTTCACCTGTGAGTAGGGCGCCAGCAACGGCTAGTTTAAGACGATCTAGGTTGAGTGTGTGCAATTCGCCGGGGACATCAGAATTTTCCATTGCAGCAGCTTGTTCCGGGTCCAAAATATCAAAGAACATTTTGGCAGTCCCGCTTAGGCCGAGACTGATTGTTGCAGGATCGCGCCCGAATGCGTTCGTTGGATCAACCATGGACCAAATTTGGTCACTCACTTTCAAATCGATTAAGTCAAAGCTGACGCCGAAATCCGCGGGTTCTGCTGTTTGAGCCAGTGGCATTTCAAATCCCACGCCATACTCAGCCATGCTTAATTCGACAGGGAAAGGTAAGTCAGGCACTGTAATCTGAGCTACAAGTCCGCTGGCTTTGGCATCATAGGCCATGCTGCTTTTATCGAGTCCGAAATTCAACACCGAACCACCAGTCTGAACAGTACCGCTCGCATCATCGCCATTATCTTTGATGTCAAAGATCATACTTGAACCATCGTAGGAATATGAGCCATCCATCGAGAACCCATTCTCAAATAGGTTCTCTGGGTTCTCAAAATCTGCGTCTGTAGGTACGGAGAGATTCACAATTGCTGCGAGCCCGTCGACTTTGCCGCTGATTAGGAATTCAGCGCCGTTGTCTGTATCCGTTCCATCCACGATGAAATCCATTGAAGCAGCGGCAAGGTCAGAAACCACATCACGCGTATCTTTGACGGTATTGCTGTACGTGCCAGACAAACCATTCAACACAAACCGCATGTCGGCATCTACTTTGGCACCGTCCTCGATGATTTCATCTACCGAAATTGCATAGCGATCAGACGAAATAGCATAATTCATTGCACCAGCGTCGCCACTCACAACCATGTCCAAGCCACTTTGCGTGACAGACATCTTAACCGAACCACCAAATTCATCCTCGATGACCATTGGAATCGTATCCGACATTGTGACTGTTACAGTCCCATCGCCGTTCTCTTCGAAAACAACTGATGCCAATGACGCATCAAAAGATGAACCGCTGTCCTTCATTGAGAAGGCCAAGTCAGAGACAATGACTTTGCCACTGGCCGCGGTTTCGCTGCCAATTGATACGCCGTCGTCGCCGTAATATCCAAACTGGTCTTTCCAGTCTGCCCATACTTCTGCTGCTGTCACATCTGCGAAAGCAGCGCCGCTGCTAGAAATTGCTGCGGTGCAGGCCGTGACCATAAGTGCGCTAAATCGGGTCATTGAAAAATCCTTGTCCTATACTTTTCTTATGTTTTCGTGCCTTGCCTAAGAGGTCAAGGTGCGAGATCTTGCCATTGACTTATGCAGTAACTGTGCAGATCAAAAGGCGATCCCATGAAAAAGTTAGATTTCTCAAACAAAACTGTTGTCATAACAGGGGCAAGTCGCGGCATCGGCGAAGCAACGGCAAAGGAATTTTCCGAAGCGGGTGCCAACGTTGCATTGCTTGCAAGGTCTAAGGTTGAAATCGACAAAATTGCGTCAAACCTTGGCGAAAATTCCATCGCGATTGTGTGCGATGTGTCTGACTACTCGCAGGTTTCGTCGGCGTTCGAGGAAGTCACTTCAAAGTTCGGTAAAGTGGACATTCTAATTGGAAATGCTGCGGTAATTGAACCAATTGGGCGAGTGACCGAGGTGTCGCCAGATGCATGGGGTAAGTTGATCGACATTAATGTCAAAGGTGTCATGTATGGCATGCACGCGGCCCTGCCGGGAATGGTCGCCAAAGGTGGCGGTACGATAATCACGATCTCATCTGGTGCTGCTTACAATGCGCTTGAAGGGTGGAGCGGATACTGTACGTCCAAGGCCGCGACTTTGATGATGACGCGCTCTGTCGATCTAGAGTACCGCGCCCGGGGTATCCGGATGTTGGGGCTTTCTCCAGGCACTGTTGCCACTGATATGCAGCGCGTGATCAAGGCCTCGGGGGTGAATGCGGTCAGTCAGATTGATTGGGACGATCACATCCCGCCCGAATGGCCTGCACGCGCCTTGCTTTGGATGTGCACGCACGAGGCGGATCCATATCTAGGCATCGATATTAGTCTGCGTGATCAAAGTATCCGCGAAAAGGTAGGCCTCGTGTGATCCATGTTCACAACGACGGAGCGCTTACGACGATTACGTTGAACCGGGTCGAAAAGGCGAATGCGCTTACCTCTGACATGCTCGCGGACCTTGCCGAGGCTGTGGTGGCCAGCGACGGGCAAAAGGCATTGATAATAACAGGCGCCGGTAAAGTGTTTAGCGCTGGAGCGGATTTAGATGCCGCAAAAGCGGGTCTCGCCACTAGTCCGTTGTGGGAACAGCTTTCTACCGCAATTGCAGAGTTTCGCGGTATTTCAATTGCCGCGCTCAATGGAACAGTTGCCGGTGGCGCATTTGGTATGGTGCTGGCGTGCGATCTTCGTGTTTCGGTTTCAACCGCGAATTTCTTCTACCCCGTGGCGCGGCTTGGTTACCTGCCGCAGCCTTCCGATCCTCGGCGGCTATGCTCTCTCATTGGCCCATCTGGTGCGAAGCGGATTCTCGTTGCAGGTCAGAAAATCAACGCTATCGAAGCCCACCGTTTAGGTTTGGTCGATGAATTAGCGCAGAGCGGTGACCTCATGGCGCAAGCGACCGATATGGTTACACCATCGCTTGAATGTGACCTTGCGCACCTTAGTGCAATCAAATCGATGATCTAGCTTGTTCCACTTGGTATCTGCGCGCTAAGAAGAGCCTTAGATAATAAGGGACACAGCCATGGAAAGCACTCTCATGGATCAAGCGATGGGCTATTGGAACCAAGCGCTTGAACTTAGCAAAAACTGGTTGTTGTCGCCGGCAGCATGGTCGCAGTTTGGTCTGCTGATCGCGGCATACGTGCTGGCTTTGGTTGCGACTCGAATGCTCGCGCCGCGCATGACGAATTTACTGACGCCGTTGCCTGAGAACACAAACATTCTGGCCAAGGCGCGCCGCTTTGCTTTGATCTTCCTACCGCTCTTGCTGCCGCTTTTAGCTTATGGCTTTACAGCAATTGGCGAACAGGTCACCCGCTCATTGTTTGGGTCTGGTGCTGTGATTGCATTCGGCAAACGAGTCTTTTTGTTCTTGGCCGTACGCGCTCTGGCCCAAAATATTGTCACCGATCCTTTTTTGCGGCTATTGGCAAAATACGTGTTGGTCCCGGCGGCGGCCCTTTATGCGCTTGGCGTCTTGCCCGCGGTTCTGGGAACGTTGGAAGCGACGGTCGTTAGTTTGGGAAACATCAGCTTTTCCGCACTCGCATTGCTGCGTGGACTCGTTGCAGGCAGCTTGCTGTTCTGGCTGGGTCAATGGTCAAATTCGCAATCCTCTAGCTATATCGAACAACAACCGATGCGCCCCGCTATTCGGCAATTGTCGGCAAAAGCGGCCGAATTTGCGATCTTTGGTCTCGCATTTCTGCTCTTGATGAACATCATGGGCATCGATCTTGGCACTCTTGCTGTACTCGGTGGTGCTATCGGTGTTGGTCTTGGATTTGGTCTTCAAAAGATCGCCTCCAATTTCATCTCGGGCGTGATTTTGCTGCTCGAAGGTCAGGCGACGGTTGGCGACTATGTCGAACTGGACGGCGGTGAGGCGGGTACGATTATTAAGATGACGGCCCGAGCGACGTTCCTTGAGACATTTGATGGTCGATGGATTGTTGTTCCAAATGAAGATTTCATAACGACGCGCGTCGTCAACTACTCTGACAGCGGGTCGGCAAACCGTTTGGAGGTCCCGTTCTCTGTGAGCTACGATACTGACATCAACAAAGTACCGGACATCATCGAAGCGGCTGTTTCAAAGCATCCTGAAGTTTTGCAAACACCTGAAAAACCTGACTGTGAGCTTCGTGGATTTGGCGCCAGCGGCATCGATTTTGCAGTCGAATTCTGGGTTGAAGGAATTGACGATGGGAAGAATAAGTTTTCGTCTGATGTCCTTTTCCTTGTCTGGAACGCGTTAAAGGAAAACGACATTGAAATTCCGTATCCGCATCGCGTTATCGAAATCAAGGGTCAAGCACCTGAATTGGCGACATGAATACCGCCCTGATTATTGGTGGCGGGCCAGCGGGCCTTATGGCCGCGCAGGTTTTATCTGAGGCTGGCGTCGCGGTTTCGATCGCAGATGCGATGCCGACGCTGGGCCGTAAATTTTTGATGGCGGGCAAGTCGGGTCTAAACCTGACTAAAAACGAACCAGAGACTGAGTTTTTGGCGGCCTATGATCCACTACCGGAAGCTTTGCGACGCGCTTTGTCAGGTTTTGGCCCGCAAGAAGTGCAAGCATGGGCGCAAGATCTGGGGCAAGCGACATTCACAGGCTCAACGGGCCGAGTGTTCCCCAAAGCCATGAAAGCATCTCCCACACTGCGCGCATGGCTTGAGCGGATCAACGCCACGCTCTTGCCGCGGCATCACTGGGTAGGTTGGGGGCAAGCTGGTGCTCTGTTTGATATGCCGCTTGGACAGGTCGAATTAGAGGCGGATGCAACTATCTTGGCGCTCGGTGGAGCCAGCTGGGCTCGCCTTGGATCTAATGGGGCATGGGTTGATCAGATTGAGGGTCAGATCACCGACTTCGTGCCCTCAAATGGTGGCTTTGTCGTCCCATGGACTGATCACATGGGACCACATCTCGGCAAGCCCGTCAAAGGTTCCAAATTAACCTGTGGCGCCTATGAAAGTCGGGGTGAGTGGATCCTGTCCAAACATGGTGTTGAAGGCGGCGGAATATACACTGTGTCACGCGCGGCGCGCTCGGGGCTTCCCATTTACGTCGACCTAAAGCCTGAGTGGGATGAGGAACGAATCCGCGCAGCGTTGGATCAGCCTAGCGGAAAAATGAGCCTGTCTAACGTGCTGCGAAAGCGCTTGAAACTTGATCCTGTTAAATTGGCACTGCTGTCCGAATTTGGCCGACCTTACCCTGCAGATCTCGCGCCCCTTATTAAACGCCTCCCACTTCGACATACTGGCCCGCGCCCGATGGATGAGGCGATTTCGACCGGTGGCGGGCTGTCCTTTGACGCCCTAACATCAGATTTTATGCTGGTTGCGCGTCCCGGAGTGTTCTGCGCTGGTGAGATGTTAGATTGGGATGCGCCAACAGGGGGCTATTTGATTACCGCCTGTCTGGCGAGTGGGCGCGCTGCGGCCCAAAGCGCGTTGAATTATCTCAACGCGGCAAGCTAGCGTCGCGCCATCATCGCCAAACGGATTAAGGTACGCTCTATCACAGCGAGTTGCGGTGCGGTGTTTGCTGATCTCAATTGTAGATCGGTATCTGTCAAAGCGCTGAGCGCCCGTTCCAAACGGTCCCGTCCCCAATTACCGGCCTGACGCGCAATTTTATCGCGGCGTGGGCCAAACACCGGAGGGCGCAATTTCCCGACGCCGGATCCTGGTCCACCCGGATCGGAGGCCACGACATGTAACCGTTTGAAGTGGCGCATCGCCCCAATGCAGAGCGTCACAGGTGTCACGCCCTGCGCATAGAGATTGCGCAAAGCTGGCGCCAATTGGTCAGATTGCCCAAAAGTCACAACATCAAGAATGTCATCAACATCGACATCGGCCCCCTGTGGCGCACAGGCCGAAATATCCTCAACGGTTAGTTCAGAGGAGTCACCGCGTTTATATAGCGCGAGCTTCTCAATGGTTTGGCGAAAATCGCCAGGCTCCAAAGATTGGGCCAAAGCCGTGATTGCATCCATTGTGTCGCGGTTCGGCTGCGTCAGCCCGTTTTCGACCAAAGTAGCCTCGATGTCAGATCGGCTCGGCGGGTCATCATAAATCCCGATCGCAACGGACTGTGGATGCCCTTCAAAAACCTTGCGAAGTGCAGATTTTGCAGTCAACTGCCCAGCTGTGACTACGATCTGTGCATCACCTGGCTGCCAATCCTCTAGTGCGGTGGCAAAGATTTTGGAAAGTCCATCAGTGGCCTCTTCGACAAAGGCAACACGGTGCCCGGGAAAGAAACCTTGGGCCTTTAGAGCGTCATTTAAGGATGCAGGATCTTTGCGAAGATCAGCCCCATTTATCCGTGTCAGACGCATTTCTTCTTCGCCCGCCGGGCCAACCAAGGTCGCGATTGCTGATTGTCGTTTCGTGGCGACGCGCATTGGATCCGCCCCAAAAATCAACAGCGCGGCATGAGACGGATTAGGAGTCTTTAGATAGGCTGCAGCATCTCGGCCTGACATCTTCATGAGGATGACCCAAGCGCGATAATCAAGTCTGTAGCAATTTGATCCGCCAAAATTTGGGCGAGCCTTGCACGTGCATTTCGCTCCGCAGCTTGCGTCGCGACCGTGGTTCCAGTCGCCGCATAGCTCGTAAAAGACTGAACACGACCCGTCACCGGCGTGCCGCCGGATGATGGTGTGGCTTGCCAATTGCCGATGCCGGTAAGATCAAATCGGTTGGTGTCACCGTCAGCTGTCACGGCGGCCTCGCTTTGTGTCTCGCTAAGGGTAATCGTCACTTCATACTTGGCCGTCTCTGCGGACCCCAATCGATCCTGCAACGCCGAGGACACACGAAATCCTAGCTCTGTCTCAGGTGTCTTGAATGAAAGTGCACCGGATAGTTCAGAGGCCGCGCCGCCTGGTCCATAGACAGGTGCAAACCCGCAGGCACCCAAACCCAGCACCCCTAAAAGGGCGCTGCGTCGTGTGATCGTGCGATTTCCTGCGCTAGATGACAATATTCACAATCCGTCCAGGGACGACGATGATTTTCTTTGGCGTCGCGCCGTCCAATGCTCTAACAACACTTTCTTGTGCCAGCGCTAGTTTTTCAACCTCGTCCTTCGCCATATCTTTCGGAACAGCGATTTCTGACCGACGTTTGCCGTTCACTTGGATTGGGAGTGTCACGGTGTCTTCCACGAGCATCGTATCATCGGCGACGGGCCAAGGCGCGTTTGCGATTAGACCCTCGCCACCGAGCATTTGCCAAACCTCTTCGGCCAAATGAGGTGTCACCGGTGCCATCAATTGCGCCAACGTCATCGTTGCTTCGCGTTTGGCTTTGCCACCTGCTTTGGACTTTTGAACGACGTTCAAATAAGCGTAAAGTTTTGCAATCGCTGCGTTAAACCCGAAACTCGAAACGCCATTAGTGACATCTTGGATCGCTTTATGCATTGCACGTAGCAGGTCTTGGTCATCGCTCGTGGCGTCATCAGCCATCGCTGTAACTTCAATCGCTAGGCGGTGTACTCGGTTCAAGAATCTAAATGCCGCCTCTGCGCCAGAGGCTGTCCATTCTACGTCCCGCTCTGGTGGGCTATCGGATAGAACAAACCAACGGGCGGTATCTGCGCCATAGGCCGAAATGATGTTCACGGGGTCGACGACGTTTTTCTTTGACTTTGACATTTTGGCGGACGGAATGATTTCAACCGCGCTGCCATCTGTCAATTTCCCATCAGTGACGTCTTCGGGCAGGTGATAGATTGGGCGGCCAGCATCATCCCGCGTTAGGTAAATCTCATGCGTCACCATGCCTTGGGTGAACAGTGCATCGAAAGGTTCTGAAGTGCCTTGTGGCAGATGGCCAGTGATGTTCATCGCGCGTGCAAAGAAGCGCGAATAGAGCAAATGCAAAATCGCATGTTCAATCCCGCCAATATACTGATCGACGTTCATCCAATATGCAGCTTCATCGATATCGATCGGCGTTTCAGCGCGCGGTGATGTGAAGCGTGCAAAATACCAAGAGCTGTCAACAAAGGTGTCCATCGTATCAGTTTCGCGCAGCGCAGGTTTGCCACAGGCGGGGCAGTCGCAGTTGCGCCAAGTCGGGTGGCGATCCAAAGGATTACCGGGCACGTCAAATGTCACATCGTCGGGCAATTGAACGGGCAGGTTCTCTTTCTTTTCGGGTACCACACCGCAAGTATCACAGTGCACGACAGGGATCGGGCACCCCCAATAGCGTTGGCGGCTTAGACCCCAATCGCGAAGGCGATATTGCGTCTTGCCCGCACCCCAGCCCGCCTTTTCGGCAAAGTCGATAGTTGTATCAATGGCTTCTTGCCCAGTCGCCTCAGTCAGGCCAGCAAAGTGGTCAACCCAACGCACGGTTTCGTCTTTGCCAGGTACAAAGGCTGTCTCGGTCACTGGCGTGTCGTTATCGATGGCAAAGAAGGTGTCGACGACTGGCAGATCGTACTTTCGGCAGAAATCCAAGTCGCGCTGGTCATGGGCCGGGCAGGCGAAAATTGCTCCTGTGCCATAGTCCATCAAGATAAAGTTCGCGATCCATACCGGCAAATGCCAATCAGGGTTCAACGGGTGCTGCACAGTCAACCCAGTGTCAAAGCCAAGCTTTTCACCGGTCTCTAACTCTTCCGCCGTGGTGCCGCCCTTGGCGCATTCTGCACGGAACTCGGCGACATCTGAATTTCTCTCGGCGAGTTCTTTCGCCAACGGATGATCCGGCGAAATCCCCACAAAGGATGCGCCGTTCAATGTATCAGGTCGTGTGGTATAAACCTCAATCGGGTCGCCGCCGTCGGTGCGTGCAAAGCTAAATTGCAATCCGCGCGACTTACCGATCCAGTTTTCCTGCATCAAGCGTACTTTGGCTGGCCAGTTGTCCAGCCCGTCCAACGCGCCGAGCAATTCCTCGGAATAATCCGAGATCTTAAAGAACCATTGCGTCAATTCGCGGCGCTCAACATCTGCACCAGAGCGCCAGCCTTTGCCATCGATGACCTGTTCGTTGGCCAGAACTGTCATATCGACCGGATCCCAATTCACGACCGCATTTTTGCGATAGACGAGACCCTTATCGAGCATATCAATGAACATCGCCTGCTGCTGGCCATAGTATTCGGGGTCACATGTCGCAAACTCGCGGGTCCAGTCGAGCGACCAGCCCATGGGTTTCATTTGTTCGCGCATGTCGGCGATGTTTTGATAGGTCCAATCTTTTGGATGCCCACCGATGGCCATCGCAGCGTTCTCAGCGGGCATCCCAAACGCGTCCCAACCCATTGGGTGCAATACGTTATGACCCGTCGCCAGTTTATACCGCGCGATCACGTCGCCCATTGTGTAGTTGCGGACGTGTCCCATGTGAATCCGACCTGATGGGTACGGGAACATTTCTAGCACATAATACTTAGGCTTATCGTCACTTCGCGTTGCCTTGAATGTTTCGGCCTTGTCCCACGCGGCTTGCCACTTTGGTTCGATTTCAGAGGGTGTATATGTCGACATTTTTTCAGTTCTCAAAGACGAACGCCGGGCAGGGGCCCGGCGAATAATTCAGGGCAAAGGTATGTAACCGTTAAAGAAGACCATCCGCAGAGCGGAGTTCGCGCGCGCGCGAAAGAATAGCGTCCTCGACAGCACGTTGTGTTTCAGTCGCCACAGGTCCGCCACGAGATTGCAGCGCCACATTCAAAGAACGGGCATCTAAGGCTGGGTCTGTGATGTAGACAGTTGCGCGATATGCGCGGGACCCACCAGGCGGTGTTCCAAAACCAGTGGCGATTACACCGGTGAATGGATCGACACTTTGAATGGGTAAAAAATTGAGAACATCAAGCGATGCTGCCCAGAGATAACGGTTCACTGCTACAGCTTCGGATCCCCGCGTACGAGAAGCTTGACGTGTAGCTTGATCACCATTCGAATTGCCAAACCCAAGGCTGCCAATCGTACTGCATGCAGGCAATGCAAGAACTGCTAAGAGCGCCGCCGCCTTTATACTGCTAGATGCCATTATCATCAGATACCGTCCCCAACGTAAAAACCTTGGAAAATGTCTATCGAAGCGCGCGGCTTGTCACAAGGGGCAGGGGCGCTGGCCCCAAAAAGAAAGAGCGGCCCCGAAGGACCGCTCTCGCTTTGATGTATTCAAATTCAAATTAGAATGTGAATGAAACACCTACTGTTGTACCAGCTGCGATATCACGCTCGCTTGGGCCAACTTCTTCTAGCTCTGCAGCTGAGTCTGTGTAGTCAACGAATGCAGATGCACCGCCACCGAGGTCGTACTCAGCGAACGCGTATGCAGATTCGTCAGCTTCGATACCAGCACCAACAACTAGGCCATTGCCCATGTCGTAAGTTGCACCAAGAACAGTTTCTTCGTCCTGGTTGAAGCTAGCGTCTACAGCAACACCGTTTGCAGCGTAACCAAGAGAAACTTCCCAGTTGTCTGCGTCGTCGATTTCAAGACCAGCAGAGATTGCGCCAGAAGCGTAATCGATGTTCGCTGTGATCACTTCAGATTCGTCTGTAGAAACACCAAGTGTTACTGGACCAACTGGAAGTGAAACGCCGATGTCGTACTGGTCGTCCTGACCGTCGATAGAAGCGTAACCAACGTTTACGTCTGCACCGCCAAGTGCGCCGTCAGCCATAAAGCCGAAGTCGCCTGCGCCAGTTGCTGCAGCAGAAACTGCCCAGCCACCAAGATCAGTCATAACACCGAACTCAAGTGCGTCTGTAGATGTGTCGTTGTCGATTGGAGCAGAAACGTAAAGTGTTGCGCCGCCAACCATCATGTTGCCGACAACACCGTCAGTTGTTTCTTCACCAGCACCAAGGCCGTACTCATCGCCGATGCCTGATGCCCAAGCTGCGCCGTCAAGGCCGTAGCCGAAAGTGATGCCAGCTGTGTCTGTAGACAGGCTAACTGAACCAGAGTCGAATGAGCCAGCGTCGTTGTTGTCAGCTGAGAACGTCAAAGACGCAGAAGCTGTAACGCCGTTGTCTAGAGTTGCTGAACCAGTTGCAGTGATTTCAGTAGAAGTCGTGAAACCAGTGATGTCGTTATATTCAGCAGAAGCTTCGCCGCTTAGTGCGACAGATGTGTGACCGCCCGCAGTTGCAGCGCCAGCAAAGGCGACAAGTGCAGTCGATGTAAGAAGGATGCTTTTCATGGATTTTTCCCTCGTGTTTGCATTCCCGAAGATGCCAGATAGTCCGGCATTGGGTGTTTTAGTGCGCGTTAACGCTTGCACACTCAAGGGAATAACCAAGTCAAGGTTCGGGTCCGTTCCAAATGGTGCACGAAGGTCACACACGTTTTCGCGCAGCTATATAAGGGTCGGGGGCTAGACTTTTTCGCAAATTGGTTCATTTGAAGAAAGAGTCATACAAAACAGGAGCATGGCTGTGTCCTTAGTTGAAATTCAAGCTCGAATTATCACCGCATGTAAAGAGGCGGGCCGAGAGGCCGCCTCGGTTGAGTTGATAGCTGTGTCAAAAGTTCAACCAAACGAACGGGTGGAAAATGTCCTGAATCAGGGCCATCGCTGCTTTGGAGAGAATCGGGTGCAGGAAGCAGCGGACAAGTGGCCAACCTTTCGCGAATCCTTTTCCGGCATTGACTTACACCTGATTGGACCGCTTCAAACTAACAAGGCGCGGCAGGCAATGCAGCTCGCCCAATCGATCCACACATTGGATAGGCCAAAGCTGGCGACGACATTCGCGCGTCTCGCACAGGAGATGGGCAGCTGCCCTAATCTCTTTGTCCAAATCAACACAGGTGAAGAAGTTCAAAAGGCTGGTGCGGCACCGCAAGAGGCCGACGCCTTCATTGCTGAGTGCCGCGCTCTTGATCTACCTGTATGTGGTTTGATGTGTATTCCGCCGGTAGATGAAGAGCCGAGCCTACACTTTGCGTTGCTAGCGAAAATCGCAGAACGAAATGGCCTGTCCGAGCTATCGATGGGGATGAGCAGCGACTTTGAACGGGCGATTGCGTTTGGAGCGACTCACATTCGCGTCGGTTCTGCAATATTTGGGGACCGTACTCCGAAATGAGCACACCTTATGATCCACCTCATGATCCTTTGGTCGTCCTCCATGAGGACCACGAAGTTCTCTTAGTGGATAAACCTTCGGGTTTGTTGTCGGTACCGGGGAAGGGACCAGACCTAGCTGATTGCCTGATCACCCGCGTTCAAAAGGTATTTCCGACCGCGTTGTTGGTGCACCGTTTGGATCGCGACACGTCAGGTGTGATGATTTTCGCGTTGACGCCGCATGCGCAACGCCACCTCGGCCTTCAATTTGAGAAACGCCAAACCAAGAAAACCTATGTTGCGCGTGTTTGGGGTGAGGTTGCCGAAAAAACCGGGACCATCGATCTTCCGCTGATCGTCGACTGGCCGAACCGCCCAAAGCAAATGGTTTGTCACGAAACTGGCAAGCAAGCGATCACTGATTGGCGGATTCAACGTAAAACCGAAACGGAAACACGGATCAGGTTAATGCCCCAGACCGGTCGATCCCACCAGCTGCGTGTACATATGCTGGCGATGGGTCACCCAATTCTCGGCGATCCATTTTACGCTGAGGGACCTGCGCGCAAATTTTCTCGGCTCATGCTGCATTCAGAAACATTCCAATTCCGTCACCCCGACGGCGGCAAAGGCCATAGGGTGACGTCAAAGGCGCCGTTTTAGGCTTCTGGCCATCCTGAGATCGATTTGACTTCAAGGTATTCTTCGATACCCCAAACGCCGCCTTCGCGGGCATCACCTGACATCTTAACGCCGCCAAATGGACTGCCTGCACCGCGGCTCTCGCCATTCATTTCAACCATACCGGCCCGCAAACCAAAGGCGAGGCGCTTACGACGTTCGCCGTCCGTGGTCTGCGCATAATTGGTAAGACCATATGGCGTATCATTGGCAATGCGGATTGCGTCGGCTTCATCCTCAAACGGAATCATCGCGAGAACTGGACCAAAGATTTCCTGTTGTGCAATTTCCATGTCATTGGTCACATCAGCAAAGATTGTCGGACGCACGTAATACCCGCGGTTCACGCCATCCGGCAGGCCGGTGCCACCAGCAGCCAGTCGCGCTTCACCTTCGCCTACTTCGATAAGCGCTTGGATCTTGTCCCATTGAGCTTTGTTAACGACTGGCCCCATATGGCGTCCCGCTTCGGTTGTTGGACCCACCGTTAGAGAGTTGGCCAATGCGACTGCCTCTGCGACCGCTTCATCGTAACGAGATTTCTCAACCAGCATCCGCGTCGGAGCGTTACAAGATTGCCCAGTATTGTTCATGCAATGGAGAACGCCACGTTTCACTGCTTTTGCATCAGCGTCAGCAAAAATAAGGTTCGCGCCTTTGCCACCCAATTCTAAACGAACACGCTTAAGCGTATCGACAGCGGCTTTCGCAATAAGCTTACCAGCACGCGTCGAACCCGTAAAACTGATCATATCGATATCAGTGTGTGATGACATTTGACTGCCAACGCCAACCCCATCACCATTCACAAGGTTAAAGACGCCGGCTGGTACACCGGCTTCATCCATAATTTTTGCGAATAGGAGACCAGAGAGTGGAGCCTCTTCAGATGGTTTCAAAACCATGGTGCAGCCAGCGGCCATAGCTGGGAACACTTTCAAAGCAATCTGTGAGATTGGCCAGTTCCATGGTGTGATCATACCGACGACGCCAATCGGCTCTTGAATGATGCGGGCACTAGGTGCGTCGTCGCCCAATGGCGTGACCCATTCTATCTTATCAATGGATTCGATCGCGTCTTCTAGTGCGTCAGGTAAACAAGGCGCTTGGCTTCCATGCGCGAGATCAAGCGGTGCACCCATTTCCATGCGGATTGCTTCACCCATCGCGTCTGCATGTTTCTGGTAAACTTTTAGAACGTTTTCCAACATTGCCTTCCGCTCGGAAGGTGATTTAGCGGCCCAAGCTGGAAATGCTTCTCGCGCTGCCGCAACTGCTGCATCTGTATCCGCCTGATCACCGAGCGAAATAACAGCGCATTGTTCTTCGGTCGATGGATCAATGACCGGATGATCGCGAGCTGTCGCAGGTTCAACCCACTTTCCATTTATGTAGAAGTTTCTATTCTCGATCATTCTTCTATCCCTTCAAGCATGGCGTTCTCTCGCCTAAGTACGTCTTAATCTGATCATTTCAACGAGGAGCCTCATCATGAGCTTGCGCATTAATGACACTATCCCAAACCTAACTGTCGAAACCGATCAAGGTAGTTTCGCTCTACATGACTGGATTGGAGGGGAATGGGCAATACTCTTTTCGCATCCCAAAGATTTCACACCCGTCTGCACAACTGAGTTTGGCGCAGTTGCCCAACTTGCCGATGAGTGGGCGAAACGCGGTACCAAGGTGATTGGTGTCAGTGTCGATGGCGTCGAGGATCACAAGAAATGGAAAGGCGATATCGAAAAAGTTGCCGGCACCAGCGCGGGCTTCCCGATTATTGCGGATACGGGTCTCGAGGTTTCTAAGGCCTTCGACATGTTGCCCGCCGAGGCTTATCTGCCTGATGGGCGCACACCTGCGGATAGCGCGACAGTCCGCTCTGTCTTTATCATCGGACCGGATAAACAGTTGAAACTGTCCATGACCTACCCGATGACGGTTGGCCGCAACTTTGCTGAAGTTCTGCGCGCTTTAGACGGCTTGCAAACATCTACTGGAAAAGGTGTTGCGACGCCTGCCAATTGGAACGTCGGTGACGATGTGATCATTCCAGCTACTGTCAGTGACGAAGACGCGACGGCCAAATTCGGAGAATTTACCAAAGTTCTGCCATATCTTCGAACAACTAAACTCTAGACCGCCTTCTAAATATGAGAATTGCGCGGGCCCTCTGGGAAAGCGAGGGCCCCTACTTTTTGCCGTTCTGTTTTCAGAACAAGAAAACTTTGGTCCCAACAGGCACGAAATCATATAGTTCAGCGACATGTTCATTCGTCAAACGTACGCAGCCGGATGAAAACGATGTCCCAATCGTCTCTGGCTGCATTGTGCCGTGAATACGGTAGTAGGTATCGCGACCCCCGTCATAAAGGTATAGCGCCCTCGCGCCCATTGGGTTGCGTGGATGACCACCCGGCAAACCACGCCGGTAAGGGCCATATAACTCTGGCTCTAAGTTGATCATGTTCTGCGTTGGGATCCAGCTTGGCCATTCCGCTTTGCGGCGAATTGTTAGAACACCGGTATAATTCCGACCCTGATCGCCAATTGCTACAGTGTAGCGCCGTGCACGGCCTTCGCCGAGTGTCCAATAAAGGTGAAAGTCTTCTTTGATCACATGGATCTGACCCGCAGGCAGTTCGGGGTTCACGTCGACCTCAACCGGGCGATATTTCCATGGCAGTCGATATGTGTTTGCAAGCGTCGGTGTCGCAAGCATTGTTGTTGCAGCCCCAGCAACAAACTGGCGTCGATTGATCATTGATTTTGCCCGTATCCCAATTTTTCTGCAGGCCTTCTAACACCCAAAAAATAAAAACCGAAATACAATTTATCGTCGGCTACTTGGATTGCGTTCAATGCGACGCGACGTTCCCAAAATGAAAACGGCCCCGATGAGAACATCGAGGCCGCGATTACTTAAAGGTCTAAGAAGATTACTCTTCAGCTTCTTCCTTTTTCGCTTCTTCACCAGTTTCCTGATCAACGACTTTCATGGACAGGCGCACCTTACCACGATCATCAAAGCCCAAAAGCTTGACCCATACTTCCTGACCTTCTTTTAGCACGTCGGATGGGTGGTTCAGGCGGCGGTTCTCGATCTGAGAAACGTGGACCAAACCGTCGCGCTTGCCAAAGAAGTTCACGAACGCGCCGAAATCGACGACCTTCACGACTGTGCCTTTGTAGATTACACCTTCTTCTGGCTCTGCCACGATAGAGTGGATCATGTCGTAGGCTTTCTTGATCGCATCCGCATCAGAAGATGCGAGTTTGATGATGCCTTCGTCATTGATGTCGACTTTTGCGCCAGACACTTCAACGATCTCGCGGATTACCTTACCGCCAGATCCGATAACTTCACGGATCTTGTCAGTTGGGATCTGCATCGTTTCGATCTTTGGTGCGTGAACGCCCAGATCTTTTGCGCCAGACAATGCTTTGTCCATTTCGCCCAAGATGTGCAAACGACCGGCTTTCGCCTGTTCCAGAGCTTTCGCCATGATGTCAGGCGTAATGCCTGCGATCTTGATGTCCATCTGAAGCGACGTGATACCGTCTGCAGTACCTGCCACTTTGAAATCCATGTCGCCAAGGTGATCTTCGTCACCCAAGATGTCAGTCAGGATCGCATAGTCGCCATCGTCTTCCATCACGAGGCCCATGGCCACACCAGCAACCGCTGCTTTGAGTGGAACACCAGCGTCCATCATAGACAACGAACCACCACAAACAGACGCCATCGAGGATGAGCCGTTTGATTCAGTGATCTCAGATACAAGACGGACTGTGTAAGGGAAATCAGTTGCCGCAGGCAGAACCGCCTGAAGCGCACGCCAAGCCAGCTTACCGTGACCGATTTCACGACGACCCGGAGGGCCCACGCGACCAGCTTCACCAACCGAATACGGTGGGAAGTTATAATGCAGCATGAAGTTCGATTTATACATACCGGACAGAGCATCAATCATTTGCTCATCGTCGCCAGTACCAAGCGTCGTTACGACAAGACCTTGTGTCTCACCACGTGTGAACAAAGCAGAACCGTGTGTTCGTGGCAGGATGCCAGTTTCAGACACGATCGGGCGAACTGTATCCAGCGCACGACCGTCGATCCGCTTGCCTTTTTTGACAACGTCACCACGAAGAACGCCAGCTTCCAGCTTCTTCATCGCAGAACCTAGGTTCGCATCTGCTGCTTGCTCTTCTGTCAAGCCTGCAAGGATTTCCTCACGTGCCGCAGCAACAGCAGCAGTCCGCTCTTGCTTATCTGTGATAGCAAATGCTTTGCTCATAGACTTTTCGCCAGCTTTTTTCAGCACAGCATAAAGATCAGAGTAATCTGGCGCTTCGAATTGGAACGGCTCTTTCGCGGCAACTTCGGCCAGATCAATGATCAGGTCGATGACAGGCTGGATCTGCTCGTGGGCAAAGTTCACCGCACCTAGCATCTCGTCTTCTGTCAATTCGTATGCTTCGGATTCAACCATCATCACAGCATCTTTGGTGCCCGCAACAACAAGGTCCAAACGCTGTTCTGGGTTCATGCGAAGATTGTGCATGTCGTCCATTTCAGGGTTCAGAATGTAATCGCCGTCTTCATAGCCAACGCGGCAAGATGCGATTGGGCCCATGAATGGTGCGCCAGAAATTGTCAGCGCAGCAGAGGCCGCGATCATTGCCAACATGTCTGGATCGTTGACCAAGTCATGTGACAGAACTGTACACATCACCAGAACTTCGTTTTTGAAGCCAGGCACAAACAGTGGGCGAATTGGACGGTCGATCAAACGTGCTGTCAGCGTCTCTTTTTCAGTTGGACGTGCTTCGCGTTTGAAGAAGCCACCCGGTACTTTACCGGCGGCGTAGTATTTCTCTTGGTAGTGGACTGTCAGAGGAAAGAAGTCCTGACCCGGCTTTTGCTTTTTAGCAAAAGTAACCGCAGCCATTACGGAAGTCTCACCCATTGTCGCGATGACACAGCCATCTGCCTGACGGGCGATCTTTCCTGTTTCAAGTGTCAGCGTTTCTTCGCCCCACTTGATTGATTTTTTTACTTCATTGAACATGTGTTTTTCCTAGTTGGCCTGTTGGCCATTTACGTAGTGGGCGTATTCCCACTGACCTCGGTATCTTCTTTTGGACGGCGCTAAGGTCCGGGCGCCGGCATTCAGATGCGCGGGCCTTACAGCAAAAGCAGTGAGTTGGGAAGGGGGGTCTGCGCTGAGCGAGCGACAGTGGGAACTTATGGTGGATTGCAAGGGATGCGAAAAAAAGCGCGCTAGACTAAGAAAGTTAAGCGCATCGGTTCTGAAACTGCGCCTTGAGTCTACTCTAGGACCAATTCAGTAGTCGCTAAGGGGCTGGTAGAATTTCCTACGATTGCTTCGCAATATGACTTTACTCAAACAGCATGTTGACGCAGGTGCTCGACTTCTTTTCGATAAGGCGTCGCTCCTTTCGGAAGTTCTGGGATAATAACGGCGTCTTGGTATTTCAGCTGCCGGACAAGTACTGGTAATAGTCGCCGAAATGCGGCCGTTATCGAAACATCAGCTGCGGGAACATCGTGTTTAATAAGTTCGTGTAGCGCAGGTAAATTGTAATAGGGCACCATCGTGAACATGTGATGTTCGAGATGGTAATTCATGTTGAGATATATGAATCGTGTCACCGGATTCATCAAAACCGTACGGGTGTTCAGCCTGTGATCGGTGACATTCTCGGCAAGCCCGAGGTGCTGCAACAACCCGGTCAAGATATGATGCCAAGCTCCGTACAGCATTGGAAATCCGATGACCATCAATGGCAGAATAGAAGCCATTGCAATGCTTGTAGCGAAGACTGCTAGGTAAATAATGATCCAAATGCGCGCGACCTTAAACACAGCTGGACGATCTTGATCGCGGATCAATGGTTGTTCTTCGGGATGGAGACGACCTGAGGCGTGCAAAAGCATCCTTCTTCCAAAATTCCAAAGGTTAATCAGGCCGAACATATTGATTGCAATCCGCAACAGATCTGGCGGTCGCATTGCTACGATTTCAGGGTCTCGACCCACAATAACGGTGTCGGTGTGATGGCGGACATGAGTTGCGCGCCAAACGACGGGATTACGCATCAACATAAAGCTCGCGAGCTGGTAAGTAACCTCGTTCTTCCAACGAGTTTCAAACGCAGTTTTGTGTCCGCATTCATGCCACCGCGAATCTGATCCAGACCCGTAGAGAACGCCATAGGCCAACCAGAAAGGAGCCGACCACCATGACGGCCATAATAAAATTCCAACACCTGCAAAAATCACCATTAACCCAAGCCAGATAACAACATCGCGACCCGCACGAATATCGTCCTTAATCATGAGTTTTCTGATGTCGGTCGGGTCGACTTTTGTTCTGTACCAGTTCGGGCTTTCCAAGTCAGATTTGGCGCCAATTATGGAATAGCTCTCTGTCATTGAACAACGATCAGCGCTTTGGAGGTTGCTGTCAATATCGCGCTAGGTCGAACAATAGGTTGTTCGTAAGCAAAAAGCGCCCGCTGAATACAGCGAGCGCTTTTCCGAATTCCAGTTGAACAAAGTGTTTAGCGGCGTAGGCCCAAACGTTTGATCAAGTCTTGGTAACGTGCTTCGTCTTTGCCTTTGGTGTAGTCCAATAGCTTACGGCGCAGAGCAACCATTTTCAAAAGGCCACGGCGACCGTGGTTGTCCTTTTTGTGTGTCTTGAAGTGCTCAGTCAGAGTCGCGATGCGCGATGACAGGATCGCAACCTGTACTTCTGGTGAACCCGTATCGCCTTCTTTGGTGGCGAACTCTTTCATGATGCGTGCTTTTTCTTCAGCAGTAATCGACATCGGGGTCTCCTTCATTATCAAAGGGTTATGGCGCAAGCCGGGATGTCGTCCAGCAGGGCCCGTGGAGGGTATGGCACGGCGATTCCGTGTCCAGATGCGTGCGTTTAGCTGTAAGCCCGTTAAATTGAAAGTGTTTTATGCCGCAAGCATTTGAATTTGCGATAATTCGATAGCGATGCCGATTGCAAACTTGGCGACGATTTCACCGTCGGCGTACAATTCAAGTCCCGCACCCGTTTCCAAGAGACTCAGATTAGGCGCGTTGTCGCCACTATATAGAACCTGAAAAACATCTTCCGTTGCGTCGAAATCCATCACCTCTGCTTGAGCGTCAACAGCAACGACAAAGGTGTCTGCGCCGGTGCCACCGCTCAGTTTATCAAACTGTCCGGCAGTGAGGTGATCGTCGCCTGCACCACCATTCAGATAGTCGACATCGATGTCATCGCCGCCCGTTATGACATCATGTCCGGCTCCGCCGAAAAGGGCATCTATTCCGGTCCCGCCAGCGAGAATATCATTTCCATAGCCACCGATAATTTCATCATGTCCGGCACCGCCGAACAACGCGTCATTCCCGCCACCGCCGGATAATGTGTCAGCGCCATTTTCTCCAAACACCCAATCGTCACCAACCGAACCAGAAACGCTGTCAGTTCCGTCGCCACCGTATAGAATGTCGTTACCCTTGCCGCCGATCAGTTCATCATCACCGTCGCCGCCAAGAACGCGATCATTGCCGCCTTCGGCATCGACATAATCTGCGTCATCGCCAGTCAGGATATCGGCGTTTGTGTCGCCCGCGTAGATAACAGATCGTCCTTCGCTTGATTTATCGATCGTTTCGTCTGCTAGAAATTCGTCTAGTTTCATCATCGGACCTGCGCTGCTCCCCTTGTCCAAATCCGTGTCCGAGGTGCCGTCATCGGCGAGAACATCGTCTTCCTCGACGCCGGTGAACATTAAAGCAGACAAAGCCAAACCCATTAGTCCGAAAATCGCGATCATTGCAGTATATCCCAAATACACCGCCCCTACCCAGATCCGCCCGGATAGCGGATTGGGGTTGAAAAATCACATTAATTCAAAGGTCTTGGTTAATGCTGCCACAGTGTGGGCTGGGTCGCGTAGCTGATATAGAGCGGGTGTCTTGGGTGCCCAGCTTTCGTCAAACCCAGATGCAATACGGGTGTATCTACGCAGCGCAACCAAGCTTGGATCTTTGCGCCTTGTCCGCGATGTTCACCGTGCGCGCCCCATGCAGCGACAATGTCGTTTGCCCACGTCGCGCTATTAACCAAGGTTGATTTGTTCTCGGGACCTTCTGGGTGCTTGGCCCGCTTTAATGCCTTGGGATCTGTGTCGCGCCACGCAAATATATTCGTAACCCGAAAAGCACCATAGCCCAACGCGCGCGCACGGCGTTCGCAGCGTTCAACTGTTGGATCGTTTGCGATCTCGTCGGCTTTGGATGGGTTGAGCATGATGAACAAAACACGCGGGGCGTCGGCATCCCAAACGCGGGTCAATGAATACCGGTAAAGGCCACAGTCTGAGAATACTGCCTCAGATGATGACGTGTCGCTGGTGTGAGTTCTAACGATCACGCTGGGACAAAGACACGGGTTGGGTGCAATACCCCACCGCGATATGTGCCGATTGCAATAGGTTCGCCTTGGTACGATGCCCAAACTTCGTCCCCAAAATCGACGTCTTTTGCGATGACTTCGGCGGGATTTCCATTGCGTAGTTTTGCAACACTCTCGGCCAAGCACGTAACTTGATCAAGCTCATCCAAACCTGTTTCCAAAGGCAGCAATAGCCGATCAAGGTCGGGCGATTTGGCTTCGGCCTCAATTGTGTCCAAGGTTGTTGCATTAGCAAGATCAAAGGGCCCAGACCATAGGCGGCGCAGCTTTAGAACGTGCCCATAGCACCCGAGCGCGTCGCCAAGATCGCGTGCGATTGAACGGACATAACCACCTTTGCCGCATGTCATTTCCAAAACAACGTGATCGGCATCGGGCCGGTCACTAAGGATCAGTTCTTCGACCCAAAGAGGCCGTGCCGCTAGATCGAGGCTTTCGCCGTCGCGGGCAGCCTTGTAGGCGCGGACGCCATCGATCTTAACGGCCGAGAACTGTGGTGGCACCTGCATTATGTCGCCAATGAATGGCTGCAGGGCATCTTTGATCTCATCGTCTGTCGGGCGTGAGTCGGATGAATTTAGGATTTCACCTTCTGCATCATCAGTGTTCGTGGATTGACCAAGGCGCACGGTAAATTCGTAGGCTTTCAGCGCATCCGTGATGTAGGGAACCGTCTTGGTCGCTTCACCCAAAGCGACGGCCAAGATGCCCGTTGCTTCTGGGTCGAGCGTACCGGCGTGGCCAGCCTTTTTGGCGTCAAAGGCCCAGCGGACTTTGTTGACGACAGCAGTTGACGTCAGGCCAGCGGGCTTATCGATCACCAACCAACCTGATATATCACGCCCTTTACGTTTGCGGCCCATGGCACCCTCTTTCTATTCGGAAGCGCCCTGCTAGCTGGGTGGATGCGGCTAGTCAATTGGCATCGCAGAGCGATCAGTCGTCTAAGTCCTGACGAACATGCGGATCGTTTAACATGCGGGTAGTGGCATCCATACGATCAAACGTGTCATCGATCTTAAATCGAATCTCCGGCGCAAATTTGATGGTCAGCACTTTACTAATCTCGCGTCGAATTTCGTGACGATTTTTGCGCAATGCGGCTAGGCACTCTTCCTGTTGTCCACCACCAAGTGGCAGGACATAGGCCGTTGCCACGCTTAGATCAGAGGAACACCGAACTTCGCCGACAGTGATAGACATGCGCGCCAGATCGGCGTCATGAACGTCACCTCGTTGCAACATTTCTGACAAGCGCCGACGGATCAATTCGCCGACACGCAACTGGCGCTGTGATGGGGCGCGCCCTTCTGAATTCTTACCTTTAGCCATGGAAGGCATGTAGACACTTGCCGCGCGATTGCCAAGCGGGGCTTTGCTTTTGTCGCAAGTATCGGTAGGGCTTTTCCGCAAAGCTAAGGAAAAACATCATGTCAGACCTACCTGGAATTGTGATCACCGGTGGCTCAGGCCGAATGGGCCAAATGCTGATCGAAACGATTTTGAATGGCGATAAGGCTAAGTTGGCCGGCGTCGTTGAGCGTGAAGGACATGCATGGATCGGTCAGGATATTGGTATTGCCATGGGTGGGGCTGCTGTCGGTGTCTTGGTTGCATCTGATCCGGTCGAAGTTTTTGCGCAGGCACAGGCAGTGATTGATTTTACATCACCTGCAGCGACCGTAGCCTTTGCTGGTTTAGCGGCACAGGCGCGCGCAGTTCATGTCATCGGAACGACGGGCCTAACCGAAGATGACATTGCCGCTATTGATCGTGCGGCGCGGCACACTCCGATCGTGCGGGCGGGGAACATGTCCCTTGGTGTGAACCTTTTGACGAAACTCACGCAGAAAGTTGCCGAAGCGTTGGACGAGGATTTCGATATCGAAATCATTGAGGCGCACCATCACCACAAAGTAGATGCGCCATCTGGGACTGCTTTGATGCTGGGTGAGGCCGCGGCCGAAGGACGTGGAGTGTCGCTTAAGGACGTTAGTGACAGCGGGCGCGATGGTATTACTGGCGCACGCAAAAAGGGCGATATCGGATTTACGGCTATTCGTGGCGGAGACATTGTCGGTGAACATGATGTGTTGTTTGCAGCCGCCGGTGAACGCATCACTCTGCGCCATGTCGCCACAGATCGTGCCATTTTTGCGCGCGGCGCGATCAAAGCTGCGCTTTGGGGGCAAACCCAGGACCCGGGTGCCTATGATATGTTTGATGTTCTCGGTCTGTGATCCAAAAACTCTTTAAGAGCGTAGGAATCACGTAAACGAGGAGAATTTCCCATGCGATGTTTTGGTTTTATTCTTGCTATCGGGCTAGGCCTGACCGGGACAGTCGTTGCGGCAGACTACCGGCCCGTGAGCGACGAAACGGAATTCTTATCCTTTCTGAACGAAAAGAACCTATCGAACCGTTTGTACGGTTTGACGCTAGTTGTGGCTCCTGAAGGCGTGATAACTGGTCGGGCCGCCGGCTACGATATTACGGGTACATGGAATTGGCAGGACGGATTTTTCTGCCGGGAAATGAACTGGGGCGGACAAGAGATCCCTTATAACTGCCAACTCGTTGAAATTCGAAACGGCAATGAAATGCGGTTTACAGTGGATCAAGGTGCCGGCGACAGCGCGTCTTTCAAATTGCGCTAGAAATCAACGGCGATACCCTTCTTTTCCCAATCGCCATAGCGAATAGGTTCTGGCCCTTTTGGTCCACCATGCTCTAGTGGGCGTTCAGTCTCTTTTGCCTGTTCGCGGCGTTCTTGCGCTTCCGCCAATGCGCGTTTTGCAGCGTCAGGTAGGTCTTTGGGAATATCGCTCATTCATGGATGTCCTTGTGGCGCTCTATTGTGTGATATACGCGCCAACAGAGTATCGGCAAGAGGCGGACGATAAAGATGCAAACAGGTTTGGCAGCACGCAAAGCGGCGCATGGTCTCTTGCAGGCAGTTATTGCCGATGGTCGCTTGTTGTCGGAAACGATCGGTGCCGGCGCATTAGATCGATTGGCAAATGATGATCGCGCGCGGGCACAGCGACTCGCGACGGATACGCTTCGAGGTCTTGATCGTGCAGATAAACTAATCAAGCCTCACGTGAAAAAACGCCCATCTGATTTCGTTCAGAACGCTTTGCGCTTGGGCGTTCTTGAGCTCGCGCATGGCGGCGAAGCACACGGCGTTGTAAATGCCTATGTCGAGATTGTTGCCAAGGACAAAAAGGCACAGGGTCTAAAAGGTTTGGTTAATGCTGTCTTGCGCAAGATTGCCGAGGATGCACCAAACAAATGGGGAAAGAGCGCAGTTCCTGTCATGCCAAAATGGCTTCGTAGCCCGCTTATGGACGCATGGGGCGCGCGCGCTGTCGCAGGTATGGAAAAGGCGCATTTTTCGGGTGCGCCGCTTGATCTGTCTGCAAAGAAAGACGCGGCTGAGGTGGCGCGGATCACAGGCGGGACGCTGTTGCCAACGGGGTCTGTTCGGCTGGAAACGGTCGGTCAGGTGTCTCGACTAGAGGGCTTCTTGGAAGGCGCATGGTGGGTGCAAGATGCAGCTGCTGCGGTGCCAGTAAAACTGCTGGCCCCAAAGCCCGGTGACCGCGTATTGGATCTATGTGCCGCGCCTGGCGGGAAAACACTACAATTAGCCGCCGCCGGCGCGGCGGTGACGTCTGTGGATGTGTCGGAAACCCGAATGCGCCGCGTGCAAGAGAATTTGAAACGCACGGGTTTGGCTGCCGACGTTGTTGTATCGGACGCATTTGAATTTGGCGAAACAGGATTTGATGCGATCCTTGTAGACGCACCGTGTTCTGCGACGGGCACAATGCGCCGGCATCCAGATCTGCCTTATGCCAAAGATGGTGCAGAATTTATGGGTTTGTTTGAAGCTCAATCACGGATGATCGATCACGCGATCACACTTTTGAAACCCGGCGGGACTTTGATGTTTTGCACTTGTTCACTGCTACCTGATGAGGGAGAGGTTCAAGTTGAAGAGGCGCTTGAACGCCATGACACATTGAAAATCGACCGAACGATCCTGGACAAAGACTGGATCGATCCCGACTGGATCACAGAACAAGGTGGACTTCGATTGCGACCCGACTATTGGCCTGAACTTGGTGGTATGGACGGTTTCTATATTGCGGCAATGACAAAGCAGTCGTGACTTGTTGAAAAAGACGTCGTAAACTGTCTCCAATGATAAGCGCCATAGGCGCACGTGAGGGCAGGATATCGTGAAAGAATCGCAGACATGGCGAGGGCGTCGTATTGCATTTATGCACCGCGTGCATGCGCGCCGCGCTGCACGTGCGCGACCGGCAACTGCGTTTGTTCAACAGCCTGAGCCGCGGACAATTGGGCGTGTAGCCCGTGGTCGGCAACTTCTTGCCGGTAACTTTCTGTTTTCAGGATCTCTGACAGAAGCCCCAAATCGGTCACTGTGGGATGTCTCGACAGACAGTGCACAAGCGCTTGAAGAGATGCACGGATTCACGTGGCTTGATGATTTAGCGGCCGTTGGCGATGGTCGCGCCCGCGAAAAAGCGCAAATGTGGGTTCAAGATTGGATCGACCGCTTTGGAGACGGAAAAACCGAAGGTTGGGCCCCTGATCTGGTCGGACGTCGCTTGATCCGGTGGATAAATCATGGCCTCTTCATCTTGCGAGGTACCGATTCCGAGAGCTCAAAAAGCTATTTTCGAAGCCTTGGGCAGCAAACAATTTTCTTGTCGCGCCGTTGGCAAACAGCAACGCCAGGGCTGCAAAGATTTGAAGCAATAACGGGAACGATCTACGCCGGTCTTTCACTTGAAGGAATGGAGCAGTTCGTGGGTCCCGCGATTAAGGCTCTGTCAGAGGATTGTCAGTCTGAAATTGACGCGCTTGGGGGAATTGCGTCGCGGAATCCTGAAGCACTCCTTGAAGTGTTCACACTACTGAATTGGGCGACGATCGCGATTGCAGAGGCAGGGCAAACGCCACCGATTAGCCTACAGAATGCAATTGACCGGATTGCCCCAACGCTTAGGGCGCTGCGGCATGCAGATGGCGGCTTGGCTCGGTTCCATGGCGGCGGACGTGGGGTCGAAGGACGCTTGGATGCTGCGCTTGCGACTTCCAGAAATAAAACGCTCGCGTCCTCACCGCTACACATGGGGTTCGCGCGGCTCAGTCCAGGACGCCTTTCCTTAATAGTTGACGCTGCGCCTCCTCCGTCAGGCGAAGCATCGATCAACGCGCACGCCGCGACTTTGTCATTTGAACTTACGTCGGGGCGTCGTGCGCTCATCGTGAATTGTGGGTCCGGCCAAAGTTTTGGTCCAGAATGGCGGCGTGCTGGGCGTGCGACGCCGAGTCATTCTACCCTGTGCCTAGAGGGGTATTCGTCTTCGCGACTTGGTCGGCCAAGTCGACTGTTGAGCGGTTCGCAAGAGCTGCTGGTAGACCGTCCCAAGCGCGTCCAATGCGAATTCGGTCGGCTCGATGATGGTGAACGACTTGAGCTTTCACACAATGGGTTTCAACCAACACACGGGCTCACCCATGCGCGCACTTTCGATGTTTCCTACGATGGGCGCGGATTGGTTGGTGAGGATTTGATCACAACGCTAAGCCCGGATGATGAGACACGGTTCGCCAAGGCAGTTGATAAGAACAATCTCGAAGGAATCCGATTCTCAATCCGATTTCATCTACACCCTGACGTTGATGCTGTGATCGACCTCGGTGGAGCGGCTGTTTCACTTGCCTTAAAATCAGGCGAAATATGGGTCTTCCGACACGATGGATTGACCACATTGACCCTCGAACCCTCAGTTTACCTAGAAAATGGACGGTTAAAACCGCGATCAACCAAACAGATGGTTTTATCTGGCCGCACAATGAACTATGCGACGCGCGTGCGCTGGTCTTTGGCCAAGGCACAGGACACGCCGGACGTTGTGCGTGATCTTGCGCCGTCGGGACGTGACGCACTTGATGAATAGGTTTATCGGGGGATGATCCATGACCGACCTTCACCCAGTGCGACGCGCGCTGATCTCTGTATCTGACAAAACTGGTATGATTGACCTAGCGACAGCGCTTGTCGCTCAGGGCGTTGAATTGCTGTCCACAGGCGGGTCGGCTCAGGCGATGCGCGATGCTGGCTTGCCAGTAAAAGACGTGGCCGACGTTACAGGGTTTCCAGAGATGATGGATGGTCGGGTCAAGACGTTGCACCCTGTTGTGCACGGCGGGCTGTTGGCGCGTCGCGATAACGATGGTCACGTCGCTGCCATGAAGGAGCATGATATCGGCGAGATTGATCTGCTGATCGTCAATCTGTACCCCTTCGAGGAAACCGTTGCTAAAGGCGCGGATTTTGACACCTGTATCGAGAATATCGATATCGGCGGTCCTGCGATGATCCGTTCGGCTGCAAAGAATCATGCCTTTGTGAACGTTGTAACTGATGTTGAAGATTACGCTGACGTCCTGTCTGAAATGAGCGCGAACAACGGTCAGACAACGTTAGCGTTACGCCAGCGCCTCGCGCAGACTGCATATGCCCGCACAGCGGCCTATGACACCGCCGTAAGCACTTGGATGGCGGGTGCGATCAACGCCGATGCACCACGCCGCCGCAGCTTTGCAGGTACCCTCGGACAAACACTACGCTATGGTGAAAACCCGCATCAGACCGCCAGTTTCTACACGGATGGCACAGGGCGCCCTGGCGTTGCCACAGCCATTCAGCATCAGGGTAAAGAGCTGTCCTATAACAACATCAATGACACGGACGCCGCGTTTGAATTGGTGGCGGAATTTGATCCGGCAGACAGTCCTGCCGTCGCAATCATCAAACACGCCAACCCGTGCGGCGTTGCCAAGGGCGCGACATTGCTAGAGGCGTATAGGGCTGCGTTTGACTGTGATCGTACCAGTGCGTTTGGCGGTATCATCGCAATGAACGTCCCCTTGGACGAAGAAACCGCCAAAGAAATTACAGGCATCTTTACCGAAGTTGTGATTGCACCCGGTGCGTCAGATGCTGCGAGGGCCGTTTTTGCGTCCAAGAAAAACCTGCGTCTTTTGACCACCGACGGTTTACCGAATTCTCAAGAAGGTGGGCTGACCTACCGACAAGTCGCCGGCGGCATGTTGGTGCAGGACAAAGACAATGGCTACGTCGGTATGGACGACCTAAAAGTTGTCACCAAAGCCCAGCCAACGGCCGAACAAATGGATGATTTGTTGTTCGCTTGGAAAGTGGCAAAGCACGTCAAATCGAATGCGATTGTCTACGTCAAAGATAAAGCAACAGTCGGCGTCGGTGCCGGGCAAATGTCGCGCCTCGATAGTGCATTGATCGCCGCCAAAAAGGCCGAGCGCATGGCCGAAGCGATGGATCTACCTGAACCGCTTACCAAAGGGTCCGCTGTGGCGTCTGATGCGTTCTTCCCATTCGCCGATGGTTTAATGGAGGCGGCCGCAGCAGGTGCGACTTGCGTCATTCAGCCGGGTGGATCAATGCGTGACGATGAGGTGATCGCCGCCGCAGATGCGGCAGGCATCGCGATGGTCTTTACAGGTATGCGTCATTTCCGGCACTAAGGCAGATATGCGTTTACTGTACCTCACAGCCTTCTGGATTTTTGCCGTCGATCAAGCGTCGAAATGGTTCGTTGTCCAATGGCTGGACCTCCCTAATACGGAAGAAGGTCGGATCGATATTCTTCCGGGCTTTTTCGAATTTCGGATGGCTTGGAACAGAGGTGTAAACTTTGGCTTGTTTGCGGATCTAGATATGCGCTGGGTTCTGACGGGTGTGGCGCTGGCCATCACGGTCGCTGTGCTGATTTGGATGCACCGATCCGGAGGTACCCGGCTCGGATACTTCGCGGCGGGAATTCTGGTTGGTGGGGCTCTTGGCAATGTTATTGATCGCATCGTCTATGGTGCGGTCGCTGACTTTTTGAACGTTACCTGTTGCGGGTTCTACAACCCATACGCATTTAATGTGGCCGATATTGCAATCTTTGTTGGTGCAGTTGGATTGGCCTTTTTGCCGGATCCAAAGTCCAAAAAATCGCGCGTTTCAAAAAGTAAGCGCTAACACCGAAGAATGGCGAATGCGATATCCAAAACTCACCCGTGACGTTGATCAATTGATCGGTTAAAGATTGGTAAAGAGGGCAGGGGAAGCTGTATGCGTTCAGTTGTTTTGGTATTAGCAGTGGTTGGACTCGCGGCCTGCTCAGGCGATCGCGGTTTACGAGACATGCGGACGAATTCAGGCGGCCCAGACGAATTTTCTGTGTTGCCAAATGCTCCATTGAGTTTGCCATCGACAACTGATCTGCCCACACCGACACCGGGTGGGTCTAATCTGACCGATATCAATCCAAACGCTTCTGCGGTCGCTGCGCTTGGCGGATCTTTGACACGCGTGAATGCGGGCGGCATCCCGACACGTGACCGCGCATTGGTTGCAGGAGCGCAGCGATATGGCGTGGCATCCGATATTCGGGCGACGCTCGCCACCGAAGACGCTGCAATTCGCCAGCGTGCGAAATACCTCAATGCCTTTAATCTATTTGGCCGCGACCGATATTTCTCGACCTATGCCAGACAATCTCTTGATGCTTACGCCGAGCTTGACCGCTTCCGCGCAGCGGGAGTTGCCACACCTTCGGCGCCGCCTCAGTAATCGCAAACGCTCACATATGCGTATAATGGGTTGAAGCTGAGGCGATCTGACGTACTTCTTACGTAACAGAGTTAGCTTGAGGATCCCAAATGCGCAGAATGATTGCAGCCCTTGCCTTGGCCTTGGCGCCCGTCAGCGTGGCCGCAGAAGAGGTCACGACCTTTAATCTGGACAATGGAATGGAAGTCGTTGTGATCGAAGATCACCGTGCGCCGGTCGTTGTTCATATGCTGTGGTATCGCATCGGCTCGGCAGATGAACCAGTCGGCGCGTCAGGTGTTGCGCACTTCCTTGAGCACCTGCTTTTCAAAGCGACCGACAAACTTGAGTCCGGTGAATTCTCAGCAACTGTTTCGGCGAATGGTGGCTCGGACAACGCATTTACCAGTTACGACTATACCGCGTATTTTCAGCGGATCGCAGCCGACCGTCTCGAATTGATGATGGATATGGAATCCAATCGTATGAACAACCTGCGGATCACTGCAGAGGACATTGAAACCGAGCGTCAGGTCGTTTTGGAAGAGCGCAATCAGCGCACCGAAAATAACGCGAACGCTCTCGCGCGTGAACAGTTCCGTGCCGCGTTATATCAAAATCACCGCTACGGCGTGCCGATTATCGGCTGGAAACACGAGATGGAGCAGCTCGAGCTTCAAGACGCTCTTGATTTCTACGATCTATATTATTCGCCAAACAACGCAATTTTGGTTGTTGCAGGCGATGTGCAACCGGATGAAGTACGCGCCCTGGCAGAGACCTACTATGGTGTGATCCCGGCGGAGCCAGATCTGCCGCAGCGGATCCGCCCCGAAGAACCCCCACACCGCGCTGAGCGTCGAATAACTTATGTCGATCCGCGCGTTGCACAACCATATGTGACCCGTAGCTATCTTGCACCTGAGCGCGATCCGGGCGCGCAAGAGGAAGCGGCTGCATTGGTGTATTTGGCTGAACTCTTAGGCGGATCGCCTTTTACATCGGCATTGGGTGTCGCACTTCAATTCGATACAAATACGGCAACATATACGAGCGCTGGGTATTCCGGCAGTTCGCTCGATGATACGTCGTTCGGGGTTTCTGTCGTTCCTGCCGAGGGGGTCACTTTGTCCGAAGCTGAAGCTGCGATGGATCAAGTCATTGCTGATTTCATCGATGCGCCGATAGATCCAGAGCGGCTAAAATCGATACAAACGCAACTGCGTGCGTCCGAGATTTATGCCAAAGACAATGTGCAGGGACTGGCACGTCGATATGGTGCAGCGCTTACCCAAAGCCTAACAGTTGAAGATGTTCAAGCGTGGCCCGATATTTTGCAGGCAGTCACTGCCGAAGATATCAAAGCAGTTGCGCAGAAAGTTCTCGGAAACAAGGATCAGTCAGTGACCGGTTGGGTTGTGGCTTCGGAAGAGGAGGCACTGTGATGCGCCGTTTTGTATTCTCCCTATTTGTCGCGCTGGGCGCAACGACCGCGCATGCCGCTGTCGACATCCAAGAATTCACCACCCCTGCAGGGATTGATGTGTGGATGGTTGAAGAAAACTCGATCCCGTTCACTGCCCTCGAAATCCGTATTCGGGGTGGGGCATCTCTTGATCTACCGGGTAAACGTGGCGCCACAAACCTCATGATGGCTTTGATCGAAGAGGGGGCGGGTGATCTCGATGCACAGGCTTTTCAAACGCAGCGCGAAGCGCTCGCGGCAAGTTTTGGGTTTCGTGCGTTTGACGACACGATATCGATTTCAGCGGAATTTCTGACTGAAAACCGGGATGAGGCTGTCGCGCTTTTGAAATCTGCTTTGAACGAGCCTCGTTTTGATCAGTTCGCATTGGACCGAGTGCGCGCGCAGGTAATTGCAGGCATCGCGTCAGACGCAAAGAACCCAAACCGCATTGCAAGTGCGGCCTTTAACAAAGCGGCCTTTGGTGATCACCCGTATGGCAGTTCACAAGACGGCACTGAAGAAAGCGTCAACGCGCTAACCCAAGACGATATTATCGCGGCGCATCAAAACGCATTAACCCGTGATCGCATGTTCGTCAGCGCTGTGGGTGACATCTCTGCAGACGATCTGGCGACTCTGGTTGACGATCTTTTGGGCGGTCTACCTGCCGAGGGCCCGGAATTGCCGCAAGATGTTGAGTTTGGACTCGGCGCGGGTCTGACCGTGATCGACTATCAAACCCCACAGTCTGTCGCACTTTTTGGGCACAAAGGCATCGAGCGAGATGATGATGATTTCTTTGCAGCCTATATCATCAACCAAGTGCTTGGCGCAGGTGGGTTTGAATCACGACTAATGACTGAAGTGCGTGAAAAGCGCGGTCTGACTTATGGCATCGGCACCTATTTGATCCCCAAATTTCACGCTGAAATGTATCTAGGATCTGTTGCCTCATCGAATGAGACGATCGCCGAAGCCATCGAAGTTACAAAGGCAGAATGGGCGCGCATGTCAGAGGGTGGTTTAACAGAAGAAGAATTGGCGACCGCCAAAACGTTTCTGACAGGTGAGTACCCGCTGCGGTTCGATGGCAATGCGGAAATTGCATCGATCTTGGTTGGGATGCAGATGATCGGATTGCCGTCTGATTATGTGATCAATCGCAATGATTTCATCAATGCCGTAACAATTGAAGAGATCGCGCGCGTTGCTGGTGAGTTATTAGATGCAGACGCGCTGCATTTTGTTGTGGTTGGTCAACCTGTTGGCTTGGGTGGCCCAGAATAGCTGGTTTTTGAGGGCAACGGCTAGATAGCCCCTCGCAGAATCGCGGTGAGCCATGCTACTTATTGTGGCATGGCTATCGCAGACCCCAAGATACAGGCTCGACCTGTTATTCGTCAGCTTGACGATGCGGCGATCAATCGTATCGCGGCGGGTGAAGTTGTGGAACGCCCAGCGTCGGCTGTGAAGGAACTTGTTGAGAACGCAATTGACGCGGGCGCAACTCGGATCGACGTCGAAATTGCTGACGGCGGCAAGACATTGATCCGCGTCACTGACAACGGCTGTGGGATCGATGCGGATGATCTCCCGCTCGCATTGTCCCGCCATGCGACGTCAAAGATCGATGGGTCAGACCTTTTGAACATTCACAGCTTTGGATTCCGGGGCGAGGCGCTGCCATCCCTCGGGGCCGTTGGCAGACTCAAGATCACCAGTCGTGCAACGGGTGAGGCGGCAAGCATCGAGGTTGCTGGTGGTAAAATGTCCGCCGTGCGTCCAGCCGCACTATCTGGCGGTACGGTCGTTGAACTGCGCGATCTGTTTTACGCGACACCTGCGCGTTTAAAATTCCTCCGCACGGATCGTGCTGAAAACCAAGCGATCGCAGATGTGATCAAACGACTGTCAATGGCCGAGCCTTTTGTTGCTTTTAGCCTAACCGATACTTCCAACGAAAACCGTCGAGTGGTTTTTCGAGCTGACGTTGAAACTGGCGATATGTTCGACGCCCTGCGCGGGCGCTTGCGCACGGTGCTAGGGCGCGAGTTTGCTGAGAATGCGTTGCCAATTGATGCGGAACGCGATGGGTTTCATCTGACTGGTTATGCGGCGCTGCCAACCTACTCACGCGGTGCTGCGGTCGCACAGTTTCTATTCGTCAATGGGCGACCTGTACGCGACAAGATGCTGCTCGGCGCATTGCGTGCCGCTTATATGGATGTGCTGAGCCGTGATCGACATCCGGTCGCAGCGTTGTTCGTTGACTGCGATCCGACTTTGGTTGACGTCAATGTGCACCCTGCGAAGTCCGAAGTTCGGTTCCGTGACCCCGGTGCAGTCCGCGGGTTAATCGTTTCTGGATTGCGGCATGCGCTGGCCGACGCAGGGCACCGCGCATCGACAACGGTGGCGACAGCAACGTTAGGTGCAATGAAACCGCAGCAGGATGGTGCGCCCCGCGTCTATCAAATGGACCGCCCAAGTTTCACGGCGCGAACGATGACGTTTCAAGCACAGGCACCTGGTTTCAATGAAATGCCATCGGCCCGAATAGAGCCGATACCCGAGCAATTTGATGAAACGGTTCCCGACGAAGCCAACCCACTTGGTGCGGCTCGCGCACAGGTCCATGAAAACTATATCATCGCTCAGACCGAGGCAGGAATTGTGATTGTGGATCAGCACGCGGCGCATGAGCGTTTGGTCTATGAAAAACTGAAAACGCAGATGGCGGAAAACGACGTCGCGGCGCAGGCTCTGTTGATCCCTGAAATCGTCGAGATGACCGAGAATGAAGCCGCGTCTTTGATGGCGATAGCAGATGATTTGGCGCGCCTTGGCCTAACAGTTGAACCCTTTGGAGGCGGTGCCATTGCGGTCCGTGAGACCCCCGCGATTTTGGGAGAGGTCAACGCCGAGGCTATGCTGCGTGACATTCTCGATGAACTTGCTGATCAGGGTGATAGTGCGCGGGTCCAATCCAAGATCGAAGCGATCCTAAGTCGCGTTGCGTGTCACGGATCGATCCGATCGGGTCGGCGAATGCAGGGCCCCGAAATGAATGCGCTTTTGCGCGAAATGGAAGCGACGCCTTTGTCAGGCCAGTGCAATCACGGCAGACCAACCTATGTGGAATTGAAGTTGTCGGACATTGAACGATTGTTTGGACGAACATGATCGAACTAAATGGCATAGTTTACGAATTAAGCGACCCGATCGTGATCGGCACGCTGGTCGCGGGCTTCGTCCTTGTGCTCGTTGTTGTTCTTTTGATGGTATCCGTACGTCGCGCTGGGCAGTCCGCTCAAATGACACATCATTTGGCGACCCAGATGGGGGGGTTGGGCAGCCGTGTGAGTGAGATCTCGAATGGTCAGCAACAGCTATTCGGAGGCCTGAACTCTGTCAGTGAGGCCCAAGCCCAGCAGCAAGCACAGACCATTCAACTGATGGAGCAACGGCTCGCGCAGGTGAACGAAGCGATGGGGCAAAACCTATCAGCCAGTGCCCAACGCACGGCGCAATCGTTGGGTGAGTTGCAACAACGCCTGCTAACAATCGACAAAGCGCAAGAGAACATTACCAAGCTTTCCGGTGATGTGTTGTCACTTCAGGATATCTTATCGAACAAACAAACTCGTGGAGCCTTTGGGGAAATTCAGCTAAACGACATCGTATCCAAAGCCTTGCCATCCGATAGTTACGCACTGCAGGCTACCCTATCAAATGGCAAACGCGCCGATTGTCTGATCCACTTACCTAACCCGCCGGGCCCGATTGTCATCGATAGCAAATTCCCTCTCGAGGCCTATGAAGCGTTGCGCAATTCGACGACTGATTGGGAAGTAAACGAAGCCGCAAAATTCATGCGCACGTCGATCAAAGCGCATATCAAGGCAATCTCAGAGAAGTACATCATTGAAGGCGAAACCGCAGATGGTGCGCTGATGTTCCTGCCGTCAGAGGCTGTCTATGCAGAGCTGCATGCGAATTTCCCTGAGCTAATACGTGAAGGGTTCACAGCGCGCGTTTGGATCGTATCGCCAACGACCTGTATGGCGACTTTGAACACCATGCGCGCCATTTTGAAAGACTCGCGGATGCAAGAGCAGGCTGGCGCAATTAGAAAAGAGCTGGGTCTGTTGTACGCGGATGTGGATCGACTGGGTAGTCGTGTCGAGAACCTTGACCGGCATTTTAGCCAAGCAGCAAAAGACATCAGCGACATCAAAACCAGCGCGGCCAAGGCAGGCAAGCGCGCGCGTCGTTTAGACAACTTTGATTTTGAAGAACTTGCGAACGATGGTGACCCAAAGGTCGTACCAATCGCGCCCCCAAAGACCTCTAATTAAGTCTAGAAAGTCCAAATAATGAGATTCCAAGCGGCGTTGTTTGATATGGATGGATTGCTGCTGGATACCGAGCAGGTCTACTTCAAGATGTTCTTGGAAGCAGCAAACGATACGTCGTTTCCCCATCCTGAAAGATTGACGGCAATCTTCCACAGGATGGTCGGAATGCGGGCCAAAGATTCCCGCGAAATTATGCAGAGAGAAATTGGATCGTTTGTTGATGTCGCCAGATTTGATGATAAGTGGCGCGACCGCATTGTTCAGGCTTTGGCCGAAGATATCCCATTAAAAGCCGGAGTCGTTGAATTATTAGAGCAACTGAGGGAGCAAGGTTTGCCCTGCGCAGTCGCAACTTCAACACGAACGTCGCATGCTCTTGAAAACTTGGAAAAGGCGGGGATTCGACAGTTCTTTTCAACGGTAATTGGTGGTGAACAAGTCTCAAAAGGAAAACCAAGTCCAGAGATTTACCTGCGGGCGGCTGCTGCAATCGAAGTCGACGCAATTAATTGCGCTGCGTTCGAAGATAGCAACACCGGGATCAAGGCGGCAGTTGCATCTGGGGCAGTTGCTGTGCAAATCCCCGATATGGTCGCGCCGACGAAAGAAGTCATATCACTCGGCCACGTGATCGCGACCGACCTATTGGGCGCCGCAAAAGAAATTGGATTGCTCAAGTGAACGCAACTCTCGAAAATAATATCGAAAGTTGCGTTGTTTAGACACCTTGAGTGAAAGTGCTAGATCCGGATGAATTTCTGGGCAAGGCGCGGGATAAAGCCATTAAATTTCAATGGCGCATCCGTCGCAGCCAAACAGATGCAGTCTTCGCCGGCTTCTGCAACTGGTGTGTGTTCCAAATCTTCATTTGCAACTTCAACATCGCCAACGCCGAAACGATCATGATCGTCGGCAAATGCACCCTTAAGAACGAGCGTCAGTTCCGTCCCACTGTGGCCGTGGTCAGGCATTGCAGCACCGCCTGGGATCTTCAAAAGGCGGACAGTCGCGTCGCGAGATGTCGAAAGTACCATCTGGCTAACGCCGCCGCCGATCTTGCGCCACTTCACGTCTTTCAAGTCACCGCCGATATAATCATGCAATGGGGTTGGGACCTCAGATGATTTCACTGAAGCTGCGGTTTCGTCCTCTTGCCGGAACATATTGTCAGCAATTAAGGCTAAGGTTGCTTGCAAACTGTCCGCTGCAAGCTCGGCTGTTTCGCCGGACATCATGACTTCTCCGCCAACGGCATCGTACTCAGCGGCGGCGGCGCGGCATGCGTCACACATCGAGATATGTGTAGCGACGACCACGTTAAACGCCTCTGGCAGCGTCCCGGCGGCATACCCCATCAATAGGGCTTCGGTCAGATGATGTTTGATCTTTGTCATGTCTTCATCACTTCATATTGTGGCGCAGGCGCTCAAGGGCCAGTCGAATACGCGATTTTATCGTACCAAGTGGCAGGCCTGTCTCGGCTGCAATTTCACTATGACTGAGGTCGCCAAAATAAGCTTTCTCAATCAGCATTCTTTGTTTTTCAGGCAGCTGGCGTAGTGCACTGCCAAGCTGTTGCGTTTCTTCTTGGAGGGCCAGTACATCCGCCTGATCAGGCTCCGCTTCTGGTCCCCACGTCAATTCTTCTGGTTCCGGCCGACGCTGTTTGCGCAGCATATCGATCCGTCTATTCCGGGCGATTGTAAAAATCCAAGTTGAGACGCTTGCTTTGGCCGGGTCAAACAAATGAGCCTTGCGCCACAAAGTGGCCATCACGTCTTGAGCGCATTCCTCAGCCACATCATGAGATGCACCTGACTTCATCAAGAACGACTTCACACGCGGCGCAAAATGGCTGAACAACTCGGCAAAAGCTTCTTTGTTCTGCTCATCACGTACAGCAAACATGTGGTTAACCCACAAGATCCGCTTATTCGCATCTGTTTCTGTCACAGTCTTTGACCTCAACGCGCCCTGCGCCACACCTTGGTGACGAGGTTTTGCTGACAGTACAACACTTGAATCTGTGGATCTGATTTCTTCTGCAATCGCTAACATGTGATGTTTACGGCGCGGTGCCGAAGGTGGATCAAATTTTTTACTGTGTTTTTTAGTCATCCATCCTAAGACTTGCTGCGTAACAAGCTAAATCAATTGCTTGACCGACAGGGAAGACAGAATGCCGTTTGAGACTGGGACCGCAGCGCCACGTAAAATAGCTGTTATTGGCGCGGGGATTTCAGGAATGGGGGCGGCTCACCTTTTGGCGAACAATCATCGCGTCGTCCTGTTTGAAGCAGAAGGTCGTCTTGGCGGGCATTCTCGAACCAAGATGGCTGGTCCCAATCGCGATACACCTGTCGACACGGGATTCATTGTTTTTAACCATGTGAACTATCCGCACTTGGTCGAGTTGTTCGATCACCTCGACGTGCCAACGATGAAAAGTAACATGAGTTTTGGCGCGTCTTTCGACGGTGGCCGTTTCGAATATGGCTTGGCCGGTTTAGATGCGCTCTTTGCGACACGCCGCAATTTAGTAAGCCCAAAGTATTACCGGATGATCCGAGATCTAGTCGTCTTCAATAAGCACGGTCTTGAGGCCAGCTGCGAAGAAGGGCTGACCGTTGCCGGTTTGATGGAAAAGCTTAAGTTAAGTAAGTTCTTCGCGGATCACTATATCCTTCCATTTTCGGGCGCGATTTGGTCGACGCCCAAAGAAAAGATTCTAGACTTCCCGGCAAATTCGCTGATGAAGTTCTTCGACAATCACGCGCTTTTGGCCGCGACGGGCCAGCACCAATGGCACACTGTTCAGGGTGGGTCGATTGAATACGTAAACCGACTTTCAGCTGATATGGAACGTCGAGGAGTCGACATCAGATTGGCATCGCCGATTGATGCAGTCCGCCGCACGCCGTTGGGCGTGGACATAAAGGCCACGGGTGCGGATTGGGAAGCGTTTGACGAAGTGGTTTTTGCAACGCATTCCGACGACACATTGTCATTGCTTTCCGATGCGACGCCATCAGAAAAACATTCTTTGGGTGCGGTGCGTTATCAGCCCAACAAGGTGGTACTGCACTCCGATACATCAATAATGCCTAAGCGACGCTCTGTCTGGTCATCTTGGATTTACACCGAGGACAAAGACAAGCGTAGCGATCAGATTGATCTGACCTATTGGATGAACTGTTTGCAAAACATTCCAGAAGACAATCAATTCATGGTGACCTTAAATAGCACTCGCAACATTCGGGATGAGTTCATTTGGGATGAGTGCACATTACGCCACCCAGTTTATGACACTGCAGCGTTGGCGGCCCAAGACAACATCGCTTCATTCAATGGCTCAAACCGAACTTGGTTCTGCGGAGCATGGATGAAGAATGGTTTCCATGAGGACGGCTTATCATCCGCATTTGATGTTGTGGAAGCGATGCAAGCATCGCATCGGATTAAATTGGCCGCTGAGTGATTGGCGTCCAGCATATCCAAGCTGAGACCTATCATGGTCGACGCGGCGCGGTAAAAAACGCTTTTCGTTACTCTATCGACTATGTGTTGTTGGACATCGAGAATACATACAAAGCTCCGCTCTTGTTTTCACGCAATCGCAGAAACCTCATGTCACTCGACAATCGCGATCACGGTGGAGCGCCGCGTGCAGGCACTAGTGCGGAATGGGTCAGAGGTGTCCTGCGCGACAATGGCGTCGTTTTATCCGGTTCCATAAAGATCTTAGCACAGCCGCGGGTCTTGGGGCATGTCTTCAATCCGGTTAGCTTTTGGCTTTGCTATGATGCGGATGAAACTCTGCGCGCCGTTATCGCTGAAGTGACAAATACATTTGGGGATCGCCATTCCTATCTGTGTGCGCATGACGACCTTCGCATCATCGACAAAGCAGACACGATAAAGGCGCGAAAGCTGCTGCATGTTTCGCCTTTTCAACCGATTGAAGGCGAATACACGTTTCGGTTCGATATTCAGGCCACCGAAATTCATATTTTGATAGATTATGCGCGCGCCGACGGTGGGCTCATCGCGACGCTTAAAGGACCTGTGAAGCCGATAAGCAATCGATCGATCCTGGCGTCTGTTTTCCGCCGACCGTTCGGATCGCGCCGCGTGCTGACGCTAATTCACTGGCAAGCGATTAAACTTTGGTGGAAAGGCGCGACATTTAGATCTCAGCCTGCTCCACCAGTTGATGAAGTCAGTAGATGAGCGCGCTCGCACTTAGGCTGCCATCCTTCAGTTTGTTCGCGGCTGTGATTTCGGCAGCTGGGCTGCCGATCTATATCTATGCGCCCAAATATTACGCCGATACTTACGGCGTTAGCTTAGCAGCGATCGGCTGGGTTCTGTTCTGGCTGCGCCTATTTGATGTGGTGCAAGATCCAGTGCTCGGCTGGCTTAGTGAGCGACTGCGAGCAAGCAAAGCAATCTGGGTCAGCCTCGGTGCTCTCACGTTAGCAACGTCCATGTGGGGGCTGTTTGCGGTGCCACCGCCAATCGCACCGTTATGGTGGTTTGGGTTGACGATAACGGGGCTTTTTACAGCGTTCAGTTTTCTGACGATCAACTTCTATGCGCAAGGCGTGGTCAAAGCGACTTCTATGACAAACGGTCACGTGCGTTTGGCTGCATGGCGCGAGACAGGCGCATTGTTGGGTGTGTGTATTGCCGCCGTCGCTCCGACCGTTCTGATGGAATCTACCGAGCAGCCATTCGCGGTCTTCGCAATTGGGTTCGCAATGGTGACCGTCCTCGCTACCGTTTGGATATGGCCAGAATGGACCAAAGTTCCACCTGCTGAACCCTCACGCATTTCAGAAATCTTGACCGATCCAATTGCGCGCCGCCTGTTAGTTTTGGCGCTGTTCAACGCGACGCCTTTGGCTGTGTCGTCGACTTTGTTTCTCTTCTTTGTTGAATCCCGGCTGGGCGCTGTCGGTTGGGAGGGGCCGCTTTTGGTTCTGTTTTTCCTCGCCGCGGCACTGTCTTCTCCGATCTGGTCACGCCTCGCACTGCGCTTTGGTGCAAAGCCAGTTTTGTTGGTTGCGATGGGCCTGGCGATGGCTTCATTTGCTTACACCTTCACTTTATCTAGCGGAGAACAGATCCAATTTGCGATCGTGTGCGTACTATCAGGAGCAACAATAGGAGCAGACCTTACGCTTTTACCGGCGATGTTCGCTCGACGCATGGCCAAGACGTCGCCCAATGGTGGGCAGGGTTTTGGACTGTGGTCGCTGGTGAGTAAGTTCACATTGGCATTTGCCGCTGTGATCCTCCTGCCAGTTCTTGAAAACGCTGGCTTTGCCGCAGGTCAAACGGACCTACCGGAAAGTGCCCTGAACTTACTAACGGTCCTCTATGCAGGAGTGCCGCTAATTTTAAAACTTGTGGCTGTCGCGATTTTGGCCACGACGAGACTCGAGGATTAACGAGATGACCCTTCTATCCTACCTTGTGGTTGGCGCTGCATTGATGCTGATCGCCACCTTGATCAAGGAAAGGTACGTCTCATTCTGGGGGCAAGCGCCGCAAGATTATGCAGACGGACCGACATTTGATATACGCGAGCGTTTCGTTGGACCGATCCAATGCGAAGGTATGATCTATGGTCCCACTGGGCGCGTTACTTCACGGTTCACAGCGAATTTTGATTGCGAATGGGATGGCAACGTCTGTGTGATGAAAGAAGTTTTTCATTACGACAGTGGCAATGTCCAAAACCGTCAGTGGAAGCTGACGCTTGGTGACGATGGTCGCATTACGGCAGAAGCCCCTGATGTCATTGGCGCCGGATCCGGGCAGCAAGACGGTTCTGCCGTCCTCTTGAACTATCGTTTGCAGTTGACCGAGGACGCGGGTGGGTATGTCTTAGATGTGACCGACTGGATGTACTTGATGCAAAATGGAACCATTATGAACCGCAGCCAATTCCGAAAGTTCGGTATCAAAGTTGCGGAACTGGTGGCGACAATGCGCCCAGCTGAACCCGTCGCCATGGCGGCTGAATGATGCGAACATGGGCCGGTAAGAAATACTGGTTGGTTGGCGCGAGCGAGGGTTTGGGCCGGGAACTGGCGCTGATAATGTCACATGCGGGCGTCGAAGTTGTTGTCTCAGCAAGGTCGGAAGATCGCCTAAAGTCACTGGTTGAGGAATTACCGGGTCCCGCCAGCTATGTTACCGTCGACGTTGCTGACCGCGATAGCGTGATTTCCGCAATGGATACCATCGGAGCCATCGATGGGGTTGTCTATTTGGCAGGTGTGTATTGGCCAATGCCCGCGCAAGAATGGGACATTGAAAAAGCCGATTTGATGGGCGAAATCAACTTCCTCGGTGCTGGTCGTGTAGCCGGTGCCGTCATGCCACAATTTGTGGCAAAAAACGCGGGTCATATGGTCATGACGGGATCGTTATCCGGTTTCCGCGGTTTGCCCGGCGCAATTGGTTATGCCTCGTCCAAAGCAGGTATGATGGCACTGGCTGAATCCATGCAGGCGGATTTGCGGACCTCTCCGATCGAAGTGCAACTGGTCAATCCCGGTTTCATCAAAACGCGTTTGACCGACAAAAACGATTTCAGCATGCCGTTCATCATGTCAGCAGAAGATGCTGCCAAAGAAATGTTCGACCATATGAACACCACAGCATTCAAGAAAAGCTTCCCAATGGTATTTTCTTGGGTGTTTCGCTTGTCGCAGTTCATGCCAGATTGGATGTATTACCGCCTCTTCGGGGCGAAATAGATTTAATAAACCGTCCGCGCATAATCACGATCAGCGACATCCAAATGGGGTGCACTGTTGAACGTTGCCAGCATCGGACCGTGATCTGTGACAAGCACGCGATGTACTGACGTGTTCAAGATGGGAAGCGCGATACGTGCCAATTGTGGAATTGGTAAATCCAATAGCTGGGCGACAACGGTTGCGATCACGCCACCCGAAGATACGCAAAGTACACGTTTGCCGGGCTGCTGCGCCAATGCCAAAACTGCTGTAACGCGGTCTTGAAATTCTTGCCACGTTTCTTGGCCTTTGATTTCGCCGCTTTTCCAAGCTTCAAGCGTTTTGGGAAAGTGCGTCACGAATTCATCCGGGCTCACTTTTTCCAAACCGAATACGGACTTCATCTCATCGGATAGGTCGTAATATGCAATTTCGTTGAGCCTTGGATCAACTTCGGTGTTGGTAAAACCCATCCCGGCCAATGTCTGGCGCTGCCGTAGCAGGCTACCCGACATCGCGACGTCAAATGGTTTCTCGTGTTGTGACATCCAGTGGCCTAGCCACTTCGCTTGCTCATGGCCTAGTTCAGAAAGGCGGTCATAGTCTTCTTCGGTCGTTGCGGCTGAGTTGGCCTGCCCGTGTCGCACCAATACGATTTCGCCCATCTGTAGATCCTTTTTCTTAAGACATCAGAGGTATTGGATTGTTGGGGGACTAGCAACGGGATGTTGCGCCTTTGACCGGGTCTTTTTATCTGGACTTCGCGTCGGGATGCCCTTGTGAACTTGGGGGCCATAACCGATAAACAAACAAAGAGCAGAATAACACCAACAGGACCCAGATGCGCGCTCAAGAGCTGCTATCCGAGATCTTTGGCTTTTCAGAATTCCGACCGGGGCAATTTGAGATTGTTCAGGCGGTGTCTGAAGGCCGTAACACTCTTGCCATCATGCCAACTGGCGGTGGCAAATCGTTGTGTTTTCAGCTGCCAGCATTGGTTCGTGAAGGTCTAACGGTTGTCATTTCGCCATTGATCGCATTGATGCGCGATCAGGTCCGCGGTTTGCGCGAAGCGGGGGTATGTGCAGGTGCGCTGACCTCAGGAAATACCGATGAAGAAACTGAAAGGGTCTGGGACGATCTGACAGCTGGACGGTTAAAGTTACTCTACATGGCGCCCGAACGGCTTGCGTCTGGCGGTGCAATCCAAATGCTCCACCGCGCCAATGTCAGTTTGATCGCAGTCGACGAGGCCCATTGTGTCAGCCAGTGGGGCCACGATTTCCGGCCCGATTATTTGCGCATTGGGCAGCTCCGCGAAACTCTAGATGTGCCATTGGCTGCATTCACCGCGACCGCCGACGCGGAAACGCGCGATGAAATCGTCGAAAAGCTTTTTGCAGGTGTGGCACCTGATGTATTTCTACACGGCTTTGACCGTCCCAACATTCACCTGAACTTTGCAGTTAAGGACGGACCAAGAAAACAGATCTTGGAATTTGCGGCGGCGCGTAAAGGCCAATCCGGCATTGTTTATTGCGGAACACGCGCAAAGACCGAGGCATTGGCACGTGCACTTGCCGAAGAGGGGCATGAGACGTGCCACTACCACGGAGGTATGGAAGCGGAAGACCGACGCTCTGTTGAGGCAAAGTTCCAGCAACGCGATGGGTTAATCGTGTGTGCAACCGTCGCTTTTGGGATGGGGATTGACAAGCCAGACATCAGGTGGGTCGCGCATGCTGATCTACCAAAGTCGATTGAGGCGTATTACCAAGAGATCGGCCGTGCCGGGCGGGACGGTGCCCCTGCAGAAACGCTTACGCTATTCGGTGCGGAAGACATCCGTTATCGACGTCAGCAGATCGATGAAGGGCTTGCCCCGCCAGAGCGCAGGATTGCGGACCATGGACGTCTCAATGCGCTCTTAGGTCTGGCAGATGCGCTTAGCTGTCGTCGTCAAAATTTGCTCCACTACTTTGGAGAAGATGCCGAGCCTTGCAAAAATTGTGATTTATGTACCAATCCCGTTGAGGTTTTTGATGGCACAACCCCGGTTCGTATGGCGTTGTCTGCTGCTTTGCGGACCGAGGAATGGTTTGGCTCCGGGCATTTGATAGATATCCTACGCGGCGTTGAAACGGACAAAGTGCGCGAGCGAGGGCATCAAAGTCTATCGACCTACGGCATTGGCAAAGAATACGACAAACGCCAATGGCAGGCGATCTTTCGCCAGATGATGGGACATGATCTGTTGCGTCCAGACCCATCTCGTCATGGGGCACTCCGCATGACCGAAAAAGCCCGCCCGATCTTGAGAGACGAGGCGACGATCACGCTGCGCAAAGACCGCATGCAGCCCGGCCGCGCAGGTCCGAAAGTACGCGCAATGGTGAGTGAAGAAGACGCGCCGCTATTGTCTGCACTCAAGGCGAAACGACGGTTTTTTGCAGAACAGGCAAATGCACCGGCCTACATTATCTTTAATGACCGAACGCTGATCGAAATGGCCGAGAAGAAACCGCAAAGTCTGGACGAAATGGCGCATATCGGCGGTGTTGGCGCCAAGAAACTAGAGCGTTATGGGCAACCTTTTTTAGAAGTCATTTTGGGTGCAGCCCAAGAAACCGTGCACCCGATGCGGCGCAAGCTGGCTGGCCGCGATGAAGGTGCAGTTTACGATCAGTTGTTGGCGGTCCAAGCCGATCTATCGCGGGGGGAAGATGGAACGGGAAAGCCGATGACATGTTCTGCGTCTCAACTCGCTAAAGTCGCACAGTTACGTGATGCCGATATGCAAAAACTTTCAAGGCTATTGGGCGACAAACATGCAGACCGATTTGCTGGGGCCTTTTTGGATGTATTGGTCGGGCAGGGATGACTGGTCAACGGATACGATCGTGTTAAGTAAACAAGCATCATCGCGGAGGGAGCGTCACAAATGTTAACTGTTATTTCACCGGCCAAATCGCTGGACATGACTCCGGTGTCTGTCCCCGCGACGGCCCCTGAATTTCAGGATGACGCCATTCGTTTGGCCAAGACGATGCGCAACCAGACACTGACGCAGCTCAAATCGTTGATGAGCATTTCTGATGATCTAGCTCGTTTGAATAGGGATCGGTTCAAGGCATTCGCAGATGATCCGACTGAGTACATGACCAAGCCGGCGGCATTGGCATTTAACGGTGACACATATCAGGGCCTAGAGGCGAAAACACTAGAAGAAGAAGACCTAGCGTGGGCGCAGGACCATCTTCGAATTCTGTCAGGCCTATATGGGTTGTTGCGCCCATTGGATGCGATGCAGCCATATCGTTTGGAAATGGGCAGCCGTCTAAAGACCCGTCGTGGCAAATCGCTCTATGACTATTGGGGTGACCAAATTGCCAAGGCCTTGTGCGCGCAAGCGCAACAAGTCGGCACCGACACTCTGTTGAACTGTGCCAGCCAAGAGTATTTCGGCGCGGCCGATCGCAAGGCTTTGAAAGTGCGTGTGATCACCCCGCAGTTCTATGAGGTAAAAGACGGTAAAGCCAAAATGGTCAGCTTTTTCGCGAAACGAGCGCGCGGTGCCATGGCACGCTTTGCAACAACCGAACGTGTCACAAGCGCGGAAACACTTACGACGTTCTCAGCCGGTGGGTATCAGTTCGACGCAGACATGTCTGAGGGTGATCGCTGGGCGTTTGTCAGAGACTATCCCACCTAGATACGCTCGATGGCCAATGCGATGCCTTGGCCACCGCCGATACACATGGTGATCAGGGCGCGTTTGGAATTTGTGCGTTCTAATTCGTACATTGCTTTGATGGTTATGATTGCACCGGTCGCGCCAACCGGGTGACCCAGTGCGATGGCCCCGCCATTTGGGTTTACCTTTGCTGGATCTAGGCCCAGCGTCTTGTTCACGGCAATGGCTTGGGCGGCAAAGGCTTCATTTGACTCGATGACTTCGAAATCGGCCGCGCGCAGCCCGGTTTGCCCAAGCAATTTTTCAACAGCTGGGATCGGCCCAATCCCCATAATGTCAGGACGCACGCCCGCTTGGGCATACCCCAAAACGCGGAATTTGGGTGTCAGGCCAGCACGTTCCGCCGCGTCCGCGCGGGCTAACGTAATGGCCGCCGCACCATCGTTGAGTCCAGATGCGTTACCAGCAGTAACTGTGCCTTCTTTTTCGAACACTGGACGCAAACCAGAGAGCGTTTCGAGGGTTGTCGCCTTTGGGTGTTCGTCTCGCTCGAACTTCACAATCTCGCGTTTTACGCGAACGTCGACTGGAACGATTTGTTCGTCAAAGGAACCAGCATCCCACGCCGCTGCGGCGCGCCTTTGGCTCTCGGCCGCGAACGCGTCTTGGTCCGTGCGCGTGACGTCATATTCACGCGCTACGTTTTCGGCGGTAACTCCCATATGCCCCGTGCCAAACGGGCAATTCAACGCACCCAGCATCATGTCTTGGGTTTTGACGTCACCCATTTTTGCGCCCCACCGCTGTTGCGGGATAATGAATGGCGAACGGCTCATGCTTTCCGCTCCTCCGGCAAGACCAAATTCGGCGTCGCCAAGCAGCAACGATTGAATGACAGACACAATCGCCTGAACACCCGACCCGCATAGACGGTTCACATTCATTGCGGGCGTCGTCTCTGGTATGCCCGCATCCATTGCGGCCACCCGACTTAGATACATATCGCGTGGTTCTGTGTTGATCACGTGACCGAAAGCAACCTGACCAATCTGTGCACCTTCAACACCAGCGCGTTCCAGCGCAGCTTTTGCCGCTGTTGTAGCCAACGAGATTGGGGTCGTTTGCGCCAATGAGCCGCCAAAAGTGCCAATCGCGGTGCGAGCACCACCAAGGATCACAATATCTGTCATGGGTATCTCCGTTTCTTGCGCTACATAGAATACGAACTTAGGCGCAATTTACGAGCACGACGTCCCGTCATTGGACTGATCGTGTAGGGCCTATATCGGGATAGAACAGATGAAGCTCTTACAAGCGACAGCAATACAAAAGGCTTACCAAACAGCAGAAGGGCGTTTTGAGATCTTGAAAGGTGTTGATGTTTCGCTCGATGGGGGCGAAACGGTCGCGCTGACCGGTGAGAGTGGTAGCGGAAAAAGCACGTTGTTACATCTAATCGGCGGTTTGGATGTGCCAGATACTGGTTCGATCCTTATCGAAGGCCAGGATATTGCCGGAATGGCCGACACCGAACGCGCGCAGATTAGGCGTGAAACAGTTGGTGTTGTTTTTCAACAATTCAATCTGATCCCAAGCCTGACTGTAGCGGATAACATAGCGTTTCAAGCACGTCTGTCCGGATCATACGACACGGTCTTGGCACGAGATATCGCAGTTAAACTGGGCATCGATGATCAATTGCGGAAATACCCTGAGCAGTTGTCAGGCGGCCAACAACAACGGGTTGCAATTGCGCGAACATTGGCCGCGAAGCCCAAGTTGGTTTTGGCCGATGAGCCCACAGGGAACTTGGACGAGGATAGCGCAGAAACGGTCATGACACTTTTTAGGTCGATGGTTACGGATGCGGGCGCTGGACTTTTGCTCGTGACCCATTCGCAGCGTTTGGCCGGACTGCTTGATCGGCAACTGCATTTGCGCGCAGGGCGCATCACGTGATTAGACACGTTTTCATAGCATTCCTTAGCCATTGGAGGCGCAGCCCGTTGCAAGCCTTCACATTGCTGGCAGGTTTGGCTTTGGCCACCGCTTTGTGGTCCGGCGTGCAGGCCATTAATTCCGAAGCACGTGCCAGTTATGACGCGGCAGCTGCAACATTGGGCGAAGGGCAGTTTGACCAATTACGGCGTACAGACGGCGCGCCGATGACCCAAGCTACATTTGTCAATCTGCGGCGCGCGGGGTGGCAGGTCAGCCCTGTCATTGAAGGTCGGATAAATGGTCAACGCTTAATCGGGTTAGACCCAGTAACGGCGCCGGGCGCGTTGACACCGATACCGCTAGACGGAACCGCGGATCTGTCAGCTTTCTTGATCGGACACGGGCAAGTCTTTGGCACGTTGTCTTCCCTAGAAATGTTAGGCGATGACGTGATGTCAGAGCGGATCGCGGTGACAGACATTGCGCCTAACACGATCCTTTCGGACATTGGAACCGTACAACGGATTTTGGGGCGCGACGGAGAAATAGATCGGCTTATCGTTGCGCCAGAGGTGCCGATTGGGCGGCAAGAATTGGCAGACATTGCCCCCCAACTTTCGCGTATTGCGGCGCAAACAGGGTCGGATGTAGCTCAATTGACGGACAGTTTCCATTTGAACCTGACGGCGTTCGGCTTCCTGTCGTTTGCAGTCGGCATATTCATCGTAAACGGGGCGATTGGGTTGGCATTTGAACAAAGACGCGGGGTGATCCGAACATTGCGCGCATTGGGTGTGCCGCTTTCGAGCGTGATGATCGTAATGGCAATTGAACTCCTGTGTTTCGCCGTTATCGCAGGGGGTGTCGGTGTGGTATTTGGCTATCTGATCGCATCGGTCCTTCTACCAGACGTCGCGGCTACATTGCGGGGGCTTTATGGCGCGGATGTCGCAGGTACGCTGCAACTCCGCCCGTCTTGGTGGCTATCCAGCCTTGTGATTGCTGTTGGGGGCACCGCTATCGCTGCGGCGGGAGCGTTTTGGAAATTGGCGCAGTTACCGTTACTCGCCGGTGCTAATCCGCGGGCAATGGCGATGGCAACACGTGGGCGTGCGCGGTGGCAGACCTTGGCGGCCATGGCGTTGTTTTTACTTGCGGTAATTTTGGCGTTTTCCGCCACGGGACTAGCAACGGGATTTGTCATGTTGGGCGTCTTGTTGATCGGCGCTGCTTTGATTTTACCAACTATATTGGATGCCGCTCTAATGGGCGGACAAAATGCGTCACGGTCGGCGCTCACGCAATGGTTTTGGGCCGATACGCGTCAACAACTGCCGGGGCTATCGCTAGCCTTAATGGCGCTTATGTTGGCGATCGCCGCGAATATTGGCGTGTCTACCATGGTTTCGAGTTTTCGTCTGACATTTATCGATTTCTTGGATCAAAGATTGGCGTCCGAGTTGTATCTAACAGTCGAAGACGTGGAGCAGGTTGATGGCATTACCGCGTTCTTGGAAACGCGTGTTGACGCGATCTTGCCGATTCAATCTGTTGAGCGCACGTTGTTGGGCTTGCCAGCAGAAGTGTACGGCGCGCGCGACCACGCGACTCAACGAGACAACTGGAAGTTTTTGAGCGCCGCGCCGGATGCATGGGATCAGGTGCATTCTGGCGTTGGCATACTCATCAATGAACAGTTGGCAAATCGGACCGAGACAGCTGTTGGGCAAATCGCAGCCCTAGACGGACGCGATTTGATCGTTGCTGGGATCTATGGGGACTATGGCAATCCAATCGGTCAGGCTATTATCTCTGAAGGTGTTTTTGGGAGTCTATTTCCAGAGAAATCGGCCACCGAATTCGGTATCCGCGTTGCACCGGGAAAAGTTGCGGAGTTGGTCGAAGCCTTGGAGGCCACCTTTGACCTATCGCCCAATGCGACGATCAATCAGGCGGCAATCAAGGAACTATCATTGGGCATCTTTGAAAGAACGTTCCGCGTAACTGGTGCGCTAAATGTCCTGACACTTGCAGTTGCTGGCTTTGCGATCCTCATGAGTTTGCTCACGCTGGCCTCGATGCGATTGCCTCAGTTGGCACCAGCTTGGGCGCTTGGCGTTACGCGTCGACAAATCGGATGGTACGAAGTGCTGCGCGCACTGCTGCTAGGGGCACTTACATTTGCGATCGCGCTGCCATTGGGATTGGTATTGGCGTGGGTATTACTGGCCGTCGTGAATGTTGCTGCCTTTGGATGGAAATTGCCGATGTTCATTTTTCCTGCCGAATATTTGAAATTGGGTGGTCTATCGTTGATTGCAGCCCTATTGGCGGCACTCTGGCCAGCATTAAAGCTATCGCGGACACCGCCAGCAGAGCTATTAAAGGTGTTTGCCCATGAACGTTAAAGCACTCGCGACATGTATCTTTCTTATTCCGAATATTCTCGGCGCACAGGGATTTGCGGGCCTGGGCCAAGATGTTGATGGGTTTTCTGTTCCAGAGCGTGGGACGCTATTTCAATTTCCAGAAGATCACGGGCCGCACGAGGATTTTCGGATTGAATGGTGGTATTTAACTGCGAATATGACCGGACCGGATGGAACGGATTATGGCCTGCAATGGACCCTATTCCGATCGGCAATTGCACCTGACGCTGGGTCAGGATGGCAATCCCCACAGTTGTTTATGGGCCATGCTGCGGTGACCACGCCAGACGATCATTTTGTTGCCGAGCGTTTGGCTCGGGGCGGCATTGGCATTGCGAACGTGACGGCCGATCCGTTTGACGCATGGATTGATGAGTGGTCATTGTCAGGCGATTTCGACACGCTGAATGCGCGGGCTTCGGGAACAGATTTCGCATATGATGTGACGCTTTCATCCGAGGGGCCAATGGTGTTTCATGGTGATGCTGGGTTCTCCGTGAAATCGGATGAGGGGCAAGCGTCTTACTATTACTCTTTGCCATTCCTTTCGCTGAAGGGGACGCTCACTTTACCCAAGGGCGAAATACCTGTCACGGGTCAGGCTTGGCTGGATCGCGAATGGTCATCGCAACCGCTCTCTGAAACGCAAACTGGCTGGGATTGGTTTTCTCTTTCGTTCGATGAAGGTAGCAAATTGATGGGGTTTCGGCTGCGCCAAACCGATGGCGAATATTTTACGTCTGCCACTTGGATCGAACCAGATGGGACGACAACAGCCTATCCGAATGGTGCATTCACGGCGGAACCTTTGCATCTGCATGAAACATCGGGTGCGACAGTGCCTGTTACATGGCGCGTGACACTTGCGGATCAGGGGGTAGACGTGGTGACTCGGGCGCTCAACCCAGACGCCTGGATGACAACAAGAGTAGCCTATTGGGAAGGGCCGCTGCGCATTGAGGGTAGTCATGTTGGCCTAGGATATTTGGAGATGACGGGATATGAATGATTGGTTCACAACTTTGGATGGATTGCTTAGTGCCGCATGGTCAGAGTTGGCAAAAGGCGTCGCCGCCGCAGAGCACCCGGCACGTCTGACAAGTTTTTCGACAATCTCAGCCAACTCCGAACCTGAGGCGCGTTTCGTTGTTTTGCGACATGCTGACCAATCGACCCATAGATTAGAAGTACAATCCGATCTCAGAAGCGCAAAGTTTGAAAGCCTGCAAAAAGCGCCCAAAGCGGCGTTGTTATGGTGGATACCAGCGGTGAATTTGCAAATTCGAGCTCAAGCATCAGTTGAAATCGTTACGGGGCCGATTCTGGACGACGCATGGTCTAAGGTACCAGCTGCTTCGCGCGTTTCGTATGGTACCAATCCCGCGCCGGGCACCCCAATCGCCACCGCACTGAGTTACTCAAAGGAACCGGACCGTGCGAGCTTTGCGGTATTGCGCTGCCACCTAGATTGTATCGACTTGGTTCACCTCGGCCACGACCACCGACGTGCGATTTATACAAGAGACCGTGATTGGCAGGGACAGTGGCTTTCGCCCTGAGTCATCACGCGTTAGACAATCGCATGATTACATTTCCCGACACACGAGATCTTGTTTTGATTGGCGGCGGTCACACGCATGCGCTGGTTTTGCGGAAATGGGGAATGAATCCTTTGCCGGGTGTTCGTCTTACCCTGATCAATCCAACTCCAACCGCAGCCTATTCAGGGATGCTACCGGGCTTTCTGGCAGGGCATTATGGCAAAGATGACCTCGGGATTGATCTGGTGCAATTGGCACGGTTCGCAGGGGCCCGGCTGATCCTTGGATCTGCGACGCATATTGATCGTGACGCCCGCAAGATCCATGTCACGGGTCGCCCAGACATCGCCTATGATGCGTGTTCCATCGATATTGGGATTACTTCAATGATGCCAAATCTTCCGGGATTTGAGGATCACGCGACACCAGCAAAACCACTGGCGCCATTCGCCAAGCGCTGGGACGCGTTCCGAGGTGCACATGACACAGCCGATATTGCTGTCATTGGTGGCGGCGTTGCAGGGGTTGAGGTTGCAATGGCGATGCAGCACGCAATGCCAAAGGCCACGGTCCGTGTGATCGATCGAGGTCGGGCACTAGAACACGTTGGCCGCCGTGGGCGCCAACGATTGCTGTATGCGTTGCAGGACCGGGGCGTGCAACTGATTGAAAATGCAGATGTGGTGTCTGTGCAGACGCAAACTGTGACGCTGGGCGATGGATCGACGGTCGCTTCTGATTTCACAGTGGGTGCCGCTGGTGCGTTGCCGTTTGCTTGGACGTCTGAAATTGGCGTCAAAATGTCGATGGGGTCCATTGTTGTTGGCCCCACGCTTCAAAGCAGTGATGAACAGATTTTTGCCGTCGGTGATTGTGCCCATATGTCCCAATCGCCGCGCCCAAAGGCTGGCGTCTTCGCTGTTCGGCAAGCACCTGTTTTGTTGGATAACCTGCGTGCGGTGTTGTCTGGCGGGGCGCTGAGGTCGTTCGGTCCTCAATCGGACTATCTGAAACTCATTTCCCTTGGTGGCAAAGAAGCGCTCGCCGCTAAACATGGGATCGTCCTGTCGGGTCGACGGCTTTGGCAGCTCAAGGATCATATTGATCAAAAGTTCATGCGCCAGTTTCAGAACCTTCCGGTGATGGGCGTGCCAAGCTTACCTGAGCCGCATGCACTGGGTCTAAGCGATAGCATTGGAACCAAACCGATGTGTGCCGGGTGTGGGTCCAAGGTGTCCAAGACAGCGCTTTGGTCTAGCCTCGCGAATGGATCGGGGTCCCATGATGGCGATGATGCCGCGGTCTTGGAAACAGGCGGGCAACGTCAGGTTATTACCACCGATCACTTGCGTGGTTTCACATTGGACCCTGTTGTTATGACGCGGATCGCTGCAACGCACGCGTTGGGCGACGTGTGGGCAATGGGCGCAACTCCGCAGGCGGCCGTTGCGAATCTGATCATTCCGCGTGTGTCCGATGCCCTACAAGAACGAACGCTGTCCGAGATCATGGAAGCGGCGCAAGGGGTGTTTTCTGCCGCTGGTGCGCCGGTTGTAGGTGGGCATACGTCGATGGGTGCGGAACTGACGATTGGGTTTACCATTACGGGCTTACTAGAGCAGGACCCAATTCCTGTGTCGGGGGCAATTCCGGGCCTTGCGTTGATCCTAACAAAGCCGATTGGCACTGGGGTGATCCTAGCCGCAGAGATGGCCACGCAGGCGCAAGGCGTCGATGTCGCCGCAACCTACGAGGCCATGTCACAGGGACAGGCGGACGCATCAAAGATCCTTGTCGAGGCTGGCGCACTCGCGATGACCGATGTGACTGGGTTCGGATTGCTTGGGCATCTATGGGGCATGTGCGAGGCATCGCAGTGCGCGGCGGAAATTGATCAGACTGTGGTTCCTCACTTGCCAGGCGCGCGCGCGTTGTCTGATGAAGGCTTTAGATCTTCGTTATTCACATCAAATGTCGCGGCGGTCGGGCAAGTGATCGGCGCAGCAGATGATCTGCTTTTTGACCCACAAACGGCAGGGGGGCTGTTGGCCGCTGTGCCTTTGACCGCGGCTGATGCGGCTTGTGCCGCTTTGCATTCGGCAGGTTATGACGAGGCAGTAATCATCGGGCGGACAGTCGCGGGATCACCCGCAATAAGCGTCATTTCGTAAGATTAATGATTTGGTCAGCTAACCTTGCACGGCCCGGTGCATCTAAAGTTACCGCAGAAATTGCCCCAAGGGTTTTAATGTTTCGACGCTTCGATGAAGTGGCATAAGCAGGATCGTAATGATCGACGATCAAGGCTTCTGCGAATTTTTCTAGTTCACCCTGTTCTTGAAGTGATTGCCATTGATCCACGATCGCATGTCCGCGCAGCCGTCTAAGTGGGGCGAGGCGACGCGTGATCGTTTCAGGGTCCGCAAGGATCGCGTTGTATTCCGCCGTGATGAAATCTACCCGCGCAGACAAAGGGGCCGTGATCTGAATGCGAGGCGCGGCGATCATCTGCTTCCAAAGGCTCGGTGGAATGTTTATGCGCCCGATTTTGTTGCTCTCAGCTTCAATAAAGGTCGGTCGATTAGGATCTAACAGACTTAGCTGTCGAGCTAACGCAGTCTCAAATCCGCGTTGCGACGGCTGACCACCGGGCATTTCGCCAAGAAGCGATCCGCGATGACCTGCCAAAGCTTCTAGATCAATGACTTGCTGTCCGCGTGCTTCGAGATCTGACAAAATGGCTGTTTTTGCTGTGCCCGTATAACCATCAAGCAAGATGATTTTATGTGCAAATACGTCTTCATAGAGACTTGTTTGCAGTAAGCGTCGATAGGATTGGTACCCGCCGTCGATCGTTTCAGCGCGCCAACCAATCTCGCGGAGCAATGTTGCGAACACGCCAGATCTTTGACCTCCGCGCCAACAATAGACCAAAGGCTGCCAGCCTCCGTCCTGTGTTCCGAGGTCACCCTCAAGATGCCGCGCGACATTCTTTAAAACCAACGCCGCACCCAGTTTGCGGGCACGAAACGGGCTATCTTGTTTGTAGATTGTCCCGACTTCTGCACGTTCGTCGTTCGAAAGCGCCGGCATATTGATGGCGCCGGGAAAATGGTCTTCTGCGAACTCTGCAGGTGATCGAACATCGATCACCGCGTCGAACGGATGATCATATAGTTCAGAAAGTGAGGAGTATTTCAGCGACATAGGCGCGGGTGTAAACCACCGACCAATGAACGAAAAGGGCCCGACGTCGTGCCGGGCCCATTCGAATTATTTGACGTCAAAGCCAAGTGGTTTGACCTGTGTAAAGAGGCCGGTTGCCTCAAGCGCTTTTAATGCAACAGCAGGGACCGGTTCATCGACATAGAGCAGCGCAATCGCTTCTCCTTTGGCCTCAGCACGACCCAGGGTAAAGTTCGCGATATTGACGTTGTTCTCGCCCATCGTTTGACCCAAGGCACCGATGATCCCAGGGACGTCTTCGTTTGTCGTGTAGACCATGTTCGCTCCGATCTCGGCGTCAATGTTGATGCCTTTGATCTGAATAAAGCGCGGCTTGCCATCGCTGAAGACCGTGCCAGCAGCAGAACGTTCGCGTTTGTCCGTAACGACTGTGACTTTGATATAACCTTCGAATGCCCCTGACTGATCTTGCTTGGTCGTTGACACCTGAACGCCACGCTCTTTGGCGATAACAGGCGCACTGACCATATTAACGTCAGGATTAACCTTTTTCATGATGCCTGCGATAACGGCACATGTCAGCGCATTGAGGTTCATTTCGCTGGCTTGTCCGTCATAAAGGATATTGATCGCTTTGATCGGTTCATCCGTCATCTGACCGATAAAGTTACCAAGATGACCGGATAGGTCGATCCATGGTCCCATGACTTTCGCTTCTTCTGCGGTCACAGATGGCATGTTGAGTGCGTTAGAAACTGCGCCTGTTAGCAAATAATCCGACATCTGCTCCGCAACTTGTAGCGCCACGTTTTCCTGCGCCTCAGTCGTTGCGGCGCCAAGGTGCGGCGTTACGACAACGTTCGGTAGGTTGAAAAGAGGGCTGTCGGTTGCAGGTTCCACAGCGAAAACGTCAAACGCGGCACCAGCGATGTGACCCGATTTCAGCGCTTCAGCCAAAGCGTCTTCGTCGACCAAACCACCGCGTGCACAGTTGATGATGCGTGCACCTTTTTTCATCATTGCGATACGTTCAGCGGTGATCATATTCGCAGTCTGTTCGGTCTTTGGAACATGAAGCGTGAGAAAATCACAGCGCGTCAAAAGCTCTTCTAAGTCGACCTTTTCGACACCCATTTGATCGGCCTTCTCTTGGCCAAGGAACGGGTCAAATGCGATGACTTTCATCTTTAGGCCACGGGCACGGTCACAGACGATCCCACCGATGTTACCGGCGCCAATCACGCCAAGCGTCTTACCGGTTAATTCGACACCCATGAACTTGGACTTTTCCCATTTGCCGGCGTGCGTGCTTTCGCTGGCTTCGGGAATCTGACGCGCCACCGCGAACATCATCGCAATTGCATGCTCGGCAGTGGTGATCATGTTGCCGAACGGTGTATTCATCACGATAATACCGGCCTTAGAGGCGGCGTCTTTGTCGATGTTATCTGTACCAATGCCAGCGCGACCGATGACTTTTAGGTTGGTCGCATTTGCAATGATCTTTTCCGTTGCCTTGGTCGCTGAGCGTATCGCAAGACCGTCGTAATTCCCGATAACTTTCAGCAATTCAGCCTTGTCTTTGCCAAGGTCAGGTTGGAAATCCACGTCGATGCCGCGGTCTTTAAAGATCTGAACAGCAGCTGCAGAAAGTTTGTCAGAGATGAGTACTTTAGGGGCCATGATTTTGGTCCTTTTGAAAAATAGGGGATGCGGCCAAGCCGCGAGAAATTAGAGAGCAGCGATTTCGGCTTCGAACGCCCATTCGAGCCAAGGCAACATCGCCTCGATGTCGGAGGTCTCGACCGTTGCGCCACACCAAATGCGAAGCCCTGCGGGCGCGTCGCGATATGCGCCAACGTCCAAGGCTACATTTTCGTTTTCCAGACGCTTGGCGACGGCTTTTGCAAATGCAGCGCCGTCGGTGATACGATCGTCAGTAAACCTAAGGCAAACAGACGTATTGGACCTGGTCGCTTTATCAACCGCCAAATTCGCAATCCAATCGCGCGTAGCGGAGAAATTCCAGATCGCTTGGGCATTTGCGTTTGCGCGGTGCATCAGCGTATCCAGGCCACCGATGGATTTGGCCCATTTCAGCGCGAACAAATAATCTTCGACGGCTAACATGGATGGCGTGTTGATCGTTGCACCAGTGAAGATTCCGTCAATCAATTTTCCACCTTTGGTCAGGCGGAAAATCTTCGGCAGTGGCCATGCAGGCGTATAGCTTTCCAATCGTTCAACGGCGCGAGGCGATAGGATCAGCATCCCATGTGCTGCTTCACCGCCCATTACTTTCTGCCAAGAGAACGTCGTAACGTCGAGCTTGTTCCACGGTAGATCCTGAGCGAACGCAGCAGATGTTGCGTCGCACAATGTCAGACCATCTCGATCTGCTGGGATCATATCACCGTCGGCGACGCGAACGCCGGATGTCGTGCCATTCCATGTAAAGCACACGTCATTGTCATAGTTCAAAGCAGCCATATCCACGATCTCGCCGTACTCGGCGGTATGCGTTGTCGCTTCAATCTTTAGTTGTTTGATCACATCCGTGACCCAACCAGCGCCAAAAGATTCCCATGCAACCATTTGAACGGGACGCTCACCCAGCATCGACCACATCGCCATTTCAAAGGCTCCGGTGTCGGACGCGGGAACAATTCCGATCTTGTAATCGTGGGGCACGCCAAGAACTTCGCGTGTCAGCTCAATTGCTTCTTTGAGTTTTGATTTGCCGATCGCCGCACGGTGTGAACGGCCCAGTGGCGCGTCATGCAGTGCTTCTAAATTCCAGACGGGGGGTTTGGCACATGGGCCAGAAGAAAAACGCGGGTTTGCCGGCCGCGTTGCCGGTTTAGTCATAACCATTGCTGGTATCCTCACAGATATGCGCCCTTCGTTGGGGAAGGGTGTCCCACGGACCGAAGTACGGGGTGATCGGACCTTTCGCAACAGTGGAAATGACGCTAGACCGCCGATTAGGATGCTTTTTGCGACATCCCCTGACGCCAATAGGAAACGCCACATGTTCATTGCATCATTGATTGCAGCACCAACAGCCAGAAACCTTGAATCTGCATTGGTAGAAAGTTTGCGGAATGCATGGGGCGGCGGGGATGCGGTTTGGTTGGAACCTGATGTGGCCGCTGAATTTACACTCGTGTCGGTGCCGTCGAATTTCGCCGATGTTTGGCAGTCATGCCAGGATCTAAAGATAGACTTGAATGTTCAGCCACATGAGAATCGTCGTAAGAAGATGCTCTTGGCCGATATGGACAGTACCATGATCCGACAGGAATGCATTGACGAATTGGCAGCAGAGGCCGGGGTCGGAGCCCGCGTAGCCGCCATCACCGCGCGTGCGATGAATGGTGAGTTGGATTTCGAAAGCGCGATTGACGAACGGGTTGGTTTGCTGGCGGAGTTGCCTGAAACGATAATCGATCATGTGCTGGCGACACGTATTGACTATATGCCGGGTGGTGCGACCCTTCTTGCCACTATGAAAGCGCAGGGTGCGTATGCGGCATTGGTATCCGGTGGGTTTACGGCATTCACGGAAAAGGTCGGAAAGACCTTGGGCTTTGATGAAAACCGCGCCAACACGCTTGAAATAGCAGAAGGCAAGTTGACAGGACGCGTGGTGCGCCCGATCTTGGGGCAAGAAGCCAAGCTAGAAGCGCTGAATGAAATAACTGCTCGTTTGGGCATTGGGCAAAACGACGTTTTGGCAGTTGGCGACGGTATGAATGATTTATTGATGTTGCAAAATGCAGGAACCGGTGTCGCGCTGCACGGCAAACCAGCGCTACAGGCGAAGTGCGACGTTAGGATTAACCACGGGGATTTGACCGCGCTACTTTATCTTCAGGGATACAGCAGCGCGGATTTTGTGTCTGCTTAACCCTCGGTTGGGCCGCCAGCCTCTTTCCATGCGCTGATACCGCCGATGTTCGTGACGTTCTCATACCCCATGTCGATAAGCGTTTTGCCAGCCAATGCCGCTTGACCGCCAGCGGCACAGATCAAATAGATCGGCGCATTTTTGTTCAAAGCACTATTGTGGATTTGTGTATCTGGATCCGCAACGAATTCTAACATTCCGCGTGGGATATGATGCGCGCCTTTGATTGTGCCCGTCTTTGCGACCGCTATCCCATCACGGACATCGACAAAAACCGCGCCGCTATCGTTATAACGCGCAACCGCTTCTTCTGCGTCAATGCGCGGCACAACAGCATTTGCTTCGGCCATGTAATCTTTTGAAGTCTTCATTGGTGTCTTCCTTAGCGCTAAAAAAAATTGCCCGGACATTGTCCGGGCAAGTCCAACAGGGAGGTGGTGGCAAGAGACCCCGCCACCGTGGGGATCTTTTCAGCCAGCGGATAGGTGTGGGAGGTCACCAAAACGCCAGCTAACTCTAATTAGGCAACCAATCGATAGCCTCCAGATTCGGTTACAAGAAGGCGCGCATTTGACGGATCTGGTTCAATTTTTTGCCGAAGACGGTAAATATGTGTCTCTAATGTATGGGTCGTAACACCTGCGTTATAGCCCCAAACCTCGTGCAGCAGGACGTCGCGGGCGACAACGCCTTCGGTTGCGCGGTATAGGAATTTCAGAATGTTCGTTTCTTTTTCAGTTAATCGAACTTTCTTGTCTTCTTCGGTCACCAGCATCTTTTGCGCGGGCTTAAACGTATAAGGCCCAAGCTGGAAAACAGCATCTTCGGACTGTTCATGTGTGCGCAATTGGCTGCGAATACGGGCTAAAAGCACTGGGAATTTGAATGGCTTGCTGACGTAATCATTCGCGCCAGCGTCTAAACCATAAATGGTATCGGCATCGCTGTCCTGCGCAGTCAGCATTACGATTGGGCATTTTACACCCTGTTTACGCATCAAACGGCAAAGTTCGCGACCGTCTGTATCTGGAAGGCCAACATCTAAGATCATGAGATCATAGAGTTGCTCTTTGGCTTTTGTCATTGCTTCGGTGCCGTCGGCGGCCTCAAAGACATCGAAGTCTTCAGTCATCAACAGCTGTTCGCCGAGCGCTTCGCGCAGATCATCGTCATCATCAACGAGCAATATTTTCTTTAATTGGGCCATCGGGTCCTCCGCGTTTCTTGTAATAGAGATGTGATCTCGCAGCCCATCAGGCAAGCTTGACGATGAAAATCTCACACGGACGTGTGAACACGCACTGAAATGTTTCAATTCTTGTAGGGGTCGGTTATGCCTTTTGACGAGCGGTATAGGCGAAGAAATTTGACGTTTTCCCCAAATAACATTGAAAAATTGGCCCGTGCCCGTGCCGACTTAAGGATGGGTGTACCTGTCGTTTTGTCAGATGGCGTTATTTTAGCCGTTGAAACATTGAACGTAGAGCGTCTTCACGATTTGTGCAGTTTTGGTGAGGCGCAATTGGCATTGACCGACTGGCGTGCCCGCACCCTGAAAGTACGCGTTTATGACGGGGACCTTGCACGTATCGCGCTGCCGCTCGCTCCAAAACTAGATTGGGTACGCTCAATGGCCGACCCAGCCGATGATCTAAATATGCCGATGAAAGGCCCGCATAAGATCGTGCGGGATGAAGGTTCGGCACTAGCCCGCGCTGGCATCCAATTGGCCAAGGCGAGTCGGTTACTTCCAGCTGTCTTATGCCTGCCCTTGGATTCGCCTGCTGGATTTGCCCATCAGCACGATCTGACATTCGTCGATCAGGCCGCTGTTATGAACACGCAACTTAGCCCAATGGACCGCGTCGTACATGCGCGCCTACCGCTAACCGTATCTGAGGCGGGCCGTCTTCACGTGTTTCGTCCTGAGGATGGTGGGGAAGAGCACTATGCCGTCGAGATCGGCAATCCCGATCGATCGCAGCCAGTTCTGGCGCGCCTGCATTCCGCGTGCTTTACTGGTGACCTACTTGGGTCATTGAAATGCGATTGCGGCCCGCAGTTGCATGGCGCGCTATCGCAAATGGGGACCGAGGGGCAAGGTGTGTTGCTATACCTTAATCAAGAAGGTCGCGGCATTGGACTGGCCAACAAGATGCGTGCCTACGCATTGCAAGATCAAGGTTTCGATACCGTCGAAGCAAATCACCGACTGGGGTTCGAGGATGATGAACGCGATTTCCGAATTGGTGCCGAAATCTTGCGCAAGCTCGGGTTTTCTGATGTGCGGTTGATGACCAATAACCCAGCCAAGATCGCTCGAATGGAAAGCTGTGGAATAACAGTGCAAGAACGGGTGCCGCTGAAAGTTGGCGAAAACCCTCACAATCATGATTATCTTGAAACGAAGTCGGCAAAGTCCGGTCACCTTTTGTAATGCGGGCCACGGACCTTGTTTTGATGCCAACGCATGTTCGGTTCCGAGGCCGGAGGTTCCCGTGTACGATTGGGCGCGGTGGTTTGACCCGGACCAAGCGCGAAGGTGATGGTGCGACGCCCCGTGGCACCCTCAAAATTGTTGGGGTTCTCTATCGTCCTGACCGGATACCGCCGCCGACACCTTGGGCCACGCCGATTGGGTTGCGCGATCTGTGGTCTGATGACCCAAATGATTCACATTATAATTTACAGGTGCGCGCACCCTACACGCCTTCTCATGAAGAACTGCGCAGGACGGATCCGATGTATGATTTGATATTTATAACGGATTGGAATTGGCCAAATGCGGTTGCGGGGATGGGCTCTGCCATTTTTGTGCACCAATGGCGCAGACCGGGTTACCCAACGGCAGGTTGTATTGGGCTGCACCGAAGTCATTTGCATTGGATCGCTGGACAGATCTCACCCGATAGCCGCATTGTTATCGCATAACACTGGACCTTTTGCCTAAATCCGAAGAAACGAAAGGCAAGAGACATGAATCACCAAGGCCCCATTATGACGCCCGACGACATTTCAAAGCTACCTTACCGACCTTGCGTTGGGATCATGTTGATCAATCCACGCGGGCATATTTTCGTCGGCCAACGCAACGACCGTGACACGGACGCTTGGCAGATGCCACAGGGCGGTGTTGATGCTGGCGAAAAAACGCTCGATGCCGCCTACCGAGAGCTGTGGGAAGAAACAGGCGTGACCAAAAACCTCGTGACCCTCGAAGGTGAAAGCAGCCGACTAATCCCTTACGATTTGCCGCACCACATCGTTCCAACGATCTGGAAAGGAAAGTACCGCGGACAAGAACAGAAGTGGTTCCTCTTCCGGTTTCACGGAAGTGACGCAGATGTCGACATCGAGACTGAGCACCCAGAATTCACCAGTTGGAAATGGATGCCAAAGGATCAATTGGTTGAAAATATCGTGCCGTTCAAACGAGAAGTGTATGAGAAGGTGCTTGAAGAGTTTTCGGACAAGCTTTGATCTCGACTAGTTGGGAGGCTACTTTATGAAGGCACCATTGACGGCTATCTTCGTTATCCTAATCGCTGGACAAGCTGGAGCACTCAGCTGCATGCGTCCGGATGTCGCAACGACGTTCAACCGGATGCATGAGGTTCCCGAGGACGTATATGTCTTGCTTGGTGTTCTTGAATTTGACGAAAGTTTGCTCCCAGAGGGCGTTGTGAACGAGGAACGTTTCCCTGATCCAATTGCAGGGACCTTCAAAGGGAAAGGATTGACTTTGGATGGGTTCACGGCCCGTTTTGAGAGCGATGTGACCGTGCAATCAGTATGTTTTGGCCCTTGGTGTGGTTCATTGGCCTCTGGAACAGAGGTGATTACATTCGCCAAAGTCATCGGGGATGTTATTGTCATCGAAGCCAACCCCTGCGGATCAAACGTGTTTCCTAGCCCGACGCAAGAGATGGCAGATGCCTTGCAATCCTGCATCCGAGGGGAAGAGTGTGAGACAATCGAACGATAGGCAGATGACGGATTCAGTCAAAGCTGTGTTTGATGAATTCAATCCTGACATGCGCGAGGCTCTATTAAAGCTTCGCGATCTCATCTTTGATACGGCGGATACTCTGCCTGATATAGGTCCGGTCAAAGAGGTCCTGCGTTGGGGACAGCCCAGCTATATCACACCAGAGAAAAAGGCAGCTTCAACTCTAAGGCTGGGTGTCAGGAAAGACGGGGCATTTGGAATCTATGCTCATTGTCAGTCTTCCGTGATTTCCGATTTTGCGTCGTTGTTCCCGGGCCAAGATCGGATCGATGGCAATCGCGCTGTTCTCTTTGACAAAATCGATCAAATCGATCCTGCCCGGCACGGCCTTTTGATCAAGTCAGCCCTGACCTATCATCTCTGAGAGCGTTTCCGTGAAACTTTGCGTTTTGTCTTAGCGGCTTTCTTTTTTGATGCTGAAATTTTGCGTTTCACCGGACGACCACGACCACCGCCATGACCACGCGTGATCGCCTTATCATCCAATGACACCAGTTCAGCGACCAACCCACCAGAAATCGGTGCGGCTTCGGTCAATTTGACAACGGCGCGTTGACCTATGCCAATCATCGTCCCGGATTCCGACCCCATCAGCGTCAGTGTGTCGGCGTCATAGTCAAAATATTCGCGGCCAAGCGTTCGGATTGGCACAAGTGCATCCGCGCCTGTTTCATCGAGCTTTACGAACACCCCAAACTTTGCGATCCCCGCTATGCGGCCCGGCATTTCCGCACCCATCCGATCGGACAAAAACGCGGCCAAATAGCGATCTGTTGTGTCGCGCTCTGCCATCATTGAACGGCGCTCGGTGTCGCTGATTTGCTTGGCGGTGCCCTCGAGATTTTCGACATCAAATGGGGACAGACCATCCTTGCCCCAACCGTGCGCGTCCACCAAGGATCGATGCACGATCAAATCTGAATACCGGCGGATCGGCGACGTGAAATGCGCGTACGATCGCAACGCAAGGCCAAAGTGCCCGAAATTCTCTTTGCAATAATAAGCCTGCGTCATGGAACGCAGTGTGGTCAGGCTGATCAGTTCGGCTTGTTCTGTATCTCGCGCTTGCGCCATCAATCGGTTCAGCTGGGCAGTTTGTAAAACCTGACCTTTCGCCAAAACCAAACCAGATGCGACGGCGACTTCGCGCAGTTGCTCAATCTTTTCAGGACTTGGCTCTTCATGAACACGGAACAGCTGGGGGCGTTTTTTTGCGATCAGGGTTTCTGCCGCTGCAACGTTTGCAAGAACCATGAACTCTTCGATCAAACGGTGTGCGTCCAAACGTTCTTTGAAATTCACCGATCGCACCTGTCCCGCATCATCGATGTTGATTTGCCGTTCTGGCAGATCCAGTTCCAACGGCTGACGTGCAGCGCGGGCTTTGGTCAACGCCGCATAGGCCGCATATAGCGGTTTGATCACATCATCGAATAGCGGCGCAGTTTTGTCGTTTGGCGCGCCATCCATTGCTGCTTGAACTTCATCATAGTGCAGCGACGCGTGACTCTTCATCAACGCGCGATAGAACGTCTGATCAAGCTTGTTACCCTCGGCATCAACGCGCATTTCAACGGCGATACATGCGCGTTCTACGCCCTCATGGAGTGAGCACAGATCGCCCGATAACCGGTCTGGCAGCATTGGAACGACACGGTCAGGGAAATAGGTGGAATTCCCACGCTTGCGCGCTTCTTTGTCAAGATCAGAGCCCGATGTCACGTAATGAGCGACATCTGCAATCGCGACCCAAATGATAAAACCGCCCGCATTGTCTTTCGCTGTATCAGCCTCAACATAGCAGGCGTCGTCGTGGTCACGAGCATCGGCAGGGTCGATGGTGACAAGTGGGAGCTCTCGCAGGTCCTTTCGCTTGCCCAAAGTTGCCGGTGTCGCGGCGTCCGCCTCTGCTACGGCGCTATCGGGGAAATGATCTGGGATGCCATGCTGGTGGATTGCGATTAATGAAACAGCTTTGGCCTGTGTTGGATCACCCAAGCGCGTCACAATTCGTGCGCGCGGCAAACCCATCCGTGATTTTGGACCGCTTTGTTCGGCCTCAACCAACTCACCGTCTTTGGCGTGGCCCGTATCGGATGGCCCTACAGTCCACTCTTTGGTTGAGCCCTTGTCGATTGGGATAATACGACCGCCTTCTGAGCCTGCGCGGAACACGCCCAAAATACGTAAAGGGTTCGTGTCCATCCGTCGGATCAGGCGACCCATATACGGGTGGTCTTCTTTGGGTGTTTCGGTCAGCCTTGCAAGAATTCTATCCCCCTCGCCAAGCGCAGGGTCGCTGGCACGTAGGGACATCAGAATGCGTGGCTCATCTGTCTCACCAGTCCACTCCAACGGTCGTGCCAGCAGGTCGCCATCGCTGTCTGGACCTAGGATTTGTACAACTGAAACAGGTGGTAATTTGTCAGCGTCACGATAGCTGCTGCGGCGTTTGCGCAGTGTTCCTTCGGCTTCCATCTCTTTCAAGATGCGCTTTAGGTCTATGCGTTGCGCACCTTTGATCCCGAACGCGCGCGCGATATCGCGTTTTGCCGTGCGGGATGGATTGTCAGCGATCCAATCAAGGATCTCGGATTTAGAAGGTATATGGGCCATGCGTCGCCTGTATCACGCGCGGTGCTGGCGTGACAGTCGGCTATGCAAAATAGTCGGTCAGAATGCGGCGATAGATCGTTTTCAACTGAATGATATCTGCAACGGGTACCTTTTCATCAACCTGATGCATGGTCTTACCGACAAGTCCAAATTCAACAACAGGACAATGATCTTTCATAAAGCGGGCATCAGAAGTACCGCCTGATGTGGAAAGTTCAGGAGATTTACCGGTTTCTGCCTTAACAGCCTTTGCGATCAGATCGGATAGTTCCCCAGGTGGCGTGACAAAACTCTGTCCCGAAACACGGGTTTTGCAGTCGATCTGAATACCCGTTTCCTGTTGAACCTTTGCGATCTCATCATTGACCCACGCAGTCAGGCTGTCGCTGGTGTGAATATCATTAAATCGAATGTTGAACGTCGCGCGGCACTGTGCTGGGATCACATTGGTGGCCGGGTTGCCTGTGTCCATTGTCACCACTGCGAGGCTTGAGGGATCAAAGTGATCGCTGCCTTGGTCAAGCTCGTGGAATGCCAATCGATCCATCAAACGTGCCATCGCGGAAAGCGGGTTTTTGGCCCGATGAGGGTAAGCTGCGTGCCCCTGAACGCCGGTAAACTCGAGATAAACGGTCATCGACCCACGCCGCCCAATTTTCATGGCTTCGCCCATATGGTTCGGGCTTGTCGGTTCACCGACAAGGCAATCGGTCATTCGTTCGCCCGTGCTGGCCATCCAATCCAAAAGGGCAACCGTGCCATCAGTGGCATCTGCCTCTTCATCACCGGTGATGGCCAAAACGACGGCACCGTCTGGGGGGGTGTCGGTGACAAAATCAACGGCTGCTGCGACGAATGCGGCGACGCCAGATTTCATGTCCGTCGACCCGCGTCCCCAAAGGAAGCCGTCCTTTATCTCAGCCCCGAATGGATCGACGGTCCATGCTTCAGCATCACCGATTGGCACAACATCTGTGTGCCCATTAAACCCAAAGGAACGATTGGCACCCTTTTTCCCCCAACGCGCAAATAGGTTTGCGATACCGTTGCGGTCAACGCGCGTGCATTCGAACCCGGCGGCGCTTAGCGTGCGATCCAAGATGTCTAGTGCCCCGTCATCCGCTGGCGTGACAGAGGCGCATTTTACGAGTTCTGCGGTAAGGGCAACAGGATCAAGGTCAGACATTGCTCATTCCAATAGTTATGGGTGACCTCGGACTACACCAAGGTGATGTAGCGCGGAAGACACGTTTTCATGCCACAGATAGCAAATGACGCCCTATGCTTTGCGTCCAAGCACGTTGGCAGCGTATCGTTGTGCCAGAGCAGGTGCGTTGATTGTAAATGACCAAAAAGGTCACAGCAGCGTCAAAATAAAAAAAGGCATCGCGAAGATGCGGGGAAGACAGGCACATCGATGAGCTGGATTGGGCTGCGCGATCAACGAGCCGGACTGTTTGAGACAAATGGTATCGGTCAACCGATTTCTGCGAAAATCTCGCCGACGACACCGCTAAACGCAGGAACGGTTCTGATGGAATTCGCGGCAATTCCAGGGGAAGCCGACCAAGTTCTATTTAGGTATGCGCCGCAACACCCTTCTCAATCAGTTTTTGAGATCCGACTGACAGTTGAAGGCGATTTGGCCATTCGTTCAGAAGGGGTTGGCTATGCCGATTTCCATGTTCTCGAAACTGGTTTTATCACGCGATCAAACAGCGCGGTCTTTTGCCTAACGTGGGACGCTGAAACGAACACCAACGCTTTAAGCTTGCAAATCATGGAAAGTGGCAAGACCTATTTCCGACAGCTTCCAAATTTTTCGGCGCTGATACTGCGCGATGCAGTTCTGATGTGCGTCGGGAAAACACATGCCAAAATTGGCGCAGGTGTCCGCTTTTTGGGGGTCGCTGATCACGCGATGCCGCACGGACCTCTGCCTTCGTTAGCACCTTCGACGCTGATCCCTACACCCAACGGGCGTCGCCAGGTGAGCGAGTTGAAGATTGGGGATGTTGTGACAACGAAAGATGGTTCACCCGCGCAAGTGCGCTGGGCAGGTGCAATCGATGTGCCTGCAGTGGGTCGGTTCGCACCGAGACGTATTTGTGCACCGTTCCATAACGCTACAGCGGATCTGATCTGCGCACATGACCAGCTTTTGCGCCTTTCAGGCAGTGAGGTTGAATATCTATTTGCAACAGACCATGTGCTGACGCGTTCTGGCGATTTGAACCATGGGATCATTGCCGAACCTCGCGCGCGCCATACTGTGGAAACCTATGCGCAGATTGTTCTGGATCGGCCTGCTGCGGTAGACGTCTCGGGTATCGCTGTTGAAGCAATGAACATAGATACGCTCATGCAGATGTCGGCTATGGCATCCCATAGCGTGTTGTCGGGATTGCCGCGGGCTCTGTGGCCAACACCGTCGGCATTTGCGCCTGAGATTCTGCAACCATTCGAAACTGCCGCTTGGAGCAAGTTGCAGGCAGCTTAGGCTTTGTCGAAAAAGGGCGTCATCTGCGCGATAATTACGCTATTCTCGTCCAAAGCACGTTGCATTAGCTCTTTTTCTTCATCGCTGATGTCGTGACCTTCGGCCAGACGTTCGTCCAAGGTGCCGTAGCCCGACACGTCCAACGGCGCCAAATCAGCTTGTTTTAGAATCGCGACTGTTTCGCGAACTGCTTCAGCTTCGTCAACGCCACTGGCATAGCACATCAAGGCGCCACCCGTTGCTTCTTTGGGCAAGCCGTCGCCAACATTTCGGCCAACTTCAACCAAAAGCGTGAAAACGCTATGCTTACTGCGTTTTTTCGACATCGTTTTGCTCCTTCCCCGGTCACAAATGAAACGACATTTGCTTGTCAAACGATCATACTGATCGCTAGTAAGGACGGTATTGGGATCCGGGGGACACTATGGCCAAGTTTACATTTTGGTTTTGCTTACCATTTATTCTGGTTTGGTCAAACTGGGCGGCTGCCCAAGAAATCCGTGTGGCAACAGTCGAACGCGAACCATTTTCAATGGTCGTGGACGGAGTACACACAGGTTTCAGTATCGATCTGATGAACCAGGTAGCTAGCTCACTTGGTTGGAGTGTTGTTTATGAGCAAGCAAATAGTTTTGGGGGCATGCTCGGCGCTGTTGAGATAAAGAATGTCGACGCAGCGATTGCGAATATTTCGGTAACTGCTGACCGTGAACGTCGGATGGATTTTAGCCAACCGATTTTTGATAGCGGTATACAGGTAATGTTACCTGCAAGCTCCGACCAGTCTAATTCTGTTTTTTCGGCTCTCTTTACGCGCGACATTGGTCTCGCGGTTACACTGGCCTTAGCGCTGTTGTTCGGTGGTGGGATGCTGATGTGGTTGTTTGAGCGTCGCGCCCAGCCCTATTTTGATCGTCCCTTGAAAGAAGCACCGTTTCCCGCGTTTTGGTGGGCACTGAACCTTGTTGTAAATGGCGGTTTTGAAGAACGGATGCCGCAAAGTCGACCGGGGCGGATCTTTGCTGTTATTCTGGTAATCTCCAGCCTCTTTATTGTGTCAATCTTTGTGGCTCAGATCACGGCGTCGATGACGATCAAGGCGATTAATGACAACGTCCAAGGTTTAAACGATCTTGATGGTCGTCGTGTCGGGACAATAAATGGTTCAACCAGCGCCGCCTTTTTGGACGCACGACAATTGCCCCACATTAGGCATTCAGATACGAAAAAAATGTTTGACGCATTCGAAGAGGGTAATCTAGACGCCGTTGTCTTTGATGGACCCATTTTGGCGTATTATGTCGCGGTAAAGTCCAGCGAAGGCGCTCGTCTAACAAACCGTGTCTATAAGCCTGAAAATTATGCGGCGGCATTTCCAACGGACAGCGCTTTGCGTGAACAATTTGATCAAGTCTTACTTGGGCTACGCGAAACCGGCGAATACGATGAGTTGGTTCAAAAATGGTTCGGCCAAGCCTATCGCAACGACTGATTTTGATCAGGCTCAGACATCGCGCGCGAACGCGCAGCCCAATAGGCCGACAAAATCAAGACCAATTGGATTGGGATAAAGTAGATCACAAATAGTATGGCCACCTTTGGGGCCATGCTTAGACCTTGAAGTGACATCCAGTTGTTCAGCCATGGAAATGCGGCGAACAAGATCGCAAACAAAACGATAGCGTCAAAAAAAACAGGTCCCCACGCCGCAATCCGGCTGGGGACCTCTTCGCGCGCGATGCGCGATTTTGCCAATATGCGGCTTAAGATCACTTAGTCACGCAACAATTCGTTGATGCCTGTTTTTGAGCGCGTCCGCTCGTCAACGCGCTTAACGATCACTGCGCAATAAAGTGAAACGTTGTTCTTGCTTGGCATCGAACCTGCGACAACAACCGAGTAGGGCGGAACTTCGCCGTACATAACTTCGCCAGTTTCGCGATCAACAATCTTGGTTGATTGGCCGATAAAGACCCCCATCCCAAGAACAGAGCCTTCGCGTACAATACAGCCTTCAACAACTTCCGAGCGTGCACCGATAAAGCAGTTATCTTCGATGATGGTTGGGCCAGCCTGCATTGGCTCCAAGACGCCGCCGATACCAACGCCACCGGACAGGTGAACGTTCTTACCGATTTGCGCGCAGGACCCAACGGTCGCCCAAGTGTCGACCATCGTGCCTTCGTCAACACGGGCACCAAGGTTAACGAATGACGGCATCAAGACGACGCCAGGCGCAATGTATGCAGACTTGCGAACGACACAGTTTGGAACCGCACGGAAACCCGCAGCTTTCCATTGGTTGTCGCCCCAGCCTTTGAATTTGCTGTCAACTTTGTCCCACCAGCCAGCGTCTTGAGGGCCGCCTTCATGCTGTTCCATATCTTTGATGCGGAACCCAAGAAGAACCGCCTTTTTTGCCCATTGGTTTACATGCCAAGAGCCATCAGATTGCTTTTCGGCAACGCGCAAAGAACCGCTGTCCAATGCATTAAGGGTGTCTTCGATGGCTTCGCGTGTTTCGCCTGTCGTGCTGGGCGAAATAGTGTCGCGTGCTTCCCATGCGGCTTCGATTGCGGTTTCAAGTTGTGCGTTGGACATGGATGGACCCCCAAAAATTGTCGATCCCGCTATAGGGTTCCGCGCGCTAAAGCGCAATCAATTCTACCTGCTGCATCGACATCGTGTCTTTGGTCCATTGTTCAAGTTCATTTGAACTCAAGTTTTTCCCATGGCGCGCGTGGGTAGGTCGGTTTAGCCTTTGAACAACTAATTTGGAGAAGACCATGAAAGACGAAACCAACCGACGCCACAGAATGCGCCATAGCTATGAGGATCGTGCCGAGGCTGTTAACGTTCCCGATACACCCCAAACCCGAGCTCCGTCTTACAAGCTTGCATTTGCAGACGACGACTTCCTTTGTCGCGAAGACCTGCGTCCGGTGCGATTGCAGCTTGAGCTACTCAAGCCAGAATTGTTGATGGATGAAGCGGGCATAGATTCTACGATCGTTTTGTTCGGTGGTGCTCGTATTCCGGAACCTTCAAAGAAAGAGACAGCGCGTACGCAAACGCTTGCTGATCTATCGAAATACTATGAAGAGGCCCGCAAGTTTTCTGAGTTGATGACCAAACGATCAATGGAGACTGGCGGCCGGGAAAATGTGATCGTCACGGGCGGCGGCCCAGGCGTTATGGAGGCCGGTAACCGCGGGGCAATCGACGCCGGTGGTAAATCTATCGGCCTAAACATCGTATTGCCGCACGAACAGGCGCCGAACGAATACGTAACACCCGAACTTTGCTTTAACTTCCACTACTTCGCGATCCGCAAAATGCATTTCTTGATGCGCGCGTCGGCGATCACCGTGTTTCCCGGTGGGTTTGGAACGTTGGACGAAACGTTTGAGGCGCTCACCCTCATTCAAACGGGCCGCATGCAAAAGGTGCCATTCTTGCTGTTTGGTCGCGACTTTTGGGAAAAGATCATCAACTGGGATGCCCTGTCTAACGCAGGCACAATATCGGCTGAGGATCTCAACCTATTCCGCTTTGTCGAAACAGCTGAGGAAGCGATTGAGGCCTTTGACAACTGGGAAGCCTAACCGCCCATTCCTGCCTCAGCCTCGATCTCTTTACGAGATTTTCGGGCGCGTTCAGTTGCAGATTTCAATTGGCCGCACGCAGCCATAATGTCTTCCCCACGCGGTTTGCGGATGGGGGAGGCATAACCAGCTTCATAGATAATGTCTGAAAACGCTCGGATACGGTTGTTTGAAGACCGCTTGTATGGCGCACCCGGCCATTCATTAAATGGGATCAGGTTAATTTTGGCCGGAATCCCTTTGATTAGCTCGATCAAACGATGCGCGTCTTCGTCACTGTCATTCACGCCGTCGAGCATCACATATTCAAATGTGATCCTTTCGGAGTTCGACACCTTGGGATAGCTGCGCAGCGCCTCAATCAAATCGGCCAACGGCCAGCGCTTGTTAATCGGCACCAAGACGTTACGGACCTCATCTGTCGTCGCATGGAATGAAATCGCCAACTGGCATCCGATTTCTTCTGCGGTGCGGGCCATTTCTGGCACGACACCGGACGTAGATAACGTGATCCGCCGCCGCGACAGGGAAATCCCCTCGGGGTCCATTGCAATTTTCATCGCGTCGCGAACGTTTTCGAAATTATAGAGAGGCTCGCCCATGCCCATCAAAACGATGTTCGACAACAGTCGCGCGCTGGGCTCAGTTCTGGTGCCCGGCTCTGGCCACTCGTCCAAATCATCGCGTGCCACCATCACCTGCCCAATAATCTCGGCAGCGGTCAAGTTCCGCACAAGTTTCTGCGTACCCGTGTGACAGAATGTGCAGGTCAGTGTGCAGCCCACCTGGCTGGAAATGCACAAGGTGCCGCGATCTGTCTCGGGGATATAGACGACCTCAACCTCATGTCCGCCGGCAATGCGTACCAAATACTTGCGTGTGCCGTCTTCGCTGACTTGCCGCGTGACGACTTCTGGGATTTCGATGACAAAATGTTCGGTCAGCTGCGCTCGAAAGTCTTTGGATAGGTTCGTCATTTCCTCAAATGACCGCACTCCCCAATGATAAAGCCATTGCCATATCTGACCGGTTCGCATTTTGGCCTGTTTCTCGGGGGTGCCAATCTCGATCAATGCATCCCTTAGCTGCTGACGTGTTAGGCCTACGATATTCTTGGGCCCTTCCGGCAGCTTGCGCGGAATGGTCATAACATCTTGGGTAATTGGAGCCTTAGAAGTCATCTCGATGGCCTTTCAGCGCTGGGGCGGATCGCCTCATATAAACAGAAAAGGCGGGTTTCCAATGGAAAACCCGCCTGAATTATTCGATTTAGAGCTAGAATCAGCTTTGACAGCGTTTTTGTGCCTCTTCGACAGCAGCGCTAAAGCCCAAAAGCGAGAAGGTATCGGTCGTGACGTTTCCGCGACCCGAGCGTCCCTGTAGGACTGCATTTGCACCACGCTTCATCGCAGCGACGATTTTCGCATCATCTTCGGGTGTCGCAGGCCAAGCCCACTCGCCTTCGGTAAATAATTGAAATTCTGTGCCGCTGATATCCATGCTGACCGTTGAATCATTCGCAAATGGATAGCCGCCCGTAAACGCGACTTGTCCGCTTACGTCAGCGCCGGGACGATAAAAGACGAACAGCAACATATCGCTGCGTCGTCCTGTTGTCGGATTGCCGTTTGAGTCGGCCAGTTTGCTTTCTTTCGGTGCTGAAACACCCCAGCATTCAGTTGGGTTATCCTCAACGAAGACGCTCCAATCCGTGTTAGCCGCGACACGGTTGTCGCTTGATTCTTGTGCCGATGCGCCTGTCGCTAGTCCAAATGCCGCGACGATACCCACCGCATGTGCAATCAATGTTTTCATGATACAGCCTCCAAGCTGTCCTTGCCTCTATATCCACCGACCAGAATGCTAGGTCTATTGCCAAGCTTTTCGACTGGAAGGTTGAGTTTCAACTCGATACCCATAGACCTAGCAAAAAAACGCCCAAGTGGGAAAGGCCAAAAAATGGTCAATCGCATATAGGCGCGCATAAAGGATGCAAAATGGCAGGACCTGTAGATCTGGTTGAAGTTTGGCGCGGCAATTTGCTGGAGTCCGTGCACCAAGGTCACGTGGTTATTTGTGACGACAGCGGTCAGATCGTTGAGGCGTGGGGCGACCCTGATGCGATGATCTATCCGAGGTCTTCGTGTAAAATGCTACAAGCTCTCCCGCTAATCGAAAGCGGTGCAGCCGAGCGATTTGGATTGGGCTCGGAACATCTTGCGCTTTCATGTGCGTCTCATAACGCCGCTGCGATCCATACAGATCGGGTGGGACAGTGGTTGTCAGACTTGGAACTGACGGATGATGATTTTAGATGTGGGTCGCAGGTGCCCGGCGACAGGGACGCCAAACACGCGATGATCCGCGCTCATGAAACGCCTTGTCAGGTACATAACAACTGCTCTGGTAAGCACGCCGGATTTTTGACGCTCAACAAACATCTGTCGGGTGCGGCTGATTACGAACTTGTCGATCATCCGGTTCAAGTCGCCTGCAAAGCGGCCTTTGAAGAGCTGACCGAAGAAACCAGCCCGTATTTCGGGATAGATGGATGCTCGGCCCCAAATTTTGCGTGCAGCATGCATGGGTTCGCTCGCAGCCTTGCGTTCTTTGCTTCAGCGACCGATCGATCTGATACTCGTTCACAGGCGGCCGTTCGGCTGACGAATGCGATGAAGAAACACCCTGATCTCGTTGCAGGTGAGGGGCGGGCCTGTACCGAATTGATGCGGGCGATGAATGGAAAAGTTGCCATCAAGACAGGAGCAGAAGCCGTGTTCAGTGCGATTGTTCCTGAGAAAAAGCTGGGGATTGCAGTAAAGATCGCTGATGGCGCCACTCGCGCGAGTGAGGCTGTTATTGCGGCGCTATTAGTCCGTATTGGCGTTTTGGATGCAACGCACCCAGCGGCGATCAATCGCATGACGCCCGAACTAAAAAACTGGCGCGGGCTGACAACCGGGCAAATCCGTCCCACCTCAGCATTGCTTTAGGAGAAATAGATGACGTTTACCCTGGCCACATGGAACATCAATTCGGTTCGATTGCGTGAAGATATCGTCGCACGACTAATGCGTGACGAAGCCCCTGATGTCTTGTGCTTACAAGAATGCAAAAGCCCAGTTGAGAAAATTCCAACTGAGCAATTCCAATCGCTAGGCTATCACCACATGGTCGCGCGGGGGCAAAAAGGGTACAACGGTGTCGCGATCTTTTCCAAGATACCAATGGTCGAGGCTGGGGCAGAGGACTATGCCGATCTCGGACATGCCCGCCATATCGCGGGTAAGCTGGAGAATGGGGTGACAGTCCACAACTTCTATGTACCAGCTGGCGGCGACGTTGCTGATCGCGAAGTGAACGAGAAATTCGGCCAAAAGCTCGATTATCTTAGCGATATGCGCGACGCCTTTTCCACAAACGCGCCTGAAAAAGCGATCCTTGTGGGCGATCTGAACATCGCCCCGCGCGAAGATGACGTTTGGGACCACAAGAAGCTGCTAAAGGTCGTAAGCCATACACCAGTTGAGGTCGAAGCATTGGCCGAGGTTCAAGCCTCGGGAAATTGGATTGACGTTACGCGCGTCGACATTCCTGAGGGGAAACTATATAGCTGGTGGTCTTATCGTGCCAAAGACTGGGACGCAGCTGACAAAGGTCGTCGCCTCGATCACATTTGGGCGACCGCTGACATCGCGGGTTCTGCACATTCTAGCCGTGTCGTACGTGATGCGCGCGGATGGGAAAAGCCAAGCGACCATGCCCCAGTTTTCGCAACATTTGATCTTTGAGCCGCTTTCGGATCAAAACCACTTGGATATTGGCGTAAGTCACCACATATAGGCGTCAAAGCAGTCAAAGGAACGCGACATGATCGAACTTGGTGGTTCACAACCGACGCCGCAGCCAAATGCAGCAATTGTTGATGGCACAGATGACACGTTCATGGCGGATGTGATCGAAGCGTCTAAAACAGTTCCGGTAATTGTCGATTTTTGGGCGCCATGGTGCGGTCCCTGCAAGACGCTAGGTCCTGCAATCGAGGACGCTGTGACGCGCGCGGATGGGGCCGTCAAACTTGTCAAAATCGACGTGGACGCAAACCCTGGCTACGCCGGTCAGCTGCGCGTGCAATCGATACCTTCTGTTTTTGCATTCTGGCAAGGTCAACCGGTCGACGGGTTCCAAGGTGCGCTGCCGCCCTCTGAAATTGACGCATTCGTTGAAAAGATCGCCGCGATGGGGCCGGGTGCACCAGACGGTGGTTTGGCGGATGCAATTGAAGCGGCTGAGGCAATGTTAGAGGAAGGTGCAGCAGCAGATGCAGCGGAAACATTCGCGGCCATTCTGCAAGAACTACCGGAAAACCCTGCAGCCTACGCTGGTTTGGTCAAGTCATACCTCGCACTTGATGATGTTGAACAGGCCGAGGCAATTTTGAATGGCGCACCTGCCGAGATTTCCTCTGATCCGTTGCTCGTAGCGGTGGCATCGCAAATTGCGCTGGCTAAAGAAGCGGCAAATGCAGGTCCTGTGACCGAATTGTTGGCTGCCGTAGAAGCAAACCCAGACAACCACGAGGCACGTTTGGAACTGGCCACTGCATTACATGCAAATGGTCAGGCCGAAGAGGCCGTAGATCATTTGCTAGAACTCTTCCGGCGTGATCGGGAGTGGCAGGATGGCGCCGCAAAGGCCCAACTATTCAAGGTATTTGATACCCTGCAGGCTGCTGATCCGATAGTGCTGAATGGGCGTCGTAGACTTTCGTCGATGATATTTGCCTAACGTGATCGCAGCACTAACTCTCTCTTATGAGCCAAATCCGGGACCTTCCAGAAACCATTGCAATTTTTCCGTTACCGGGAGCATTGTTACTGCCACGCGCCAAGTTGCCGCTGCATCTATTTGAGCCGCGCTACTTGGCTATGTTTGATGACGCCCTAAAGACGCCCGAGCGGTTAATAGGAATGGTTCAGCCGTACTCTGGGCCGTCCGGAAACGAAGAGCTCCAAAGCATCGGCTGCGCAGGTCGCGTGACAGCATTCTCCGAAACGGAGGACGGGCGCTATATGGTCACTTTAACGGGAATATCGCGGTTTCGTGTGTTGTCCGAAGTTGATGGCTTTACTCCCTACCGCCGCTGTCAAGTTAGCTGGGACGGATTTGATCGTGATTTGGGTCAGGTCGAAACGGACGCAGGATTTGACCGACCAAAGTTATTGTCTGCTTTGGAAACTTATTTTGAAGAGCAAGGTTTGCAGACCGATTGGGGGTCGCTTGGCGAGGCCGAAGACGAGTTGTTAATCAACTCGCTGTCAATGTTGTGCCCGTTTGGACCAGAGGACAAACAAGCGCTGTTAGAGGCGCCTTCTTTGGCGACGCGGCGCGAGACATTGATGACATTGATCGAATACGCCCGTCGTGGTGGTTCAACTGACGAGATAATGCAATGAGCGACCTGAACTTTGATCCCAAGATGCTGGAAGCATTGGTTTGCCCATTGACGCAGGCAAGCCTTGAGTATGACGCCGAGGCGCAGGAATTGATTTCCAAGCCAGCCAGGTTGGCGTTCCCCATTCGCGATGGCATTCCTGTCATGTTGGTGGATGAGGCGCGAACGCTCGACTAGTCTGCCATTAGAGACGGCAAGTTGCCGTTCAACCCTGCAGCTTCTCGCATAAATGATCTCCGCAGGGCAGGCGAGGCGTTCACAACCCCCATGCCAATATCTCTTCCGAACCGCAAAAGCGGGTTGTCGTTAGAAAACAATCGGTTAAATCCATCTGTCGCAATCGCCAGCTTGGTGGCGTCGAACTGGCGCCATTTGCGATAGCGATCCAGCACGATCTGCCCGCCGATGTCTTCGCCTCTTTGACGTGCGCCCAAAAAGACATCTGCCAATGCGGCTACATCTCGAAACCCAGCGTTCAAACCTTGGCCAGCGATCGGATGAATGCCGTGTGCTGCGTCACCGACCAATGCGACGCGATCGGCAATCAGATTGTTCGCAACAGTCAAATTCAAAGGATAGGAAAATCGCTTCCCGCAGAGTTGGATATCGCCCAGAAAATCCCCGAATGCGGGTTTGAGCGCGTCTATAAAAGCGTCATCTGACAGGTCAATCATAGCCTTGGCCCGCGTGGCGTCTTCGCTCCAGACAATAGCGGACCGATTTCGAGTAAGTGGTAAGATCGCCAACGGTCCGCCCGGCATAAAGAACTGATGCGCGATACCGTTGTGAGGTTTCTCATGTTCAACAGCACAAACCAACGCAAGTTGATCGTAGTTGACTGTTGTTCGCCGAATGCCTGCGCGCTCTGCCGTGCCGCTGCTTCGCCCGTCTGCCCCGATTAGGACCGATGCATTAATAGATTGCCCGGATGCGGTCTCAACATCAATTGCTGCGGTCCGCGGTGACTGCGCAATTACTGTCTCAGGCGATAACTGTGTGATGCCATCGGTTTCAGCGATTGCGTCGAGCAAAGCCCTCCTGAGATGGCGATCCTCGACAAGAAAGCCCATTGGCTCATTCCCAATCTCGGCATGATCAAAATGCATCATCCATGGGCTTGCGCCTTCGCCCGCCCGCCCGTCGGTAACTTTAATCTCGGTCATTGGTTGTGCCATTTTGGCAATCTGGTCCCAGATCCCGATTGCCGAGAGCAAACGCTTGGAGCTAAGTGAAATAGCGTAGGCGCGGCCATCAAAATCCGGCGCTTTGCGCGTTGCCAAAGGCGCACCGTCGATCACGATCGACTTCAGGCCGAACTTGGCACATGCCAACGCTAGGGTTGGACCATTCAACCCACCGCCTACGATTGTCATGTCAACTCTATTTGCCATAGTGCGACCTAATCGAAGCGGGTGCGGATTGTCCATGCGGTGTGCTGCCGCTAGGGTGAAAAGGTCGATGAAAAGGGGACCAAGATGGAAGAATGGCGCTGGATGACCGCTGCGGACTTGGGGCGTGAGATTTCCGCAGGGCAGATAGATCCCATCGATCTGACAGAGGTGTATCTGAATGCGATTGAGAACCATGCGGAAGCCTCGCGCATCTACTCATATGTAACCTCAGATCGCGCCCGCTCAGAGGCGCGCGCTGCTTCTGTTCGTGCAAAGACGGGACTGCGCCGCAGCCTTTTGGATGGCGTTCCGATTTCTTGGAAAGACCTTTTCGACACTGTCAATGTACCGACAGAGGCAGGAACCGCGTTAATGGCGGGCCGTGTGCCGGAACGTGACGCCGTGGTATTGGAAAACGCGGCCGCCGCAGGGCTTGTCTGCCTCGGCAAAACACACTTGTCCGAAATCGCGTTTTCCGGCCTTGGCGTGAATCCGATGACGCAAACGCCACCCTGTGTGAATGACCCGGATGCGGCGCCTGGGGGCTCATCATCTGGCGCTGCGGCATCGGTCGCATTTGGCCTCGCAGCCGCAGGAATTGGGTCCGACACGGGCGGTTCTGTCCGTATCCCTTCGGCTTGGAATGATTTGACGGGCCTCAAAACAACGCATGGCCGGATATCGACCGAGCGTGTTGTCCCGCTGTGCCGGTCTTTTGATACTGTCGGGCCGTTGTGTCGGAGTGTCGAGGATACCGCGCTGTTTTTAAACGTTCTCGAGGGCAGTGGTACGTTTGATTTGGCTCAAACGTCGCTCGACGGGAAACATCTGGCTGTCTTGAAAACTATCGCGATGGATGACGTCGAAGAAGCGCCGTTAAAGGCATTTAATGTCGCGGTTGAACGACTCACTTCGGTAGGCGCCATCATTTCAACAGTGGAAATACCAGATCTGGTAACCGCTTTTGGGACTGCTGCGCCGTTGTACACTGGCGATAGTTGGTCATGGTGGCGTGATTTGATCGAGGCGAACCCGGCCAAGATGTATTCGCAAATTTATGACCGTATCAAAGTTGGCGCAGATGTTTCAGCGGCCGATTATTTGACGGCATGGCGAACGCTCAAAGACGTTCGCCGCGTTTACTGTGCCCAAACTGCTGCGTTTGACGCTGTAATAATGCCGAGTTGCCCGATCATGCCACCATCGGTGGAACGACTATTGAACGAACCTGACTACTATCTGCAACGCAATCTCTTGGCGCTGCGCAATACTCGGGTCGCAAACCTGATGGACGTTCCTGCAATGAGCTTACCGACTAGCATTGCCTCCTGTGGCATTATGTTCAACGGACACCGAGGAAATGAAGAAAAGCTACTGCGTATCGCGCGTGCGGCAGAACTAGCACTGGCTTAAATGCCACAGGCCCCACACGCTTCCCAATTTCTGGCACCTTGAATTCTGGACAGTGCGTGGCTGGGCGGGCTACTCTTAGGAAAAGCGTGGCAAAAGACTGCGCATACTGAGGCAGATATGAATTTTCCTGAGCGGTTTGCAGACCTACCGGTTGCGACTTGGCCACGACTTCGTGGTTTGTTGGATTCCGTACCTCCGGGTGGCGATGTCATTAACATGACAATCGGCGAGCCTCAGCACGCGTTCCCAGATTTTGTATCCGAGATTTTGAACGCTGAATTGCCAACGCTAAACAAGTATCCCAACAACAACGGCACACCTGATTTGCTTGCTGCAATGGCAGGGTTTCTAAAGCGCCGTTATGGAGTCAATGTACCTCACGATCAGATCATGGCTTTGAACGGTACGCGTGAAGGGCTTTATAATGCCTTGATGTCACTGTGTCCCGAAACGAAAAATGGTGCGCAGCCGGTCGTCCTGACACCGAACCCATTTTATCAGGTGTATGCTGTCGCCGCGATGTCAGTTGGGGCAAAGCCTGTTTATGTCCCGGCGACTTTGGCAACAGATCACTTGCCCGACTTTGCATCTTTGCCCGCAGAAACTCTGGACCAAACGTGTGTTGCTTACATCTGTTCGCCATCTAATCCACAAGGCGCTGTGGCAGATCGAGCTTATTGGGTTGATCTCTTTGCACTGGCTGAGAAACACGATTTTATTGTTTTCGCAGATGAGTGCTATTCAGAAATCTACCGCGATACGCCACCTGTTGGCGCACTTGAAGTTGCGAATGAAATTGGCCTCGATTCAGAACGTCTCGTGATATTTCATTCACTCAGCAAGCGGTCGAACCTTGCAGGAATGCGATCTGGCTTCTGCGCAGGCGGGCCAAATTCAATAGCGCGCATCCGTTCTTTGCGCGCCTACGCAGGTGCCCCGCTACCCGGACCATTTCAGGCGGTTGCTGCCAATGTGTGGGCCGATGACGCCCATGTTGCGCAAAGCCGAGCACTATACCAAGAGAAGTTCGAAGTCGCAGATGAGATTCTGGGCGATTTGCCCGGATACATCGCGCCGCAAGCGGGATTCTTTTTGTGGTTACCCGTCGTTGACGGCGAAACTGCAGCATTGAAGTTGTGGACAGAGACAGGTGTTCGGGTACTACCCGGCGCATATCTGAGCCACGGTGACGGGGACGCAAACCCCGGCAAGACATATATCCGGGTGGCTTTGGTTGCCCCAAAAGAAGATGTGCAGCGTGGGCTAATTCAGCTCAAAAGCTGCCTATACGGTTGAGGATTTAAATCATGGCGTCTTACACAACCCGTCAGCGCGACCCTTTGGTGGATAGCAAAACGCAGGCCGCGATCGAACGACGTTCCAAAGAACTTTTAGGGTTCGCACTTTTTTGTGCCGGCTCTCTGATTGCCGCAATGATTTGGTCGTACTCGCCAACGGATCCAAGCTGGATGTCAGCGACCGACGCTCCGATCCAGAATATTCTGGGTCGCTATGGCGCCGCTATGGCAGCGCCTTTGATGATGATCGTGGGTAAGGGGCTGTGGATCGTTCCAATTGCTCTGTGTGCTTGGGGCGCACGTTTCATGATACACTGGGGCGAAGATCGCGCGCTTGGCCGTATGATCTACGTACCTTTCGCGATGTTCCTTGCTGCACTTTATGCGGCAACATTGACACCAGCAGCGGGATGGCCGTCAATCTTTGGCCTTGGTGGCCTGTTTGGGGACACCGTTCTGGGTGTTCTACTTACGGTTTTACCTTTGGGAACCATCCTATCGGTAAAAGTGATGTCGCTCTTGCTTGGCGTCGTGATGATGACTGCCATTGCTTTCGCAGTTGGCTTTACACGTCCTGAACTAAAGGCAGGCGCACGCTTTGTCTTCCTTGGTACAGTTCTTTTGTATGATGGGGTAATGCGCCTTGTCGGTCGCAGCGCATCGGTGTCTGGTGGCGCAGCACGCGGATTTGGCAAACGTTTTGCAGCCCACCGAGAAGAGCGACGCGCGAACAAAGCGGCGTTGGCCGAAACCATGGCGATGGACTACACAATGCCGGGCGACATTCAGAGCACGGATGCAAAGCAACGCGCTGCCGCTGTCGTGCGTGCGAACCCAATTATGCCGACAAGCGGATCAAGCGACGGCCGCAAGATGCCACCGGTGTTGCGCGCTTCGCGCGACCAGACAGAAAATCAACAGATGGATGTTGAGCCAACGGCAGCCGCACCTCAGCCAGGTTTTCTTGCCGGTTTGCTGAAGCGTGGTGAGACACCATTAGAAAACGAACTGGTGGAGCCGGAGGCGACAGCAGATGCCGAAGCGCCGAACCCAGATCGTATCAGCGCACGTATCTCGGATGTCATCCGCAGTCGGGCAGGGGCGAATGTCCAGCCAAGCCTCACGGGCGTTCGGATCGAACCAAAACTAACTGTTGGCCGTGGACCTACACCTTTGTTGCTCAATACGAATGCACCAGTTGCTGACGACACTCAGCTGTTCGAAGCCGAGATGGATGTTGTTGGGGATGTCATCGATACACCTCAAGCAGATGCGCCAACTCCTGTGTTCCGTCGCGCACCGGAAACTACGGTCCAAGATGCCGCGTCCTTTGGTGGTGAAACACAACAACCTGTGACGCCCGCGCCGCGCGTATTCCAACCTGCTCCGAAAAAGCCGCAACCGTCCAAGCGCGCCAAAGCCGAAGCACAGCCATCTCTGCAATTTGAAGACAAATATGCCGACTATGAACATCCACCTCTTAGCCTGCTGACAAGCCCATCAGAGGTGCAGCGCCACCACCTGTCCGACGAAGCGTTGGAAGAAAATGCGCGCATGTTAGAGAACGTGCTCGACGACTATGGCGTTAAAGGCGAAATCGTTTCTGTCCGGCCGGGACCAGTCGTAACAATGTACGAACTGGAACCAGCGCCAGGTCTAAAGGCATCCCGCGTGATCGGTTTATCTGATGACATCGCGCGTTCAATGTCCGCCCTTTCTGCGCGTGTGTCGACTGTACCAGGCCGCACCGTGATCGGTATCGAATTGCCGAATGAGAACCGTGAAAAAGTGGTTCTCCGCGAAATTCTTAGCCACCGTGACTATGGCGACGGCAATCAAAAACTACCACTCGCGCTGGGCAAAGACATTGGTGGCGAACCTATTGTCGCCAACCTTGCGAAGATGCCCCACCTCTTGATCGCGGGTACAACTGGTTCGGGTAAATCTGTTGCGATCAACACGATGATCCTGTCACTGCTGTATAAACTCAGCCCAGAAGAATGCCGGATGATCATGATTGACCCCAAGATGCTGGAACTTAGCGTCTATGACGGGATCCCGCATCTGTTGTCGCCAGTTGTGACAGATCCGAAAAAGGCAGTTGTCGCTCTGAAATGGGTCGTCGGCGAGATGGAAGAACGCTATCGCAAGATGTCTAAGATGGGCGTACGTAACATTGACGGCTATAATGGCCGGGTAAAAGACGCTCTTGGCAAGAACGAGATGTTCAGCCGGACTGTTCAAACCGGCTTCGATGATGAAACTGGCGATCCAGTGTTTGAAACCGAAGAATTCAAACCAGAGATCCTGCCTTATATCGTGGTCGTGGTTGACGAGATGGCCGACCTGATGATGGTCGCAGGCAAAGAGATCGAGGCCTGCATTCAGCGCCTTGCACAAATGGCGCGTGCTTCAGGAATCCACCTTATCATGGCCACACAGCGTCCGTCGGTTGACGTAATTACAGGTACGATCAAAGCGAACTTCCCAACGCGAATTTCGTTCCAAGTGACGTCTAAGATCGACAGCCGCACGATCCTTGGGGAAATGGGCGCCGAGCAGCTGCTTGGTATGGGCGACATGCTCTATATGGCGGGCGGATCCAAGATTACACGCGTGCACGGCCCGTTCTGCTCGGACGAAGAAGTCGAAGAGATCGTCAATCATCTCAAATCGTTTGGACCGCCAGAATATATGTCGGGCGTTGTTGAAGGGCCAGAAGAAGGTCAGGAAAGCGACATTGATGCCGTTCTCGGTCTGGGTGGAAACACTGGCGGTGAAGACGCGCTATATGATCAGGCTGTGGCGATCGTGATCCGAGATCGTAAGTGCTCGACATCATACATTCAGCGTAAACTTGCCATTGGGTACAACAAAGCTGCGCGCCTTGTTGAGCAAATGGAAGACAGCGGGTTAGTCTCGGCTGCAAACCACGTAGGTAAACGTGAGATACTCGTCCCTGAGCAATAGCAGCTACAGCTTGCGCAGGTGACATCGGCCGGTTCGTGCGTGGGGTGCGAGCCGGCTTTGTCTTTTTCAACAAGGCTGATAGCGACAAACACCAGCATGTTATCGCTTAGCACTGGATTATCTGCTGTTGTGTTCTCATGTCTCAAAAGGGCACAAAGCGATCGACAAGTTGAAAGGAACCGACATGTTTCGACGTAGTTTTCTAGCCGGCGTTGCCGCCACAGCCTTTGCCACTCCTGTATCAGCGCAACAACTAAGCCTGGCTGAGATTTCGGGTTACCTGAACGCATTGCAAACTGCACAGGGCGGCTTCACGCAAATCAATGGTGACGGGACATTGTCGACTGGGCAGATCTATATCAAACGTCCGGGGCGGATCCGTTTTGAGTATAACCCACCCGAGGAAAGCCTAGTGATTGCTGGTGGCGGGCAGGTCGCTCTTTTCGATCCGCGCTCGAACACGGGCCCTGATCGCTATCCGCTCAGCCAGACGCCGCTAAATATTATTCTTGAACGGAACGTCAATCTTGAACGCGCCCGTATGGTCACAAATGTGATTTCTGACGGAACGCAAACGACTGTGACTGCACAAGACCCCGACAATCCGCAGTATGGAAATATTCAGTTGGTTTTTACTGCCAACCCGATCGAACTGCGGCAGTGGATCATCACGGACGAAGTCGGAACGCAGACCGTGGTTATCCTGAACGATCTCGCCTCAGGTGGTGCCATTGGCGACATCCTATTCAACATCCGTCGCGAAATGCGCGAGTGGAACAACTGATCTAGATCTTGCCGCACGAACGGAGTTGCGCGTCATACATGATGGCGCGTGCTTCAACTTCGTTTGCAATTCGGATCAACCAGCTCTTGGATCGCCAAGTCCCGCGCAAAAACCCTGTACGGCCATCGTGGTAGGCCAAATATTGGTTCTTGGTATCTGTCATCGGAACGCCTGTTTCGGTAACGGTTTGATCCATGTACCAGCCCATGAAATCCGCAGCATCGCGAATGTCGGTGCGCCGCGCACCGCTACCACCTTCTTCACGTTGATATTCTGCCCACGTGCCGTCTAGGGCTTGACTATACCCAAGCGCAGATGACTGGCGACCAGCAGGAATCACACCCAAAATATAACGATGTGGCGGGCGGTTGTCCGAGATGAATTTGCTCTCTTGATAAATGATCGCCATCAACACTGGGATCGGGACACCCCAATCACGTTCAGCCGCGCGGAAGGCACGCAAATAGCTGGGCCGTTCGTTCACAATCGAACAGGCGTTATCTAGGTTACGGGGCGCATCGCCATACCGTGTTGCACAGCTGCCCAAAATTAGCAGCATTGCTATGGCGCGAAAGAAACTGCTCATCTGCCTCTCGCTCTTCATTATTTGTTTTTTCTTATGGTAGCGTGTTTCGGCTTTCGGGGAAACGGAAATCAATCACCAATCAGATCACAAATGATAGAATGAGCGGTAAAGTGATCACCGAGATCAATGTGGAGACCACAACCAAGCCTGCGACGGGTTGCGCGTCGGCACCGTACTTTTCCGCTAAAAGGTAAGACGTGACCGCGACGGGCGTCGCAATTTGAACGACCAAGACTGCAGTCGCGACCGGCCCAAGGTCAAACCAACGCGCTGCGAAACCTGCGCAAATCACGCATACCACGACCTTTAAGAACGATAGAAAAATCGCCTGACCGACGGCACGAATCTCTAGGCGCGCAATCGCAACACCGAGTGTTATCAACATCATTGGGATCGCCATTTGGCCCACCAAATCGAGTGAGTTGAACAAGAATTCCGGTGGACGCCAGTCTTGCCAAAGGAAGATGGCCCCTAAAATTGTAGCAGCAACCAAAGGTTCCCTAATGACCTTGGCCAGCGAACCACCGCCAGAAACCAGCCAAACACCAAAGGTGAAACTCAATATGGCCATGACGGCAAAGACGATAACAGCATACCCTAGCCCAACTTCGCCAAAGGCGAATAACGCCAGCGGTAATCCAAGGTTACCAGTGTTCCCAAAGATGAGTGGCGCGAGGTATGTCGCACGATCGAGCTTCGCAAGTGCAACAATCGCCAAGAAAACAAGGGAAACCGCAACATAAGCGGCCAAACTTGCCAAAGATAATTTTGCGAGGGCATCTGGGGCGATCTCTGTCTGTATCAGTGCAACAAAGATCAAACAGGGAACCGAAAGCGTCATTGCAAGGCGCGTCACGAACTCAACGCGGTACTCAAATCCAAGCTTAACCCAAATGAAACCAACCGCCGCGAGGAGGAATACCGGCGCGGTGATATTTAGGACTGTTAGGATTAGGTTCACAGTCTGTTTCCTTATTTTCGCCACATTTGAATAGACTCAGCGCAAACTTCGCGTCAAATAGACACTAAGGGACTAGTTATTATGTTTAAAACACGCGCGAAGTATCATCTAGGACAAGTTGTCCGTCACCGGAAGCACCCATTTCGTGGGGTGGTTTTTGATGTCGATGCAATATTTTCAAATACCGATGCGTGGTACGAAGCAATTCCTGAGGACAGTCGTCCGAAAAAGGAACAGCCTTACTACCATCTTTTGGCTGAGAATGACCAAAGCTACTACGTCGCTTATGTTTCAGAACAGAACTTGATCGCGGACTATTCAGGGCAACCAGTTGAGCACCCTGACCTCATCGATCTGTTTGGGCCGTTTGAAGACGGCCAATACCCACTCCAGGTCCAGCTGAACTAGTACCCAATCGCACTACCGTCTTTGCGTGGATCTGATGCGCCTTCCAAAACTCCATTTTCGTGGATTTGGATCGTTTGGGCGCCACCGATAGCTGTATCAGGAATCTGTACCTTGTGACCTAAGGCGCTTAACTCTGCGCGTACTATGTCGCTATACCCACGCTCAACGTTCAGGACATCCCCTTCGGCAAATGCACGGGGCGCATCGATTGCTGTTTGGACGTCCATCCCATAGTCGGCAATATTTGTCAGGAACCGCGCGTGTCCAGTTGATTGGTATTGCCCACCCATCACACCAAATGGCGCAAACAAAGCCCCGTTCTTTTTCAGCATTCCCGGGATAATTGTGTGCATCGGACGTTTGCCGCCGCCAGCTTCGTTGGGATGACCTTCCTCGAGGGTAAAGCCGGCACCGCGGTTTTGGAACAGAACACCAAATTTATCAGAGGCTATACCTGAGCCAAATCCATGGAAGATCGAATAAATCAACGAAACAGCCATGCGATCTTTGTCGACTACGGTGATGTAGATCGTATCCTTATGGACCTGTTCGGATCCGGGCAAACCAGCGGGTAATACTGCGTTTGGTTTGATCAAAGCGGCAAGTTTTGCAGCGGTTTCTGCCGATAACATATGTTCGACCCGGGCCGTGTGGTCAGGATCGCCCAAAAAGCGGTTGCGCGCGTCATAGGCGAGCTTTGTAGCCTCAGCCTCAATATGCACTCGGGCGGAACCTAACGGGTCCAAATTGCCGAGGTCGAAATGCTTGAGGATATTCAAGATAAGTGCTGCAGTCGCGCCTTGCCCATTTGGCGGATGCTCGAACAATTCAAAGTCGCTATATTCCGATTGAATAGGGCGCGTGATGTCGGCATCGGTCGCTGCAAAGTCATCAAGCGTATGCACGCCGCCAAGGGCGCGCAAACTGTTGACCATATCTTCAGCGACCTCACCTTCATAAAAGCCAGCGCGGCCGTCTTCAGCAATCCGTCGTAAAACGTCCGCTTCCTTTGGAGCACGAAAAACCGTCCCAGCGGTCGGCACCGCGCCATCAAATAACAGCTTATCGCGCGCAGATCCTTGTAACTTTTCCGCATCAAGAGCCCAATCGCGCGCAACGCGTGGTGCAACAGGGATACCAGCTTCAGCATAGTGAATAGCGGGTGCCAGGATCGTTTTAAGGCCAAGCTTGCCATGTTCTTTGGAAAGTTTGCAGAAGGCATCGACCGCTCCAGGAACGGTAACTGCCGCAGGGTCATAGACCGGAACAGTTTTATGACCCGCAGCACGCAAAGACGCGGATTCAAGCGCTGCTGGCGCCCGGCCAGATCCGTTCATCGCACGCACTTTGTCATCGCCCGGCAATGTGTAAAGCGCAAAGCAGTCGCCACCGATGCCAGTCATCTGCGGTTCGCAAAGCCCGAGCAACACTGCACCTGCAATTGCCGCATCCATAGCGTTTCCACCAGATTCCAAGATTTGCACAGCGACTTTTGACGCCAATGGATGCGATGTCGCACACATCCCATTTGTCGCAAAAACGGCCGAGCGGCCAGGAAGATGAAAGTCGCGCATGATTGATTCCCTGTCTAGCACGCAAAGACTAGGGCAATCTTAAGTGATTACAATCATGCGATGGGGGATTCCCGACGACGTACAACTGGGTGGGGGCTAAAAATGCACGTCGTCGGGTGAAGCTATGCAGCTACAAGAATGAACTTGACGTCCGACTGGGGCGCCGTAATGACCCGAATGTGGTGCTTTCTAGACTTTCCTCTGTTCCTTTCAGGTGCGTTCTTTAACCGCAAAACTGGCATCCAGTTTGAATGAACGATCCACTGTCTCACAATTTCTTGGGTTTGCTGCGGCGCGGCGTGAAAATTTCCTTTGAAATTTCATGGAATCGTGATGTATGAAAATTTGTAAGAGTTTTTCATGGATACCAAATGCTCCACGCCAGACTAGATGAGATGCAAACGCTTGGCGCCGATATCCGTGCCCTTCGCAAGGCACGTAACTTCACGCTATCTGATCTAGCGAATACTCTCGGCAAATCTGTGGGCTGGCTAAGCCAAGTTGAAAGAGACATTTCCGAGCCTTCAATCGATGACTTAAGGGACCTGGCAAAGGCCCTTGATGTATCAGTCTCTAGTTTGTTTCGGGTCAAAGCCGCCGCGGGCGAAGAGGGGTTCGTCGTCCGGAAAGATGCACGCCGTCCGATTGGCTCTCGTGAGGCCGGTTTGGTCGAGGAGCTATTGTCACCAGATCTTACTGACGATTTCGAAATGGTTCACTCAACCTTTGCTCCCGGAGCAACGATGCAAACCGCGCAATCGAGGCCAACCCAAGAAGTTGGGTATATCATATCTGGCCACCTCGACCTTTGGATCGATGGTGCGCAATTTAGTTTGGGCCCAGGCGATAGTTTTCGGATCAAAGGCGAAAGCTATCGTTGGCAGAATGTTTCCAAAGAACCGTGCATCGCGATCTGGGTTATCGCGCCGCCGGTCTATTGATGGAGATTTCGATGATTACAGGAAAATGTGACTGCGGGGCTGTCGCCTACCAAGCGAAAGAAATAAGTGAAACGGCCTCGTTTTGTCATTGCACCCAATGCCGACGGACCAGTGGGCATTATTGGTCCGCCGTTATGGCTCCGTTATCGACATTCAAACTCACACAAGAACGTGGGTTGAAATGGTACGACTCGTCGGAATGGGCGAAACGCGGCTTTTGCGCAGAATGCGGCAGCAGCCTTTTCTATCAAATGTCCAACGAAGACAAAATCAACATTGCGTCCGGTACTTTGGACGACAGCTCCGGTGTGAAGCCGGGGAAACACATCTTTTGCAAAGACAAAGGCGGCTACTACGACATCCCAAATGATGCGCCGCATATAGAGAAATACTAGGGAGACTAGATATGTCAGACTTTCCAACATCAGCACGTGTTGTCATCATTGGCGGCGGCGTCGTCGGCGTTTCCACGCTATATCACCTTGCAAAAATGGGTTGGACGGATTGCGTCCTCTTGGAAAAGAACGAGCTGACAGCTGGCTCCACATGGCATGCGGCTGGTAACTGCCCGTCGTTTTCAACGTCATGGGGCATCATGAACATGCAGCGGTATTCGTTGAACCTCTATGCGGGACTTGCAGAGGAAGTTGACTATCCGATGAACTACCACGTGACGGGTTCTTTGCGCTTATCACACTCCAAAGAGCGCACACAGGAATTCGAACGCGCGATGGGTATGGCCAACTATCAGGGCCTGAGCATGGAAATGATGACACCGGATCAGGCTGTCGACATGTACCCATTCTTGGAAACACATGATCTTGATTCAGTTCTTTATGACCCGGACGACGGCGATATCGATCCTGCGCAGTTGACCCAGGCGCTTGCGAAAGGTGCGCGCCAAATGGGCGCTAACATCCAGCGTTTCTGCCCCGCAACTGGCGTTACGCAAAAGGCGGATGGGTCGTGGACAGTTCACACTGACAAAGGCGACATCGACTGCGAGAAAGTCGTAAACGCCGCTGGTTACTACGCGCAACGCGTTGGCGAATGGTTCAAGCCCTACGGTGGACGCACCGTTCCAATGGCCACAATGAGCCACCAGTATTTCCTGACTGAAGAAATCCCCGAACTAAAAGAATGGACCGAGAAGAACGGTAAAAAAATCCCGCTTCTGCGCGACGTCGATTCTTCCTACTACCTACGTCAGGATAAAAACGGCCTAAACCTTGGCCCGTATGAACGGAACTGCAAAGCGCACTGGACCACCAAAGACGATCCAATGCCGGATGACTTTAGCTTTCAGCTTTATCCAGACGATCTAGAGCGATTGGAGTGGTACACCGAAGATGCGATGGCCCGCGTGCCTATCCTTGGGACGGCCGGCGTCGGTCGCGTCATAAATGGCCCAATCCCGTATGCGCCTGATGGTTTACCATTGGTCGGACCGATGCCTGGTGTCAAAAACGCATTTGAGGCTTGTGTCTTTACATTTGGCATCACCCAAGGTGGTGGCGCAGGCAAAGTCGCTGCAGAGTGGATCGTGAATGGTCAAACTGAGTGGGACATGTGGTCAGTCGATCCACGTCGTTACACCGATTACACTGATCAGGAATACTGCAACGACAAAGCTATGGAAGTATACGGTCACGAATACGCGATGCACTTCCCGCAGCATGAATGGCCTGCAGCGCGTGATCGCAAGCTGTCAGCCGCTGATGCCAAAGTACGCGAACTTGGCGGCGTCATGGGCGCTTATAACGGCTGGGAGCGCGCGAATTGGTATGCCAAGGATGGCGATGACACGTCCGAAGAAGCAACGCACACTTGGTCCCGCAAAGGACCATGGCAGCCACGCGTACAGGAAGAATGCGAAGCCGTGCGCGACGCGGCTGGTATCCTTGACTTGCCGGGCTTCTCTCGCTTCCGCCTAAAAGGCGAAGGCGCGGCAGAATTCCTGCGCAGCAATTGTACTGGGGGCATCCCAAAGGTGGGGCGCATCGGTCTAATTTACTTCGCAGATGATCGTGGTCGCATCCTGACTGAAATGTCGGCGATGCGTTTAGAGGAAGATTTCTTCTTTTTGATCACTGCGGCGACAGCGCAATGGCACGATTTTGAAGTACTGCGTGATCGCACACCTGACGGCGCTGCTTTCGAGCTGACCGACGTAACAAAGGAATTTAGCTGCCAGATTCTCACCGGGCCAAAGTCTCGCGATATCCTTGCATCATGTTCTGATGCTGACCTGTCCTTGGGATGGTTGACGCATCAGTCAGCCCAAATCGACGGAACTTGGGTTCAATTGGTTCGCGTGTCATTTGCGGGTGAAATGGGGTGGGAAATCCACACCAAGGTCGAGGATACAGCAAGGGTTTACGACACCGTTCTCGCGGCTGGTGCCGAACATGGCCTGAAACCATTTGGGATGTTCGCACTAGACTCGCTGCGGATCGAAAAAGGCTACCGCGCATGGAAGGGTGATCTGTCCACAGACTATTCACTCCTAGAAGGTGGTTTGGAGCGCTTCGTCAAACTCGACAAACCGCAGGATTTCCCGGGCAAAGCCGCAATTCAAAACGAAAAGCAACAAGGTGTTCAGAAATCCTTCGTCACTTTGACGCTCGACAACGCTGGTGATTGCGACGCGCCTTACATGTCCACAGTTTGGATGGGCGGTGATGTCGTTGGTGAGACAACATCAGGCGCATGGGGTTACCGCGTTAACAAGTCCATCGCACTTGGCATGGTCAAACCGGAGGCTGCCAAACCAGGTACAAAGGTTGAGGTTGAAATCTATGGTGAGCGCTATGCCGCCACCATTGAAGAAGACCAACCACTATGGGATCCGGCGAACGAAAGGATCCGTGCGTGAGCAGCGAGACCGATCACCATCACTTCCACGATGATAGTCTGATCTCGACAAATTTTTTGTGGCTAAAGATCTTCGCTACGCTCTACGTGGCGGGGATCCCGGTCTCGCATTTTACCTTGCCGCATTTCTTTGTTTGGGAAATCGCGCTCTTTTTTCTAGTTGCAATGCTGTTCACCTATCCGGTTGCGGCTTTGTCTCAAGGCGCACATCTGAGACGAGAGATCATCGTATCAATCTTCTTGGCTGGATTAGGCGTTGTTGGTCTGGTCCTTTCACAGCCAATCCTGATTGTTCTGGGCATCTTTGGTCACGGGTGTTGGGATCTTGCCAAACACTACGGGGCCGGGTGCAGCTTTTTTAAGTGGTACATAAACGGTTGCGTCATCGTAGATTGGAGCTATGCCGCCGCGCTTACATTCTTCTTATTCGCTCGCTCAGGATGAGTTATACATTATGACACAAATCACTCTTATTGATGGCGGTATGGGCCAAGAACTCGTCCGGCTTGCCGGGAAAGCAACAGGCATGTGGTCGAACCAGGCGTTGTTCGATTCGCCTGAGCATATCCGTCAGGTTCATGATGCATATTTTGAAGCAGGTGCTGATGTAGCTACAACAAACACCTACGCGGTGCTTCCGGATCGTTTCGAGGCTTATGGTGTCCTGGACCGGTTGGATGAAATGACGGTACGTGCATGCGAAATCGCGATCGCGTCTCGCGATGCGAATGGGTTTGGGATTGTCGCGGGTAGTATGGGGCCGATGGGTTTTTCGTATCAACCTGACAAAGCTCCCCCTGCTGACCAAGCTGCAGAGGGTTACGCGCGCATTGCAAGAGTCCAGTCAGATTTCGTGGACGTGCATTTGCTGGAAACGATGGCCAGTGTTGATCAAGCCAAAGGGGGTCTGATGGGAGCTTCGGTCACGGGAAAACCTGTTTGGATTGGCCTCACCGTAGACGACCAAGACGGTACTAAATTGCGCTCAGGTGAACCATTAGCCGACATCGCTTCAGTATTGGCGGAATTCGAACCCGCTGTCGTTTTCTTGAATTGCTCTATGCCAGAGGCCATCAACCAAGGATTGCCAGAGCTTGCAAAGAACGGCTTGCCATTTGGTGCATATGGAAACGGTTTCACCAAGATCACGGGCGACTTTGATCACATTGGTGCGACGGTTGATAGCTTAACCGCGCGCACCGACCTGACCCCTGAAACATATGCCGATATCGCTCAAGGTTGGGCCAAAAACGGCGCAACCTACATCGGCGGATGCTGTGAGGTCACCCCCTTTCACATCAAAGAACTCGCCCGTCGCTTCAAAGGAGAATAGCCATGGCTTTGCCACCGTCACACGCCCGCGCCGTCATTATTGGCGGCGGTGTTATTGGGTGTTCTGTCGCCTATCACTTAGCGAAACTTGGTTGGAAAGACGTCGTTCTATTGGAGCGCAAGCAGCTGACCTCGGGTACGACATGGCATGCTGCCGGCCTGATTGCCCAGCTGCGCGCGACGGCCAACATGACCAAGCTCGCAAAGTATAGCCAAGAGCTGTACGGCAACCTTGAGGCTGAGACAGGCGTCGCTACTGGCTTTAAGCGCTGCGGGTCGATTACCGTGGCTTTGACTGAAGAGCGCAAAGAAGAGATCTTTCGACAGGCTGGTATGGCCCGCGCATTCGGTGTCGATGTCGAAGAGATCTCCCCGAAAGAGGTCAAAGCGAAATACGAGCACCTCAACATCGATGGCGTAACAGGCGGCGTCTACCTGCCGCTTGACGGGCAGGGCGACCCGGCAAACATTGCACTCGCGATGGCCAAAGGCGCGCGTCAAAACGGTGCAAAGGTGATCGAACGCACACTCGTGACTGGCGTGAAACGCGACGGTCGTCGGATCACTGGCGTTGATTGGGAACAGGGTGAGGAGTCTGGTCACATCACATGCGACATGGTCGTGAACTGTGGCGGCATGTGGGGTCATCAAGTCGGCAAAATGCTGAACACCAATGTCCCACTTCACGCATGCGAACACTTCTACATCGTAACCGAAGCAATCCAAGGCTTGACGCAAATGCCGGTTCTGCGTGTCCCTGATGAATGCGCATATTACAAAGAAGACGCCGGTAAGATGCTACTCGGCGCGTTCGAACCCAACGCCAAACCTTGGGCGATGGACGGCATCCCCAAGGACTTTGAGTTCGATCAGCTACCCGAAGATTTCGACCACTTCGAACCGATCTTAGAATCTGCCGTTGAACGCATGCCTATGCTGGCAGAGGCCGGGATTCATACCTTCTTCAACGGGCCAGAGAGTTTTACGCCCGACGACGCCTACCACCTCGGCCAAGCGCCCGAGATGGACAACGTCTGGGTCGCGGCAGGCTTCAACTCGATTGGAATCCAATCTGCCGGTGGGGCGGGTAGCGCTCTAGCTTCATGGATGGATTCGGGCGAAAAACCCTTCGATCTTGGCGATGTGGACATCAGCCGAATGCAACCGTTCCAAGGTAACAAGCATTACCTCTTTGAACGTTCGAAAGAAACGCTTGGGCTGCTCTATGCAGACCACTTCCCATACCGCCAAAAGGAAACCGCGCGCGGTGTTCGTCGCACGCCATTCCACCAGCATCTGTTGGACAATGGCGGCGTGATGGGTGAACTTGCAGGCTGGGAACGCGCAAACTGGTTTGCGAACGAGGGCCAAAAGCCAGAGTATGAATACTCTTGGAAGCGCCAGAACTTCTTTGGAAACGTCGCTGCCGAGGTCGAGGCAATCCGAACCAACGTTGGCATGTATGACATGTCTTCGTTTGGCAAAATCCGGGTCGAGGGGCGCGACGCAACGGCCTTTATGAACTACATCGGCGGTGGACAATATGACGTACCTGTTGGCAAAATCGTCTATACACAATTCCTGAACAAGAACGCAGGAATTGAGGCGGATGTGACCGTCACACGCGTCTCTGAAACGGCCTACCTGGTTGTTACACCTGCAGCGACACGCTTTGCTGACCAAACATGGATGCAGCGGAATGTCGGCGACTTTAACGTCGTCATGACTGACGTTACGGCGGGTGAGGGCGTCCTCGCAGTGATGGGACCAAATGCGCGTAAATTGCTCCAAGCGGTTTCGCCGAACGACTTCTCTAACGATGCGAACCCATTCGGCACAGCACAAGAAATCGAGTTGGGAATGGGGCTTGCTCGGGTTCACCGTGTCACTTACGTCGGCGAGCTCGGGTGGGAAGTTTATGTCAGCTCAGACATGGCCGGACACGCATTTGAATCGCTCCATGCAGCAGGTCAGGACATGGGGCTCAAGCTTTGCGGCATGCACATGATGGATGCAGCGCGGATGGAAAAAGGGTTCCGTCACTTCGGTCACGACATCACGGCCGAGGATCACGTACTCGAGGCCGGTTTGGGTTTCGCAGTCAAAACTGACAAGGACGATTTCATCGGTCGGGACGCGGTTTTGGCGAAGAAAGATACAGGGCTAGAACAACGTCTGGTTCAGTTTAAATTGACTGATCCTGAGCCGCTCTTGTATCACAATGAGCCGATCGTACGTGACGGTAAAATCGTTGGCTATCTCTCGTCTGGCGGTTACGGCCACCACGTCGGTGCTGCCCTCGGTATGGGGTATGTTCCATGCAAGGGTGAAACGGCCAAAGAGATGTTAGAAAGTGCGTTTGAAATTGATGTCATGGGCACGCGGGTGAAAGCAGAAGCACAGCTCAAGCCCTTCTATGATCCGAAATCGGAACGCGTCAAAGTATAACAAGAAAGGCGGGCTGTGTGCCCGCCTTTTTCATTTAATATTCGCTTCAATCAGATCGTTTTTTCCTGGGCAAACGAAACCAACCGTCGGGATTTTTCGTCCCATAGGTGGTACTTTACGTTGATCAGGCTTTCGCGGATCGTCATGCGGTTAATATCCGCCAATTCCATATGATCGCGCAGAACCTCTGGCAGTCGGTAGAATGGAATGCGGCTATACAAATGATGCACATGGTGGATCCCGATGTACCCGCTCAACCATGCCAGCACAGACGGCAGCACGTAGTGCGAACTTCCCTCCAAAGCCGCTTCATGGACCTGCCAGTCTTCCGCTTCGTCCCAATGTGTCGTTTCAAATTGGTGTTGCACGTAAAAGAGCCACACACCTGATGTCGCAGCGAGCAAAGTTGACGGCAAAAAGATCAGGAACAGCGGCGCCAAACCGCCAAAGTAGATTATTAAGCCAACCCAAACGATGATAGCAGCATTGGTGCACATCGCGCTTACCCAGAACTTGGCGCTACCCATCATGCCAAATGGCAGGCGGTTTTTCAGCAGGAACAAATATCCTGGTCCAAGACAAAAGAGGGTAATTGGATTGCGATTCAGCCGATACATCAGGCGTTGCATAGGCTTAAGGTCGCGATACTCAGCGACCGTCAACGTGTGCACATCTCCAATGCCCCGTTGTTCCAAATTTCCAGAGGCACCGTGGTGGATCGAATGCGACCTGCGCCACACGTCGTAAGGGGTCAGCGTGAGCACGCCAATCACGCGGCCGAGCCAATCACTAACAGTTTTGTTTTCAAAAAATGATCCATGCCCACAATCGTGTTGAATGATAAACAGACGTAGGAGGAATGCGGCGTTGATTATTGATATCCCAAGGGTCAACCAATAGCTGATCGACATTGCCCACCATGCCATCGCCCAAAGCGCGACAAACGGCCCCAAAGTAATTCCGAGTTCAAACCAACTGCGACCAGCGCTGGGTTTACGGTAGGATTGTAGAACTTTGATCCATTCGCGCGCAGGGCGCTTAGTGTCAGTTTGCTCGATAATACCTGATTGATCCAACATGGTCCGCTTCTTCGTTTGTTTTGAAGAACTGTTATAAGATCAGAGCGTTTACGCAAGGGTAACATTCTTTATCAGCAGGAATATCGGATTTGGACCATGAATGGGGGCAATATGCCACGGGTCGTCGACCCTTATTTGGATCGTGAACCTTCTGAAACAGTTACTCTAATTCGTGATTTGGGGTGTGATCTTTGCGCAAGAGAAAAGGCCGCATGTGATAACATGCGGCCTTCTTGAGTATGTTCTTAGATTATTCTTGAAGGTCGAGCGCGTTCAAACCTTTTAGGATGTCGATTGCATATGCCAACTGATAATCGTCTTCACGCAACTGCGCTGCCGCTTCTGCACGCGCGCGATCTTCTTCAATCTGACGGATTTCATCGTCAGACAAACTGTCGTTGCCCAGTGATCCTCGTAGATCTGCTTCAGAACGGAAACGCGGTGTTTCTTCTTCCTCTGCGTCTGGATCAACCGGCGCACGGCGTGGTTGCTCGACGATGATATCCGGTGAAATGCCCAGTGCCTGAATCGAACGACCCGAAGGTGTGTAATAGCGAGACGTTGTTAGGCGCATCGCACCATCTCCTTGCAGTGGAACGACTGTCTGCACGGAACCTTTACCAAAGGACTTCGTGCCAACTACGATCGCACGACGGTGGTCTTGTAGGGCCCCCGCGACGATTTCTGATGCTGATGCAGACCCGCCATTGATCAACACAACAATCGGTTTGCCCTGAGCAAGATCTCCCTCTGTAGCGTTGTATCGCTCCCCATCCTGTGGTTCGCGACCACGGGTCGAAACGATCTCGCCAGCATCCAAAAATGCGTCAGAAACGAACACAGCTTGGTTTAACAGACCACCGGGGTTGTTACGCAGATCAACAACGAACCCGTCAACGTTGTCGATGCCGCCTGCGGCTTCGACTTGTTCCTTCAAACCTTCTTCGAGATTTGGAAAGGTTTGGGCGTTGAACGTGGTCACCCGCAAAACAACCGCTTTGCCTTCGGTGCGTGTACGAACGGCAGTCAGTTTGATGGTGTCGCGAATAATGGAAACATCAAATGGCTCAATGACATCTTCACGAACGACTGTAATGATCACTTCGGACCCAACCGGACCGCGCAGATATTCAAGCGCTTCATCCAGCGTCAAGCCCAGTAGGCTTTCACCATCAACGGCGGTGATAAAGTCACCTGACTCCATCCCAGCACCAGCGGCCGGTGTCCCATCAATCGGTGAGACAACCTTCACAAAGCCCTCTTCTTGCGTGACCTCTAGACCCAAACCGCCAAACTCACCGCGCGTCTGAACGCGCATGTCAGCAGCATCATCGGCCGAAAGGTAGCTTGAGTGCGGATCAAGTGATGTCAGCATCCCGTTAATCGCGGCTTCAATCAGATCCTTTTCGTTAACATCCTCAACATACCCAGACCGGATACGCTCAAAAATATCACCAAACAGATCTAACTGTTCATAGATTGCGCCTTCGCGTTCGGATTCTTGTGCCAATAGGGGCCCTGCGACTTGCGTTGTCGCAACTAGGCCCAAAAAGGTGCCGCCAACTGCGGCCATAATCAGTTTCTTCATGTCGAATCCTATCTACTGCAACGCAAACCACGTTGCGGGGTCTACGGGACTTTGCCCTTCTCTTACCTCAAGATAAAGGGTCTGTGTTGATCTGCCGCTATTTCCGCCCTCGCTTTGGGTCAAAATACCGTCAACACTTGGTGTTTCACCTCCCAATAAACCGATTGGGAACCCTTTTGGAATCACTTGTCCGACGTCTACGAATATTTCGTTCAGTCCTGCCATTACAAATAAAACATTTGGTGCCGGTTCCAAAATGGCAACATTGCCATAGTCGAGCAACGGGCCGACGAACAAGACAGTCGCGGGTGTAGGTGTATTGACCAGGGCCTTTGCGCGCCCAGCGATTGTAAGCCCGGGCCGTGCGTCACCATCCGCGTCGGGCGCATTAAATCCACGCACGATCGGACCTTGCAATGGCATTGTCAGCGCACCTTTTACGTCGGTGCTATAGGCTGTGTTGTTTTCGACAGAGAATGCATCCGTCAGACCTGAGGCAAATGCCGAGAGTGTTTCAGCGCTTGCTAACAAGAGCGCCGTTTGAACGGGATCATCCTCAAATCTTCTTGGTAAATCGGTTCGGTTTGCAATCGCTGCGCTCAGTTCCGATCGCGCAGTTTGCGCACCACGTAACCCTTGGTCCAGTGTGTCGGCTGCGCTGTTTTGTAGGTCCTGCAACAGCTTCAACTCTTCCAGCTCATCGCGCAGCGTATCAACCTCTTGCTGGAGAGCGGGGGCGATTTCGGTTGCGATCATGCCAGACCGGGCCAAACCGGTCGGTCCACTCGGATGCAACAAAAGTGTCGGGCTCGCAGATTGCCCCAAGGCTTGTAGAACACCGAGTAACTTGGCGATGTCATCGCGTTTGGCATTTAATCTGTTTTCGACCGCTTGTCGGCGAACCGCTGCGTTGCGTAACCCAGTGCGCATCGCAACGAGACCATCCTCATAGGCACGGACTGTCGTGGTCAAAGCTGCGACACGATCTCGAGAGGTTTGCGCTGCTCTTAAGCTCTCAGAGGCTACTTCTAGCTGGAGGGCGGCATCTGTCGCAGCCTGATCAATACTGTTCTGTGCAACTCCAGACGTTGGCAGGCAAAGAACAATGAGAAGGGCTGCGCAGCGGATCATACGTCAAGCAGGCTCCGGCCAGTCATTTCGGCGGGTTGCGCCAACCCCATTAGCGAAAGCAGGGTCGGTGCCAAATCTGCCAGCCGACCATTCCGTATCTCGTTCACGCCCTCTGCATTAAAGACGGCTACGGGCACTGGGTTTGTGGTGTGGGCTGTGTGTGGGCCGCCCGTTTCGGGATCGATCATCGTCTCGCAGTTACCATGGTCCGCCGTGACAATCATCGCGCCACCGGCGGCTACGATCGCGTCCATGACCTGACCCAACCCGTGGTCCACAGCCTCGCATGCCGCAACTGCCGCTTTGATATCGCCGGTGTGACCAACCATATCCGGGTTGGCATAATTGGTAACGATCAGGTCGTAGCCTTTCTCGATTGCCGCGACGAATGCATCGGTCACTTCACCCGAGGACATCTCGGGTTGCAGGTCATATGTTGCGACCTTTGGCGATTTTGGCATAAAACGATCTTCGCCAGTCTCTGGAACCTCTACACCGCCATTCAAAAAGAAAGTGACATGTGGGTACTTCTCGGTTTCTGCCAAACGGAACTGGGTTTTCCCATGCTTTGCCACCCATTCCCCAAGTGTGTTGACGATACTGCGTTTGGGAAAGACCGTTTCGAACCAAGCATTATGGGCGTCGGAATATTCCACCATGCCCAACAGCGCCGCGACTGGTTGTTGAACACGCTCAAACCCATCAAAATCAGGTTGCGCGATGGCTGCGAGGATTTCGCGTGCGCGGTCTGAGCGGAAGTTGATGCAAAATATACCGTCTTGCTCTGCGACGCCCGCGTAATTCCCAATCACCGATGCTGGAATGAATTCATCTGTTTGACCCGCGGCATAGGCCGCATCGATTGCAGATCGTGCAGTTGGGTAGGCGTCCCCTGTCGCCGACATAATCGCATCATATGCCGTTTGGACACGGTCCCAACGGTTGTCACGGTCTAGCGCAAAATACCGCCCGGTAACCGTGGCGATTGTCGCAGTTTCGGGTAATGCCGCTTCGAGTGCTTCTAGGTAGTTCAATGCTGATACCGGCGCGACATCCCGGCCATCCGTGATGACATGGATCGCGGTCGGTATCCCTGCGTCTGCAAGAACTGTCAGTGTGGCAATCATATGCTCGATGTGACCATGCACGCCGCCATCAGACAAAACACCCATGATATGGGCGGTGCCTTTTGTTTTTTTCAGGGTCGCAACAAAGCCTGCCAAACCTTCAGTCTCGCTATAGGATCCGTCTTCAATCGCGAGGTCAATCTGGCCAAGGTCCATCGCAACAACACGGCCAGCGCCAATGTTCGTGTGACCCACTTCTGAATTGCCCATTTGTCCAGCCGGCAAACCCGCGTCACGTCCATGCGTTAATAGCTGCGCGCTGGGATAATCGGCCATCAACCTGTCAAAGTTTGGTGTGCTGGCAAGTTTGGGAGCATTACCCTCCAATTCTTCGCGCAAACCCCAGCCATCTAAGATACACAATACGACTGGCTTAGGATGTGACATATGCTGGCTCCGGCTATTGGTGTCGTGGCTGTTTACCGCAGGGTGCTGGTAAGCAAAACAGGCAAATTAGTTATGAGCGGTGATAGGGGCCACCAGCGATGATCGTCGCTGCGCGGTACAACTGTTCAGCCAACATCACGCGCACCAGTTTGTGAGGCCAAACCATTTTGCCAAATGAAAAGGATGCGTCTGCCTCGGCGCGCAGCAAAGGATCAATGCCATCTGCGCCGCCTATGATAAAACATAGATCCTCACCTTGATCGGCCCATGATGACAGTTGTTTGGCAAAGGCGGGTGACGTCACAATGGATCCGCGCTCGTCCAGCGTAATTATACGGCTGCCTTTGGGGATCGATTTGCGCAGCAGATCTGCTTCTGCAGCCATGCCTTGGGATTTGCGGTCGTCGACTTCGATCTCTTTATCGAACCGCCAACCAAGTGGTCGCCCAGTTTGTGCCAGCCGTCCGTAATAATCATCTGTTAGCGTACGTTCTTCACTGCGGTTGCCGAGTTTGCCAACGGCACAAACGGTTACCTTCATAAAGATACTCAGTCCTTAGCGCCGGGCTGCCACATTTTTTCAAGCTGGTAGAACTCGCGTACTTCGGGGCGGAAAACGTGGACAATGACATCACCTGTGTCGATCAACACCCAGTCACCAGTTTCGCGACCTTCCATTTTGGAAATGACGCCAAACGTCTTTTTGATCTTATCGACAAGCTTTTCAGAAATCGCAGTGACCTGACGGCTAGATCGACCCGTCGCGATAACCATATGATCACCCATTTCTGAAATGCCGCGCAATTCGATTTGCACGATGTCGTCTGCTTTGTCGTCGTTCAGGGATTCTAGGACGGCGGACAAAATGTCGTCGCTCAGACCTTTTTGCGATTTACTCAATACTTTCGCCCCGTTTTCGGCAGGTATTTCCGCCTGGATCGTTAAAGACAGTGTTCTGTCCTCCGTTGAATGTCATCGGCCAAATGGCCGTCACCCGTAGAATCAAGGTAGCGAGGGCTTTGTCACAATTCAATGACCGCGGAAAGCGCAATTGTGTGCAATCCTTGGGATTGTGGGCCTTAAATGCAAAAGAGCGGCCAAAGCCGCTCATTTCCTTGAGTTTTGATGCCTAATCCTGATTATTCAGCAGGTGGCATATGGGATTGGATGCGGCGCGAATAGAAGGACACTTCCTTTTCACCAGCAATCCAAGCGCCAAGTTTGGCGCGTGTTAGCGGCCATTCCTCTGGGAGGAAACGGCCAAATTTATAGGTCCACCACACAAAAACGCCGCCACCAGCTACAAGACCGATGAAATATCCAGACACAAAAGTCGACATTTCCATAGTTGATCTCCGCTCATTATTCACACTTGAGGCACAGCTTGGCCTCGGTTGTTAATGTTTTGCTAACCCAATGTGACAGGGCAATGATCAAATTAAGGCAAAAATTGTGCAAATAGCTGAATATCCTTGGTAAACGCGCTTTTAGGTCTCGCTTGACGTAAGGGAATCTTCGAGCAGGCGCACTTCTCTCTGCGGGAACGGAATGCTTATTCCGTTCGAATCAAAGGCATCCCAAAGCGCCAGGAACACATTTCCGCGGATATTTGTCAGACCACCCGTAGGGTCTTTAATCCAGAACCGTAAAATATAATCTACGGAACTATCGCCGAAACCAACAATATGGCAAACTGTTGGGCGGTTCTTGAGGACGCGATCTACACCCTGTGCGGCCTCAATTGCGATGCGCCGAACCTCGTGCGGATTGTCGGTATAGGATGTTCCAAAGTTGATATCTAGACGAACAAAGTCGTTTGAATGCGACCAATTCACAACTTGCCCAGTGATCAGGTCTTCGTTCGGTATCAAATACTCGCGCCCGTCGCGTGTTACGACCGATACGTAGCGCGCGCCTAATGCATTGATCCAACCGAATGTGTCTCCGAGGCTAATTACATCGCCGGGTTTGATTGACTTATCGAGAAGGATGATCACTCCCGATACAAGGTTGGAGACAACCTTTTGCAGGCCAAAGCCAAGCCCGACGCCAATCGCACCAGACAGGACAGCCAAGCCCGTCAGATCGATACCCAAGCTCTTTAGGCCGATGAAAAATGCAGCGCCATAGAGGATTATTTGAACAGCTTTGACTGTCAAAACCTGCATGGACGGACTTATATCTTTGTTGTTCGCAATCTGTTTTGTCGTCCCACGTGACAAAACCCGAGCCGCGAAGAACAAGACGCCTAGGATCACAATAGCTTGCACGATCAGTAGCGCAGACAAACGCATCTCACCGAACTCAATTGCGATACGATCAAGCGTTTGCTCAAACTGTTCTGTTAGTCCTAGAATGCGCAGTGTGATCCAGGCCCATGCACTATAACGGACCATACTTCGTAAGAGCGGGTTTCCGATTAAGCGGGTTGCAAACGCAACAATAAGCCACGCGAGTGCAAGGTTTGCGAATATCCCTAGGATCCAAGACCTGCTGGGCCATGTAATTTCCCTCATTAGGAAAACAGTGATCCAAATCAGGATCACGAAAAAAATGGCGCGTAAACGTGCGTGGATGACGACAAGCAGTCGCAAGCGCCATTTCGGCCAACCTTCGCGTGCCCGCATCCAATCGCGAAGTTTTGGTCCCAGTAGGGCGCTCAAAATGTGCGCGCATAAAAAGAGTCCGATCGCGATTCCTAATTGGTATGCGTTCCAAGGCCGCAACAATAGCGCAGCCAGTTCCTGACCCTCGCCGACCAGTGTCTGACCAAAGCTTAAGATCTCAGTGGCTTGCTGCTCTAAATTTGGTGCGTCTTGCTCCATATGCCCTCCGTTGCAATTACTTTGGCCCGAAGCCTGCGATCTCGCAAGCGAGACTTGCGAGTTGGTCGCCAGATGTATATCTGATGGGATATGAAACGTATTTTCGACATCGATGACCGCGCCTTTTTGCCTTGGCGCTTTTATGGCGCAAGCCTTACGCTTCTCGCCCTCAGCTGAGGGTCGGGGCGGATGCCCCGTGATGAAACTTGCCAAGAATTTTCAATTAGCTTTGGGAGAGGACGATGTCCCCTAAAACACTCTATGATAAAATCTGGGATGCCCACGTTGCGCACGAAGCGGACGATGGAACCTGCCTACTTTATATCGACCGCCACTTGGTTCACGAAGTGACAAGCCCGCAGGCCTTTGAAGGTCTTCGCATGGCTGGTCGTTCGGTTCATGCGCCTGACAAAACGATTGCGGTGCCAGATCACAACGTGCCGACGACCCCAGGTCGCGAAGATCCGGCGAACATGACCGAAGACAGCGCCATTCAAGTCGCGGCACTTGACAAAAACGCCAAAGAATTCGGGATCCACTATTATCCTGTTTCTGACGTTCGTCAGGGCATCGTGCACATTGTTGGGCCAGAGCAGGGTTGGACCTTGCCAGGAATGACAGTTGTCTGCGGTGACAGCCATACCGCGACCCACGGTGCATTCGGTGCGCTTGCCCACGGGATCGGTACATCCGAGGTCGAACATGTTCTGGCGACGCAAACGCTGATCCAGAAGAAGTCCAAAAACATGAAAGTCGAAATCACTGGACAACTGCGTCCAGGTGTTACGGCCAAAGACATCACAATGGCCGTAATCGGCGAAACCGGCACTGCTGGCGGTACGGGTTATGTGATCGAATATTGTGGTGAGGCAATCCGCTCGCTGTCCATGGAAGGTCGGATGACCGTCTGCAACATGGCGATCGAAGGTGGTGCGCGTGCTGGTGTTATCGCACCTGATGAAACGACGTTCGAATACTGCAAAGGCCGCCCACATGCGCCAAAAGGTGCACAATGGGAAGCAGCTGTCGCTTGGTGGAAGACGCTTTACTCCGACGATGACGCGAATTGGGATGAAGTGATCACAATCAAAGGTGAAGATATCGCGCCGCTCGTGACTTGGGGCACATCGCCCGAGGACGTGTTGCCGATCACTGCGATGGTACCATCTGCTGACGATTTCGAAGGTGGTAAAGTTGGCGCAGCCCAGCGGTCGCTTGACTATATGGGTCTAACACCAGGCACGCCTTTGTCGGATATCGAAATTGATACTGTCTTTATCGGGTCCTGTACAAACGGACGGATCGAAGATCTTCGTGCTGCTGCTGATATCGTCAAAGGCAAAAAGATTTCCGTGAAGCGCGCGATGGTTGTTCCAGGTTCAGGTTTGGTGCGCGCGCAGGCTGAAGAAGAAGGTCTTGCCGACATCTTCAAAGAGGCCGGATTTGAGTGGCGCCTCGCTGGTTGTTCAATGTGTCTTGCCATGAATCCTGACCAGCTCAGTGAAGGTGAGCGTTGCGCGTCAACGTCCAACCGCAACTTTGAGGGCCGCCAAGGTTTCAAAGGCCGCACGCACCTTGTGTCACCGGGAATGGCAGCCGCAGCTGCAATTGCGGGTAAACTGACTGATGTGCGGGACATAATGTAATTATGAAACGCCGCAGCTTTCTGGGTCTTTTTGGGGCCGCCGCAACTGCACCAATGATGCCATCCGCTTTGGCGGGTGGTACGACAGTGCGTGCGTCGGTCTATAATCCAGCAGCCCTTCACGCCGCGATCTATCACGCCAAGTCGCGTGCGGTCTTTAGTGTGTGGGGGCTGGCCAAAGCTGTGAATATCTCAATGGAACAGGCCGAAACCCTCATGGGTGATTTGGCTAAACGCGGAATATTGGGCCCAATGCAGGGCACGACATTTGGTGGGCGCTGGGCGAGTAGCAAGATCATGGCGAGCGAGACACTGACCAAGGCGCAAGTCGCGCGCGGTGTCAGTAAAGCTAGCGATGCGCTTGAAAACGCGAGCAATGCCACACCAACCGATACGCCGCATGACAATTCAAAAGGACAACCACATATGGAAAAGTACACAAACTTTAGTGGCGTCGCAGCACCGATGCCGTTGGTCAACATCGACACAGATATGATCATTCCAAAGCAGTTCCTGAAAACGATCAAACGCTCTGGTTTGGGCGTAAATCTCTTTGACGAGATGCGCTTTGACCGTGAAGGCAACGAAGTTCCCGACTTTGTTTTGAATCAACCACAGTATCGCGATGCAGAGATCCTTGTGGCTGGTGATAACTTTGGATGCGGCTCATCGCGTGAACACGCACCTTGGGCGATCAAAGATTTTGGGATCCGTTGCGTGATTTCAACCAGCTTTGCCGACATCTTTTATAACAACTGCTTTAAGAACGGCATCTTGCCAATCGTGCTGCCGCAAGACCAGGTCGAAGTCATGATGGCCGACGCCGAGAAAGGGTCAAACGCCCGCATCGATGTTGATCTCGAGGCGCAAACGGTCACGACGTCAGACGGCGTAAGTTTTGCGTTCGAGGTGGACTCATTCAAGAAGCACTGTTTGCTGAACGGACTAGATGACATCGGCCTAACGATGGAAAAAGCAGGCTCAATTGCGAGCTATGAGGCCTCTGCCTCTGCCGAACGGCCCTGGGTCTAAGGGATTTGGCAGGTCACAATTCGGGTTAATCGATCCGATTTGTGGCCTGTTTTTCGAGTGAAAGGCCAAATTCACCCGAACAATCTTCGATTTAGCGTAAGATTACCGGCCAAATCGTCAACTTTACCGCTTACTGTATTTCGATGTTTTTTCTTCCTTGCCGCAACATGTTGTGGTCTTACACATGGACGCCATAACCATGTGCGGAAATGGTTGCATTGCTGCACCACCAATGTCCCAAAACCGCCTCGTTTTTTTCGTGTTTCTTAACATGTACTTGCGAGGATGGATGAAACTGGGCAGAAATATGACAATATTGAGGCAACCGGACATAAAGTGCCGGATCAAATCAGGAAAAAGGTCTGGCAATGTATCAGATCAGCCTGGAAAGAGGGTTTAAGCAGTGTTTTCACGACTGCCAGGGGCGTTAGTTCGCGCGTTTTTAGTGGTATTACTTGTCGTAATGCCTTCGGTTTTGATGCCTTTGCAAAGTGCTGACGGCTCTATGGTCGTTGTCCTAATCGCGTTTTGCGCTGCCTTTTTTACACTTGTCGAATATGTTGGCAGTAGCCCCAGTATCGTCGAATTCCGAGACGCGCCTCCATTCAATCGAATTCGGTTTGTCGCACTTCTTGTAACTGTCACCACACTCTCATTTGTTCTGAATCAGAGCGGGCATGTTTCAGTCGTAACGCAATACTTGCAGCTTGCCGGGGAACAACTCGGTGAGTCGATGGACTTCCCATTCTCGCCTGTCCGACTGTTGGTCTTAATGATGCCGCCAGAAACAGATGCGAATACCCTTTCAGATCTTCGCGTGGCCGGCGGACTGGCATATTTATGCTCGTTAGCGTCTATTGCTGTGTTTGTGATCATGCTGCGAATGAAGCGGTGGCCGCGTCGTAGTGGAACTTTCAACGTTTGGGTCAACCTTCCAAGATTTGACCCGACTGCAGGTGGTGACGTTGTTGCGCGACTGAACAAGGATAGTGGCGTTAACCTGGTATTAGGATTCTTACTCCCATTTATTGTCCCAGCGATTGTTAAAATTATCACCATATTTGGTGGCTCAGTGGATCTAAGCGATCCGCAAACAATGGTCTGGATGGTAACAGCATGGGCATTCTTGCCTGCAAGTCTCTTGATGCGCGGTGTCGCGCTCAGCCGCGTTGCTCAGTTGATCCACAACCAGCGCAAGAAAGCCTACGCCCAAGCGGTTTCAGATGGTTTGCTCCCTGCTTAACCACTCTTTGTTTCGCCGGACAACTCGCAGCAGATCAACTTCGAATTGCAACGTTCCACGCTCCGCTGTCCCGGGATGGTCCGGGTTTATTATACGATAGCATTGCGAGTGGTGATCCAGAGATTTCGGCAATCGCTAGAGTGATCGCTCATATAGACGCCGATATCTTGTCCCTGACGAATTTTGATTTCGACGCGGATTCACTGGCTTTGGCCGCGTTTCTAGATGTCTTGATGAACGAAGGTATCGAGTATCCTTACAAATTTGCACCGCTTCCGAATAGTGGCCGCCCCTCTGATCTTGACCTCGACGCAGATGGCAGGTTTGGCGAACCTGAGGACGCTGTGGGGTATGGACGCTTTTGGGGTGACGGCGGGCTAGTTGTCCTAAGCAAGCTTCCAATAAACACGGCCAAAATACGGACATTGTCCGATATCGTTTGGGGGGACCTTCCGACGGGACGGGTCAATGCCTTACCCGAAGCCCATCATCGGCTTCCCGTATCCACGAGCGGTCATCTAATCGTTCCGATCGCCGCTCCGGCTGGTGAACTTGCTATTCTGGTGAGTGCCTCAACTGCGCCAATTTTTGATGGCCCTGAGGACCGCAATGGATTGCGTAACGCAGACGAGCTAGCGCTCTGGTCATTCTTTCTCGCGGGCCATTTCGGGTCACCTCCCGGTACTTATGTCTTTGCATTCAATAGCAACCTTGATCCGATCGACGGGGATGGTTTGAACGCAGAAATGGCAGATTTCTTGGACTCACCCAATGTCATTGATCCGATGCCGTTTTCCAACGGTGGTGCTACGGCAGCTGACTCCGATCATCGCGGATTGCCCGAATTGGACACCGTTGATTGGCCCGATGCCCGGCCGGGCAACCTTCGTGTGAACTACGTCCTTCCAAGCCCAAATCTGCGCGTGCTTAATGCTGGTGTATTCTGGCCCGATCCAAACGATCGTGAATTCGAAATTTTAGGAAGCGATGGGTTGGCGGCGGGACCCCATCGCATGGTCTGGGTTGATGTTATTCAGAGAAATTAACGCGGAAATCAAACCGAAGACTTCGCTTCAATGAGTCTCGTGGGTTGAACACAAGGTGCGAAACCGCTAGGCCGCTTTCGACAGATTTTTGATGAGGAAATTCCCATGCCGAACCCTTCTTTGCTGATCCTTGCTGGTGACGGAATTGGTCCTGAAGTTATGGATCAAGTGAAACGGATCATTGGTTGGTATGGTGATAAACGCAATCTAGCCTTCGACGTATCCGAGGATTTGGTCGGCGGTGCAGCATATGATGCACACGGTGTCCCTTTGCATGATGACACTATGGCCAAAGCTCAAGAGGTTGACGCTGTTCTTCTTGGTGCGGTCGGTGGCCCGGCCTATGATGACCTCGATTTCAGTGTGAAACCTGAGCGTGGCCTCCTTCGCCTGCGCAAAGAAATGGATCTTTTTGCGAACTTGCGTCCAGCCCAGTGTTTCGACGCTCTGGCTGATTTCTCCTCGCTCAAGCGCGACATCGTTGCTGGCCTTGATATCATGATCGTGCGCGAATTGACCTCTGGCGTCTATTTCGGCGAGCCGCGCGGCATTCATATCGAAGACAACATGCGTGTTGGTGTAAACACCCAGCGGTATACAGAAGCCGAAATTGAACGTGCAGCACGTTCTGCATTTGAATTGGCTCGGAAGCGGAACAACAAAGTTTGCTCAATGGAAAAAGCCAACGTTATGGAATCTGGTATTCTTTGGCGTGACGTCGTGAACGAAGTACACCAAGCCGATTATGCGGATGTTGAACTGTCACACATGTATGCTGACAATGGCGCGATGCAGTTGGTGCGCGCTCCAAAACAGTTTGATGTCATTCTGACTGATAACCTGTTTGGCGATATTTTGTCCGATTGCGCGGCTATGTTGACTGGATCGCTGGGCATGCTGCCATCTGCGTCTCTCGGTCTGCCTATGGCAAATGGTCGTCCAAAGGCGATGTATGAGCCAGTACACGGATCAGCCCCCGACATTACAGGTCAGGGCAAAGCAAACCCGATCGCTTGTATCCTCAGCTTTGCGATGGCTCTGCGGTATTCCTTTGATCAAGGTGATGAGGCGACACGTCTTGAAACCGCGATTGAGAAGGTTCTGGCAGATGGTGCACGCACCGCTGATCTGATGGGCCCAGAAGACGGTACACCGATTAGTACCTCTGAAATGGGCGACGTTATATTGGCGGCATTGGACGCCTCATTGTGAAGCGCGGCGTGATACTTGGACTGGCAGCGGCTGGTATAGTATCACTTGGCGCCCTCGGAGGGTGCGAGATTGTCGCCGTGACGGCGTTGAACCTTGTTGAAACCACAAAGTTCACGGTTGAGGGAGAAACCCTCTTTATGAGCGGCGAGATCAACAGCAAGACGGATGATCAATTTGAGGAAATAATCGCCGCTAATCCGCAGATTAAAACTGTGGTCGAATGTGTGGTGCCAGGATCGCTCGATGACGATACGATGATCCCGTTGTCGTATCGTGTGCGCGAACTTGGGCTAAATACACATTTGACTGCCGACAGCGATATCGCGTCTGGGGGCGTGGACTTCTTCCTAGCTGGCGTTGAACGCACGATGGAGGATGGCGCGATGATTGGCGTTCATTCTTGGTCTGATGGCGTGAACGAAGCCAAGGATTATCCGCGCGATGCGCCCGAGCACGAAGCGAACCGACGCTACATCGAAGATATGTTGGGCAATGACGCGTTCTACTGGTTTACAATCTACGCAGCGCCCGCTGCGGATATTTATTATATGAATTCGGGTGAGATCACTCAGTACCAATTGACGACGTCAATCCCATCTAGAACTTATACATGTCCGGCTGGTTAAGCTGAAACTTTATCAAAGAGGGTCATTATGTCACCCAATGCTCGCGGCGCACTTTTTGCGCTAGGCGCCTTTGCAGTATTCTCAACCCATGATGTGATCATCAAGGTTTTGGGTGGGACGTATTCGCCGATCCAAGTTGTATTCTTTTCGGTTCTCTTGAGCTTCCCGCTCGCGACTTTGATGCTGATGCGGGACACCAAACCGGAAACGTTGATTCCGCGCCATCCGTGGTGGCTTGCGCTTCGGACTTTGGCGGCGGTCGTCACCGGGGTAAGCGCGTTCTATGCTTTCTCGGTGCTACCTTTGGCACAGACCTACGCGATTATCTTTGCTTCACCGCTTCTAATTACAGTTCTCGCGATTCCGGTCTTGGGCGAACGTGTAAGGTTGCGACGTTGGATTGCAGTCTTGGTTGGTTTGATCGGAGTTCTTGTGGTGCTACGGCCTGGGGCAGAACCACTGACGTTGGGGCATGGTGCGGCGCTACTGGCAGCTCTTGGTGGATCTACAGCGGCGATCGTCGTCCGTAAGATTGGGGCAGAGGAACGCCCGGTTGTGATGCTGTTGTATCCAATGGTTGTAAACTTTGTGGTCATGGCTGCATTACTGCCGCTCGTCTATATCCCGATGCCAATCGATCATTTGGGTATGCTGGGTGTTGTGGCCGTTTTTGCGTGGATCGCGAACCGAATGGTGATTGTAGCCTATCAGAATGGCGAGGCGGCCATCATTGCTCCGATGCAATATTCTCAGATTCTTTGGGCGTCGATCTACGGTTTCTTGTTCTTTGACGAGGTCATCGACGCACCGACTGCAGTCGGTGCGAGTATCATCATTGCGTCAGGTCTCTATATCGTTCTACGCGAGAGCCGCGGCGATAGTTCCAAAAATACACCCGTGCTACGTAGTCGGTCGCGCCCAGAAACAGGGACGACCCCTCGCGTTAGCTTGATCATGCGCGCCGTCGGAAAAACGCCGCCGAGAAAATAGGTTTAGTGGGACTTGTCGAACTCAGCCTTGGCGGCATCTGATGCTTCTGTCTGATACTTCGCTTTCCAATCGGCGAAGGGCATCCCGTAGAAAGCTTCGCGACCTTCGTCTTTTGACATTTCGATACCGCGTTCGTTTGCGGCTTCCTGGTACCAGCGGCTCAAACAGTTCCGGCAAAAACCTGCAAGGTTCATCATGTCGATGTTTTGCGCATCTGTGCGATCTTCCATCAGGTGTTTTTTCAAACGGCGAAACGCAGCAGCTTCGAGCTCCAATTGGGTTTGAGTGTCCATAATGTTTCTCCTTCAGAGGCCGGTTTCGGCGAGGGTTTGTGCTAATATAGGGGCGAGCTGTTCAGCCCAAAACCGTTGTCCGGCAGAATCCTCAATCAAATCATTGCGGACCTCGATCAAGACATTGGGTCGACCATGTCGCAGCGCGTGTTGGTCGATTGCGTCACCAGGCAATTCTCCGTTGTAGGGTTTGTTGTCTCCGACGCACCAACCCTTCGCTCTGCAATTTTCAAGCAAAGGCTTTGCGAGACGCGCATCTTTTGCATAGAGGATACCAATTTCCCAAGGACGCATTGCTCCATCTTTTAGTCGCGGTGTAAAGCTGTGAATTGCGCAGATTGCGGGCGCTTTTCGGGCCATTGCAGCCTGGGCAATCGCGTTGTGATATGGACGGTATAATTCGTTTTTTCGACGTTCGCGTTCTTTCTGTGAAGCATGTCGATTTGCCGGGATGATTGAGCCATCATAGATCGTACGGATTAGGGTCGGGTCATCAGCGCCGCGGTTCGGGTCAATGACAATCCGTGAAAAGTTGGAGAGCACTGCCACGCTTTGTAACAACTCGGAGAGATGATGTGTGACGCCCGCTGCACCGATGTCATAGGCGATGTGACGGTTCATATCCGCTGGGGTTACGCCCAAATCCCCGCCATTGATCCAATCGGGGACTCTGTTTGAAGCGTGATCACAAGTTAAGACCCAGCGCCCGGGCCGGTCTGGACCCACAATAGTATATGCTTGATCCGTCATTTTGCTCTCATATCTCTGCTGTTTTCATTAGGCCAGTTGTCGTTGAAATGGAAATGGTTATAAGGGCAGCAACTGCAGCGTTATCGCTAACAATTAGTTTGAGCCGACGAGGAAACACCATCATGAGACGCCACCGCAATGTGAAGATTGTCGCAACTTTGGGCCCAGCCTCCAACGACTACGAGATGATCCGCGCGCTACACGAAGCTGGTGCAGACGTGTTTCGCTTGAACATGAGCCACGGCGATCATGCAGAAATTAAGGTGCGTCATGAGATTATTCGTCAGGTCGAAAAAGACCTGAATAGCCCAATTGCAATTTTGGCCGATCTTCAGGGACCTAAATTGCGTGTTGGAACCTTTGCGAATAGCGAAGAGGAATTGGTCGTTGGCGCAAGTTTCCGTTTAGATCTTGATGAAGCAGACGGTGACGTGAATCGCGTTCGTCTGCCGCACAAAGAAATTTTTGATGCACTAGAGCCTGGCGCACATCTTTTGGTGAATGACGGCAAGATCAAACTAAAGGTCAAAGACTGTGGTGCGGACTTTGCCGATTGTGAAGTCATCGTCGGCGGCACGATCTCAAATCGTAAGGGCGTAAACGTCCCTGATGTGGTTCTTCCGCTAGCCGCCCTATCTGAAAAAGATCGCAAAGACCTGGAATTTGTATGTGAGTTGGGTGTGGATTGGCTCGCGCTTTCATTTGTTCAACGACCAGCTGATGTCGAAGAAGCGCGTAAGCTTGCCAAAGGTCGCGCGGCTTTGTTGTCCAAGATTGAAAAGCCTGCAGCAGTTAAAGCGTTTGATGATATCCTCGCGGTTTCTGACGGGATCATGGTTGCGCGTGGTGATCTGGGCGTTGAGCTCCCTGTGCAAAACGTTCCCCCGATTCAAAAGCAGCTTGTGCGCAAGTGCCGTACAGCCGCCAAGCCAGTGATCGTGGCAACGCAAATGTTGGAATCGATGATTGAAAGCCCGATGCCGACACGCGCTGAAGTGTCCGACGTCGCGACGGCAATTTACGAAGGGACGGACGCGATCATGCTCTCGGCTGAATCTGCTGCTGGCAGCTTTCCAATCGAAGCCGTGACGACCATGGATAATGTCGCCCGCGAGGTCGAGAATGATCCAACTTACACCGACATTATCGAAGCATCTCGCGTAGCCGAGCGAACAACGGTCGCCGACGGCATCGTGGCAGCGGCCCGCGAGATTGCTGAAACGACGGATGTCAAAGCGATTTGTTGTTTCTCGCAATCCGGGACGACCGCTCTGTTGGTCGCCCGCGAACGTCCGCGTGTACCAATCGTTGCCTTGACAAGTTTTGTAGGGACCGCACGTCGGATTTCGCTGTCTTGGGGATGTAATTGTGTTGTTGTGGGTGACGTCGGGCGTTTCAAAGAAGCCGTGATCGCTGCGGTGCGTGCTAGCCATGAGCAGAAAATGGTTACCAATGATGATATGGTCGTCGTTACAGCGGGTGTTCCTTTCAATACACCTGGTTCCACAAACATCTTGCGGGTTGCGCCTTGCGATGAAAAGTTGATCTACCCGTCAGAATTCGAGTAGCGTCTATTCCAAGGCCTTATGAAAGGGCATTGGGATGGATCCAGATCTGTTATTCGTACTTGGCGGTGCGCTTGCCGTTTTGATGGTGCCCGCTGTCATCAGCGCGCTTATCGATGGACGAACGCCTCGCACACCTGCCTTGGTCGCGCTTGCTGCTGGGATCATGATCTACTTCTCGGTCACGCAAAAACCAGGTGCGTACAGTATTTCCGCTTACCCAGATGTATTGGTCCAAGTGATCGGGCGCTACATCAATTAAATCAGCTCTTGCCATAACGGATGTGCCATTTTATACGGCGCTTCTGAACCCGCGCGTCCGGCCAAAGTGGCATGCCGAGTCGCGTGATCCGACCGACCTAAAATAGGAGACGGAAATGCCTAAGATGAAGACAAAATCGAGCGTCAAAAAACGCTTTAAAGTGACGGCCTCTGGTCGCGTTGTTGCAGCCCAAGCGGGTAAGCAGCACGGCATGATCAAACGCTCAAACAAATTCCTCCGCAATGCACGTGGCACGACCACACTTTGCAAAGCTGACGAAGGTATCATCAAACCGATGATGCCATACTCACGTTAATTTATTAGAGGGATTTGAGATATGCGCGTTAAAGGCGGAACAGTCACCCATCGTCGTCACAAAAAAGTCCTTGATGCAGCGAAAGGTTATTATGACCGCCGCTCCAAGACTTTCAAAGTTGCTAAGCAGGCCGTTGATAAAGCGAACCAGTACGCAACACGTGACCGTCACAATCGTAAGCGGAACTTCCGCTCCTTGTGGATCCAGCGGATCAACGCTGGCGTTCGTTTGGTAGATGCTGACTTGAACTATTCAAAGTTCATCAACGGTCTAGCACTTGCTGGTATCGAAGTGGACCGTAAGGTTCTTGCTGATCTGGCAGTGAACGAGCCAGAAGCATTTGCGGCGATCGTTGGCAAAGCAAAGGCAGCAATGGCATAAGCCATCTGCGACAGAATTTTCAAAAGGCCGCCCAAACCAGGGCGGCCTTTTTCGTTGGGATACACGTTTGTGCGAGCTGAGAGTGTTTCGATAGTGTTCGGCTGATTTCCGACTAGGGTTCTGTGGGCAATCCAAGGATAAAGAACATGATAAAGAGTCTCTGCTATTCGCTCGCAATTTTGATGACCGCGGCTCCGGCATCCGCAGTTATCGTTGATGGAGATATCGTGCGCCAAAATGACAGTGGCGAATTTGTAATTTTGGATTCTGACACGAAGTTTGCGGTGGGGAACGATAACTTCAACACCCCGCACCTCTATGCATTTGATGAGGACCAGAACATTGAACTGGTTGAGCCCATTCGTGTCGATATTGGCGGAACCGATGGATACATCAACGCAGGTACCGTAGTCGCGAGCCACTATGTATTCTTTGATAGCCTCTCTGGCATCCATCATGGCTATGTCGATTTTGACGCCCCAATCTTAGGGATCGCAGCGTACCAAGACACGATGGGTGCAACAGATTTTCTAGCGAACACGAACGTTGACTACATCAGCACAAACCTACGCGGTCTTGAAGAAGGTGATCATGTTTGGATTGACCAGCAAGACCCGCAACGGCTGTGGGTGTATTGGGCCGGTTCATCACCTGGCGACTACATTCGCGTTTTCACTGAGAAGTCTTTGGGCGCACTTATGATGTAGGATCATGCAGTTTCGCGCAGAACGCGTGGCACCTTGAATTCCACGTTCTCAACCGCTGTTTCCACCATTTCCACAGAGGTTTCGTAGCGTTCTTTGAACGCATCGATGACTTCATTGATCAAAACCTCTGGCGCAGAGGCACCAGCAGTAATCCCGATGCTTTTGATGCCATCCAGTGCGCGCCAATCGATGTCAGTGGCGCGTTGTACAAGCTGTGCATAAGGGCAACCTGCGCGTGCTCCCACCTCGACCAAACGCTTAGAGTTTGAAGAGTTTGGCGCGCCTACAACGAGAATAGCATCACATTTTGGCGCCATCGCTTTGACGGCTTCTTGTCGGTTGGTTGTCGCATAGCAGATGTCTTCTTTGTGCGGGCCGACAATTTTGGGAAAGCGCGTTTTCAATGCTGAGACAATGTCGATCGTGTCATCGACGGACAATGTTGTTTGCGTGACAAACGCCAATTGTTCAGGATCGCGGACTTCAACCGTCGCGACATCTTCCACGGTTTCAACGAGTAAGACCTCACCCTCAGGCAATTGGCCCATCGTTCCAACAGTTTCTGGATGTCCTTCGTGGCCAATCATAATCATTTGCAGGCCTTTGTCGGAATGGCGCTGCGCTTCAATGTGGACCTTGCTGACAAGCGGGCAGGTCGCGTCAACGTAGACCATCTCGCGCTTTGCTGCTGCTGCGGGCACTGCTTTTGGCACGCCGTGTGCAGAAAAAATGACGGGGCGGTCGTTAGGGCATTCTTCGAGCTCTTCGACGAAAACTGCGCCCTTGTCACGCAATCCATCAACGACGAATTTGTTATGGACGATCTCGTGGCGCACGTAGACAGGCGCGCCCCACTTTTCCAAAGCCATCTCGACGATCTTAATTGCGCGATCTACGCCAGCACAAAATCCACGTGGGGCCGCAAGGTACAAATCAAGTTTGTTTTTGGTCATGTCCGCTCCTGCGTGTCGCTTTCGTCTAGGTAATCAACCCAAGCGACTTCGTCCAGTATCGGCCAAATGAAAAGGCCGCCCAACTGGCGGCCCTTTGTCTTATTCGACGTCTTCTAGATTTGCTTGCGGTTCATCACGCGGCTCTCGCGGTGGTCTGCCTACAACATCACGTAATTCGTCCAGCTCGATGAAATTATCGCATTGTCTTCGCAGTTCATCTGAGATCATCGGCGGTTGGCTACGGATTGTAGAAACGACCGAAACTCGTACGCCTTGTCTTTGAAGAGATTCAACCAAAGGTCTGAAATCACCATCTCCCGAAAAGATTACAGCGTGATCGATGTGAGGGGCGAGTTCTAGGGCATTGACCGTAAGCTCGATGTCCATGTTCCCTTTGACTTTACGCCGGCCCATACTATCCGTGTATTCTTTGGCCGGTTTTGTGACCATTGAAAACCCGTTGTAGTGAAGCCAATCCACGAGTGGGCGGATCGGCGAGTATTCGTCGTTCTCTAGCAGCGCTGTGTAATAAAACGCCCGCAGTAGTTTGCCACGTCGCACAAATTCTTGACGTAGTAGTTTGTAGTCGATGTCGAACCCTAGCGACTTGGACGCCGCGTAGAGGTTTGATCCATCGATGAAGAGCGCTAATCGCTCATCCCGATAAAACATTTAAATTCCTTCCGATGTGCGCTTTGCAGGGTCCGTGAGTGAGTGAAAAATAAAAAACTTGCAAAGCACGCCAATTGTAAGACTTTTGCGACATGACTCAAGTCGCTGATTTAATACCAGACGCCGCAATTGCGTTGATTTGTACCGGAAGTAATCAAAGTTCTGCATGGGGGACGCCGATGCAGACAACCGAACGTTGTTTCGAGCTATTGGAAGAACGGCTCAACTGCCGAATCACTCAAAGCCAAAGATACAACACACCAGCATTTCCGGCCGGTTCTGGCCCGGAGTTCGTTAACGCAGCAGGAAAGTTCGAAACAACGCTTCACCCAACGGAAATTCTAGAGATCCTACATGGCGTTGAAGCAGAAGCAGACCGTATCAGGGAAACAAGGTGGGCAGCACGCACATTGGATATCGATTTGATTGCTGTCGGTAAAACGGTTGTTCCAAGTGCTCAGGAATGGACATATTGGGCCGAGCTCCCGCTTGATTTGCAGTTAGAAAAAGCGCCTGAAAGCTTGATATTACCACACCCGCGTGTCCAAGATCGCGCGTTTGCTTTGGTGCCGTTATGCGATGTCGCCGAAAGCTGGGTTCATCCTGTACTCGGCAGGTCGCTTAGGTCTTTATGTGACGCCTGTTCTAAGGATGCTTTAGATGAAGTTCGGGCGCTCTGATCGGGGCGAAATCCACTTGTCTTTTCAATCATCTGCCCTTATGTGCAAGGCTTCTTAAGACATTTTAGCGCATTGGAGCACTGAATATGGCCCGCGTCACCGTAGAAGATTGCGTCGATAAAGTTCCCAACCGGTTTGAGCTTGTCATGCTTGCAGCCCATCGGGCGCGCGAAATTTCCGCCGGTTCCCCAATTACTGTGGGCCGTGACAACGACAAAAACCCCGTCGTTTCTTTGCGCGAAATCGCTGACGAAACACAGCAAGCTGATGATCTGCGTGAGCGTATGATCGAAGCAAATCAGCACCAGATTGAAGAAGATCTGCCAGAAGAAGACAGCATGTCTTTGTTGATGGGCGCTGAGTCAGATAAGCCAGCAGAGGACGATATGTCCGAAGAAAACCTGCTGCGTGCTTTGATGGAAGCACAAGGCCAGCGCTAAGGCGCGGCCAGACACATGAAAGTGCCGGACCGGGATGACCACAGCTGAAGATCTGATTGGACTGGTCCGCACCTACAACCCCCGCACAAACGAAGCAAAACTCGCCGAAGCCTTTGCCTTTGGTGAAGATATGCACGAAGGACAGTTTCGCCATTCTGGTGAACCTTACTTTACGCATCCCGTTTCGGTAGCGATGATCCTTGCTGAACAGCAGATGGATGATGCAACGCTGATCACAGCCTTGTTGCATGATACGATCGAAGACACGAAAGCATCGTTCTCGGATGTCGAGGCGCGTTTTGGCCGCGAGATCGCAGATCTTGTAGATGGTGTAACCAAGCTGACGAACCTTCAGCTTCATTCATCTGAAACAAAACAAGCCGAAAATTTCCGTAAGCTGTTTATGGCCACGAGCCGCGACCTGCGGGTCACTTTGGTGAAACTCGCTGACCGTCTACACAACATGCGTACGATCAAATCAATGCGCGCGGAAAAACAGGTTCAAAAATCCCGTGAAACAATGGATATCTATGCACCACTGGCCGGCCGGATGGGTATGCAGTGGATGCGCGAAGAACTCGAAGATCTCGCATTCCGTGTCCTGAACCCAGAGGGTCGGAACTCGATCATCCGGCGCTTCATTATGCTGCAGCGGGAAACGGGTGACGTGGTTCAGAAAATTACGTCCGATATGCGCGTTGAATTAGAGAAAGCGAATATTCAGGCTGAGGTTCTTGGACGTGCCAAGAAGCCCTATTCGATCTGGCGCAAAATGGAGGAAAAGAAGCAGAGCTTTAGCAGACTTTCCGATATTTATGGGTTCCGCGTGATAACAGCCTCTGAGGCTGACGTGTATCGCGTTTTGGGATCTATCCACCAACGCTGGCGCGCAGTGCCGGGCCGCTTCAAGGACTATATCAGCCAGCCCAAATCAAACGGATACCGATCTATACATACAACCGTTTCTGGACGGGACGGAAAACGCGTAGAGGTGCAAATCAGGACGCGTGAAATGCACGAAGTCGCCGAAACAGGTGTCGCTGCACACTGGTCTTACCGGAACGGTGAACGTGTCGAGAACAGGTTTGCGGTAGACCCAGTGCAATGGATTTCGTCTCTTACAGAGCGATTTGATGGCGATGAGGATCACGAAGAGTTCTTAGAAGCCGTGAAGCTTGAAATGTACTCGGATCAGGTTTTTTGCTTCACACCAAAAGGTGATGTGATCAAGTTACCGCGCGGCGCAACGCCGTTGGATTTTGCGTACGCGATCCACACACGCATCGGTGCCGCTTGTGTCGGCGCTAAGGTTGATGGCCTTCGTGTGCCCTTGTGGACACGTCTAAAGAACGGTCAGTCGATCGAAGTCATCACGGCTGAAGGTCAGACGCCGCAGGCAACATGGATCGATATTGCTGTAACAGGCAAAGCCAAATCAGCTATTCGGAAATCTCTTCGGGATGAAAATCAAGAACGCTTCATCCGGCTCGGTCGTGAACTTGCGCGAGTAGCGTTTGAGAATGTTGGCAAGAAGCCAACAGACAAAGCCTTGAGCACGGCGGCGAAAACCATGGCGTTTGACGACGTCAGTGATCTGCTCGTAAGTCTCGGAAGCGCCGAAGCCAGCGCGCGCGACGTAGTTGCCGCGATATATCCAAAGCTTGCCGACAATCAGGGTGATATGATCGACCAAGGTAAGGCTTTGGTGGGTCTCAGTGCCGACCAAACCCACAGCCGCGCAAAATGCTGTCAGCCAATCCCAGGTGAACGCATTGTTGGAATAACATATCGCGGGCAGGGCGTCGTCGTTCACACGATCGACTGCGAAACACTAATCCGGTACGAAGAACAGCCAGAGCGTTGGATCGACCTGCATTGGCAAGAAGGGCATCACAAATCCGTAAACGCAGTAACAATTGATATTGTTATCAGCAATGAAACTGGTGTCTTAGGCAAAATATGCACATTAGTTGGCGAACAAGCCGCAAATATTTCAGATTTGCGTTTTATAGATCGAAAGCCTGACTATTTCCGATTGTTGATTGATGTCGACCTTAGCGACACTGAACACATGCATCGGGTGATGACAGCACTAGAGGCAGAAAGCAGCGTTTCGTCTGTTAGCCGTAAACGGGATCCGTCGCTTGCGGCGGAAAAAGAGAACTAAAGGACAAAACGTTTGGTTTTTAAGCGCCGGGATAGACGACCGATCTGGACGATCGCTTCTCAGTTTGTCTACCCCAAGGGAGGCTGGGCGCGTGCGTTTGAATACGTCAAACATAGAGTTAGACGCTTGCCTGATACCCCAGAGAAAATTGCCCGTGGTGTGATGGCGGGCGTGGCAACTTCGTTTACACCGTTTTTTGGATTGCATTTTTTGGTTGCTGCAGCGATGGCAAAACTGATGCGCGGCAACATTTTAGCGGCGTTGATGGCGACCTTCTTTGGTAACCCGCTAACCTATGTGCCGATCGCGTGGGTCTCCTTGCAGACCGGTCACTGGTTGCTCGGCTCCAGCCTGAACGAAGCAATCCTTCAAGATGCAAAGCATAATCAATGCGGACTCGGGTGTCAGTTTTCGACAGCAATTGGAGACTTGTGGCACAATTTCTTGGCGCTGTTTAATTCGAACAAAATGGAATGGGGCCATCTCTCGGCATTTTATTCAGAAACCTTCTATCCGTTCATGATTGGGTCTCTGGTACCGGGCGCCATTGCCGGCGTGATTGCTTACTATTTGACTGTCCCAGTAATCACTGCCTATCAAAACCGTCGCCGCAAGCGCTTGAGAGAAAAGCTCAGCAAGCTAAACAAACGATAGCTTTCTCGCTGGCAGTCTGGAAAGTTCTGTCTAGATTGGAAAGCAAGCAGGTTTAGGAATGAAGCGATGTATCCTCTCCGACTAGGTGTGAATATTGACCATGTAGCGACCGTCCGTAACGCGCGCGGTGGCATGGTTCCCGACCCAACACGCGCGGCGCTGATGGCCGAAGCCGCCGGCGCTGATGGTATTACTGCGCATTTGCGCGAAGACCGCCGCCACATCGTAGATGCTGACATCGATGCGCTTGTCGAGGCTTTGAATGTGCCACTAAATTTCGAAATGGCCGCAACCGAAGAAATGCAGCAGATCGCAATGCGCCATAAACCTCACGCCGTATGCATCGTTCCAGAAAAGCGAGAAGAGCGAACGACAGAAGGTGGTCTCGAGGTTGCACGAGAAGAGAACTCGTTAGCGCACTTCATCGCGCCATTGCGTGACCTGGGTAGCCGCGTGTCGATCTTCATTGGTGCCGATCCAAAACAAATCGAGGCTGCGGCCAGAATTGGGGCGCACGTCATTGAACTCCACACCGGGGCGTATTGCGACGCCCACGCCGAAGAACGTTTTGAGGAGCGCGACATTGAACTCCAAAAGATAGTCGAAATGGCTGCTTTTGCCGATGATTTGGGTTTGGAAGTGCACGCAGGTCACGGATTGACCTATGGCTGCGTTGGACCAATCGCCGCAATCCCGCAGATACAAGAACTCAATATTGGCCATTTCTTGATCGGGGAATCCATATTCCGTGGTCTTCCCGATGCAATCGCTGAAATGCGACGCGTAATGGATGAGGCACGAAAATGATCCAGCATATCGTGATGATGACCTTAGCCGAAAACGCTGATGCAGAAGAGCTCGCGTCTGTGATGGAAGGCCTCGCAGCGCTGGAACTACCCGGATTTGTCGGTTTTGAACATGGTCCCAACTTGGACTTTGAAAAACTGTCGCAGTCGTACCCCTATGGGTTCATTTGTTCGTTTGAGGATAGCGAAGCGCTGCAAATCTACGCAGACGATCCGCGCCACAAGGCGCTTGGTTCGAGGCTGATTGCATTGTGCACCGACGGTGTTTTCGTCGCGGACCTTAAAGTTGGATAGACAATTTCAATGATTTTGGGAATTGGCACAGATCTCGCGAATATTGAACGGATCCAAGGAACTTTGGATCGGTTCGGTGATCGATTTCGCAACCGTGTGTTTACTGAGGTTGAACAACGCAAAGCTGAGCGTCGAAAAGACGTCGCAGGGACCTATGCAAAGCGCTGGGCTGCGAAAGAGGCGTGTTCAAAGGCGTTAGGCACTGGATTGCGGATGGGTATCTCATGGCGCGATATGGCGGTGAGCAATCTGAGAACTGGTCAGCCGGTTATGGAGGTAACAGGCTGGGCGAAAGAACGGTTGATCGAAATGACGCCGCCAGGGCATCAAGCGATCATTCATGTGACGCTGACAGACGATCATCCATGGGCGCAAGCGTTCGTCGTCATCGAAGCGATACCTGAAACAGTTACGCGCTCCGCTTGACAGCGCAGGATCAGAAACGCATGAAGCGTGAAACCTGATAAGGAATAGAAAATGTCAGAAAGCTCAGGCTTCGCAAGCGGTGCAATCGAGACAGTAAAGACAGTTGTTTATGCTTTGCTGATTGCTGGCGTTTTTCGCACGCTGTTCTTTCAACCGTTTTGGATCCCTTCTGGGTCAATGAAAGATACGTTGCTGATTGGCGACTTTTTGTTCGTCAACAAAATGGCCTATGGCTATTCTTATGCGTCATGTCCCTCCATTCGCGTTCCCGCAGTCGGGATCGATATTGGCGCCGATGATTTCTGTGGGTTTTTAGGAGACGGGAATGATCGTCTGTTCGGGTCCGACCCCGAGCGTGGCGATGTAGTCGTATTTCGCCATCCTGTTACTGGACTTGATTTCATCAAACGGACGATTGGTTTGCCTGGTGATCGCATTCAGATGACCAATGGGCTTCTCCACATCAATGATGAACCTGTGCAAGTCGACCCAGACGGCCTTTTTGTTGAAACATGGTCGCGACAGGGACCGCAGGGTCTGACACCACGTTGTGCGAATGGGGCTGTCGGCAATGGCGGAGACTGCGAAAAAGAGAAATTCATCGAAACGTTGCCAAATGGCAAATCGCATTCGATTTTGAACGTGCTGAACCAGTCTTCAGACAACACAGGTGTGTTTACAGTTCCTGACGACCATTTCTTCTTTATGGGCGATAACCGCGACAATTCAACTGACAGCCGTGTGGCTCAGTCTGCACGGGGCGTCGGGTTCGTTCCTCGCTCTGAAATTGTTGGGCGTGCGGACCGGATCATGTTCTCGAGCGCAGGCCGGTCAATGTTCGCGTTCTGGACATGGCGCAGCGATCGTTACTTTAAGGCGATTGAGTGAAGCTGTCCGGTGAACTGTCAGCCTTTGAAGGGCGTTTAGGGTATAACTTTAGGAACCCCGAATTGCTTGTCCGTTCGGTCACGCACTCCTCCATGGTGTCGCCACATCGCGACGACAACCAACGACAAGAGTTTCTCGGCGACCGAGTGCTTGGCCTCGTGATGGCAGAAGCCCTATTGGAAGCTGATCCGAGTGCGAATGAAGGGCAGCTCGCCCCGCGCTTCAACGCGCTAGTCCGCAAAGAGGCCTGTGCGGATGTCGCGCGTCAAATCGATATTGGTGCAGTCCTAAAGCTCGGTAGATCCGAGATGAAATCGGGTGGACGCCGTAAGGATGCGTTGCTTGCGGATGCAATGGAGGCTGTCATTGCAGCTGTTCACCAAGATGCAGGGTTTGAAACAGCTCGCGAACTTATCGTAAGACTTTGGGGTGATCGCATTTTCAACGTTGCCGATGACGCCCGTGACGCCAAAACAGCGCTCCAAGAATGGGCGCAAGGGCGCGGCGAACCGCCGCCTGCCTACGTTGAAGTGGATCGCTCAGGTCCCGATCATCAGCCGATTTTCACGATTGAAGTTCGGCTTTTGTCAGGTGCCAGCGCAAAGGCGACAGCGGGTTCAAAACGACATGCAGAGCAAGCCGCGGCAAAAGCTCTTTTAGAGGACGTATCAGGATGACGACACAACGTGCAGGATTTGTGGCCCTGATTGGTGAACCAAACGCAGGTAAATCGACACTGTTGAACCGAATGGTCGGTGCGAAAGTGTCAATTGTAACGCATAAAGTTCAAACAACGCGCGCACGCATTCGCGGTGTGGCGATGGAACAAGATGCTCAGTTGGTATTTGTGGACACGCCGGGCCTGTTCAAGCCACGCCGTCGCCTTGATCGTGCAATGGTCGCAGCTGCCTGGGGCGGCGCTGCAGACGCAGATGTGGTCGTTTTGCTGATCGAGGCACACCGTGGGGTCACCGAAGGCGTAAAAGCCATCCTAGAGGCCCTGCAAGAGCGCGCAGGCGCGACCAAATACGCGCTTGCGATCAACAAGATTGACAAAGTGGCCACGGAAAAGCTGTTGCAGCTGACCAAGGAAATGAATGAAGCATTTCCTTTCCTAGAGACGTTCATGATTTCCGCGGAAAAGGGTCATGGCTGCCAGCACCTAAAGGCATGGCTCGGAAAAGAAGTGCCGGAAGGCCCTTGGTTATACCCAGAGGATCAAATCGCGGATCTTCCGATGCGCATGATCGCGGCTGAGATGACCCGCGAAAAACTGACGCTGCGACTTCATCAAGAACTGCCATACCAACTAACCGTCGAAACGGAAGGCTGGGAAGAGCGCAAAGATGGCTCTGCAAAGATTGATCAACTGATTTATGTCATGCGCGATGGCCACAAGGGCATTGTTCTTGGCAACAAAGGCGAAACTATCAAAGCTGTAAGCAAAGCGTCGCGAGAAGAGCTCGAAGAGTTTCTTGGCCGTCGCGTGCATCTATTCCTTCAGGTCAAGGTGCGCCCAAATTGGTTAGAGGATGCAGAAAGATACTCTGAGATGGGGCTTAACTTTAAGGACGGTAATCAGTGAGGGTTACCGCGGACCTTTGGGTTTCCGCATATCGCAAGCGCCTCAGCTTGTTGAATATCCCAGCTTTTGTCGTTGCCAAAGGAGACCTGACCGCAGGCGCGATCTTGGTCAAACTTAATCGGCTCGATGGGACGGCTTGCTGTTTTCACCGCAGCTTTGATTTGATGACTGGGGATCGCAAATGGATCGTCTTGGTTGATGGCCCGGAAACTGACGTTGATGTGTCGATCACAAAACAACGCAGCTTCGACGCTGATCTTTGGGTCATTGAAGTGGAAGATGCGGAAGGGCGTCATCTACTTGACGACCCAAGTCTTGCGTGACCAGCGATGATTGATTGGCGCGATCAGGGAATATTGCTCTCCGCGCGGCGTTTCGGTGAATCATCCGTAATTGCTGACATTTTTACGACAGAACACGGTCGGTGTGCCGGGGTCGTACGTGGCGGTGCCTCGCGCAAAATGGCACCACTGATGCAGCCGGGCGCGCAGCTCCAGGCCGATTGGAAAGCACGGTTGTCTGAGCACCTTGGCAGCTATACCGTTGAAATGATCCGCAGTCGCTCAGCGCATGCGATGGCGAGCAGGTTGGCGCTGTCGGGGCTGAACGCCGTTTGTGCATTGCTCGCTGCGGCATTACCCGAAAGAGAAGCGCACCCAAACCTCTATGCCCGCACGGAACAATTGCTTGATCTATTGGGCTCAAATGACGTCTGGCCACTTGCATATGTTCAGTGGGAACTAGCGTTACTCTCAGATCTTGGCTTTGCACTTGATCTCGAGACCTGCGCCGTTAGCGGATCGCGTGATGACTTGAGCTATATTTCTCCCAAAACCGGCCGTGCAGTTGGTCGAAGCGCGGCCGGTGAATGGGTCGATCGATTGCTGCCTTTGCCAGACGTGTTGGTGGGCAAGGGTGATGCCGCTCAGACCGATATCTTAAAGGCTCTCGAGGTGACGGGATATTTTATTGAGCATAAGCTGTTGGCCAATTTGGGCGGAAAAGAAATGCCGAGCGCGCGTAGCCGGTTGATTGTAGCACTTCAGCGCTCTGGTGCCGCTTGAAACACCAATTCCAGTCCGTCGGTATTGGACAGGATAAGCACAGGGCCCGTGACCTCTGCCAGCGTCGCCTCTGCCAGTGATTCAAAGTAAGCGCTTTCGAAATTTAGATCTGGGCAAGCCATTTTGGTGGAAAGGATCGGGCCTATTTCGATCCAAGGGTAGGGCGCGGTTTGCTTTGCTGAATATCTGTTACAGGGCGCGCGACCCGAAATCTGCCCAGCTTGGCCAAGATCGATCGTTACGGACGCTGTGACGGGCGCGCCGTTGAACTGGACAAGATCAAAGGTTGTCGCCTCGTCTAGATAACCGGTGACGGTTTCGTCAGATTGACATGCGGCGCACAATGCAAGCGCAAATAGGTAAGCATGCGGCCGAGGCATTACACTAATTTGTTGTCGATAAGGTATGTCGCTGTTTCAACAACGCTCGCACGGACATCCCGAAATTCGTTACCCAATAATCGTTTGGCGCGGGCATTATCGGTCGGAATATGGTGTCCTAGCTGGGGAACAATACCGCGAATTGATGGATCGAACAGGCCTAACACTTTCATCAAGGCATTTGGCGCGATACGTTGACTGATCCTGCGTTGTGGGTGCGCAGCTTTAATCGCAGCTGCGATGTCTTTGAACCACAAAAACTGATCGACACCCATTACCCGCTGTCCAACACAATCGCTATCCGTCAAAGCCGCGACGTGCAATTTGGCCACGTCCCGCACGTCCACTGTAGAAAACCCAAGTTGTGGGATCATCGGATCTCTGCCTTTGAGCATACGTTCGATCACAGCAATCGACGTACCGAAATCGGTATCTAAGGGCGGACCAACAACAAAACCCGGATTGATCGACGTAAGTTTTATCGCAGGGGCATCGTCTCGCACAAAATCCCACGCTGCTTTTTCAGCCAATGTCTTGGACTTACTGTAGGCGGACGTAGATCTCGCGTCGGTGTCTGTCCAGTCTGCTTCGTCATACGATGATTTTCCAGGTGGAAGCGGTGCGCCTGAAATCGCAGCTGTTGAGGAAGTCACGATCACGCGCTTAACGTTAGCGGATTGGGCGGCTTTCAGCGCGCGCAGCATACCATCGACAGCGGGACGAATTAGATCGTCTGCGGTTTTCGGTGGCGTCATCGGGAAAGGCGAGGCCGTATGAATGATTGCATCCATGCCGTGGGCCGCGTCATTCCACCCTGCATCCTTCAACAAATCGAGCTGGCAGAAACTCAGGCGTCGTAGGGAACTTGGATCTTTGATGCCTTGCGCAACGGCTGCGTTGACCTCTTGCACACGGTTCATTGTCCGCATCGAACCGCGAACGGAATATCCCGCGTCCAAAAGTTGAGCAGCAATGTGCTTGGCGATGTAGCCGGTAATACCAGTTAACATTACGGTTTTCATAAATACGGTTCCTAGAATCCCTAACCCTCAACATGGGGCAAGGGGCGCGAACCGCAAGCCCGCAACGCCTTATTTTGATTGTCTTGCGCGTGGGCGCAACAGGTTTGTGAATTAGCCGAGGAGCCTACGTGCAATAACCTGTGCTTGAATCTCAGCGGCGCCCTCGAAAATATTCAGGATGCGGGCATCACAAAGGATACGGCTGATTTTGTATTCCAACGCGAAACCGTTTCCGCCATGGATTTGAAGCGCGTTATCCGCGCATGCCCATGCGACACGGGCACCCAATAGCTTGGCCATGCCAGCTTCCAGATCACACCGTCGATCGTTGTCTTTCTCGTGAGCTGAGAAATATGTCAATTGGCGAGCAATCATAATCTCAACGGCCATCATGGCCAGTTTGCCTGATACCCTCGGAAAATTGATCAACGCTTGACCGAATTGCTTGCGATCTTGAGCGTATTTCATGCCCTCATCCAACGCAGATTGGGCCACGCCTACCGCACGCGCGGCGGTTTGGATGCGCGCGCTTTCAAAGGTTTGCATCAGCTGTTTAAAGCCTTGGCCTTCTGTTTGACCAAGCAGGTTCTCACCGCTGACTTTGAAGTCATCGAAATTCAGCGTGTATTCTTTCATTCCTCGGTACCCGAGAACTTCGATCTCGCCGCCTGAAATGCCGGGATCCTGCCAAGGTTCTTCGTCGGTGCCGGGCGTCTTCTCGGCCAAGAACATCGACAGACCTTTGTAATTGTCGGTGTCGGGAATGGTGCGGGCCAAGACGGTCATTACGTGCGTGCGGGCTGCGTGTGTGATCCATGTCTTATTGCCGCTAATGACCCAATCGTCCCCATCTTTGCGCGCTTTTGTGCGTAGGCTTCCAAGGTCGGATCCTGTGTTGGGTTCCGTGAAAACTGCTGTTGGCAACGTCTCACCTGATGAAAGTTTTGGAAGCCACTTTTGTTTCTGCTCTTCCGTACCGCCACAAATGATCAATTCTGCAGCAATCTCAGAGCGCGTTCCAAGGGAACCGACGCCGATATATCCGCGTGATAACTCTTCCGACACGACACACATCGATGCCTTTGATAATCCGAAGCCCCCGTATTCCTCAGGAATTGTGAGTCCAAAGACGCCGAGTTCAGCCATTTTGTCGATCAGATCCATCGGGATCAATTCGTCCTTGAGGTGCCATTCATGTGCGTAGGGTTCCACCCGATCAACGCTGAAACGGCGGAACTGTTCGCGGATCATTTCGAGTTCATCGTCCAGACCGGGAGCGCCAACAGTGAGGTTCGCAGCGGTATCTTGCATTAGCTGGCACAAACGGCTGCGAGCGGCCTGTGTGTTTCCTTCGGCAATGAGGCCTTGGATTTCATCTGTTTGAAGCGCGGACGTTTGATCAGTGGCACCCATGTCGCGCAAACGAACCATCTCACCTTGGTTCATTTGAAGGCCACCTTGGATCTGGGCCAAATATTCGCCAAAAGCGATTTGCAGGATTAGCTGCTCAATTTCACCGAATTTTCCATCTGCATCCAGTTTGTCAGCCCATTTCTGCATTTGGCGCAGAGCTTCAACATAGGTCGCAAGCCAAGCGAAGCCGTGCGTCGCAGTCTGATTTGTTTCGATCAAAGATCCACTGACGCGGTCGCCCTCTGTCACCAATGCTTTGATACGTGATTTCGAAACATCCAAAACCTGTTCGATCACCGGGAGCGTCGCCGCCGTACGTCTTAGCAAATTTTCCAAAACGACACGTGTTTCAGCTGTCATGTCTTTACCGTCACGTGGCATGGGCGACTCCTATTTATGCAGCTGCAGAGATAATCATTTTGCAAGTGCAGCGCAATATTAATTCGGTTTCCACTGCTTGATTGTACAAAAATGTCGCACGCGATTTCTATCGGCGCTCGTCGGATGACAATTACTTCTTCGAAGTTGGTACAAAAAAGGGCCGCGCAACTGCGCAGCCCAAATTCGGTCGAATTGTGATCAGTTAGCCAATCGCTGCCGCACGTACATCGTCATCGATGTAGGGTACGTATTTCTCAAAGTTCTCGCTGAACATTTCGACCAACTTTGCGGCTTGCGCATCATAGGCAGCTTGATCTGCCCATGTCTCACGTGGATTGAGGAGCTTATCGTCAACGCCTTCACACGTGACCGGAACGTCAAAACCAAAGTTAGGATCTTTGCGGAATTGATTTTCGATTAGGGATTGATCAAGCGCAGCTGAAAGCAGGGCCCGCGTTGCTTTGATGGGCATCCGGCTGCCAGTGCCATATGCGCCACCGGTCCAGCCGGTGTTGACCAGCCAGCAAGTCGCGCCGTGAGATGCGATCTTTTGACGAAGCAAATTGCCATAAGCTTCTGGGCGACGCGGCATGAAAGGCGCGCCAAAACAGGTTGAGAACGTTGGCTCGGGTTCAGTAACCCCACGTTCCGTGCCGGCAACCTTTGACGTAAAACCAGACAAGAAGTGATACATTGCCTGTGCTGGCGTCAAACGGCTAATCGGTGGCAAAACACCAAATGCGTCACAGGTCAGCATGATGATGTTCTTTGGGTGACCGCCCAGTGCAGAATCCGATGCATTTGAGATGTAATGCAAAGGATATGCACAACGCATGTTCGCTGTCAGACTGTCATCGTTGAAATCCAGTTCTTTGGTCTCAGGATCAAAGATCATGTTCTCGATAACCGTGTGTGGCATTTCACAGGTGGCGTAAATCTCAGGTTCGGCTTTGGGATCTAGACCGATTGTTTTGGCGTAACAGCCGCCTTCGAAATTGAAGGTGCCACGATCTGACCAGCCATGTTCATCGTCGCCAATCAGAACGCGGCTTGGATCCGCGGATAGCGTCGTTTTGCCGGTGCCCGACAAGCCAAAGAAGATTGCTGTGTCAACAGGGTTGCCAGGTGCATGATTGGCCGAGCAATGCATCGGCATGATGCCTTTCTCGGGCAAAAGGTAGTTGAGAAGTGCGAACACGGACTTTTTGTTCTCACCAGCATACTCGGTTCCGCCAATTAGGATCAGCTTGCGATCAAAGTTCATCGCGATGACTGTTTCAGAACGGCAGCCGTGTCGATCTGGGTCAGCGTTGAAAGTTGGGCAATTGATGACAGTGAAGTCTGGTGCAAAAGTTGCGAGTTCCGCTTCAACAGGGCGTCTCAGCAAATGGCGAATGAACAAACCATGCCATGCCAGTTCAGTGACGACACGTACGTCTAGACGGTGTTCTGGATCGGCCCCACCAAATAGGTCGTGCACATAGTAAGTTCCACCACCCATATGCTCGAGCATGTCGTCATAGAGTTGATCGAACTTGTCGGCCTCCATTGGGGCATTGTTGTCCCACCAGATGTGATCTTCGACAGAAGGCGTTCGCACGACGAACTTGTCTTTGGGCGAGCGACCAGTGTGCTTTCCGGTCGTGACCAGAAACGTTCCACCTTTGCCATCAACACCTTCGCCATTCGCTACGGCGGTTTCTTGCAGGCGCGCTTCGGACAGGTTGTAATAGACATAGTCCAGTCCTTTGATGCCTTGATCTTCAAGTTTCATCTGAGGATTGACCGTACCTTGGTCCATTGTCGCATTCCTTTTAGCATTGCCGAAAATTGGCGTTATTCCATTGTCTTAACACTGGTGTGCCTTACGCAAACCCCTTAATTTTAGTCGTTAGCGCAACCATTTGGATGTTAGCGCAACCAAGTTACTGACTGTTTCGTAGGTGAGGCATTTTAGCCATTACTTAGCTAATTGTGCCGCAAATAGAGCACGGGTGGTTGGCTGATTCGCGTTTAGGTATTGATTCGCGCGACTAAAATGGCGAAACATCAACATAAGCAGGTCAATAAATTAATAAGCAGTAAGGGTGAAACCCATGTCAAAAATTGCCTTAGTCGACGACGACAGGAATATCCTGACGTCCGTCTCAATGACGTTAGAAGCCGAAGGCTTTGAAGTCGAAACCTATAATGATGGTCAGTCAGCACTGGATGCGTTCAACAAACGCATGCCGGAATTGGCGGTTCCCGATATCAAGATGCCACGAATGGATGGCATGGATTTGCTGCAGCGCCTACGTCAGAAGACGTCGATGCCAGTAATCTTTTTGACGTCCAAAGATGATGAAATTGATGAAGTGCTTGGTCTTCGGATGGGTGCTGATGATTACGTCAAGAAACCGTTCTCGCAGCGTTTGCTCGTCGAGCGGATCCGCGCATTGTTGCGTCGCCAAGATGCGATTAGCGGCGAAGTCATTGAAGAAACTGAAGAAACCAAAGTTATGGTTCGCGGTGAACTTACAATGGATCCGTTGCGTCATGCCGTTAAGTGGAAAGGCATGGATGTATCTCTTACAGTGACTGAGTTCTTGCTTTTGCAAGCACTTGCGCAGCGTCCAGGATTTGTGAAAAGCCGCGATCAGCTTATGGACGTGGCATACGATGACCAAGTTTACGTCGATGACGGTACGATCGATAGTCACATCAAGCGTCTGCGCAAGAAGATGCGGATGGCAGATGATGAGTTTTCTGCGATCGAGACTCTTTATGGAATCGGATATCGTTACAACGAAGAGTAAGTATGTCTGACACCGCAGACATTGACGTTCGCGATCTGAATTCAGTTCGGCGCGCCGCAGCAGCAGATGCCGCGGCGCCTGATGTCGTTTTGGGCGAGGACTGGGTTCAACCACAGGGCACCGCCGAACGTGAATTAATAGAAGGGCGTCGAAAGAGGGGTTTATTAAACCTTCGAAAGTCACCCATCGCGCGCAAGATTATCACATTCAACTTGATCGCAATGATCCTTTTGATCGCAGGCGTTCTCTATTTCAATCCATCCAAAGACAACCTCGCTTACCAGCGGGCAAATGGATTGGTTAACGAAGCCGAGTTGATCGCCGACGTCTTAGAAGCGAGAATGCCCGTTTCTGCTCCAGTCAATCTCATGACCGGTGACGGTATTGATGTCGTCGATACGTTGCAGAATATGGATCTACGTGGAGGCATCGACGTCGCGGTATATGATGAAACCGCAACTTTGATTGCAACGGCGATTGGCGCGAGCGGCGGATCTTCTGTCGAAGGGCTAAACCGAGGCGAAGGCGCGACTGTTCTAACCAATTTTCTGTCTTCGACTTGGAACGGCGCAGCCAATGTCTTTCGCAGTATATTTGGCGATTTTCGTGAAAACAGACAAGCTCCGGGTGAGGATGCAGTTCTAGAGGCACTGAAAAGCGGCACGTCGGTCAGAACGATTGCTGACTCATCCGGTACGACTTTTGTTGTTATTACGCCAATCGTTCAAGGCGACCGACCAGTTGGTGCTGTCGCAATTTCGAGTGCAGCTGGTGAGCTAGATGCGTTGGTCCGAAGAGAACGTGAACAGGTCTTACGCCTTTTCATCGTGAGCATCCTCGTGAGTGTCGGACTTAGCCTTGTTCTCGCATCTACCATCGCTAATCCGCTTGCCGATTTGGCAGCCGCTGCTGAAATCGGTCGTGACAAGAACGCACGAAAAATGTCGCCTACGCAGGTACGAATTCCAGATCTTACAGGTCGCCCCGATGAAATTGGACGCCTGTCGGGCGCGCTACGGGGAATGGTGCAGGCACTCTACGAACGTATTGAAGGCAACGAGCAATTCGCAGCTGATGTAGCGCATGAAATTAAAAACCCGCTCGCGTCAATGCGTTCGGCCGTCGGGACAATGCACGTTGCTACACGCGACGACCAACGCGCACGGCTCTTGGAAGTTCTCGAACATGACGTGCGTCGCCTCGACCGCTTGGTCAGCGACATTTCAAACGCATCGCGATTGGACAGTGAGCTGGTGCGCGAGCAAGAAGAAGCGTTTGATCTGCTGAAAATGCTGAACAACTTGAATGAGTTTCTTGGCAAAGAGGCGCAAGATAAGGGGATCGATTACATTGCCGATCTTCCTGACGAACCGATTATGGTTTTGGGGCTCGAAGGGCGGCTTGCGCAAGTCTTTGTGAACCTGATTACGAATGCTATTTCATTCTGCGAAGAAGACGATGCGATCCGCGTTTGGGCGCGTCAGCGTGAAAACCGTGTGCTGATTGTTGTAGAAGATACCGGCCCGGGGATTCCTAATGAAGCGCTCGCAAAGGTATTCCAGCGCTTCTATTCTGAACGACCTGAAGGGCAGTTTGGAAATAACTCAGGGCTTGGTCTCGCAATTTCAAAGCAGATCGTCGAAGCGCATGGTGGCGTGATCTGGGCAGAGAATATTCGTCCTACAGAGGCTGATATGACGTCCGAACCATTGGGCGCGCGTTTCGTTGTTGGCCTCCCTGTCTAAAGGTTTGTGATGGAGCATATCCATCATGCAACTTGTGTTTCAATTCTTGATAAGGGTTTGTTGATAACTGGCGCGTCGGGTGCCGGAAAGTCGTCGCTCGCTTTCGAATTGATGGCGTTTGGCGCTGATCTTGTGGCAGACGATCGCACCGTTCTAACGCCGGTCAAACAGACGTTAATGGCTGCACCGCACCCCGAAATCGCAGGTTTGATCGAAGCGCGTGGTTTGGGCGTGTTGCAAGCACACAATCGTGCCCACGTAGAAATACATGCAATCCTGGACCTCGACATCGTAGAAACTGAACGCATTCCTCCAGCACGCACCTTGACGTTACTGGGATGTGAAATTGATTTGCTTTATCGAGTGCAGAACGTACCTTTTGCTGCGGTCTTATGGCATTATATGCGTAACGAGAGAAATAGGTGAAATGACGCCCGAAGGATCATCTGAAAGTTCTACGTTTCCGGTTCTGTTGATCACGGGGCCTTCTGGTGCTGGCCGGTCGACAGCCATTAACGCTTGCGAAGATCAGGGCTTCGAAGTCATCGACAATCTTCCGCTTTCGTTACTGCCCCGACTTTTGGACGGTCCGCATCGCCAACCTTTGGCTCTTGGCTTAGATGTCCGAAATCGAGACTTTAGCGAGAACGCACTTCTGGAAGCGATTGAAGATCTCGAGGCGAGCCTCGGTGATGTTGTGCAGCTTGTTTATCTAGATGCGGCCGATAATGTGCTCTTGCAAAGATATTCGGAAACCAGACGTCGTCATCCACTGGCACCAAGTGGACGCCCGCTCGATGGTATTGCTGCAGAGAAAGACCTTTTGCTGGCGATCCGAAACCGGGCTGATGTTCTTATCGAAACAACAGATTTGTCTCCCCATGAATTAAAGGCTGAGGTCCAGCGCCTTTTCCCTCTCGCGGATGGCCGATCTTTAAGTGTCTCTGTTCAATCGTTTTCTTACAAACGTGGTTTGCCAAGGGGCCTTGATATGGTTTTGGACTGCCGCTTTCTAAGGAACCCGCATTGGGATTCGGATCTGCGAACCAAGACGGGCCAAGATCAAGACGTTGCGGACTATGTTGCACGCGATGATAAATTTGATACCTTCGTCACCCAGACTTGTGATCTGTTAAGCTTTGTACTGCCTGCTCACGCAAAAGAAGGACGTGCGCACTTCTCTGTAGGGTTTGGGTGTACCGGCGGGCAACACCGATCAGTTGTTTTGACAGAATTGGTAGTTTCTAGGCTTGCGAATGAAGGCTGGCAGGTATCAAAGAGGCATAGAGAATTAGAACGTAAAACTTCAGGCCAATTCGCAAGCCAGCAAGGAGCCAGCGCTTGATCGGTATAGTAATAGTTGCACACGGCCGTTTGGCGACAGAGTATTTGGCGGCGATCGAACATGTGGTGGGTCCCCAAGAGGGGATCCGCGCGATTACAATCGCTGTCGATGACGATAGAAGTGCCAAGCAAACTGAAATCTGCCGTGCCGCAGATGATGTCGACAGGGGCGATGGCGTCGTTGTCGTTACAGATATGTTTGGCGGCTCTCCTTCGAATTTATCGCTGCGCGCATGCAACCAAGATCAGCGTCGCATAATGTATGGCGCTAACCTTCCTATGCTTATCAAGTTGGCGAAATCGCGTAACAAACCAATCGGCACCGCCGTTGATGCCGCGATTGCTGCTGCTCATAAGTACATCGATTCCCAAACAATTCAGGCCTGAAATCAAGATGACTGAAATGAAACTTGAAATTCAGAATATCAAAGGATTGCACGCCCGTGCCTCGGCGAAACTTGTCGAACTCGTTGAAGCTTTTGATGCAAGCGCGACAGTCAGCAAAGACGGGCTGTCTGCGGACGGTGACAGTATCATGGGGCTATTGATGCTCGCCGCGACAAAAGGATCGTACATTGACGTTGCCACTTCTGGGAACCAAGCAGACGCTCTAGCCGTCGCGATCACCAATCTTGTCAATGACAAGTTCGGTGAGGGCGACTAAGCTGGATGTGTGGCCGTTGAGGGGCGCGACGTGACCGAAGTAACATCTCGAAAGACCAGCGATCAGGAACAGCCGCAAGCCCGCGGTCGAATCTACAATCGTGCCGCCCTAACGTATTCCGAAACTTTTGATAGCAATATTAAGCGGTTCGTCATCAAGACCATAGAGTGGATGACTGGCAAAGTTTCGATCATCCGCATGATACGCGAATTCGAGCGTCGTCCTGCAGTACACGGACATATGTTTTGGCGCGCGTGTTTAGATGTCATGCGCATTGAGCTAGAAACGCCTGCCGAGCAACTTGCAAACATTCCAGAAACGGGCCCCGTTGTCATAGTCGCCAATCATCCGCACGGGATGGTCGATGGTATGGTGCTCGCTGACTTAATTGGCCGCCGTCGGCAAGATTATCGGATCCTGACAAGATCGCTTTTGACAGGAATCGATCTCGAGGCTGGAAATTTTCTAATCCCTGTCCCGTTCCCGCATGAAGAAGATGCGCAGGAAAAATTCTTGGAGATGCGCAAGCAGGCGATGGCACATTTGTCCAAAGGTGGTTTGATAGCCCTGTTTCCGTCAGGTTCAGTCGCCGTTAGCGAAACGATGTTTGGCCCAGCGATCGAGGCTGAATGGAATGTATTTACAGCGAAAATGATCCGGAAATCTGGCGCAAAGATCATTCCTTGCCGTTTCCAAGGCTCAAATTCACGACTCTATCAAATGGCCAACCAGTTCTCAGCTACGCTGAGGCAGGGTTTGTTGATTCATGAGATTGTAAAATCGACGGGAAAGCCGCAGGCGCCAATTATTGGGCGTGCTTTCGATCAAACGGAAATAGATCAGCGTATCGACAACCCGCGCGAATTCATGGCGTGGCTGCGGAACGAAACGATGTCTTTGAAATGTGACTAGCGGGTCGGAATGGGCTTGTCGCCTCTGTAGTCGTAGAACCCGCGTTTGGTTTTACGCCCAAGCCATCCGGCTTCAACATATTTGGTCAAAAGTGGGCAAGGACGATACTTTGTGTCAGCGAGGCCATCGTGAAGCACATTCATAATCGCCAAGCAGGTATCTAAACCAATGAAGTCAGCTAGCTCCAAGGGACCCATTGGGTGATTGGCGCCAAGCTTAAGCGAAGTATCAATCGATACGACGGAACCAACACCTTCATAGAGCGTGTATATCGCTTCGTTTATCATCGGCATGAGGATCCGGTTAACGATGAAGGCCGGGAAGTCCTCGGCAGTCGCTGAGGTTTTCCCAAGTTTCGCGACAACTTCTTGGCACTGTTTGAATGTGGGCTCATCGGTTGCGATTCCGCGGATCAATTCGACCAACTGCATAATCGGAACCGGATTCATGAAATGAAATCCCATGAACTTTTCTGGCCGGTCTGTACGCGACGCAAGGCGAGTGATCGAAATCGAAGACGTGTTTGAGGTCAGGATTGTCTCGGGTTTGAGGTGAGGAACAAGGTCCTCAAAAATCGCGGTCTTAATTGCTTCACGCTCTGTGGCGGCCTCTATGATCAAATCGCTTTGCCCGAGTTCCGGAAGTTTGGTTGTCGTTTTGATCCGCGACATCGCCTCGGCTTTTTCGGCCGTGGTGATTGCTTCTTTGCTGACCTGGCGTTCAAGGTTTTTATCAATGAGAGCGACAGCGCTGCGCAGGGCATCATCTTGGATATCGTTCAGTAGTACGCTGTACCCAGCTAGGGCAAAAACATGGGCGATACCGTTGCCCATTTGGCCAGCTCCAACAATCCCAACCTGTCTAATTGTCATCGCGGTCCCTCACTCGTTTTCAAGACAATAGGCCTGTCGTCGTCGTGGGTGCAAGCAAGGATAGCGTTTAAAACTTGGTTCAAACGCTGGCTTTAGTGAATTCGCAATTCCTTTCTGCGAATCTTGGTGCTCGGGCGTAACAAAACGAGTGGCGGGAAATTAGGATGAAACATGAGTTAGTTGATGGCGCTGGACTATCGTATGCTCCGTGTCGATACGGTATGTCGCGGATTTTCTTTCGAGGACCGAGGCGTCGTCTAGATCAACCATATATTGCGTTTATCGGTGGGACAGAAACTTATGGCAAATTCATTGATCAACCGCTGCCGTCACTCGTCGAAGACAATTTAAAGCAAACATGCGTAAATTTTGGATGTGTGAACGCAGGGGTAGATACCTTTGTAAATGATCCGACGATTATGGCTGCCTGCCACGATGCTGATGTTACGGTCGTCCAAGTTATGGGCGCAAATTACCTTTCGAACCGGTTTTATTCCGTGCACCCGCGGCGAAATGATCGATTTTTGCGGGCTTCAACTGTGATGGAGGCAATCTACAACGACGTTGATTTCTCTGATTTTACCTTTACGCGGCACATGCTCAGCTGCCTCTATGAGAAATCACCCGAGCGTTTCGATATTGTCGTGCAGGAGCTTCGAGAAGGTTGGATCGCGCGCATGAAGAACATGTTGACACAAATCGGCCCTCGGGTCGTCTTGTTGTGGTTTTCAAAGGAAAATTTAGATGATGAGCCCTGGTACAAACGGTCACAGCCGATGCAATGTGATCCTCTGTTCATTAACGAGACGATGCTTGAAGAACTGCGACCCATGGTAATGGATATTGTCGATGCAACGCCATCTGATATCGCAAGAGAGCAGGGAACAGCTGGAATGTTCTTTTCATCAATGCAAGCCAAGACGGCCTCTGAAATGCTGGGCGTGGCCTGCCATCAGGAAGCGACGCAGCACATTCTCCCGGTTCTGCGAAAAGCGATGATCGCACCACGGATCTAGCGCAAGCACCAGACCTGTCGGCAAACAAAAAGGCCCGCCAATCGGCGGGCCTTTTGCTGAAAGTGTTAGCTATTTCAGTCGAGCTTTGATGTTAGCTCGGGAACGGCATCAAAAAGGTCGGCAACAAGCCCAAAGTCTGCGACTTGGAAAATTGGCGCTTCTTCGTCTTTGTTGATGGCGACGATGATTTTACTGTCTTTCATACCGGCTAAGTGCTGGATCGCGCCGGAAATACCAACAGCGACATAAAGATCAGGTGCAACCACCTTACCAGTCTGGCCAACCTGCCAGTCGTTTGGTGCGTAACCGCTATCAACCGCGGCACGTGATGCACCAACAGCTGCGTTCAATTTGTCCGCAAGACCTTCGATAAGTGCAAAGTCTTCCTCTGAACCAACACCGCGGCCACCAGATACGACAACACCCGCAGATGTAAGTTCTGGACGGTCGCTTGCTGCAACTTTGTCTTCAACCCAAGAAGAAAGGCCCGGATCAGCAGGTGCCCCAACCATTTCAACAGCGGCAGAACCGCCCATGCCAGCGGCATCAAAGCCTGCTGTTCGGATTGTCATTACCTTTGTTGCGTCGGCTGACTTAACTGTCTGCAACGCGTTACCTGCATAGATCGGACGTTCAAACGTATCGGCGTCGATAATTGCAGTGACTTCAGACACGATCTGTGTGTCCAAGAGAGCAGCAACGCGTGGCAAAATGTTCTTCGCGTCAGTTGTGCCTGGTGCCGCAACGTGGCTGTAGTCGGTCGCAAGAGACACGATCAAATTAGCAGCTGGCTCGGCCATCTGGTGACCCAATACAGCGTCTTCAGCACATAGAACTTTGGCAACGCCATCTATTTTCGCAGCTTCGTCTGCGGCAGCTTTGGAATTTGCACCAATGCAGAGAACGGTCACATCGCCCAATGCGCCAGCAGCAGCCACAGCTTTCGCTGTCGCATCAACGGACAATTCACCCGCATTGATATCGGCAATAAGAAGTACAGCCATTATACAGCCCCCGCTTCTTTGAGTTTCTCGACCAGCTCGTCGACAGAGCCAACCATGATGCCAGCAGCGCGTGCTTCTGGCTCTTTCGTGGACACAACGCTCAGACGCGGTGTCGCGTCTACGCCGTAGTCCGCAGGTGTCTTCTCATCCAAAGGCTTTTTCTTCGCCTTCATGATGTTTGGAAGAGATGCATAACGTGGCTCGTTCAAACGCAGGTCAACTGTGACGACAGTTGGCATGCTTACGTTGATCGTTTGTAGGCCACCATCTACTTCGCGTGTCACGACAGCTTTGTCACCGTCAATGTCTAGCTCAGATGCGAACGTCGCTTGTGACCAACCGAGCAGAGCTGACAGCATCTGGCCGGTTGCATTCATATCATTGTCGATCGCTTGCTTGCCGCAAAGCACAACGCCAGGCTGTTCTTCGTCAACGATGCCTTTGAGGATCTTTGCAACAGCAAGAGGCTCGATGTCAGTGTGCACATCGTCAGCCGCAATCACTAGGATCGCACGATCCGCACCCATAGCGAGTGCTGTGCGCAGAGTTTCCTGTGCTTGTTTTACACCAACCGAAACCGCAATAACCTCTTCGGCTTTGCCAGCTTCTTTTAGCCGGATTGCCTCTTCGACGGCAATCTCGTCGAATGGGTTCATTGACATTTTGACGTTGGCGAGATCGACACCGCTTCCGTCCGCTTTAACACGAACTTTGACGTTATAATCGATCACCCGTTTGACCGGTACCAAGACCTTCATTTGGATACACTCCTCGCAGGGGTTCCAACCGGCGTTGGAACGGTTTGTGATGTTGGTGTTTGTGTAGTGGAGACAGAAACTCCCTGACAATCAAAAACCGACGTTGTCATGAAAAAAATGACCATTTTTTCACTTGATACGCTGCGTTATCGCTATCTGTTGGCTCCAGGCACCCACAGAACATCATTTTTACCGTCATCGTTAGCAATGCGGCTGGCCTGAAAGAACCAATCCGAAAGCCGATTCAGATAAGTTACCGCAGAAGGGTTCACTGATTCTTCGCCAGAGAGTTCTACCGCTAGACGTTCGGCCCGCCGCGCGACTGTTCGACACAAATGCAGATGGGCTGCCAATGCTGAACCACCAGGTAAGATGAAACTGCGAAGCGGTTCGACCGCTTGGGTCATTTCATCCAGTTGGGTTTCCAAACGCGTTACCTGTGCTTCTGTCATCCGCAAAACAGGGTACTCGGCCTCGCTATCCTTATCCATGTCTGGCCGACACAGATCTGCGCCAAGGTCAAAAAGGTCGTTCTGGATCATCGCGAGTTGCGCGTCTGCGGCTCCATCAGCATGCAATCGTGCTAGCCCAACAGTCGCGTTCAATTCATCGACTGTACCATAACTATTAACGCGCAATGAGTGCTTGGCCACGCGATCCCCATTGCCAAGGGCGGTTTGACCTTTGTCACCGGTTTTCGTGTAGATCTTATTTAGAACAACCATGTCAGCTTCCTCCGCGCAGGTAGACGTATAGTAGGATCAATAAGACTGCGATGAACTGTGCGCCGATGCGCCATCGCATGATCTTGTTCGCGTATTTCTTATTGAAATCGCCACCTTTTCCAAAAGTTCCGACACCTAGCAAAAGAATGCCAGCGACGATCAAGACTGCTAACACAACAAGAATAAAGAGTGGATCATCACGCATATGTTTCGGTCCTTATGTTTCTTCGTAGTCGATCTAGCGGTTTCGCGAGCGAAGGAAAGGGCTAGCCCTTTGAAACGATTTTGTCCAATAGCCCGGTAGGTAGAAAGCGGCGGAAAAAATTCATTAGATAGGTCGGCGTCGTTACAAAATACCGATGCTTTGGGCGTGGGCTCTCTAATGCATGGCGCAATTTTTTTGTTACGGCGGATGCCGGTAATTCGAAAGGATCTGGGCCCGAATCCGTGTACAAACGGTCGCGCAATTTGGAATATAAACGCGCACGGGGCGAGTTTTCCCAATCTATCCACTTTTCAAAATGGGGAATGGAATTTTCACGAATTTTGGATGTGATTGGGCCGGGCTCGATCAAAATTATCTTAATCGGAGTATCGGCCATTTCGATACGTAAGACATCGGTCAAACCTTCCATTGCAAATTTTGTCGCGACGTATGATCCGCGCCACTTCATACCGACAAGGCCCAAAACAGAAGAACAATTCACGATACGTCCGTGACCTTGTTGGCGCATCACGGGGATCACCATTGTGGTCAACTCATGTAAGCCAAACAGGTTTGTTTCAAAGTTGCGCCGAAGCGCCTCGCGGGGAAGATCTTCAACCGCTCCCGGGCACGCATGTGCTCCATTGTTGTAGAGTGCATCAAGCGTGCCGCCTGTGGCCTCGAGAACCTCGGCCAAGCCGTTCGCCAGCGATGTAGAGTCATTGTAATCGAGCAAAGGGCTTTCAAAGCCTTCGGCCTTTAATCGTTCGCAGTCCTCTGCCTTTCGACAGCTCGCGAATACGCGCCACCCGGCATCGCGTAAGCCATGCGCAGCGTCATACCCAATTCCAGAAGAGGAACCAGTGATCAATACGGTTTTCTGTGTCATAAACACTCCCTGCACCGAGAGAGTGACAAGGGCAAGCTTGGATTAGCTTTCTGTCAGCAACCGTTCGGCCATCCAGCCGATCGTACCAGTGTCTTGTATACGGATGCGCGCCCAGCCTGTTGCGTCTACTTCGATTACTTCGGCGGCTGTGCCACCTGGCAATGTATCAAGCACGGCATAATCTGTACCGGGACCGCTACGCATATTCACACGGCTTCCGGACACCAAACGGATATCCAGTGGGTCCTCTGTTTCTTCGACGGCTTCAATGATCGATGCCAAAACGACTTCAACCTCGGGTTCTACATCTGAAATCTGAGCAACGGCCTCAACGACTGTTTCGACAGGCTGCAGCAGGCTTCCTGTAGTCAAATCCAAAATGTCCGAGGGTTCGTCACGTGTAACAGCAACTTCAATGACGGGTTCAACTGTTTCGATCACTTCTGGTTCAACAGACGCAACGACAGGCGTCTCGACCTCGACGGCTTCGAGTTCGGCAACCACGCGTTTTTCTGGCACAAAATCAGCGCCGTCAGACATTTCATAAAACGTCCAACCCAAAATCAAAAAAGTACCGACAATAAATTTTGACATAGAATCCCCCCAAGGGCTTCAAAAATTTTTGCAACGAATCGAATGTACCAGAAGCGTCTGCGGCAGAGTCAGGGGAAAAAGAGTCGTCGCTCCCCTTATGTTGCCTTTACGCCATTTGACGCCTCCGCTAAACCAAACCCATGAGCGATAGCAGTGACGAGTTCCAAGAAGAGAACGCAGATGTGACCGAACCCCTTCGCCGTGCGATTGGGGAACGCTATCTGACGTACGCGCTATCCACGATTATGAACCGTGCGCTCCCCGATGCGCGCGATGGTCTGAAACCAGTTCACCGCCGTATCCTCTACGCGATGCGTGAACTGAAACTGGCAAGCAACGGTGGGTTCCGTAAGTCCGCAAAGATTTCTGGTGACGTGATGGGAAACTATCACCCACACGGGGATGCAGCGATTTACGACGCAATGGCCCGTTTGGCGCAGGATTTTAACGTCCGATATCCGCTTGTGGATGGGCAAGGGAATTTTGGAAACATTGACGGGGATAACCCTGCGGCTGCCAGATATACAGAAGCACGGATGACGTCAGCGGCTGAGGCGCTCATGCAGGGCCTCGCAGAAAACGCCGTGGATTACCGCCCGAACTATGATGGCACCCTGACAGAACCGGTGGTGTTCCCGGCTGCATTTCCAAACCTTTTGGCAAACGGTTCATCGGGGATCGCTGTTGGTATGGCGACGAACATTCCGCCACACAACTTGCACGAACTGATCGATGCATGTTTGCATTTGATCAAGGCGCCAAATGCCCGCGACGAGACACTCTTGGAATACATCCCGGGTCCTGATTTTCCGACCGGTGGTGTCATTGTTGAGCCGCGCGAGAACATTCTTGAGAGCTACCGAACAGGGCGCGGATCATTCCGCCTGAGGTCGAAGTGGGAAATCGAAGATCTCGGTCGCGGCCAGTGGCAAGTCGTCGTGACAGAGATCCCTTATCAGGTTCAAAAGTCGAAGCTGATCGAAAAGCTGGCTGAGGTTATCCAAACCAAAAAGGTGCCGTTGCTGACCGACGTGCGAGACGAATCTGCAGACGATATCCGTATTGTGTTGGAGCCACGGGCCAAGACAGTTGATCCCGAAGTCATGATGGGAATGCTGTTCAAGAACTCTGATCTTGAGACGCGCTTTAGTCTCAACATGAATGTTCTCATCGACGGCTTAACGCCCAAGGTGTGTTCGCTCAAAGAGGTCCTGCGCGCGTTCCTTGATCACGCCAGAGATGTCCTGATCCGTCGCAGCCAACACCGCATGGAAAAGATCGACCACCGTCTAGAGGTGCTCGAGGGTTTCATCGTGGCCTTCCTGAACCTTGATCGCGTCATCGACATCATCCGCTATGACAATGACCCGAAAAAGGCACTGATGGTCGAAGATTGGGCCGGTGACCATGCGCGGGCAATGTCTGAAAAAGACTATGTTTCACCTGTTACAGATGATGCGGATCCTGAGGTTTCACTGACCGAAGTGCAGGCAGAAGCCATCTTGAACATGCGTCTACGCAGTTTGCGACGGCTAGAAGAGATCGAACTTCTAAAAGAGCGCGATGACTTGATGAAAGAACGCGCTGATCTCGAGGATTTGCTCGAGTCCAACGATTTGCAATGGTCCAAGATTTCAGAGCATCTGCGCGAAACACGCAAGCAGTTCGGCCGCGATGCGCTGGGCGGCGCGCGGCGAACGGAATTCGCAGAAGCGACTGAAATTGCTGACATTCCAATGGAAGCAATGATCGAGAAAGAACCGATCACCATCGTCTGTTCGCAGATGGGATGGATCCGCGCAATGACCGGCCACATCGATCTTAACCGCGAACTAAAGTTCAAAGACGGCGACGGCCCGCGCTTTGTGTTCCATGCTGAGACGACAGATCGTCTGTTGGTTTTTGCATCTAACGGCCGTTTCTACACTGTTCCGGGCAGCAACTTGCCGGGGGGACGCGGCATGGGCGAACCGCTTCGCTTGATGGTCGATCTGCCGAACGAGGCCGAGATCATTGATCTGTTCACTCACCAGCCGGGCGCGAAGCTGCTCGTTGCGTCAGCAGAGGGCAACGGATTTGTCGTGCCAGAAGACGACGTCATTGCGCAAACCCGTACGGGTAAGCAGGTGCTAAACGTTAAAGACACCGTCGCGAAAGTTTGTAAGCGCGTAGCCGGTGATCACGTCGCTGTCGTGTCTGAGAATTCGAAACTGTTGGTTTTCCCTGTCGAGGACCTGCCTGAAATGGGTCGCGGCAAAGGCGTGCGGATTCAGAAATACAAGAAAGCGACGGGTCGCCAAGGAATGTTAGAGCTTGATGGTGGATTGGCTGATATTACCACGTTCCAATGGGAAAACGGTCTCAGCTGGGAAATGGGCGGCGGCAAAACTCGTACCGAACCCGACATGACCGAATGGAAAGCCGCGCGCGCTGGGATGGGTAAACGTCCGCCTTACGGGTTCCCTAAGAACAATAGGTTTTGATCGGCTATTCAGTCACTTTGAAAATTGCCTTAGGGCTTAAGATCGTATTTTGAATTAACTCCTTCCTCATCGATGCAAATGAGGGTTTTTGGACCTCCGCCGTGCATCTCGGATTGAGGAAAAGTTAGTTCCCTGTAGAATCCCTGTTCATCGATGAACAACTTGCACCAATCGCTAATGGCGATGTTCTTGAGTTCATTTTGAAGCCTCCGTTCAATTTCGTTCCCAATATCGTCGTTTTTGAGGATTCCACGATCGATTATCCAAGTTCCAACCAATTGCTCTTGTGACCGATTGCTCACTAGCTCTGCTTTCTTAACGATGCTGATCGATCAAAATCGAATTCCCATCTGGATCCACCAACGTAATATGTGCTGGCCCTGACGTCGTTTCATCGCATTCAACTTTCAACACAACGCCGGCCGCCTTCAAACGCTTCTGAATCTCACGCACGTCATCAAATTCATCCACATTCTGTGCGCTCTGATCCCAGCCGGGATTAAACGTCAGTGCATTCTGTTCAATGAACCCACCAAACAGCCCGATAATTGTCTCGCCGTTCTTCAAAATTAAGTAGCCGTGTTCCAGATTCCCACCAAAGTCTTCAAACCCAAGCAACCGGTAGAAATCCCTGCTTTTTTCAAGGTTTTCGACGTTTAGGCTGATCGAAAATGCACCAAGTTTCATAGACCTATCCTCCTGACATAAATTCACGATAACACCAAAATTCTTCTAGGCAAAAATACCTCCGCCGGAGGCATCTGGTAAATCAAGCAACCCAACGCTTGATTTATGATCCAAACACCAATAAATGCGCGGCTTAATACACGGGCCAATTCGGGCCCAGATCCAAGATAAAGGGCCCAATCATGGCTAAGGAAAAGTTTGAACGCACAAAACCGCACGTGAACATCGGTACGA
>JBELEI010000005.1:0-220225 GCA_042093895.1 Cognatiyoonia sp. | reverse complement strand
CTCATAGGTCGGAAGGAAACCAAATGATCCAGATGCAGACCAATCTGGATGTTGCTGACAACAGCGGCGCTCGCCGTGTTCAGTGCATCAAGGTTCTGGGTGGTTCCCACCGTCGTTACGCTAGTGTCGGAGACATTATCGTTGTGTCGGTTAAGGAAGCCATCCCACGCGGTCGCGTAAAGAAAGGTGACGTGCGTAAAGCCGTCGTCGTACGCACTGCAAAAGAAGTACGCCGTGACGACGGCACAGCAATTCGTTTTGATAAAAACGCTGCTGTGATCCTCAACAACAACAACGAGCCAATGGGTACACGTATCTTTGGGCCAGTTGTTCGTGAGTTGCGCGCAAAGAACTTCATGAAAATCATCTCACTCGCTCCGGAGGTGCTGTAACTATGGCTGCTAAACTCCGCAAAGGTGATGACGTCATCGTTTTGGCTGGCAAAGACAAAGGCAAGACTGGTTCAATCACCAGCATCGACCCTAAGTCTGGCAAAGCAATCGTTGACGGCGTGAACATCTCTATCCGTCACACAAAGCAATCCCAGAATTCACAGGGTGGTCGCGTGCCTCAGGCAATGCCGATCCAACTGTCTAACCTGGCGATCGTTGACAAGAACGGCAAAGCGACCCGCGTTGGCTTCCGCATGGATGGCGACAACAAGGTGCGTTTCGCGAAAACAACAGGGGATGCGATCTAATGCTTGATACCGCAAACTACACCCCGCGCCTGAAGACGCTATACGTGGACACGATCCGCGCAGCGATGAAGGAAGAGTTCGGTTATAAGAACGACATGCAGATCCCACGTTTGGACAAAATTGTTCTGAACATTGGCTGCGGTGCAGAAGCTGTCCGTGACAGCAAGAAAGCAAAATCCGCCCAAGAAGATCTGACAGCGATTGCAGGCCAAAAGGCTATGACAACACGCGCAAAGAAATCCATTGCTGGTTTCCGCGTTCGTGAAGACATGCCACTTGGTGCGAAGGTTACACTTCGCGGCGACCGTATGTTCGAATTCCTTGATCGTCTGATCACTGTTGCAATGCCTCGTATCCGTGACTTCCGCGGCGTATCTGGCAAATCTTTCGACGGCCGCGGCAACTATGCCACGGGCATCAAAGAGCATCTGGTGTTCCCAGAAATCGATTTTGATAAAATCGACGAAAACTGGGGCATGGACATCGTAATCTGCACCACCGCCGATAACGACGCTGAAGCAAAGAGCCTGTTGAAAGCTTTCAACATGCCTTTCAACAGTTAAGCGGTAGGGAGAATTAGTAATGGCTAAAAAATCCATGATCGAGCGCGAGAAAAAGCGCGAGAAGCTGGTAGCGCAGTATGCTGAACGGCGTGCGGCACTGAAAGCAATCATCAACGACCAAGAGAAGCCTGTAGAAGAGCGTTTCAAGGCTAGCCTTGATCTCGCAAAGTTGCCACGCAACTCTTCTAAAGTGCGTCTGCACAACCGTTGTCAGCTCACCGGGCGTCCACACGCCTACTATCGTAAACTAAAGATCAGCCGGATCGCGCTGCGGGACCTTGGTTCCAATGGCGAAATTCCCGGTATGGTCAAGTCAAGCTGGTAAGGAGAGTATATTATGAATGATCCTATCGGTGATATGCTGACACGCATCCGCAACAACCAAATGCGCGGCAAAACAGACGTGGAAACACCTGCGTCTAAGTTACGTGCTTGGGTTCTGGACGTGTTGGCTGACGAAGGCTACATCCGCGGCTACGAAAAGATTGATGGCAAAGACGGTCACCCGGCTCTGCGCATCGAACTGAAGTACCATGAGGGCACTCCGGTTATTCGCGAACTTAAGCGGGTGTCAAAGCCTGGCCGTCGCGTGTACCTTGGTGCGAATGACATCCCAGAAGTCCGTCAGGGCCTAGGTGTGTCGATTGTCTCCACCTCTCAGGGTGTGATGTCGGACGCAAAAGCACGTGCAGCCAATGTTGGCGGCGAAGTGCTCTGCACGATCTTCTAAGGAGCAATCATGTCTCGTATTGGTAAAAAAGCGGTTGAGCTGCCATCAGGTGTTTCTGCATCTGTTTCAGGTCAAACCATCGAAGTAAAAGGCCCTAAGGGGACCCGGACCTTCACAGCAACTGACGATGTGACACTTACTGTCGCAGATAACGCTGTCTCTGTTGATCCACGCGGTAAGTCTAAGCGTGCACGTCAGCAGTGGGGCATGTCCCGCACTCAGGTTCAAAACCTGGTTGTAGGCGTCACCGACGGTTTCAAGAAAGAGCTTGAAATCAACGGTGTTGGTTATCGTGCACAGATGCAGGGCAACACCCTGAAACTGTCACTTGGTTATTCACATGACGTTAACTTCGAGGTTCCAGCCGGCGTGACAGTAACTGCTGCCAAGCCAACTGAAATCACTGTGGAAGGTATCGACCAACAGCTTGTTGGCCAGGTCGCGGCAAACATCCGCGAATGGCGTAAGCCAGAGCCCTACAAAGGCAAAGGCATCAAGTACAAGGATGAATATATCTTCCGCAAAGAAGGTAAGAAGAAGTAAGGACCGCAAACCATGGCTAATACTAAGCGAACTCTGTTCCTTAAGCGCCGCTTGCGCGTTCGGAACAAACTCAAGAAAGTCACTGCAAACGTGGGTCGCCCTCGTTTGTCCGTGCACCGTTCAAACAAGAACATCAGCGCTCAGCTGATCGACGATGTGAATGGTGTGACACTGGCGTCTGCGTCTTCTCAAGAGAAGGCACTGGGCGTTGTCGGCAAAAACAACATCGAAGCTGCGACTAAAGTGGGCGCTGCAATTGCAGAGCGCGCGAAAAAGGCTGGCGTCGAAGTTGCATATTTTGACCGCGGCGGCTTCCTCTTCCACGGTAAAGTGAAGGCTTTGGCCGACGCAGCCCGTGAAGGTGGCTTGAAAATCTAAACGACTTGAAGGGCGCGGACCAGTGGTTCGCGCCCTCGATGATCGGGGGGGCTTTGCCTCACTGCGATCGGACAAATGGCCCAAAAGGGCCCCGATATTGAAAGGATGCCAGGGATGGCTGAACAGAACAAACGTGAAGGTGGTCGCGGACGCGGTCGCAATCGTGAAGAACAGACACCTGAATTCGCAGACCGTCTGGTCGCGATCAACCGGGTATCCAAGACAACAAAAGGCGGTAAGAACTTTGGTTTTGCTGCGCTCGTCGTTGTTGGCGACCAAAAAGGCCGCGTAGGTTTCGGTAAAGGTAAAGCGAAAGAAGTACCTGAAGCGATCCGCAAGGCGACAGAGCAAGCCAAGCGTCAGATGATCCGCGTAGCATTGCGCGACGGTCGTACGCTGCACCACGACATCGAGGGCCGCCACGGCGCTGGTAAAGTCGTTATGCGTACGGCTCCACAGGGTACTGGTATCATTGCTGGTGGTCCAATGCGTGCGGTGTTTGAAATGCTCGGCGTTCAGGACGTTGTGTCCAAGTCCATCGGCTCTGCGAACCCATACAACATGATCCGTGCAACGATTGACGGCCTCGCAAAATCACAAAGCCCGCGCAACGTTGCGCAGCGTCGTGGTAAGAAGGTCGCCGAGATCTTGAAAAAAGATGCAGCTCCTGCAGCGCCTGTCGCTGAAGAAGCCGCAGCAGACGCATAAGGGAACCTGAACAATGGCAAAAACGATCGTCGTTAAACAGATTGGCTCTCCAATCCGTCGCCCAGCCAAGCAGCGTGCAACGCTTATTGGTCTAGGCCTAAACAAAATGAACCGCACCAAAGAGTTGGAAGACACACCCTCCGTCCGCGGCATGGTTAACAGCATCCCTCACATGGTGGAAATCATCGAAGAGAAGGGCTAAGCCTCTGCGCTTATGCTGAAGAATTGAAAAGCCTCGCAGGGAACTGCGGGGCTTTTTTCGTGTCAGGGTAAACCAAACCTTGCCTGGGGCCGATTGAACGGTAATGCTTTGGACAAGATGGTAAGGGACGCAAGCAATGAGCAAGCAATTTATCAAACAGGTGGCGTTCACGGCCTTGCTGACGATTGGTTTCGGCGCAAACCCCGCGTCTGCTCAATCCGAGTTTGAGCCTTTGCTCTGCGAGGCAGCGGCAAACAACCAAGTTGTCGAACTCGTTTATGACAAAGACGCGAGCAAAGGCTGTGAGCCGCGTATCGTTGATGTGCACCAAGTTGGCATTGGCAACAATGGCCAATTCTATCTGCATGGCTGGCAAACGCGCGGCTGCACCAAGGGGCGGGACTATTCGTCGGAACGCATATTCCGCTTTGATAAGATCAAGTCCGTAGAAGTCATCGAGGGCGAATTTAGCCCTGAGTCAGATGCGATCAAAGCAGAGGGTTGGGATGGTTGCATCGGCAATAACTGTTTTATTGCCGAGAACATTTGTGAATGAAGTGCCCCAGCTGAAATCACTGGGGTCACACACTCTCGGCCTTTTCAGTTACGTTCTTTGACCTTGTCAACGTCAGCGCACAGCGTCAGGAAACCACAAAACGCACCGTCTTCAGGATAACTTGTTGGCACTGATGAAGGTGTTTGCAGGGCGAAGGATTGAACCGGGATCGCAGCGATCAAAGCTATGGTTAGGGTTAGGCGTCGCATTAGACATCTCCATGAATTGAATGATGTCCTAGATTTGGTGTCTTTTGGTTTTGCGTTCGCTCTGATTTCGAAAGTCAGTGAAATTTTTCAGTTATCGGCGAAAATTTTTCAGATTTGGCAATACCGCCAGCCTGTACCAATCGACGATATTCAGTCGGGTTATGACCGATTGCGGCCCGAAAGGCCCGATTGAAAGGGCCAATGGATGAGAAGCCAACATCGTAGGCGATTTCCAACACAGTAACGTTGGCCTGTTCGGGATCGCCTAATGTCGAGCATGCGGCTTCGATCCGAGCTTGGTTGATAAAGCTTGAGAAATTGCGATACCCCAACCCGTGATTGATCGTCCGACGCAACTTATGTTCAGGCACTGATAATTTGTTCGCAAGGGCGCCAATCGTCAGGCCTTCTTCTCGCCAAATCCCGGCCGACATCGCTGTTTCGATACGTCCAATCAGCACGTTATCTGCCGAAGTGTCAGGGGCAAGTAGGTTCGCGGTCGTGACAGGGATCATCTCACCTGGCCACTTGTTCTGATCTGGACGCAAGAGCCAAAACGCGAACGCAACCGCCACGACGAAGGTACCAATGGATTGTGAGAACGCCAGTAAGGACGAACCCTCACGCAATAAGCCGGTTGCTTGCCCAGCCGTCAGAAATAATGCGAACCCTGCGATCGCCGCCGCAAATCCGGGTCGCGCGCGGCAGCGGCATTCCACCAAATCGTCCCGTGATGACCAAAGTGCCAGCGCAAGCAACGCGCCATAAAGGGCGGCGCCCATAAACGCACACAAGGGGAAACTCCCCGGAACCATGGAATGCGCAAACAAGGCCATAGATGTCGCCAAAGATGCCGCGATCCAAGGCCAGCGCAGGCCCGGCGCGTCCAAAAAGATTGTAACGATCAACCATGTGGTTGCGGCTGGCGTTAAGCTCGCAAGCAGCACGAGGTTTGCATGTAACGCTGGCGAAAAATCAAATGGAACTGAGGCATTCGTGATGAGGAATGCCGATTGGGTCACAGAAACCGCGACGATTGACCAACGTCCTTGCGATCCGAAAGGCGCGCGCCATATCAGCACGGCCAGGATCAGCATAATTGTAATGGCGCCGCCGCGAAGAGCGAAGTCGATGTAAATCATAGTATCTCGGTCTATTCATCGTCACACAGTATGAACCAACATAGGGCGAAGTGTTTGCCGATGCGCGCCGATTTTCAAAAAACAGGTCGCCGATTTTGAAAATACTGCCGTTTCAGAAGTTATCGGTATGTCAGTTAGGCGAGGCCACACGTTCACTGTTTGGCGGTATTGCAACCCGGCTATGCAAAAAACGCCGGTGCTCATTCTTTGTGTACCGTTGTATTTGCCGTTCAAACGATACTCTTGCCGGAGACCTGACATGGCCGCTCAAATCAAATCAATGACCGCACGTTTGAAATCATTCTTCAAATCTGAGCCAGTTCCATGCTGGACAGAATACCTGCGTCAAACATCGCACCGCTCTTAAGCGGTCGCATCCGCCAGATAATCGATCCCCTGCGTTTTCCAGAAATGTAGGAGGTCGATGAAGATCCAGTTTTCCGCTAACTTGTCACCCTCGCGGCGATAGATGTCGATCACCCGGAATTCCCCGGTTTTTCCAGTTGGTTCGACGCCCATAAACGGTGCAGTAAGTGTCGCGGTAAAGTTGGGCCACCCGACGAAACCTCCAAAATGCCCCTCCGCAACCCGCGCGATGTGATTGGTTTTGGATCGCTCTGAAAATGCAGCGCGGAACGGCCCCGAGTGTTGTTTAGCGTAGCGTTCAATCGTGTAGCTGGCACCGATACCTTCGGGTCCCCACCAAAGCATGTCGTCGTGCCAACTCAGCGCCAGCTCTTCTTCCAATGGCAAATCTGATTGCCATTGACCAAGGTCGGCAATCATTCGATTGATTGCAGCTTGGGTCGCGATCCCTTCAGACGGATCGTTGATATCAAACAATAAACCGCCGTGTGTGATCGGCCCTGGCTGAACCAGATGTTCCGCTGTTTGGACTGGAAAAGGGGATTGGCCCGCCTGCGCCATCAAATGTGGTAAATCAAAATACATTTGAGTTTGAGTGATTTTGTCGTCTTCGATCTGATGGAATGCGCAGTACCGCAACATTGCAACCTTGCCCGTCGGCTGCACACCTAACCATGGCTCGTCGAACAAACCCATCAAATGCCCCATCGACACAACCCATACTGATGCGTGTCCGTCGATTTCGTTGGTGCCTGCAAAAAACACATCCTGACGTCGTTGCAGACGTTTCAAGCTGCGCCGTAGGGGTTGCCAAAACTGGGTGCCAACTTCGAGTGGACTCGTTATTTCCCCAAATGGATGGAACCCGCGCCATACATACGAATGCGCTGCGAATTTCCGCTCGACCTCGGGAATATCATCGATTTCAGCGCCATCCAGTGCGGCAAAGTAATTCAGGACAGTCTTTTTTTCTTTTTGAAAGTCAGTCACTTAGGTTGCCTGTTCATCTTGATTGATCACGGTTTTCAAAAAAGAACTTGCCCAATCCCTGACAGAGAGTCTACCTTTTTTGCAAACGTATGCAAAATTGCGTGATTCCATCTGGGAGGGGTCGCATGGCCGAAATCCAACTTCGTAATGTCTCCAAGCGTTGGGGCTCATTTGTTGGTGTTCAAGACTTTGATCTGACAATTGCAGATCGAGAGTTTCTGGTGCTGCTTGGCCCATCGGGCTGCGGTAAGACCACAACAATGCGCATGATCGCTGGGCTAGAGGATCCGTCAGGCGGCGAGATCTTGATCGACGGTAAGAACGTTGTGAACTTAGAGCCAAAGGATCGTGACGTAGCGATGGTGTTTCAGTCCTACGCTCTTTACCCGAATATGAACGTCTATGAAAACATCCGCTTCCCATTGCGGGTGCGCGATGGTGGTAAGAAATCTAGCCATGATGAAAAGGTCATGCGCGCGAGTGCGATGGTCGAATTGGACGAGTTTCTGCACCGCAAACCTGCGGAATTGTCGGGTGGTCAACGTCAACGGGTAGCTTTGGCACGTGCGATCGTTCGGGAACCGAATGCGTTCCTTATGGACGAACCACTTTCTAATTTGGATGCAAAGCTGCGTGTTTCGACGCGTGCGCAGATCAAGAACCTTAGCCACGAACTTTCCGTCACAACGATCTACGTTACGCACGATCAGATCGAGGCAATGACCCTCGCAGACCGTGTTGTTGTGATGGAAAAGGGTGTCGTTCAGCAGGTGGGCAGCCCGACAGAAATCTACGACCGCCCTGCGAATAAATTTGTGGCGAGCTTTATCGGTTCGCCCGCGATGAACCTGATCGATGGCGAGATAAAGGGCGGAACCTTTACTGCACCAAATACAGAGATCACGGGGCTTACAGCGCCCGACGGGCCGGTCACCTTGGGTTTCCGCGCCGAGGATGCAGTCGTTCCCTCAGAGCAGGGACAAATTACAGCCCCGATCTACACGCTCGAGCTACTTGGTGATGCGACGATGGTAAGTGTCCGCATTGGGGGCGCATTGGTCAGTGCAAAGGCCGACAAAGCTTTCCGTGCAGACATCGGCGACCAAGTCACCATCGAAGTCCCAAGCAAAGAATGTCACCTGTTTGATACGAAATCAGGTGAACGAATTGGGGATTAAACCCCAAACCACACTCCGGCGAAACCAGCCGGAGAAATCAAAAGGATGCGTGATTGCAAGGCGCATCCTGAAACGGAAACAGGGAGATAATTATGTTTCTTAAAGCACTAACCACAGCCAGCGCATTGGCGATTGTGACTGCGACATCCGCGGCTGCATGTGAAATTTCGGCGCGCGTGAGCATCGTCGGCAACGAATTCCCAGCCATTCAAACTGTTGGCGCAGAAGCGTCTGCATGTACAGGCGCTGAGGTCACAACTAACCTGACTTCAGAGCACCAGGAAATTAACCTTCCAGGTTTGCAGGGCAACCCAGCAGAATACACATCTGCGATCATTGCTAACTCTTCCATCGTTGCTTTGATGAACGAAGACGTGATCCGCCCATTGGGTGATCTGGTTGCTGAGCACGGTGCAGGTCTAAAACAGAACCAGCTGATCACAATCAACGGCGAAGTCATGGCAGTTGCATTCATGGCGAACGCACAGCACCTTGTGTACCGCGCTGACGTTCTTGAGCAGATCGGCATGGAAGCACCAACAACATACGAAGACATGTTGGCTGCAGCTGCAAAGATCCGCGACATGGGCATCATGGAAAACCCAGTTGGCGGCGCATATGCATCTGGTTGGAACCTAGCTCAGGAATTCAACAACATGTTCCTTGGCTTTGGTGGTTCACACTTTGAGGCTGGCACTGCAAACCCATCTGTTAACACACAGGCTGGCGTCGACACATTGAACATGATGAAGGCTCTGTCTGAGTACATGAACCCAGACTTCCTGACGCATGACTCAAACGCAACCAACGCTGAATACCGCGCTGGCAACGTTGCCCTAATGAACATGTGGGGCAGCCGCGCTGCAACAATGACTGACGCAGAAGGTGTGCCACAGGAAGTTGTTGATGGGTTCGCAATCGCAGGTCCAATGACTGTTGGCGGTGGTGACATCCCGGCATCCACATTGTGGTGGGACGGCTGGACAGTGGCCAAAAACATCTCTGATGAAGAAGCAGAAGCAACTTTCATCGCGATGATGAACGGCATACGCCCAGAGCTGATGGCGAACGAAGAGATCGCGACGCAGGCTGTTTGGTTGGTAGATGGCTATGAGCCAACAGACGCAGCGGTTGGTGTTTTCGCAGCTGCAGGTGCTGGCACAATTCCTTACCCAATGTTGCCGTTCATGGGTCTAATGCACTCTGCACTTGGAGCAGAACTATCCGACTTCATGCAGGGCAATGAAAGCGCTGAGCAAGCTCTTGCAGACGTTGAAGCAGCCTACATGACTGCTGCGAAAGAAGCGGGCTACCTTCAGTAAGTTTCTTCGCAAACAGCAGAGAAGGGCGATCAACGCCCTTCTCATTACTTCCACTCTCGCAACGAACGGCGCGGATCAATGAAACATCGTACCTTCTTTTGGTTTTTCCTTCCCACTGGGTTGGCGATGCTGTTTTTCATCGCGCTCCCGATTGTTTCAATTCTAACGCAGTCGGTTTTTGCCCCGACGGAAGCCGTCCTGATTACTGTTGAGAACTGTGGCCCGTTCGGGTGCCAACAGGAAACGACAATCGACCAAGAAGCCACGGCCGCCTTGCGCGAAGCCAATCCCTTGGGGCGATATGTCGGACTAGAAATCTTCAAAGACCGTGGGCACCTAGCCTTTGCCGAAGTCGGCGCAGCGTGGAACACGTCGGCGACGATGGGTGAGTTTTTCTCGGCCCTCGATAACCTACCGTTCTATCGCGCTATTTTCTTTACTTTGACCTACACGTTTATCGTCACACCGTTTGTAATTCTTCTTGGCCTCATCATCGCGCTGGCCGTGAATACGTTGGCGCAGCGCGTCAAAGGCTTTGTTATCTTTTTCTCCCTCCTCCCTTTCACTGTGACACCGTTGATCGGATCGCTCGTGCTTTTCTGGATGATCGATAGTCGTGGAATTCTAGGCACGTTCATTCAGTGGGTCGCGCAAGATCCTGATTTGTCACTCAAGGCGTCAACTTCCTTAATGTGGATCGCGATTATTATCTGGGGTATTTGGCACTCTGCACCATTTGCATTTGTGGTTTTCTATGCCGGGCTCCAGACTTTGCCGCAGGACCAGTTAGAAGCCGCGCAGATTGATGGGGCATCCCGCTTCCAACAAGTCCGGTTTGTGATCGTTCCGCATTTGATGCCGCTCGTAACCTTTGTGGCGCTTATTCAACTCATGGATAACTTTAAGATTTTTGAACCGATCGTCGGGTTCAACGCATCTGCGCACGCCACGTCGTTGAGTTGGATAATCTTCAATGACCTCGGTGGTGAAACCAGACAACTGTCATCCGCCTCAGCGACTTCGGTCCTCACAATCATCGGCGTCGCTATCTTGCTGTCACCGGTTCTGGTGCGGACATGGCGCGACTTTAAGGGGAAAGCATAATGGCCAGCAAAGCACAGCGCACCCCGCTCGGGCTCAAGATTGCGACCTATACGTTTCTTGGCCTATGGCTCATCGCAGCAGCCTTTCCGTTCCTTTGGACCGCATGGGGCAGCTTTAAAGTCGAGCTTGATTTCTTTTCGGTCAATAACTGGACCGACGCCCTAACGGGACCACGCACCAGTGAAAATTACGGAATTCCGTTCACACTTGCGGGGTATGAAGGCGCATGGATTCAAGAGGAATTCTGGCGCTCTGTCATTAACACATTCATTGTGTGTTTCTTTGTGGTGCTGACATCGCTCACGATCGGCACACTGGGCGGCTATGCTTTATCTCGCTCAGGCTTCCGCTATACATTTTGGCTGTTGATCATCGCACTGATTTTCCGTGCGCTGCCACAGGTCACGCTGGTCGCGGGCTATCTTTTGCCGGCATTCGAATACAACGTTTGGGGCGTGCTCCCAACTGCGATCATTGCGTTGGTGGCCATGAACCAGCCTTTCACACTCTGGATGCTGCATTCGTTCTTTCAGAACATCCCGAAAGAATTGGACGAAAGCGCCAAGGTTGACGGTTGCACGCAGTTTCAAGCGTTCCGCCATGTCATCGTGCCCGTCATGTGGCCAGGAGTGATCACGACGGGGCTATTCAGCTTCTTACTGGCCTACAACGACTTTATTGTAACAGCGATGCTACTGTCTGAATCCAACCGGACCATGGTGCCGTCGATTGCCGCTTTCCTCGGCTCGACCTACACCGAAGGTCAAGTCATGTTTGCGGTTGCTGCCGTGGTGTCCGCCACGGTGCCGCTGTTCATTCTGGTCATGCTGTTCCAGCGTCAAATCGTAAGCGGGTTGACTGCGGGGGCAGTCAAAGGATGATGCCTTGGTTCATCAACTACCGCGGGCGCCCGCTATGAGCAGCCGTAAAAATAGGCCGCCAATGGGGATAGCGACCGCGACCTCTTCGGCTAACAAGGCGTTGTATCATAAGTTTCTGCAACGTTTTGATGCCGCTGATTGGGCTGGCGTTGAAACGGCTGCCAACGCGGTTTTTGGCACTTCTGCAAAGGTTCATGCCAGCCATCCGATTAATGAAACACCAAACTGGCTTGGCTATGCGACCCATGTCATTGCCCCGATCAATGCCGCGTTTCAAGGCTGCCAGCGCCAGAACTACGTCGTACTTGGCGGTGAATACCTAGGTAGCGAATGGGTGACCTCTACTGGCTATTTCTATGGTCATTTCACCAAACCGCTTTTTGGCATTCCGGCAAGTGGTAAACAAGCTTTCCTCCGCTTTGGTGAATTTCACCGGATGGAGAACGGCAAGATTGTTGAAAGCCACGTCTACCTTGGCTTTGCGGAACTGATCATTGCACTGGGCCTTTGGCCGCTTTCTCAAAGCCAAGGCTACGAAGGCGTTGTCCCCGGACCCGCAACGCATGATGGCATTGTAGTTGGTCCATCTGATCCGGCGAGGTCACGGGCGAGTGCGGACTTGGTCGAAGGCATGCTTAAGGAACTGGGCACTGACGACGAAGACTGGCGACCTTACTGGGACGAGCGAATGGTATGGTATGGTCCAGGTGGTCTCGGATCTTATTCAACACTAGACGGGTTTGCTGAATTCCAACGCCCCTTCGAACGTACGTTCGAGGGCTGGGGCGACGGCAAAGAAATCGGCATCACCGGCGTCGGTGCGGATTGCAAAGCAGGCGACGGCGATTACGCTTTTTTAAGCGGCTGGCCAATGATTACGGGCGTCCACGTCGGCCCTTTCCTTGGTTTGGAGCCAACAGGAAAACGCGTCTTCATGCGAGACTGTGATTGGTGGCGTTGCGCGGATGGCAAAATCATCGAAAACTGGTGCATGCTCGATATCCCGCATGTGCTTCTGCAACTCGGCTACGACCTATTTGATGAAGTGGAGCAAGCGGCATGAGGGGTTCACGTCCAGAACAAGCGGCGCTGAGCCGCGATACAGATATGTCGAAAACGGAAGCAACCCGCGCGGTTATTGAGGGCATGGTTGATGGCCTGAATGACCATCGGATTGCGGATATTGGTGAATTCTTTTCTGAAACCTTTTCTTGGATGGGAAACACTGGTTGCGGCACCAAAGAGGGTTTGCGTGAATTTCAGGACAACTGGCAAAAGCCGTTCCAAGCCGCGTTTTCCGATAAGACCTGCATTGATGAGGCGCGCCTTTACATGGGCGAATGGGCCGCTGCCTTTGGTCGTCAAGAGGCGACGCATTCCGGCACCTTCATGGGGGTCACCCCAACTGGCAAGCGGATCAACATCCGTTATATGGATTTCTGGAAAGTCGAAGACGGCAAGATCACCGACAATTGGGTGATGGTCGATTTTCCACACGTACTGTCTCAGCTTGGCGTTGATGTGTTCAACGGCGAAGGTTGGGAAGCTTATGACCGCGGCGAGAAGACGCCGCCAACACCCGAAAACCGAGGATAGAGAAGATGGCGATTGATCACATCAAACGCAGCAAACCTGAGTCTGAAAAGAAAGAAGAAGACGCAAAAGTGCGCAGCATGGTGGAAACTACGCTGGCCGATATTGAAGCCCGCGGTGATGCGGCAGTGCGTGACCTTTCAAAAAAGTTCGACGGCTATGAACCTGAGGCCTTCCGCCTGTCACAGTCCGAGATTGATGCCGCCATGCAAAAGGTCTCGACCCGTGACATGGAAGACATCAAGTTTGCCCAAACGCAGATCCGTAATTTCGCCCAAGCCCAACGCGCTTCGATGACTGACATTGAAGTAGAAACGATGCCAGGTGTTATCTTGGGGCACAAAAACATCCCGGTTCAATCCGTCGGCTGTTATGTGCCGGGCGGCAAATTCCCGATGGTCGCATCTGCGCACATGTCTGTTCTGACGGCTACCGTCGCCGGCGTCCCGCGCATCATTGCCTCCGCTCCGCCTGTGAACGGCGAACCACATCCCGCGATTGTTGCTGCGATGTCGATGGGCGGCGCGCACGAAATTTACGTCATGGGTGGCATTCAGGCGGTGGGCGCGATGGCAATTGGAACGCAGACCATCGATCCTGTTCATATGCTCGTCGGTCCGGGCAATGCATTCGTCGCCGAGGCCAAGCGTCAACTGTATGGGCGCGTTGGTATTGACCTCTTTGCAGGTCCGACCGAGACGCAGGTGATCGCCGACGAAACCGTAGACGCCGAAATGGTCGCGACTGATCTGCTGGGGCAGGCCGAACATGGCTACAATTCCCCCGCGATGTTGATCACCAATTCGCGCAAACTGGCGGATGAAACGCTTGTTGAAATTGAGCGCATTCTGAAAATCATTCCAACGGCAGAAACGGCCTCGGCCTCTTGGGAAAACTACGGTGATATCTTTGTCTGCGACACGCACGAAGAAATGCTCCAAGTCGCGAATGACACTGCATACGAACACGTTCAGATCATGACCGACCGTGATGATTGGTATCTTGAGAATATGCATTCTTATGGGGCGTTGTTCCTAGGCCCACGCACCAATGTGGCCAATGGGGACAAGGTCATTGGGACCAATCATACGCTTCCAACCAAAAAGGCGGGTCGCTACACAGGCGGTCTCTGGGTTGGCAAGTTTCTCAAAACTCACTCTTACCAGCGCGTCACAACAGACGAGGCCGCGGCAATGGTCGGTGAATACGGTTCCCGCCTTTGCATGCTCGAAGGGTTCGTGGGCCACGCTGAACAATGCAATCTGCGTGTGCGGCGCTATGGCGGCAAAAACGTCCCTTACGGCCACGCCGCTGAATGACCCACGACCACCGGCATAACCAAGCGTTGCTCGACCCGTTTCGGGCCGCGCTTTATGCTGGCGAAATGGTTGGGGGCCAGGACGCACTAGGCGCTGTGATGGATGATGACTGTGTGGTTCACCTATGTCATCCGTTCGGGGATGTGACCGGTGCCTCCAATTTCTACCAAACCGCTTTTGTTCCACTCTACGCTGCTTGGCCTGATGTCGAGCGCCGCGATTGGATCGTCATCGCCGGCGAGGATGAACAGGGCAACGCATGGGTTGGGTGCGGTGGCCACTATGTCGGCACCTTCGCGGCCCCATTCCTTGATATCCCCCCGACGGGCCATTTGGCGCATATGCGATTTCATGAGTTTTATCGCTTTGAAAACGGCAAAATCGTCGAGGTTCAGGCAATCTGGGACATTCCAGAGGTAATGATGCAAGCCGGAGCGTGGCCGATGGCCCCGAGCCTTGGACGTGATTTCTGTGTGCCTGGCCCGGCGACGGCGGATGGCATCCGCCAGGGCGAACGCAACGCAGATCAAAGCGCGGCAAGCCAGCAATTGATCATTGATATGATCAACAAAATGACCCTGCACCCGGCACACGGCGGGCCCGAGGTGATGGAACTGTCAAAGTTCTGGCATGACAAAATGAATTGGTATGGCCCTGCAGGCATCGGCACCGCGCGCGGCATTGCAGGGTTTCGTAACTGGCACCAGATCCCGTTTCTGGCAGCCATGCCAGATCGCGGCAGCCACGAAGATGAAATTACACATCACTTCTTTGGCGACGGGAATTATTGCGCCGTCACCGGTTGGCCAAACATGATGCAATCGATCACGGGTGACGGCTGGATGGGCATCGCCCCATCTGGGCAAGCGGTATCGTTGCGGTCCCTAGATTTTTGGCGGATCGAAGGTGATAAGATCCGAGAGAATTGGGTTCTCGTTGATCTTCTCGATCTCTACCGCCAAATTGGCGTCGATGTTCTCGCGCGGATGCGGGAATTTAGCAAAGCCCGCGTGCCGGGCGCTGTCGCTTTCCCTGTTGGAGCTGCCTAATGTCATTGCCCCAAACCCCCTCTTTTCGCCTTGATGGCAAACGCGCTTTGGTCGCTGGGGCCTCTTCAGGGATCGGGCTAGCCTGCGCAGTGGCCTTGGCTGAGGCTGGCGCGCATGTGACTTTGGCCGCCCGTCGGGTGGAAAAATTGGAAGACCTTGCAAGCCAGCTTATAGCCAAAGGATGCTCAGCTGACTATTTGCAGATGGACGTTACTGATACCGATGCGACCGCCGCTGCGATTGATGTCGCTGACCCCTTCGACATTTCGTTAAACGCCGCAGGTCTCGCGCGCCACTCGCCCGCGACTGACACAAACGCCAGTGATTATGATGCCGTCTCAAACATCAACGTACGCGGCGCCTATTTCTTGAACCAAGCAGTGGCAAAAAAGCTGATCTCGGTGGGTAAACCCGGAAGCATTATGACGATTTCCAGCCAAATGGGATATGTCGGCGGCCAAGACCGAGCGGTCTATTGCGCAACCAAACATGCAGTCGAGGGCATGACCAAAGCGATGGCGATTGAGTGGGGTCCACACGGTATCCGCGTTAATACGATCTGCCCGACATTCATCGTCACCGAGCTGACAAAGCCGACCTTTGATGATCCAGTCAAACGTGCGTGGATCGAAGACAAGATCAAACTCAATCGTGGGGGCAAGGTCGAAGACATCATGGGCGCCGCTGTTTTTCTTGCGTCGGATGCATCTGCTCTGATGACCGGTACCCACATGATGTTAGATGGGGGTTGGACAGCAGACTGATGGCACTCGCAAAGGTCACCTCAGCAGAAGTCGCAGCCCGCGCTGGCGTCAGCCAGTCCGCGGTGAGTCGCGTCTTTACGCCGGGTGCATCTGCCTCTGCCAAAACCGTCGAAAAAGTCCGCGAAGCGGCCGAGGCGCTGGGCTATCGCCCAAATGTTTTGGCCCGGGCTATGGTATCTGGCAAAAGCCGGATCATTGGTCTTGTGGTTGCGTATCTCGATAACCACTTTTACCCCGTCGCGTTGGAGCTGTTCTCGAACGAGCTGCAAAAGCAGGGGTACCATGTTCTAATTTTCACCGCGCCAAACTCGGTCGATGGCGTTGATAATCTTGTCGGCGATCTGATGGATTACCAAGTTGATGGCATTATCGCCGCTTCAGTCTCGATGAGTTCGACGCTTGCAGATCGCGCGCGGCTCGCAGGCATTCCAGTCGTCCTCTTCAACCGTGGTCAGGATGGCAGCGGCCTTTCTGCGGTGACATCTGCGAACATCGAAGGGGGACGCAAGGTTGCGGAGTTCCTAATCGCTGGCGGTCATAAGCGCATCGCTCATATCAGTGGTTGGGTCGGCTCTTCCACTGGGCGCGACCGCGCGATTGGATTTCGCGAAGGGCTGGAGGCGGCGGGTCAATCCGTCTTGCAAGAAATCGACGGCAGATATTCACGTGACATCGCCGCCGAGGCGACACGCAGTTTGATGGCGCGCGACGACAAGCCTGATGCGATTTTTGTAGGTAACGATCACATGGCCTTTGCCGTCATGGACACGCTGCGTAGCGAACTTGGCTATCGCATACCACAAGACGTTTCGGTCATTGGGTATGATGACGTTCCTATGGCCAGTTGGGCCGCCTATGATCTAACGACCGTACGCCAGCCGGTGAATAAAATGGTCGATGCGACGCTCGATACGCTGATGGGTCAAATCAATGATCCAACCCGAACCCCTCGCAAAACAGAAATACCCGGACCGCTGATTGCACGCGGCTCTGCCAGATGCCCCAAAGGATGGACCGCATGAAAGGTTTCTCAAACCGCTTTTCCGATTTCCCTGACTACATCATCGGGATCACCAAAGAAATCTGGGAGGACCGAGGCATCGGCACGCTGCACGACTACTATACGCCGGATATTCCTGTTCGCTCGCCCGGTAGCGTGGTCAAAGGCAATCAAGGTGTGATCGCGGCGACTATGGCAACGCTCGCAGAATTTCCGGATCGCACTCTGTTTGGCGAAGATGTCATTTGGTCGGGGTCGCCAGAAGAGGGCATGCTCAGTTCGCACCGCCTGCACACCACCGCAACCCACGCGCATGATGGCGTGTACGGTAAGGCGACAGGAAAAAAACTGGATTATCGGATCATTGCTGACTGTCATGCCATCAACAATCAGATCAACGACGAATGGCTGATCCGCGACCAAGGTGCCATTGTGCGACAGCTCGGTTGGGATCCAAAAGATTATGCCGCTGATCTCATCGAACGCGAAGGCGGCGCAGACAAATGCGTCAAACCGTTCACGCCAGAAATAGACATTGAGGGCCCCTACAGAGGCCGCGGCAACGATAACGAATGGGGCCAGAAATACGCAGATGTGCTGACCCGCATTATGAACGCCGAATTCAACGTGATCCCAGAAGAATACGATCGTGCCGTTAACCTTGAACTGCCAGGCGGCGTTTCAGCGATTTCCCATGATGCCGCGGATCAATTCTGGATGGGCTTGCGCGCGTCATTCCCGAATGCGGAATTCAAGATCGAACACCAAATCGGCCGCGAAGATCCGATGATGCCACCGCGCGCCGCGATCCGTTGGGGGCTATGGGGCAAACACGATGGCTGGGGCGTGTTTGGTGCGCCAACCGGTGCGCCAGTCTACGTCATGGGCGCGACCCATGTCGAGTTTGGCCCCCGGGGGATCCGACGCGAATTCACACTCTTTGATGAAACATCGGTCTGGAAACAGATCCTTTTGGCAACTGGATAGGGGACGACAATGACACCCGCAGAAATGGAATCTCGCATCGTACGCTATGGCGACCTGCGCCCCTGCAAGACAGCTTTTATCGATGCCCACACACCGGGCTCAGACCAAAAGGAAAATTTCACCATCATCGGTGGTGGCGTGTCTGAATCCGCGGATCAACATGTTCATATCCAAGACACGCCCGGTTTTAACATCGGAGCAGCGGGCCAGCCGCCGAAGTGCCGGAACTCACTACATTCGCACCGCACTGCCGAAGTCTTCTTTGTGCTCAAAGGGCGCTGGCGGTTCTTTTGGGGCCGTTGGGGTGATGCGGGCGAAGTCGTGCTGCAAGAAGGCGACATCATTAACATTCCAACTGGCATTTTCCGCGGTTTTGAAAACATCGGGACCGATTACGGAATGATCATGGCCATCCTTGGTGGCGATGACGCAGGCGGTGGTGTCATCTGGGCCCCACAAGTGATCGAAGACGCGCAAGATCATGGTTTGGTCCTGGGCGAAAATGGCAAGCTTTATGACAGCAAGAAAGGCGTGGATCTGCCCGAAGGTGTTAACCCAATGCCTGTGTTGACAGAAGAAGAGCTTAAAACCTTCCCGGAACCCTCCACGCTTGATGTCGTTCCAAATTACGTAGCGCGGTATTGGGATTTGATGGCGCTTTCTGACAAACAGCCTGCGCGGGTCATCGGTGAAAACGCCATCCTGCGAGACAAGCCGGGATTTGAAGTCGAACTACTTAGCCGAAACTCCATTTCATCAGATGAGCATACCCATGCCCATCACACCATCCTGATGCCAATGCGCGGGCACTGGCGACTCGATTGGGTCGGGGGGACAACAACTCTCAATCCGGGAGACACGTGTGCGGTTCCGCCCGGCATTTCTCATTCGCTTTATCCGACGATGACCGGCGAAGCATCGCTTTATCGTGTGTTCTCGAACGAAGATCCAGCAGGGCACACATGGCTAGGTTAGCACACTGCGTCTGTACACTGTGTACGTTAATTTACTGACTTTTCGGGGGGAGTGACCCATGACCAAAATTCTAACTTCACACGTGGGATCTCTGCCCCGTTCACAAGAGGTCGTGGACTTCATTTTTGCCCGTGAACACGGCAAAGATTATGATCAAGCGGCCTTTGACGCCTGCATGACCCAAGCCGTTAACGAAACAGTCAAAAAGCAGGTTGCAGCCGGTGTTGATATTGTCAGCGATGGCGAAACATCGAAGATCAGCTATGCCACATATGTCAAAGATCGCTACACCGGTTTCGATGGCGACAGCCCACGTAATGCGCCTGCGGATCTTAAGCAATTCCCTAGCTTTCTCAAACGCTTAGCCGATGACGGCGGCACCCCGCAATATGCCCGCCCGATGTGTGTCGGCGAGGTGAAATCAAAGGGTCAGGGTGAGCTAGAAAAGGATATCGCCAACCTCAAGGCCGGGATGGCCGAGCATGGTGTCGAACGTGGATTTATGAACGCTGCATCACCCGGTGTGATCTCGCTATTTTTGCAAAATGATTTCTACGGAACCCGCGACGAATACCTCGCAGCGCTAGCCGATGCGATGAAGGCTGAATACGAAACCATCGTCGCCTCAGGTCTGGATTTGCAGCTCGATTGCCCAGACCTCGCGCTTTCACGGCATATGCTTTTCAATGACTTAAGCGACGATGAATTCCTCAAGATAGCCGGGTCTCATGTTGAGGCATTGAACCACGCGTTGTCTGATGTACCGGCCGATAAAGTTCGCATCCACATCTGCTGGGGCAACTACGAGGGCCCCCATACATGCGACATCCCGATGTCTAAGATGTTCGATACGCTAATGTCTGCGAAAGCTCAGTATGTTTTGTTCGAAACATCAAATCCGCGCCACGGTCACGAATGGTCGGTGTTCCGCGATCGCAAAGCAGACATTCCTGACGGAAAGGTCCTTGTTCCCGGTGTTGTCGACACGACAACCAACTTCGTCGAACACCCCGACCTCGTGGCTGAACGCATCACCCGGTTTAAGGACATCGTCGGGGCCGAACGTGTGATCGCTGGATCCGATTGCGGCTTTGGTACCTTTGCGGGTTTTGGTGCTGTTGATCCCGAGATCGCCTATGCCAAGCTGGGCGCTTTGTCCGAAGGGGCGAAACGCGCGTCATGACCCCTCTGGTCTTGCTGCCTGGAATGATGTGCGATGCGCGGCTATTCCAGCCGCAAATATCTGTGTTCTCGGGTGATCGGGCGGTTCATGTCGCCCCGATTGGAGGCTATGCGACGATCCAAGAGATCGCGGCTGAGGTGCTTTCTCATGCGCCGAAGAAATTTGCGCTCGCAGGTCTAAGCATGGGCGGTATCGTTGCGATGGAAATGCTACGCCAGGCGCCAGATCGGATCGATCGAATTGCGCTTTTGGACACCAATCCAAAGGCCGAAACCGACTCCGTCAAAGCCATGCGTGAGCCCCAAATTGCAAAGGTACAAGCTGGTGAATTAGCCGCCGTTATGCGGGACGAAATGAAACCAAACTATTTATCTGACGGGCCGCGTCGGGATGGAGTACTTGACCTTTGTATGGCGATGGCAACTGACCTTGGACCAGACATTTTCACGCGTCAGTCACGTGCCTTGCAAACGCGCCCTGACCAAACGGACACCCTGCGCCATGCGACCTGTCAGGCCTTGGTGCTATGCGGAGAAGATGACGCGCTCTGTCCGATCTATCGACATGATTTGATGCATGATTTGATGCGCGGCAGCCGGTTGGAAATCATCAAAAACGCGGGTCACCTGCCGACCCTCGAACAGCCTGAAACCACAACAGCAGCGCTAAGGCGTTGGTTAGAGGACACATGACCCCTGAACTCCTTGAACTTTTACGCAGTGTCGACACGCCCACGGTATGTAATGCAATCGAAGTGGCCCAAGGCAAACGCGGATTTAACAATTTCACACGCGGAACCATGCTGTGTTCCGCACCCGACGACCCAGCCATTGTCGGCTATGCGTCCACCGCGAAAATCGCTGCTGTCAACCCGCCGACCGAGGCACCTGATGTGATCCGTGCCCGTCGCATGGCCTATTACAAACAGATGGCCGAAGCGCCGCAGCCCTCCGTCGCAGTGATCGAGGACGAAGACTACCCCAACGCGGTCGGCGCTTATTGGGGTGAGGTGAACACCACGATCCACAAAGGGTTCGGCATGTCCGGAACACTTACCAATGGTGTGATGCGCGACCTTGGCGATATGGCTGACGGTTACCCCGTTGTTGCAGGCTCGATTGGGCCCAGCCATGGGTTTGTGCATGTCACAGAGCTAGCTGGACCGGTTGAGGTTTTTGGCCTCACCGTCAATCCCGGCGACCTCATACATGCGGACCGTCATGGTGCTGTTGTTGTGCCCAAAGATGTCATCGACCAATTGGGCGCAGCGATCAAAAAGATGCAAGATACCGAACACCTGATCCTAGAGCCGGCGCGCCAAGAAGGTTTTGATTTTGAGGCTTTTGAGGCAGCTTGGGCAGCGTTTGAAAAAGCGCGGGTTTAATAGATTCCTTCAACATCTGTGGCATCAGCTGAGCGACCGACAAGAGCGTGAAAAGTCTTGACGGAATTTGATGCTGCACTTGCCAACAGACGGACATCGCCACCGACGGTTGTCATGTTATAGCCCCAAGAAATCGCGCGCGCGGCGTAGTCCTCAGTCATGCAGTGAATGCCGCATGCAATGTCATTCTCTTTGCAGACCCTGGCAATTTTTTGGATGATCTCGATCATCACAGGCTCTTCGCGATCAAGGCCGGGTGGTAGGGCCCCTTGCTGCGTCCCAAGGGTCAAATCACCCGGACCGACATAGATGCCATCAAGACCGGGCGTCGCGGCAATGTCTTCTAGGTTCTGCGCGCCCTCTAGTGTTTCGATCATGGCGATCGCCAAGACCTCTTCGTTGATGTCGACGCTATAGCCCGGCATTGCGAAAACGGCGCGGGTTGGCCCAAGACTGCGCTGACCGCGCGGTGGATAGCGCATATATGAAACGAATTCTTCGCACTCTTTTCGGTTGTTGATCATCGGGCATATGATCCCCAGAGCACCGGCATCCAGACACTTCATTATAGCCGCCGGATCTAGCCATGGCACGCGGGCCATTAGAGTCACATCTGAGGCCTTCATTGCCTGATACATGGAGAGCAATGCAGTGTAATCGAGCGCACCATGCTGCAAATCAATTGTCATACTATCATAGCCTTGCGCGGCCATAATCTCAGCAGAAAACGGGCTCGCGATTGACAGCCATCCATTCAGCGTTGGCTGGCCCGCCTGCCATAGTTGTCGCAGTTTGTTCACGGTCATCGTTATCCCCTTAGTTAACAAATGAGTTGCTAAATTTCTCGCGAGATTTGTGCGGTTCCACAACCCTAACCATGGAAGCCTTGCCAAATTTCCGCAAACTTAATTCTTGCAACCGGTTGCAAAATATCTAGAGTAAGGGTTAGCGAAGTTAAGAATCGCACAGATTACCTCGTTTATTGCTTTGGCAATTTTCGTGGTTGGCGGTGTCTGCAGGGAGAGATTTGCAGGGGCGGCACGCTTTGATATGGCCTTGGGTTAGCAGAATGCCAGCTTGGGGTTCCGGTTCGATTTAGATGCGCCGGACATCAATCCTTGGGAGGAAACAATGAAAAAGTATCTACTAGCCACAGGCCTAACAGCTTTGATGACGACAACTGCGGCTGCGCAAGAAATTGGCGCAACGTTTTCACGTTTTGACGACAACTGGCTGACAGTTCTTCGTACTGGCATGGTTGAGTATGCTGGCACAATCGACGGCCTGTCATACCAGCAAGAAGACGCAACAGACGACCTTGCAAAGCAAATCGACCAAGTGAAGAACTTTGTTGCTCAGGGCGTTGACGCGATCATCGTGAACATCGTTGACACTTCTGCTGGTGCAGCTGTTTCAGCAGCGGCTGGCGACACACCACTGGTCTATGTCAACCGTGAGCCAGACAACGTAAACGAACTGCCACCAACACAGGCATTCGTTGCATCAAACGAAATTGAATCTGGTACATTGTCTGCATTCGAAGTTTGTAAAAACCTTCGCGCTGCCGGTCTTGGCAATGGAGCGACTGGTTACCTCATGAACGGTCAGCTTTCCAACCAAGCTGCGGTTCAGCGTTCAAAAGACGTTCACGACGTCATCGGCATGGACATGTGTAACTTCATGACCATTATCGATGAGCAGACAGCGAACTGGTCACGCGACGAAGCACAAGACCTTATGACAAACTGGATGTCATCAGGCGAACCATTCGACTTTGTTCTTGCGAACAACGACGAAATGGCAATCGGTGCTATCCAAGCGATGAAAGCTGCTGGCATTGACATGGCAGACGTTCAGGTCGGCGGTGTTGACGCATCTCAGGATGCTCTGCTTTCAATGGCGGCTGGCGACTATGACGTCACAGTGTTCCAAGACTCTGTTGGTCAGGGCACAGGCTCTATCGATGCAGCGCTTAAGCTGATCGCTGGCGAAGACGTGGACAGCAAAGTCTACATCCCATTCGTTCTGGTTACGCCAGCGAACATGGGTGACTTCCTAGACAAGAACTAAAGTTCTTCGATCATAATCTTCGGACGGCGCGGCGACGCGCCGTCCACTTCTTTTCTGACCGCCAAAACTGGGAGGCGCACATGGCTGATACAAGCCAAGGCACCGGTGGCCTAACCTTCGATAAATCCAAAAGATCCTGGCCAAACGAACTCAATATTTTGTTGGCATTGATCATCATTATCGCCGTTTTTGAGGCGATCGGCCAAATCGCGCCTTATATGAACGGTCAAAGCTTCTTGTTTGACACAAGAGACCGTTTCGACAGCATCTTCAACGAAGCCCGATTGCAGATCATCATTCTGCAGGTGGCCATTATCGGAATCATTGCTCTGGGTGTGACCCAAGTGATCATCACAGCAGGCATTGACCTGTCGTCCGGTCCCCTTGTGGCAGCAACGGCAATGATCGCGATGAGTTTCGGACAAACGGAACTGGTCAATGGTTTTGCAAACCCTAAGGCCTTGTTTGGTCCATGGGCTATGGATTTGCCCGTGATTGCACCCGTGGTCATAGGCTTGGCATTTGGCGCGTTTATTGGGGCCATCAATGGCACATTCATCGCTTTCTTGCGGATACCACCATTTATCGCGACGCTTGGGATGTTCCTAATCTGCCGTGGGATCGCACTTTGGTGGTCTGGTGGTAATCCTATTTCTTTCCCAACCGAGAGCTTTAAGTTCATCGGTTCTGGAATGATGCCTGTGGTGTGGTTCCTTTCGCTTGCCGTTATTTTTCACCTGATCATGCGCTATACGGTCTACGGCAAACATACTTATGCAATCGGGTCTAACGAAGAGGCCGCCCGCATGTCGGGTATCAATGTTAGACGACACAAAGTTACGGTCTATGTCATCGCTTCGATGCTTGCGGCATTTGCAGGTATTGTTCTGGCAGCAAAGAGTGAAACTGCGCAGGCGGGTATGGGTGAATTCTACGAACTCTTCGCGATCGCGATGGCCGTTATTGGTGGGATCAGTCTGCAAGGCGGACGCGGATCGATCATTGGTACAGTGCTGGGTGCGATGGTGCTGGGCGTTATCCGGTCTGGATTTACCTATATCAAACTGGATGGTTCCTATCAGTTGATGGCTATGGGCTCGATCATCATCGCAGCGATCGTACTGGACCAGTACCGACAACGAAGCCGAACGTAGGGGAGGGTAATGATATGAGCAATGACATCGTACTCGAAACCAAAGGCCTGACGAAACACTACGGCGGTGTGCAGGCGCTGAATGACGCTAACTTTGTCCTAAAGAGGGGTGAGCACGTCGCGATTATGGGCGACAACGGGGCGGGTAAATCCACCTTTGTGCGTCAAATCACCGGCGTTGAACAACGTACCAGCGGTGATGTGATTTTTGATGGCAAACCGGTGAATTTCGCAGGTCCCATCGACGCCCGCGAGGCTGGGATTGAAACTGTTTTCCAGACGCTCGCATTGGCGGATCACTTGGACGTGCCGGATAACTTGTTCTTGGGACGTGAGAAAACCAAATGGAACTGGCTCGGCCCGTTCCGCTTGTTGGACTACAAGGCCATGCGCCAAGATACGCTGGATGCTTTGGAACGCACAGGCGTGAAAATCCCAAATATCCGCAACACGATTGAGCGGATGTCCGGTGGTCAGCGTCAATGTGTGGCGATTGCACGCACAGCGAGCTTTGCGTCGAAGCTGACGATTATGGACGAGCCGACAGCGGCCTTAGGTGTTCAGGAAACCGCGCAGGTGGAGAACATTATCCGTACGTTGAAAGAGCAGGGCGAGCCCCTAATTCTTGTCAGCCACAACATGCGGCAAGTGATGGATCTGGTCGATCGCATCATTGTCTTCCGGCGCGGGCGCATCGTTGCGAACCTGAAAAAGGAAGAGACCGACGGCCAGGATATTGTGGCCTACATTACCGGCGCTAAAACGGGCGCTGAGTTTGAAGGCGCGGCATAAAATCTAAAGGCGGGGGTGTTTACCCTCGCCTTTTTTTTGGATAGCGATCCCGCTTAGTTCGAAGGAGAATGGAAAGGCCCGTCGATGACCGAAAAGATTAGAGGAACAAGCTAGCGTGGCGGTGACACTCAAAGATGTGTCCGAACGTGCAGGCGTTTCTCGGTCGGCTGTTTCTCGGACCTTTACCGAAGGCGCATCGGTCTCTGCACGCACCCGTGAAAAGGTTGAAAAGGCAGCCTCCGATCTCGGATATAGCCCAAACGCCTTGGCATCTTCGTTGACGACTGGTCGCACAAAGATGATTGGCGTCGTTTCCAATAACTTTCACAACCCTATTTTTCTCGAAGTTTTTGACCTTGTAACAAAGGGCCTACAAGATACCGGGCTACGGCCTTTGCTGGTTAACCTTTCTGATGAAACGGATCCTGAGAAATCGCTACGCATGTTGCGGCAGTATTCTGTCGATGGGGTCATTGTCGCATCCTCAACATTGCCAGTGACATTTGCAGAGGCGTTTCAAGACGCAGGTGTGCCTGTGGTTCATCCTTTTGGCCGCCAAGTCGCTGACCCGAAAGTCACCACGATCGGCATCGACAACCATGCCGCCGGGCGCATGGCAGCAGAGACACTCGTCGCGCGTGGCTACCGTAAGATCGCGTTCCTCGGGGGGCCAAAAGACGCGACATCAACCCAAGATCGTTGTGCCGGATTCCTAGGTGAGGCTGCGACACATGTGGGCGTCGAGACGTCGGTCACGTATGCTGCGAGCTATAGCTTTGAAGGCGGGCGGAATGAAATGACCCGCCTAATCGATGAAGGATTGGCTGAGGCCTATTTTTGTGGCGATGACGTTGTGTCGATTGGCGCATTGTCCTCATTGCAATCGGCAGGGATCGCAGTGCCTGGTGAGGTCGGGTTGATCGGTCTCAACGATATGGAAATGGCCGGCTGGGCGAACATTAATCTGACCACCATTCACAACCCAATCAAGGATATCATCCGCGAGTCTATTGCATTGATGAAAGATATTCTGTCATCGGAATACAAACGACCCGAGGCAAGGTTGCACTCGGGTCGCATTGTTGAACGTGGAACGCTTAGACCTCTGCCTTAGCGAAACATTGGTGGACGCGCGTCGACCCACGCACCGTCATTTTTCGCAGACGCCACGCATTGATGCACTGCTGCCATCGACCGCAGCCCATCCTCAGCCGTTGGGTAGGCTCCATGAGCTTCGCCCCGGATCGCCGCGGCGAGATCTACATAGATGTTTGCAACCGCCATCGGGAAACCCTCTGGGTGCGCAATGGCGACACGGCTTAGACGGCTGGCTTCATCGGACAATCCGCCTTCGCCTTTTTCCATGATTTGCGTGCGCCCACCCACTGGCGTGTACATCACTTGGTTGGGTTGCTCGGACGTCCATTTCATTCCGCCGGTTTCGCCAAATACCTGAATTTCGAAGCCGTGTTGACGGCCAATCGCCACAGAAGACGTCCAAAGCCGCCCAACAGTGCCGCCCTCAAGGCGGAAGTTGACCATCGCGTCGTCCTCTAACACTCGACTAGAAATCGTCGACGCGAAATCGGCAGAGACCTTGCTAACCTGATCGCCAGCAATAAACCCAGCCATATGTAGCGCGTGAATGCCGCAATCTGCGAATTGACCCGAAACGCCCGCCATTGCGGGATCATACCGCCAACGGACACGGGGATTGTCTGCATCAGTTGCATCGCCGTGATGGCCGTGGCTGAAATTTGTGACGATCAAGCGAACCTTGCCAACTTCACCCGTTGCAACCATGTGACGCATTTCACGTACCATTGGGTAGGCAGAGTAACAGTAGTTTACGGCACAGATCTGCCCGGTCTTCTTGGCGATCTTTACGATTTCTTCGCCTTCCTCGACCGTCATCGTCATGGGCTTTTCGCATAGCACGTTAAAGCCTGCCTCGAGGAAGGATTTGGTGATCTCAAAATGTGTTGAGTTCGGTGTCGCGACGGTGACGAGATCAACGCGATCTTCACGCGCTTTTTCACCTTCAAGCATTTCTTGCCAATTTCCGTAAGCGCGATCCGACGCCACACCCAGGCGCTGGGCGTAGTCTTTGCCGCGCTCGGCGTCATGATCTAATGCGCCTGCTGCCAAAACAAAGTTACCATCCGCCTGCGCACCCATACGGTGTGCTGGTCCGATCTGGCTGCCTTCGCCGCCGCCGATCATGCCCCAATTCAATCTTTTCATTTTCGTATCCTTAGAAGCCTATGGATTGCAGATAGGTGCGATTCAGTTTCGCGTCATCGATCGGGGAGGTGTCGCCCTCAGGATCGCAGTCTTGTTCGACTGTGCACCAGCCCTCAAAACCAGCATCAAGCAGGGTCGTGCGAACTTCGGGGAAATCAACATCGCCGTCGCCCAAGTTGCAGAAAATACCCTGACCACAGGCATCGTAAAAATCGATGCGGTTCTCAACGACGTGCGCCTTCACCTTTGGATCAATGTCCTTGAAGTGCATATAGCTGATACGGCTCATGTGCTTTTTCATGAAGGCGACTGGGTCAAATCCAGCATATGAATGGTGGCCCGTATCAAAGCAGATCTTGAGAATGCTTTCATCGACTTCATTCAAAAGACGCTCAAGCTCTGGTTCGAAATCCATAAAGCCCGCAGCGTGGGCGTGGATGCCAACGGTCAGCCCGTATTCCTCGGCGCCCATTTTAGCGATGGTCGCGATTTTGTCGCGGTAGGCAGTCCATTCCGCCTTGTCCATCTGCTCAGCCTCGTCCGCGCGACCAGCCGTTGGCGCGCGACGTGGCGAAATGCTGTCGATCAAGACGAGATGCTCTGCACCATGCGCTTTTAGTGCTTTGCAGGTTCGAACAGATCCGTCCATCACATCGTCCCATGCATCTGGGTCGTGGAAAGGGCGGAAGACAACACCGCCGACAAGTTCTTGATTGAACTCATCCAGCGCTTCGGACAGCACTGCAGGGTCTTCGGGCATAAAGCCAACGGGACCGAGCTCAATGCCAGTAAATCCGGCCTCTGCATTTTCTTGCAACACTTTGCGCCACGCGGGGTTGCGAGGGTCGTCTGCAAATTCCACACCCCAAGAGCAGGGCGCATTCCCAATTTTGATCATGGTCTTTTACCTTTGGTCAGTAGTCGGCGACGTTCACCCAGGCCTGTTTAGCACTGGAATCCAGAACGGCGGCGACAACGCGGTTTACTTCAAGGCCTTCCCGGAAGGTCGGCCAGATGTCTCGTTTTTCTGCAATGGCGGTAAGGAAGTCCTTCGCCTCGATTATGATTTGGTCTTGGTACCCGGTTCCGTGCCCCGGACCTTGGCAGAACGGCAGATAGTCGGGGTGTTCGGGCCCGGTCAAGATCTTGCGGAAGCCGCGTTCGGCCTCGGGACCTTCGGTCGTATAGAGCCAGAGCGCGTTCTGATCTTCTTGATCAAAACGGATGTGTCCGTGGGTTCCGTGGATCTCATACGCATAGCCCATTTTGCGGCCCGTCGCCACGCGGCTAAAGAACATGTGGCCCTGAACGCCATTTTCAAACCGACACATCATCTGTGCCTGATCATCATTGGTGACTGTTTCACCCGCACGGGTGTCGTGGACCGTTTCGGCAATCGCATTGAGCGCTACAATTGGGCCCATCAAAGCGCGGGCGCAGTTGATCATATGTGGGGATAAATCGCCCATACAGCCGTTCGCAGCCCCTTGGCCACGCCATCCGCCAATTTCTGGATTAGCAAAGAAATCCTCGGTCATTTCACCACGGAAATAGGTCACTTTCCCGATGCGACCGTCTTCAATCAGCTTGCGAACATATTGTGTGGCAGGGGTGCGGACATAGTTGAAGCCAACCATGTTTGTGACACCTGCCGCTTCTGCAGCGTTAACCATCGCTTGGCTTTCCTCAACCGAAACACCCAGTGGTTTTTCGCACAGAACAGGCTTGCCCAAAGCGAACGCGGCCTCGGCGATTTGGCGATGGGTTTTCTGGGGTGAGGCAATGACAACAGCCTCAACCTTTGGGTCCTCAACGAGGTTTTTCCAATCCGAAGTACACGAATCAAACCCGTACATTTGACGATAGCGTTCGGCGCTTTCATCTGAGGAAGCACAGATTTTTACCAAGCGCGGACGCAAGGCTGTGTCGAATACAGACGCCACAGAAGCAAAGGCAACGGAGTGCGCTTTGCCCATATAACCACCGCCAACGATGCCAATTCCGATCTCTTTCATGGTGCCCTCAAATTAGTGTTTGCAACCGGTTGCAAAATGGGTATCTTCATTTGGGTAGCCGGGTCAATAGCAATATTGATAAGGCCTTATAGACCACACCGCCTGGGAGGATGCCGTGGCCAGCGAACCGAAAACTGTCACCCTAACGACAGCACAAGCTATCGTGCGCTATTTGGCTGCGCAATACATCGAAATTGATGGTGAAAAGACCCGCGTTTGTGGTGGTGGCTTTGGCATTTTTGGGCATGGGAACGTGACCTGTTTGGGCGAGGCGCTTTATGATCATAAAGACGTGCTGCCGACCTACCGCGGTCAAAACGAGCAGGGCATGGGATTCGCGGCTGCAGCCTATGCCAAGGCGCATTTGCGTCACCGCTTTATGTTCTGTTCGGCCTCTGCTGGACCGGGGACTGCGAACCTTTTGACCTCGGCTGCACTGGCGCACGCGAACCGTCTTCCAATGTTGTTGCTTTGCGGCGATGCATTTCTGACCCGACTTCCAGATCCGGTGTTGCAACAGCTAGAACACTTCGGAAACCCAACGTTTGGCGTGAATGATGCGTTCAAAGCGGTCAGCCGTTTTTGGGATCGCATCACGCATCCCGCACAGATTATCCAATCTTTGCCAGCTGCGTTGAATACAATGCTGGACCCGGCCGATTGCGGGCCAGCGTTCATTGGTCTGCCGCAAGATGTTCAGGGCTGGACCTATGATTATCCAGTGTCATTCTTTGACGAGCGCGTGCACCGTATACGTCGTCAGATGCCAGATGCAGCAGAAGTTACCGATGCGATCGGATTACTGAAGACAGCGAAACGCCCGATGATTATCGCAGGGGGTGGTGTGCAGTATTCGGGTGCGGTTGCGGAACTGACAGAATTTGCAGAAAGCACAGGTATTCCCGTCGTTGAGACCATCGCGGGTCGTGCGAATATGGTGGCGACACATCCACTAAACATTGGTCCAATCGGTGTGACCGGATCGGATTCGGCAAATAACATCGCTGAAAAGGCGGATGTCATTTTGGCCGTCGGCACACGTTTACAGGATTTCACCACTGGGTCTTGGACCGCATTTAGTCATGATGCCAAAATTATCGGCATCAATGTCGGTCGTCATGACGCGGCCAAGCATATGTCATTGACGGTTGTAGGCGATGCTAAGTTGGCATTGGATCAGTTGAGCACCGGTGCAGGTTACAATGCGCCCGAGGCATGGACAAAAGAAGCCCAAGCAGAGCGGGCAAAGTGGGATGCATACGTTGCTGAAAACGTCCGCATCGGGAACCGTCCAGCGTCTTATGCACAGGCGATTGGTGCAGTAAACGCTGCATGTGATAAGCGGGACCGCGTCGTTGCTGCGGCTGGCGGTTTGCCAGCGGAAGTTACAGCAAATTGGCGCACGCTCGACATTGGTACTGTCGATGTCGAATTTGGGTTCTCTTGCATGGGATATGAGATCGCAGGCGGCTGGGGCGCACGCATCGCTCAGGCAGAAAAAGAACCGGACAGCGATACGATCGTCTTTACGGGCGACGGATCTTACTTGTTGATGAACTCGGACATTTATTCGTCCGTTTTGACGCAGAAAAAGATGATCATTCTGGTGCTCGATAACGGCGGGTTCGCTGTCATCAACAAGCTGCAAAACAACACCGGGAACGAAAGCTTTAACAACCTTATCGCTGATACGCCCACAGCAACAGAACAGGTAGGCGTCGATTTTGAGGCCCATGCACGCTCGATGGGCGCTTTGGCCGAAACGGTTAACAGCCCTGCTGATTTGGCTGATGCGTTTGCGCGCGCCAAAGCGGCGGACAGAACATATGTGATCTGCATGAAAGTCGACCCTTATGAGGGTTGGACAACCGAGGGCCACACATGGTGGGAGGTGGGCACCCCGCACATCACCGACAACCCAAAAGTCGCCGAAGCCCATAAAGACTGGGAATCTACCCGTCCCCGTCAGCGGAAGGGTGTGTAAATGCACGACTACGAAGGCCTCATAAATGGGATCAAGGCCAATAACTTTGTTGTTGTTGGACGTGTGGGTATGGATTTGTTCACACATGCCGGTGACGGGATCGAAGAAACCACGGATCTGATGGTTGGTATGGGCGGTAGCTCTGCCAATATTGCCGCCGGAATCGTAAAACTCGGCGGATCATCCGCGCTTGTAACGCGTGTATCGGACGATGCGATCGGGCGGTATTGCGTCGGTCAACTCAAAAGGTACGGCGTCGATGACACCCATGTGACCTATATCGGAGACGAGTATCGCACATCGTTGGCGATGTACGAAAGCCGAGTAAAAGACCATCAAACAGTCATCTACCGCAATGGCGCCGCAGATTTTCAGATGTCGAAGGATGATGTTGTCGCTGTGGATTATTCCAAATTTGGGGCTCTCATTACGGCCGGAACGGTTTTTGCCTCTGAACCTTCGCGCAGCGCGACATTCCATGCGTTTGATTTGGCCCGATCTGCTGGTCTGCCGATCATTTTTGACGTGGATTACCGCCCTTACTCTTGGCCAAGCCCACAGGTCGCAGAAGACGTATTAACCCGCGCAGCAGAAGCCAGCGACATGATCGTTGGTAACGATGAAGAATTTGGCTTTATGGCTGGCGGGATCGAAAAGGGTTTAGCCAAAGCCAAGGAGTTATCAGAGACTTCGAGCGCACTGGTCGTTTACAAAATGGGCCACGAAGGCGCGATCACTTTCGCGAAGGGCGAAGAAATTCGTACCGGAATTTACCCAGTTGAGGCCCTTAAACCCACGGGCGCTGGAGACAGCTTTATGGCAGGTCTTGTCACGTCGATTGCGGACGGGCATGACCTAAAAACATCCATTTTGCGTGGCTCTGCCTGCGCATCTGTCACCGTATCACGTCCGGGCTGTGCCCCTGCAATGGCGGATACGGCGACGCTAACGAAATTCTTGGCCTACCATCCCGGCCCAACGACCGCTTAAAGGGGAAGACACATGCATATTCCACCGTTTGACAACCAGAACAAACCCATCGTTGATGTGGATGATGTGACCGTTCCTTTGAACTATTTCAACATTGTTAAGCTTAAGAAAGGCGAGGCATTCACATACGAAGTTCCGCGCTACGAAACCTGCATCGTGCCTGCGACCGGAACGATTGATGTGAACATCGAAGGCTTCAAAGCCGACGCGTTGGGCGAACGTGTCGAAGACGTTTGGGATGGTGAGCCAGAGGGCGTCTATGTCCCGACAGCGGCAAAGGCCGAGATGGTGTGCACGTCTGACGAGGCTGAGGTTTTCGTCGCGGGTGCGCTCTATGACAAAGTGTTGGATGCATTTGCGGTCCGGTCTGACGAGTTGGACAAAGTACAATACGGGTCGGACGAGACCAAAACGCATCGCAAGATCAAACATATCTTGGGCACAAAATATCATGACAAGGTTGGTCGCCTGCTGGTGTCCGAATTATTCACCGTGGGTGAAGGTGGCTGGTCTGGCTTCCCAAGCCATAAGCACGATACGGATCGCTTGCCGCAAGAGACACGCCATGACGAGACCTATAATTTCCGATTCAAGCCAAACTATGGATCTGGTGTTCAGATGTTGCAGCGCGAAGACGGTAAGGCGGGCGATGCCTATCATATCGTGGATGGCTCTACGATTTGTCTCGACAGTGGCTACCATCCTTGCGCGGTTCTACCCGGGTATCAGATGTACTATTTCACAATACTTGGCGGTCTTAGCCAACGATCATTGGTGCAATATTTCCAACCGTCGCATGCTGCTCAGCTGGAAACGATCCCGGGCATCAAAGACATGATTGCCAAGTTTAAGTAATCCCTGGGCCCGTCTTTGTCGGGTCATTCTAGATACAAATTGAAAGTCAGTCATGCCACTGGTTACTCTTGCCGATGTTCTGCAACCTGCATTGAAGAATGGCTACTCTGTCGGAGGTCTTGTGACCCTCGGTTGGGAAGACATGCGCGCCTACGTCGCTGCTGCCGAAGCCGAGGATTGTCCCGTCATCCTGCAAGCTGGACCCGGCTGTCGTGAACACACGCCATTGCCGGTTTTAGGTAAAATGTTCCGTCATTTGGCCGAGGGTGCAGGCGTTCCTGTCGTGGCGCACTTGGACCATGGCTACACCTTTGAGGACTGCAAAATTGCGTTGGATAGCGGGTTCACATCTTTGATGTTTGATGGCTCACGCAAGCCATTGGCCCAGAACATAGATGAAACCGCCCAGATCGCCGAGATGGCACATGCAGCCGGAATTTCTTGCGAAGGTGAAATTGGCTTTGTCGGTTACGACAACGGCGAAGCATCTGCTGGCACTGACCCTGCCGAGGCATCGCAGTTTGCGAAAGAAACCGGCGTTGACGCGATGGCGATTTCTGTTGGGAATGTTCATTTGCAGCAGGATCAATCGGGTGGTCTGGACGAAGAACGGATCGCAGCGATCCAAGCACTGACGGGCGTGCCCCTAGTTATTCATGGCGGTTCTGGCGTGCCTGCAGATCAACGGCGGCGCCTTGGTCAAACAACCAATGTTTGCAAATTCAATATTGGAACAGAATTGCGCATGGCGTTTGGCGCTGCAATGCGTGCAGCAGTGAATAGCGACCCGGATCGGTTTGATCGGGTCAGCATCCTAAAAGAAACTCACGACCCAGTCGTCGCAGCGGCGCGAACTGTACTGTCTGCGTTGAAAGGATAACCCAATGATAAATATCGGCCTTCTTGGATGCGGGCGTATCGGTCAGGTACACTCACGAACACTTAAGTCACTGACGACGGCGCGCGCGGCGGCTGTCAGCGATTTCCTACCAGAGGCTGCATCAGCGCTGGCCAAGGATAACGGTGCCACCGTCATGACCAGCGATGAGATTATCGCTGACCCCGCTATCGATGCGGTCGTGATTGGAACGCCGACAACGACGCATTATGACCTCATTCATCAGGCTGCTGCCGCAGGCAAAGCGATCTTTTGTGAAAAACCAATCGATCTATCAGTTGATCGCATACACGATTGCTTGGCAGCAGTTGAAAAAGCTGGTGTGCAGTTCATGACGGCGTTCAACCGTCGTTTTGATCCAAACTTTATGAAAGTCGAAGCCCAGCTGCGCGCTGGTGCGATTGGCGATGTCGAAATGGTGACCATTCAGTCGCGCGATCCAAATCCGCCGCCGATTGGTTATGTCAAAACCTCTGGCGGGTTATTTCGTGACATGATGATCCACGATTTCGATATGGCGCGGTTTCTGCTTGGGGAAGACGCAGTCGAAATTTTTGCCCACGCATCTTGTTTGGTGGATCCAGAAATTGGCAAGGCGGGCGACGTAGATACTGCTATGGTCAGCTTGAAAACGCCCAGCGGCAAGTTGTGCCAAATCTCGAATTCACGTCGTGCGACATATGGCTATGATCAACGCATCGAAGTGCATGGTGCGGGCGGAATGCTGCGCGCGGATAATGTGCTGACGGATACCGTGGAAATGGCAAATGCGAATGGCTACCAAAGAGCGGTGACAGAACCGTTTTTCCTAGAACGTTATGCGGCTGCATACACCAATGAAATGGTGCATTTTGTGGAATGCTTGAACACAGGAAAACCCGTTACGCCTACTGCAAAAGACGGGCTAAAGGCACAAATGATGGCGGATGCAGCTGATCTATCGTTCCAAACGGGTAAACCGGTCGCTCTCTGAAGTCAGTCTGCCTTGATTTCCGTGTCTCGTGTGGTAGCACCTCTTCGAAATGACAGGGTGCACGACATGGACGATCTCAAAGCCAAATATCTTGATCTGATTGGAAACGCCTCAGACGAGTCGGGTCTTGAGGACTTGCGCGTTCAGGCGCTTGGCAAAAAGGGCGAGATCAGTTTGCAAATGCGCGAGCTGGGCAAAATGACACCAGAAGAGCGCCAAATCGCGGGTCCTGCGTTGAACGCGTTGAAGAATGAGATCAACTCTGCGCTCGTTGCAAAAAAGGCCGCTTTGGAAGATGCGGCATTGGATGCACGTCTAAAGGACGAATGGCTTGATGTAACTTTGCCGGGTCGTGGACGTGGGCACGGCACGATCCATCCAATCAGCCAAGTGACAGAAGAGGTCACCGCGATTTTCGCAGATATGGGATTTGCTGTTGCTGAAGGCCCGCAGATCGAAAGTGATTGGTATAACTTTGACGCCTTGAACATTCCAGGTCATCACCCTGCGCGCGCGGAAATGGATACGTTCTATACCCACCGCGGCGAGGGCGATAACCGTCCGCCGCATGTATTGCGCACGCATACTTCGCCGGTTCAAATCCGTTCAATGGAGAAAACTGGCGCGCCGACCCGCATTATCTGTCCGGGCCGCGTCTATCGCGCGGATTACGATCAGACGCACACGCCCATGTTCCACCAAGTTGAAGGCCTCTGCATCGACACAGACATCTCAATGGCGAACTTGAAATGGGTGTTGGAAGAGTTCGTAAAATCGTACTTTGAAGTCGACAACGTCGATATTCGTTTCCGTGCATCACATTTCCCATTCACCGAACCATCGGCAGAAGTCGATATCCGCTGTTCATGGGAAGGCGGCACGTTGAAAGTGGGCGAGGGTGATGATTGGCTCGAGATCCTCGGCTCTGGCATGGTCCACCCAAAAGTGCTGCAAGCTGGAGGAATCGACCCCAGCGTCTATCAGGGGTTTGCGTTCGGCGTGGGTATCGACCGGATCGCGATGTTGAAGTACGGCATTCCGGATCTGCGTGCTTTCTTTGATTCAGATCTGCGTTGGCTGCGTCACTATGGGTTTGCTGCCTTGGATCAGCCAGCATTGCAGAGCGGTTTGTCGCGGTAGTTCTCTAGCTGCCGCTAAAGGAAACAAATTTAGCGCCACCTGATTTGCCAAACACGTTGGGTTCTTCGGAATCCATTCGGCGAACCCTTGTTTCACCAGTTTCCTGGCGACATCCAATTCGGAATTCGCCAAAGTCCAGCGCATTTCTGTCACATTCTGCAAGGGCAGCTGCCTGTGTCACGACCATTGATGGATCAGATGATTCTTCCATCAAAACATCGTAGTGATGCAAGCCGCCCGATAGCATAAGTAATGATGCTGCAAAGAAAATATATGTTCGTCCCGTCATTTCCATAATATTCACCAATTAACAATTAACACCTCAACTATACTGCTACACCTTGCAGAAATTGCGACAGAGTTATGGCGTTTTGCTAAGCCGCTTTCACAGGTCGGAGCTTTGGTTTAAGAAGCAGAAAACCCCGGTTATACGGACCAGATATTATGAAATTCACGCTTTCTTGGCTAAAATCCCATCTTGAAACAGATGCATCAATCGCCGACATCCTTTATGCGCTTACCGACCTTGGGCTTGAGGTCGAGGGTGTTGAGAATCCTGCTGAAAAGCTGCGCGATTTTTCGATTGGTTACGTGAAATCAGCTGAAAAGCATCCAGATGCAGACAAGCTGCGAATTTGTCAGGTCGAAACAAAGGACGGGCCAACGCAAATTATCTGTGGCGCGCCGAACGCACGCGAAGGGATCACGGTCGTGATCGCCTCGCCCGGTACATATGTTCCAGGAATTGATACAACGATCGGCGTCGGGAAAATTCGCGGCGTTGAGAGCTTTGGCATGATGTGCTCTGAGCGCGAAATGGAGCTGTCTGATGAGCATGATGGTATCATCGAGCTTCCATCCGGAAATGTTGGTCAAAGTTTTGCTGATTGGCTTGCAGAACATGACCCCGCCAAAGTCGATCCCGTAATCGAAATTGCAATTACTCCAAACCGGCCAGATGCGCTGGGCGTGCGCGGCGTTGCACGCGATCTCGCTGCACGTGGCTTGGGCACTCTAAAGCCTCTAGCTCTGGATACGGTAGAGGCTGAATTCAAAGCGGAAATCACGGTCTCAATCGATGCCGATACGGTCGACGGATGCCCTGTTTTTTGTGGCCGCGTAATCCGTGGCGTAAAGAATGGACCATCGCCTGAGTGGTTGCAGGCGCAACTGCGTGCGATTGGGTTGCGACCGATTAGTTTTCTCGTCGATGTTACGAATTTCTTTACTTATGACCTGAACCGCCCCTTGCACGTGTTTGACCTTGCTAAGGTCAAAGGAAACTTGCGTGTGCATCGCGCAACGGGTGTCGAAACGCTGGTCGCTTTGGACGAAAAAGAATACACGTTGCAAGCTGGCCAGATGATCATATCCGATGATAACGGCCCAGAGAGTATTGCTGGCGTCATGGGTGGCTTGGAAACTGGCTGTACCGAAGATACCGTCGATGTGTTTGTCGAAAGCGCTTATTGGGACCCTGTTCAGATTGCATACACTGGCCGCGCCCTCAAAATTAACTCAGACGCGCGCTATCGATTTGAACGTGGCGTCGATCCTGCGTTTACACCTGACGGCCTCGAACACGCAGTCCGCATGATCGTGGATCACGCAGGTGGTGAGGCGTCTAATTTAATCCAGGCGGGTAAAGTTCCCGATACCAGCCGTGCTTACAAACTTGATGCTAAGCGCGTTGTTAGTCTTGTTGGTATGGACATCCCAGAGTCGACGCAGCGCCAAACGCTCACCGCGCTCGGTTTTCAATTGAACGGCGATTTGGCGTCTGTCCCGTCATGGCGTCCGGACGTGATGGGCGAAGCGGATCTTGTTGAAGAAGTTGCGCGTATCGCGTCTTTGACAAAACTAGAGGGTAAGCCCTTGCCACGCGTGGACACAGGCGTGCCAACGCCGATCCTAACGACAAGCCAACGCAGGTCCAGCATTGCGCGCCGGACAGTCGCGGCTCTAGGATACAACGAATGTGTAACTTATAGCTTCATCGACAAAGAGGCAGCGGCGCTATTCGGCGGCGGCGAAAACAGTACGATGCTGGATAACCCAATCAGTTCTGAGATGTCGCATATGCGCCCGGCGCTACTGGCCGGATTGCTCCAGGCGGCGGCGCGTAACCAGGCGCGTGGTTTTGCCGATGTCGCCTTGTTTGAAGTTGGCGACGCATTCCATGGTGGGGAGCCTGGGGAACAACATACCCAAATCACTGGCATCTTGATCGGTCGGACGGGCCCCAAAGATGTCCATGGTGAAAGCCGTTCTGTTGACGTTTACGACGCAAAAGCCGATGCCGAAGCCGTACTGTCGGCATTGGGCGCGCCTGCAAAGGTTCAAGTGATGCGCGGTGTCGACGATTGGTGGCATCCGGGACGCAGCGGCAAGATCTGCCTTGGTCCCAAGAAGGTCATGGGTGTCTTTGGTGAAATTCATCCAAAGATCCTGCGTGCATTGGATGTCAAAGGCCCTGCTGTTGGCTTTACAATTTGGCCCGAAGAAATTCCGCAACCGAAAAAACGGACGACAAATAAGGGCGCCATGCAGGTCACCGATTTGCAAGCTGTGGAAAGAGACTTTGCCTTTGTCGTGGGGGCCGAAGTTGAGGCTCTGACCTTGGTAAATGCCGCTGCAGGTGCTGATAAAGCATTGATTGAAAGCGTTCGTGTCTTTGACGAATTCATTGGTGGAAGTTTGGGCGAGGGCAAGAAATCCTTGGCCATTACGGTGCGCATTCAACCGACCGATAAGACTTTGAAAGAAGATGATATCGCCGCTGTTGGGGCCAAGATCGTCGAAAAAGTCACCAAGGCAACGGGTGGTGAACTTCGCGGATGAGTGGTCAAAAGCACATTGCGCTGATCGCCCATGATCGCAAGAAAGACGATCTCGCGGCATGGGTAAAAGTGCACAAAGATGTGCTAACAGGGCACAGGATTTCATGTACTGCGACGACTGGCGGTCGGATCAAAGAACAAGTGCCAAACCTGACGGTGACCACGACGAAAAGTGGACCGCTCGGTGGTGATCAACAGATTGGCGCGATGGTTGCCGAAGGTGATATTGATCTCTTGGTATTTTTCACCGATCCGCTTTCTCCGCATCCACATGATGTTGATGTGAAAGCACTGACGCGATTGGCGACGGTCTATGACATCCCGATGGCAAACAGTCCGGCGACGGCAAATTTAATCGTCGCGTCAGGTTTTCTTGATCAGTAGGAGAGAGCGCATGCTCAAAGTATATTTATCTGGTGAGATCCACACGGACTGGCGCGATCAAATAGTTTCGGGGGCTGCGGAACTAGACGTTTTCTTTGATTCACCTGTTACTGACCATGATGCCTCTGATGATTGTGGTGTAACGATTATGGGCGCAGAAGATCAGAAGTTTTGGCATGACAATAAAGGTGCGAAGCTAAATGCAATCCGCACTCGCAAAGGCATTGAGAGCGCTGACATTGTCGTCGTCCGCTTTGGCGAGAAATACAAACAGTGGAATGCTGCCTTCGATGCGGGTTACGCTGCTGCTCTTGGGAAATCGCTGGTCATTATGCACCAACCCGAGCATCAACATGCGCTCAAGGAAGTCGACGCCGCTGCACTGGCGGTTGTCGAAACACCAAGCCAAGTCGTCGAGATCCTAGAATACGTACTTTCTGGGACGCTGCCGAACCGCTAATTTGCGAACATGAGCACTTGTTGTTTTTCAGAGTACGGGGAAACAAAGCGGACAAAAAACCTTGGATTGTTGTGATTTTCCGATATTGAGACGGCAATGTGCACGCGGCAAAAGACCGCAGCGCTAACCAACTACGGAACAAGGGACAAAGAAATGATCCAAGAATTCAAAGACTTCATCGCCAAGGGCAATGTCATGGACATGGCTGTTGGTATCATCATTGGTGCGGCATTCACTGCAATCGTCGGCAGCCTGGTTGCTGACTTGATTAACCCAATCATCAGCTTGTTTATGGGCGGCGTTGATTTCAGCGGTCTATTTGCTGTTCTGGGCGACGGTGAGTTTGCGAACATCACAGCTGCTGAAGAAGCAGGCGCGGCGGTCTTCGCCTACGGTCGCTTCATCATGGCGATTATCAATTTCCTCGTCATCGCTTTCGTCGTGTTCATGCTGGTTCGTGCAGTGAACAAGTCGAAAAAGGAAGAAGAAGCAGCGCCAGAAGAGCCAAAGGGCCCAACTCAAGAAGAGCTATTGGCTGACATTTTGGCCGCCTTGAAGAAGTAAGCGTCACATAAAAAATAATGAAAGGGCCCGCTGCATGAGCGGGCCCTTTTTTGTTTCTACTGCTTTAATGCGAGGCTCGGGGACAAGACATCAATCCCAAGCGCCTTTCCGACCGCATAATAAGTCAACTGGCCAGCGTGAACGTTTAACCCATTCAACAAGTGCTGGTCATCTTCGCAGGCCTCTCGCCAACCTTTGTTTGCCAAAGCAAGCATGAACGGCATTGTCGCATTGCCAAGTGCAATCGTGGACGTGCGAGCAACAGCACCGGGCATGTTCGCAACGCAATAGTGCATAATCCCATCAACGTCATAGATTGGGTCTTCGTGCGTTGTCGCGTGTGAGGTTTCAAAACAGCCACCTTGGTCAATCGCTACGTCAACAAGCGCAGCGCCTGGCTTTAGCTCACTCAATTGGGCCTTTGAAATCAGTTTTGGGGCTTCTGCTCCGGGTACCAAAACAGCGCCAATGATCAAATCAGCCTCGCGTGCGAGCTCAATCGTGTTTCCTGCATTCGCGTAGCTGTTCTTGAAGGTGTTGCCGAAGACATCATCTAGATACCGTAGACGAGGTAAAGATCTGTCCAAAACAGTTACATCCGCGCCCATACCCGCAGAAATTTTTGCCGCATGGGTGCCAACGACGCCGCCACCAATAACCAGAACCTTGGCCGGGCCAACGCCCGGTACGCCGCCCATTAGGACGCCGCGACCGCCGTTGGCCTTTTGCAATGTCCACGCCCCAACCTGAGGTGCAAGCCGGCCCGCAACTTCTGACATTGGTGCAAGAAGGGGTAACCCACCGCGATCGTCAGTAACGGTTTCATAGGCGATGCAGGTCGCGCCGGAATCTAACAAATCCTGAGTCTGTTCAGGGTCGGGCGCAAGGTGAAGATAAGTGAAGAGGATTTGACCCTCTCGCAGCATTTTACGCTCAACTGCTTGAGGCTCTTTGACCTTTACGATCATGTCCGCACTTGCGAAAATTTCGGAGGCAGTGCCAGCAATCTCTGCGCCCGATGCGATATAGTCATTGTCGGTAAACCCAGCGCCGTTTCCTGCGTTTGTTTCCACCGTAATCTTATGCCCATTGTTGGCGGCTTCTTTGACGGCGTTGGGCGTCATGCCAACGCGAAACTCTTGTGGTTTGATTTCTTTGGGTACGCCGATATGCATGGTCTGAATCCTTTATGCGTTTGACCAAGTATCCGCCTAATTTGACAGGATTGCTTTCGGAAAATCGTTGCGCGTTAGCGAAAACATCAGTAAAAAATTCGAAGAAATCTGAAAATTGCAAAAGAAAGTTGTGCAATATGGACATTGATCACATCGATCGCCGCATATTGGAGAACCTGCAGCAGATTGGGCGCATGTCCAATTCAGATTTATCTGAAATCGTGAATTTATCACCATCAGCTTGTCATCGTCGGGTTCAGAGGCTCGAGGCTGAAGGTTATATTCGTGGCTATGTTGCATTGCTGGATCCGCGCAAAGTCAGTCGCCCAACAACGGTCTTTGTCGAAATTACGCTGTCCGGCCAAGCAGATGAAGTATTGGATGCGTTTGAACGCGCCGTTGCACGGGTCCCAGATGTTTTGGAATGCCACCTTATGGCTGGCACGGCTGATTATTTGTTAAAGGTAGTCGCCGGTGACACCGAAGATTTTGCGCGAATTCACAGACGGTACCTCGCAACTTTGCCTGGCGTCGCACAAATGCAATCGTCTTTCGCATTGCGTACGGTCCGAAATACGACCGCGCTCCCTGTCTAACAAATTGCATATTTGGAAACGGTTAACCTAATGTTTGCTTACTGTTTCGAACCTATGGACTAATCCACGAATATCGCTTCAAACCGTCGATTCAATGCCAGTGATCGGGCGCATTTTAGACAAACTCTCAACCTAGCTCTGACTCGCGCGCCCGTTGCGCTCGAGTTTGAGGTGTCGGAATGAAGATCTTTAGAATGCTGACTGTGGCTTTGGTTGCGACAATTTGCGCGACGTCTGCATCAGCTGTGACTATCCTGTACGGTAAGGATTTCTCGTTCCATCATGAATATGCTGGGAACTCGTTTTGGGCTCAGGACTTTACCGCTGGTACGGGCACAGAAGTAGAGATCACGTTCCGTGGTCGGACTGCATACACCGTCGACATTACCGAGAACCAACTCCTGTTCCAGATGGGTGGTTTCAACTTCACACAGGGCGGTGGCTTTAACGGCATCGTTTTGCGCGATACGTCCGACAACCTACCTGACTTCCGGACGCTCACTCAAAATGGCGGTACTTTTGGTTCGATCCTGCCGACCATTGTAACCGAAAATGAAATCCGCATCGACTTTTCGACAGCAGGTCGAATTGCAGGTCGCAGTGTGGTTTTCGATATTGAAGTAGCACCCGTCCCATTGCCTGCGTCGGGCGCGATGTTGGCGATGGCCATAGGTGGTTGTGCTCTGATGCGTCGTCGGACACGCAAAATTTAGCCAACAAGATCTGACAATGCTTGACGCGAGAATGAGTTTCATCCTCCTAATTTAGAAGGATGCTAGGAAGCATTCCTATTCATTTATTCTTATGATCGACTGCCAGCTGACTGCATTGCGTGCTTGGAGATGGCGTTGATTTTTTCCATCCGCCACGAACCCATTGGCCGACAAATCCAATACACCAAGCGCTAAACAAAAAACCCCGGTCTTGTGCACAAGACCGGGGTTCTTTTTGTATCGTAAACGTCAAAGGAAGCTCTAGAGCATACCTTCGCGTTGCGCTTTCTTACGCGCCAGCTTGCGCTGACGGCGAATAGCTTCAGCTTTCTCGCGCGCTTTGCGGACGGATGGCTTTTCGAAATGTTGCTTAAGCTTCATTTCACGAAAAACACCCTCACGCTGAAGTTTCTTCTTCAGAGCACGTAACGCCTGATCGACGTTGTTATCACGAACACTAACCTGCATGTGGTTTACACCACCTTTCTAATCTAGATTTGCATAAGTAGCAGGAAGCCGGCGTATAGCAACGGCCGTCTCTTTTGTCTAGTATTGCTTTGAACCCATAGGAGGCGACCATGCAGCGATCCAACGATCTTGTGAAACAGCAATTGTTAGACACGATATTGGCGCATGTGGCTTTTGACGGTTGGTCCGCGATTGCTTTTGATGCTGCAGTTGACGAACTTGGATTGGACCCGGTGCAAGCAAAATCGCTATGCCCACGAGGGGCCGTCGATTTGGCGATCCTACTTCATGAAACTGGCGACGCGGCAATGGTTGCGGCATTGGAAAAATCAGACTTCTCTGACATGCGTTATAGCGGAAAAGTTGCAAATGCTATTTGGACGCGATTGCAGGTGATTCAGGACAAAGAAGCTGTGCGTCGGGCAACAACACTATTTGCTCTGCCGCATATGGCGCCAGACGGTGCCAAACTGATTTGGAATACCGCTGATCAAATTTGGAACGCGCTTGAGGATTCGTCGACCGACGTAAATTGGTACACCAAACGTGCAACCCTTTCCGGAGTCTATGGTTCGGTTGTCCTTTACTGGCTTGGTGATACGTCGCCGGAGCATAGCGCAACGCGTGAGTTTACCGATCGTCGCATCGAAAACGTTATGCAGTTTGAAAAGTTCAAAGCGACTTTGAGACAAAACACCGGGCTGAAGCCATTCACAGATCGATTGTCCAAGATGATGACGGCAGTGAAGGCGCCGTCAAAGGCACGCGATGCGGACTTGCCTGGTATGTGGCGCGGCGAAACCGACTAAACTTCAGACCCCAGTCAAAAAGAGAATACTATGACCAGCACCGAAATCAGAGCGGTTGAGATCACAGCATCAGGCGGCCCGGAAGTCTTGGTTCCCACGACGCGGATCATTCCTGCGCCGGCTCCTGATGAGGTTCAAATCGAACTGTCTTTCGCGGGCGTCAATCGTCCCGATGCTTTGCAAAGGGCAGGGCTGTATAGTCCACCAAAAGGCGCGAGCGACCTACCAGGGTTGGAAGGGGCAGGGCGCGTCGTTGCAGTCGGATCGTCGATCTCCACACTCAAGGTTGGTGATCAAGTTTGTGCGCTTTTGCCCGGGGGTGGATATGCAGAACGCGTAAATGCGCCTGCTGCGCACTGTTTGCCGGTGCCAGAGGGAATGACTTTGCAACAGGCAGCGTGTTTGCCTGAAACGTTTTTTACTGTTTGGTCTAATGTCTTTATGCGCGGTTCCTTACGCGCTGGTGAACGGTTTTTGGTCCATGGGGGCAGTTCGGGCATCGGAACGACAGCCATTCAGTTGGCCAATGTGTTTGGGGCTCGCGTTTTTGCCACCGCTGGCAGCGCCGAAAAATGCGATGCATGCGAAGCCTTGGGTGCCGAAAAGGCCGTGAACTATCACCAAGAAGATTTTGTAGATGTGATGCGCAGCGTTGGTGGTGCAGACGTCATTTTGGATATGGTGGGTGGCCCGTATATTCAACGGAATTTGAAAGCTTTGGCGGATGACGGGAGGCTTGTGCAAATCGCATTTCTCCAAGGTCCAAAGGCTGATATTAACTTCATGCACATGATGACACGACGATTAACGCTAACCGGATCTACTTTGCGGCCGCAGTCAGATTTGGCGAAGTCGCGGATAGCGCAGGAATTATTGCATCATGTTTGGCCATTATTGGCGGGCGGTCGAATTGCACCAGTCATGGACCAAGAATTCGCATTGGAAGATGCGAGCGCAGCCCACGTGCGGATGGAAAGCAATGCGCACATCGGCAAAATAGTTCTAAAGATTTAGGCTAAGGTTGCGATGGCGTCTTTGACAAAGCCAACGGCCCAGTTGGCGTCGACGTCGACTGCGATTTGACTGGTCGGACGGTCATTGTCTTGGATCGTATCGCCAATCGCATCGCCCTGACATACGACCCTAAGCCCTGCGCCTTTCCAAGCGAATTTGCCTGGAAATGCAGCAGCAAGAACCGCCGTGGAATCGTGCATCGGGCAGCCGTTCGTCACACCAACAGAACGATAAAAGCCCAGATAGAATTGTGAGATATGATCCACGAAGCCGCCTGCGACAGGCGACGTTTTGGCCATGTCCTCAAAATCCGAAAGCGTCAAAAGCGTTTTCATCGTAGCGTCTAACCCAACCATTCGGATCGGAATTCCAGATGAAAAAACGTGGTCAGCGGCGCGTGCATCGTGGTAAATGTTCGCTTCCGCATGGGGCGTAATGTTTCCGGGCACGTCAAATGCGCCGCCCATGATGACGAGCTCTTTGATATTGGTCACAAAACAAGGATCCAGCTTCATTGCATCGGCAATATTGGTCAAAGGACCAATCGCGCAAACCGTAATCTCATTTGGTGCTTCGGCCGTCATTTTGACCAAAAGTTCCGCCGCTGTTTCGGGTGTGTTGGTGCCGATCTGCGGAATCTCCGCGATGTCACCAAACCCTTCGTTCCCATGCACCCACGCTGAAGGTTCATAGGTCGTGGCACCATAAGGCAGCTTTGCGCCTTCGGCGACGGGAACGCCTTCAACCTTCAACATGTCCAACAAATACCGCGCATTGCGGCTGGATTGTTCGACGAACGTATTTCCAAAAATCGCGGTTAGGGCCACGAGTTGGACCTGTGGCATCGCGTGCGCAAGGGCGATAGCGAGCGCATCATCTACGCCAGGATCTGTGTCGATAATAAGTTTCATCGAACGCCCCTACATCTACGTCTTGCCATATTCAAGTGGGTTTGAAAGGTGCCATACCTGCGCGCGCTAATTCATCCGCGCGTTCATTTTCTGGGTGGCCGGCATGCCCTTTGACCCATTCCCACGTAACGTCATGTGTTTGCGTTGCTACATCCAAACGTTTCCACAGTTCTTCGTTTTTGACCGGTTTCTTCGCGGCTGTTTTCCAACCACGAGATTTCCATCCGAAGATCCATTTTGTTATGCCATCCTTAACATAGACGCTGTCTGTGATAATCGTGATTTTCGATGGAGACTTGAGCGTCTCCAAAGCGTTTATTGCCGCAAGCAATTCCATTCGATTGTTGGTTGTATTGGCTTCGCCGCCGGATAATTCGCGTTCTTTGATAACAGTGTCGCCATCGCGTGCGACGAATAATGTTCCCCACCCGCCCGGTCCAGGATTTCCCGAGCATGCGCCATCTGTATAAGCAAAGAGTTCAGCCATTTTTTACCGCCCGACAAATTACCCAGTTTGCAAGAACACCATCTAATCCGACCTCTGCCCCTTCGTCGGTTTCGGTGACTGAAAACCCAGCTGCGGTGAGTAATTCGTGTAGGCCATCAACGCTAACATAGGTGTAGCGTCGATCAATTCCGTCCCGACGCATTCCCTCGCCAGTTTTCATGCCAATGTGAAACTGACCACCCGTTTTCAACGCCGACTGTAGTGCGGACAAATAGCGTGGCAGGTCTTCAGCCGGTGCATGTAGCAGGCTGAAATTGGCCCAGATCGCGTCGTAAATATTGTGACCTTTGATATCGTCAAAGCTGGCCTGGCGTGCCCCAATATCAAAGGTCTCATTGGCCAATTCAACCATGCCTGCCGATGCATCAATAGGGTCAGGTCGCAATCCAGCCTTTGCCATATGGTATGACGCTGTCGCTGGACCGCATCCAAGGTCCAGAACGTGATCGCCGTCTTGCAGATCGTTGATAAAAGACTTGAGGTGTTTGTCCGGCCCTTCAGCATTTGTCAGATCGGCGTATTCACTTGCCTTGGCATCGTAGACGGCGATTGTACGATCATCGGTCATATAAATACTCCTGGCAGTAGGCAAATTACCACGAGGGCCGTCATTATAATTCGCAATCGTAGCCACCAACTCGGCGTCTGACCATGCGACCAGAAATGCCAATCAAGTGACAGAACAGCCAGAAAGCCCACGATTAAGTTTATCGTCGCCGCCGTTGCACCACCGCCCGTCATGAAAAACGCCCAAAGTGCAGGGATGACCGACAAGACGTATCCTGAGTTTGTGCTTTGCTTCGTTGCAAACCCCCAAAGGACTCCGGACATAAAAGATAGGATGATTGTACCGTAGAACAATTGGATATAGGGCCCAACGAACCGACTGCCCAAGTTCTCGATACCCCACGCCAAGGACGGTGGATGAACGACTGTGACTGCGCCCCAAACGATCGGAATCAATCCCGCTAACGCGAGAAACAGCGGCGTACGTGGAATGCCAAAGATCAATTAAATAAACCCGCTAATGAGTATCGGCCATTCTTTCCTATATCGGTCGCAGGAGTGTGTGCTGCAAGTTAATTCATGGCGAGCCTTGTGAATGAGTTCGTGCCTTTAGAGCGACATTTGCCATTCTCGAGTAACATCAACGACCGAATGGCCAGGAATGAGTGCGACCATCCCGTCGCTGTTAGCATTCCCAACAACCAAAGATTGGCGATCCGATGGAAAGGCTGAAAAAATTGCACATTGTGGCGCTTTGTTGAATTGAGATGCCTCAGGGGCGAAGCGAGAAAGGAATGCTAGATCGTCGTCGGGCCCAACGCGGGCGGTAATTTCAGCATTCTTTGTCTCGATGTAGCAACTGGCAGCTTCCTTTAGGAAAAGCCAAAAAGCGTTCTTAGAGCCGCGTGATGTGTCGCCTGGTGTCCAAGTGAACCCTTGGTGTTCGATCGTGGCCCAATTTGCCCGCGTTACACTTAACTCGGCAGGGAGTGCTTTTGCACAAAACGTATCAAGCGCTTCCAGATGCCGCGCATCCGTGAGTTCTTTGCTGGCAATTGAGAAGACCCGACCAGATGTGACTTCAAGTGAGAGGCTCAGATTGGGTCCGCTTATTAGCACTATTTTCCGCGGTAGAATTGTACGTTCAATCAACTCAGCAAGTTCGCGGGAACTTGTGATCGTTTGTGCAGAGGTTTGGTTAATCGAACGCCTAAGCAAACGTTGAAAAATGATTTCACGTTGCAAGGTCATCAATCGCCACCAATAGTTTGGTCCCTGCCTCGATCAGGATGCGCAATTCAGTTGGATTGCTTGCAATGCAGCAAACTGCTTCTGCGCTGCCAATGCTTCTGCACATGACGACCGTTAATTCGTTTTGATCGAACAAAATGGCTTGATAAGGATGATCATTCCCGCCGAGATTCGCTGCTATTTCGCTTGCTTCCTGACCTTTCATGACCTCTTGGCTGGTCCGGGCCAATCTATTCAGTTGCTCTTGTCGTGGTGCGGTTTCTGCGTCAAATCCCAATACCATCTCGGTCGTGAGGTCGACATATGCCGCTAAGTGACAACCAGGACAATTGCGCCTGAAATCTTCCATTAGTTGCTTAACGCCCATCAACGGAAACGCGCCTTGGAACGATTTTTTCGCTTGGTTCTGGCGGCGGGGCGTTAGGATTAGCTTTCATTTCCGAATTAGTTTCAGCTGCTTTTTCCTTTCTGATCCGTGTAACGATGCTCGCAAATTTCTTTGCGAATTTATCCGCGCCACTCGTTTTCCATTTGCGGAGATCGTCGCCCGCCGCGTGCGCCGCCAAAAGAGCGATTGGCAAACAGTCATCAAATTCTGAACCGACTTCATGCAGCACTCGACGTAAAAGCCTGTCACGGTCGAGCGGGTCGGGAACTTTGTCTATTCGTGTGAGCAATAACAAACTCCGCGCACGAACTTCCTTGGGAACTTGATCCCAAACAGCTGCCTCGCTTTGCCGCCACGCCTGGGTGGCATGCGTACACCAAATTACGGCGTCTGCTTGTGGTAAAACGCGCCTCCAAACTTCGCTGTCCATGTTTGGATCCGAAATGCCGGGCATATCGATCAGATCACATTCAGCAAGAATGTCCTCTTCGCGATATACTTGGATGAGGAGCGTCTCATTAAAAGGAAGATTTTCAAGAGCTCCCAAATCTACGGCGTGTTTTTTCCCGTCTGTATCAAGTCGGAAGGCGGCGCCGCTCCCGTAAGACATTTTGACTGGTGGTAGCCGGGTTGCAACGACTTGAACTGGGAGCGGATGCGAACCAAGCATGAGATTTGCAACCGTGCTTTTGCCAGCGCTAAACTCACCCATCAATGCGACGCAGGGCTTTGAGACATTCGCGGCAGTTGTCATAAAGCAAGCTCCGCCAATGTTTGGTCGATTTTTGACAATGTTTCGTGACGTTTTTTCAACGTTGGTAAGTCGAGAACACGCTCTAAATCTTTGGCGTCAATTTCTGCCTTCTGAGCAATCTCTGTCCACTGTCGCACTTGTTCTTGAAGGAATTCGGCGAGAACGCGGTCTCCGACGTCACAGATTTCCTTTTTGACGTCTTCTAGCAACGACGCTGCAACAGGCCGCACCTCTGCCTCAATAAGTTGGCGAAATTTACTTGTCTGAGAGGCATACCCTCGACGCTTGATCCACCAGCTCTTCCACCAGCTGCTATGCAAGTCCAATGCAATAGTTCGGCCAATTGCAATAGGTGGTGGAATTCTAACTGCAGACGGTGCGGATATCTTAAGTGTATCAGCTTCGAGACCTAAGACATTTTCTACAGATCGTGCGATTTCATGACTGGCCGACTGCGAAATTCCCTCAAACGCGGTAAGGTATTTTTTCTCGAACGCGCGATAAGCCGAGGCGAGCAATATCCTTAGACCTGTTGGGTCATAGCTCCAACTTTCTTCATCGCCGTAGGTTTCAAGATGTTCAATCAATGCGTCAGTTGCGCGACTTAGAAACCCATCAATCGCGCGATCTAAGCGTGCGGTTAAATCAGTGATCGCAGCTGTTTGCGCCTGTTCATAGTCTTCTGCGCAATCCCTACAAATACTTTTGAGATTTTCGGAGACAGCGTCGCTGCTCACAGAGATTTTAGTGGCCCCTAAATTTGATCTCTTGGAGTAGTTGTCCTGAGCACGTATCCCATCCGCGATGTTTTTCACCTTTCGTAAGAGCTCTTTGCGCTCTTCGATGATGACGGTCTCTGACATACGTTGTGCAAGCACTTTGTTCAGTTTTGGAATGCCAGATAGGTACCACAACATTTCGATCGGCGAAAAATTGGCCGGTGGTCGATTTTCTGGTGAATCTGCCCAATTTAGCAATGCTGATTTACTATCGGCGGGCAAAGAGTCCAGACTGTTTTTGAGGGCGGCGTTCGCCCATAACGCACTCCCAAAAATGATTTCCACGCCGACTGGCGCACGATGTGTGAGCAAGGTATCGCGAATGCTCTTTTTGATCTGTTCAACTTGGATGAGTGGGTTTTCCAACTCATCAATCCGGTTTACAAAAATCACAACGTCGCGAGATTTTGCGTTTGTAATCAATCTGATAAGCGCAAGGTCATCAGTGGAAAGGGCTTGGTGAGCTGACAAAACTACCGCACACATGCGACTTTCACGAATGGATTGAAGTGTGATTTGTTCACGCATCATAAAAGTATCATTGATGCCTGGTGTGTCTCGAATGCTCATAGATAGGGGCAAATGAGGAGCTGCTAGATGAAGAATTGCGGATTTGGTGATGTCTGCAAAACGGCCGGTTTGATCCGTTGGATTGAGCTCTGATTCAAAATCATCGCCAAGACACACATAACGTTGGATCAACTCCTGATCGACGTAGCCATATTGGTGGTTTTGCCCCAAAAGAAATTCAAAATTGCGTCCCAAGCGTGTTTTTGATTTCTCTCGCATGTCTTCAATTTGTTGCTTGACCTTAGCGAGCTGTCCCTCAGCGCCAGCTCGTTCGGCAAGCTCGCCCATGCGACCTCCAGACCGAATTAACCGTGCCCATTCTGTATCCTCAAAAAACTCAAAGATTGCAGACGACTGATGTGGCTCTCGCATCGGCGATAGGTGAAGTGTGGTCACAACAGAGGTCCAAGGGTTGACGTCAGCCGGGAGCAGATCATGGCGCCCGATCATTGCATTGATGAGCGTCGTTTTGCCTGACTTAATCTGGCCAATCATGGTCAAGCTTGGTTCGATCATTTTCGTTTGACGGATAAGGCTTCGAATTTTTTTCTGGGTGGGGACACTCGCTAAGCCTTCAAGTTTCTTAAATGCTGATAACAAGGGAACAAAGCTTTTGGCGTCGGCTGCCAAAGCGTCCAACCCGAGGGACAAGAAACTTGGTGTATCTGTCTCCGGCGCTGAAACATGCGCGTTCATGTTCATTTTAGGGCTTTCCCATCAGCTACGGTATGCGGCGAAAACTGGGCCATTACCCTTTACCGAGACTCAACGTCTAACTGGCCCTTTTCCACTACCTAACCCACCAGAACATTAGCTTAGATGTGTGACCTTGAGATTCAGTAAACTTCAAGCCGACAGCAGCGGCTCAAACCCATCAATTTGTTCTTGAATTTGAAGAATAAGTGCTAAAGCTGTGGTTGTTGCGCGTTCAGTGCCTTCGAGTTCCAAGAGTATGATATGGTCATGCGCACGCCCAATCTCATCGAGAAGTTCTTGGTCCATTGGGGGCATTAAATCTGACAGCATTTCTGTAATGCGCAGACAGCCACGAAGAATCTCGGGATCAGGTTCTGAGTGCATTTTTTTGACTTCAGAGTTGATCAAATTTCGTGTGCGGCATTCTGACTTTTCGACGAGGAGCTCTCGCGGTTGATCTATCTGAGGTTTATGTTTGGCAATGAGAAATTCAGCCATTGCTAAATCTGCGGCACGGCCTTGTTTAGCAAAATTCGTGAGCCAGTCCACCAAGCCTTGCAGGTTGACCGAGGCGTACGCAAAAGCACCCGTCGCTAACTTTACCCGGTCTGTTGGGCAGCAAATAATTCGTCTTTCGAATGGAATGACATTTTGGGAAGCCCAATCTTCAATATCCCGCGCTACAGGTTTCGCCGGCACCCAAAGCGCCAATACCCAGCGGTCATTTGGCCAGAGCGTGATCAATTTCTTGAGGTCGACCTCTGGTGTGAGGAAGTCGAAGTGAAAGTTTTCAGCTGCAGCGTTGGTCGAACTATCCAATTCTGACAAAGTTTGAATAATTTCTGGTTTGCCCGCCCCAATTGCGGCGATGCTCAAACGGTTCTGCATGCGCTCAGTCATTTGACGACAAACCACCCTGATGCGTTCTGGCACAGAGTGTGACTGCGCTAGCTGCGAAAGTTCATTGGTTATGTGTTCGGTCGTGTCGTTTTGCATCATTCGAGCCGAATGGGTTTTTTAAGCGCGCGGCACTTCCTGAGAAGAAAACCTGCGTGCTGTGACACTTTGGAGATGAGCAAACCAAACGAAAGGCCAGGGCGGGCTAGCTGTGTTTCATCGAGGACTTTGATTGTTGTAAGTGATGTATTGTCTTGATCAGGATCTTGAATTGATTGAATTGAGGTCATCAAGAAGGCGTTGATCTCAAAGCTTGCCAGATGCTGATGGCGTGCCAAGAGGTTTTCGATCTCGTCATTTTGTAATGTTTGAATTCCGTCGCTGGCCATCAACAGAATGTCACCCGGTTTCAAAGCTAGCGGCCGATCAGGGCAATCGATTTTTGCGATCTCGCCCCCAACAAGAACGGAGGTCAAAACACTTCGATCTGGGTGGAAACGGCCGGCCTCTGTACTCATTAGGCCATGTGTTACTAACAGATCAATTTGCGGTGCGAGTGAATGATCTTGATTGATCTGTTTCAGTTGACCATTTCGAAACAAGTAGAGCGGACTATCCCCGATGCTGATCCAGTGAAGGTGTGATCCGTGAATGAATGTGGCAACAAACGTGGTCCCCATGCCTTTTGTTGCCGGCGTTTGGCTTGCATGGGAACGGATCTCTTGGTTAATCCGCGAAACCAAATCTCGCAAAATCGACGTGATCCCAATATCGGGTTCCAAGTTTTGACACAGCGAACTTAGTTCCCCAAACGCTGTTTGCGACGCAATACGGCTAGCGACATCACCCGCTGCATGCCCTCCCATGCCGTCCGCAACGACTGCAAAGCCCGCATCGTTTCCCTGCACGAAATCACACATGATGGCGTCTTCTTGATAAGCGCGTTGCCCCGTATCCGTAGCGGAGGCAGCATCAAACCTAAGCAAATTTCGTTCCCCAATGGAAACTATCATCACAGAATCCAGCAAGTCGCAGCGTTGTTTCACCGATGCGGATGGTGTCACCATGCGTTATGTTTTCAGTAGATAAGACAGGTTTGTCATTGAGCCGGATGATGTTCGACTTACCCCCGTGGCCAAGAAAGAACCTAGATTGCTCGGGGTCATATGCGATCGCCGCGTGATTTTCGCGCGACACTGATGTATCGCCAAAGTCGAGGCAAATGACCTGATCTTTTCCGCGGCCAATGGATGCCACTCCGTCATACAATGAGAAGCTTTGCCCCGTCCCAGCGCCATCGATAATGACTAGCCATCCAACAGGATGCGTGCGATTTTTCGCGTTTGCGGACGCACCGTTCAATGGGTCAAGTTCTTCATCTGCGGAGGGATTGAATCCCAAAAGCCGTGTTTTGTTGCGCCGTCCGTTAGATATGGTTCGCTCTGATGGCTGCGGCTGTTTTTCAGCGGCGGCAATCATAGATTGTGCTTCTGCAACTGCTTCTGAAGATGGTTCGTCATAACGCGCCGGCTCCTCCAACTCTTGTAGTTCCGGAGTGTCATCAAACATTGCCGCCAAGGTTTGCATATCAGCAACCGCTTCGGGTTCGGGTGCCATCGCTAAATCGTATGAATTTCGGATCGGCGTTGAACCATGTGTATCATCGTTCTGGTTGAATACTTTTCTGAATAAAGTCATTTGGAGCCCTTTAGCGATAAGAATGGAAAAGTTGGTAGATAGGGTGCGAATACCCTTGATCAGCCATCGTAAACGGGCTCACCGGCGCAATAAGAAAAAGGAAATACACCGCAGCCAATAACCCGACTGGAGCGATCAGACGGTGTAGCCAAACCTGCTTTTGCGAACCGAGGTTGCTGTTTTTGTTCTCTGAATCTTGCGATGGGTTTTTGTGATGCGCATTACCGAATGCGCCCGTTTCTCGGAGGTCGCTAAAGTCGACCTTATAGACGTTTGGTTTGGCAGTGGCTGTAAAGGTCGATTGGCGGGTCGAACAATCTGATTGCAAAGAGTCTCGGGTCACTTGCGGTGTTGTTGCCATAAGCGCTTTGATTCTGTTTTCATTTTCCCGGGCACGGCTCTTGCTGTTTTGAATTGGCGTGGAATCTTGGATCCATTTTATCCAATCTCCAGCGGACTGAATTCGGTTTTTCGGAAAGACGCTCATTGCTTTGTCCACGGAGGCCAATAGAGCCATCGGATAATCTGCGAACCGGCCCGCTAAAGGGACGCAAGGGTCGGGTTGGTTAGCCGCAATTTCAGCCAACCGATTTTGACTGTTTGGCGGGGCCTCGCCCGAGATCAGATGGTAGAATGTTGCGCCAAGCGCATAGATGTCGCTGAATGGCCCTTGCTTGCTTCCACCAAAATAGAATTCCTGTGGCGAGTACCCATCCTTAACAACCAGAACACTCGACAAGGCGCGACTTTTCTTGCTTGCTTCCTCTCGGGCGGCGCCAAAATCGATCAAAACCGGAGCGCCCGCGTCATTTATTAGAATGTTATCAGGTGAGATATCACGATGCAGAATATCTTGTTCGTGCATCAGCGCGATCGCATCAAGAACTTGCAGAAGTATCCCGATGACTTTGCTTGGAGACAAAGTGTGCCTACCGCTGTCAATCACAGATAACAGATCTTGGCCTTCAATGAGATCAAGAGCCATGTAAGCAGTTTCGTTGTCTTCAAAGACTTGATGTACACCTACGACATTTGGATGCTTGAGCTTTGAAAGGCTTCTTGCCTCACGTACGAACAGGGCGACAAATGATTTTAGATCACCTTGGTGTGCCCGAGTTCGGGCGCAAACGGTTTTTTGGACACGACTACAAACGGCTTCTGGAAAGCACTCTTTGATTACAACTGAGCGGTTAAGGCTATCGCGTGCGAGGTATGTAATGCCAAAGCCGCCGGCGCTCAGATAGCTTTCAATTCGGTATTGAGCATTGAGTAACGTTGTCCCAGGGGCCAGCGCTTCGTCACCGCCAGATTCGATCTGTTGCTTTACGTTTTCTGCAGTAGACATCGTTCGAATACCCGATCTGTGATAGGGGTAAAAGATCAACAGGAACTGTGTTCGCAACGTGTCGCGTCATCGCCGAACCGATGTCAACCACACTGCATTTAAATCAAGTTTGGGAATGCTGTGGAGTGTAAGCCTCAACCCACTCGATGATTTCGTCTTTTGGGAGTGCGGGCGTCAGGATGTACCCCTGCAGACAAGTGCATCCAATCTCTTCCAAAACTGCCCGTTCCTCTTCAGTTTCGACGCCTTCAGCCAGAACCTTAAGCCCGAGTTTGCGCCCAAGCCCTGTGACCGCGTCGGTAATCACACTTAGATCAGGTTCAAGGTGAATGTTGTGAATCAGGCTGCGGTCAATCTTGATCCGCTCTACCGGGAATTCGCGCAAACTAGCGATCGCGGTGTGTCCCGTTCCGAAATCGTCTAGTTCGATCGAAAATCCTTCATCGGCAAATAGTTTGATATTCTCGACAACATTCGACGATCTTTCGTCCAGCAGAATCGACTCCAGAATTTCGATACGGATTTGATGTGGTGCCAAATTATGATGTGCGAGCTGAGCTAGATACTCATCGACAATTTCAGGATCGCTCAGCTGTGCATTCGACAGGTTCATACTGAATTTTAGATGCTCCCACTTCGTCCCTTGCAGGTCCGCAGCAAAAGCCAAGGTCTTAGCCAAGACTTCCCGGTCAATGCTGTCGACCAATCCTGCGTCTTCTGCTGCCGTTAAAAAGCTACCCGCATTCATAATACCGCGTTTTGGGTGCCTCCACCTGACCAATACCTCAAAGCCGTCTAGGTTCATGCCCGTAATGTCGGTTTGAGGTTGAAACCAAGGTTCGAATTCATGTTGCCCTAGGCCATCGATAATTTCTTGTGCCAATTGCGCCGCCTCAACTGTCGATTGGCGCATCTTTTTATGAAAGATTGTGCAACGGTGACGACCGCGTGATTTACAATCATTCAGCGCAATGTCGGCATCCAACAGGGTTTGCTCAATCGATGTGTTCTGATCACGTGTCCAGATTGAAATTCCAATACTTGCGCCAACGTGGCACAGCCTGTTTTCAAATTGAATTGGTTCCGAAACTTGTTTGCGAATTCGTTCCGCAAAGCCAAGTGCAGCATCAGGCGATAAATTGGTCTGCAAAGTAATCAGAAACTCATCGCCGCCGATACGGGCAACCAGGTCATCTTTGCGAATGTTATTTTTCAAAATGTCGGAAACGTGCTGCAGGACAAAATCCCCGGCAATGTGTCCAATGACATCGTTAATTGCTTTGAATTTGTCCAAATCTAGGTGAAGAAAAATGAGCTGCTTGGGCCCACTAGTGTCGTTTACGGCGTTTTCGAGATACGTGACAACACCGCGGCGGTTTGCGATGCCCGTAAGCGCATCTGTTGTCGATGTTTGCTCTAATTCGAATTGTCGCCGTTTCTGGTCCGTAATATCGAGGTGAAAACGGACAAGCCCACCTTCGCTCGTGCGACTTTGCAAGCAGCGTAACCAGCGACCGTCGTTTAGGATCATCTCCTTTTCGAATTCGTCCTTTTTGAAGTCTTGGAGTTGTTTTTCTAACCAATCCGATGGATTTTCGAAGGCTTCAGGATACTGGCCGTTCGAAAGTCCTAAGCGCAAAAAATCTTCGTAGCTGATACCTGTTGTCAATCCATCCTTGGACGATTTGTGCAACTTTTCGAAGTTCTCATTAAACATAAGCAACTGATCTTGCTTGTCGTAGAGCGTAAAGCCTGCAGGCGAGGCTTCGATAGCATCTCTTAATAATTGCTCTGCGCGCTGGGCGCGCTTTCGGCTGTCGACTTGAGCCGTGATATCGATACGCAGTCCAACACGGCCTCCATCAGGAGTTTGCCGCTCTAGAATACGCAACCAGCGACCATCGCTTAATTCTTGCTCAACGGTTGCATTCGCCCATCTATGCGCTTCCAAGCGCTCGGAGAGCCATTCTTCTTCGCGTCCGATGCCATCGGCGTATTCACCGACGGAAAGGCCATATCTGAGAATACTCTCAAAAGTCGCACCGGGAACCATCGCAGGTGCGCTTTTACTGTAAAAATCGCGGTAGCGCTGATTGCAAATTATCATGCGGTCCTCAGCATCATACAACACGAAACCGTCAGGAAGGACTTCGACAGCAGCCCGTAATTGATCGGTAACTAGATGCTGTTCTTGGGATTTATGCCCTTCCAAGACGGACCATCTCATGGTTGCACCACCAGATGTACCTTTTGCGGCCTCTAGCCACATTTGTACTGGATAGGACCAACCACCTCTGGCACGTACGAGACCTTGAAATGGAATTTTCGAGGGAGCAGGAAGTGTCTCTGGCTGTTCAATCAGCTCTTGTATCGAGATACCGATCAGATCTTTCAGCTCGCATCCAAGAAAGCTGGCAGCGGCGTCATTCGCATGTGAGATTCTTAGATTGGGACCAGAAAGATGTAGGATATATTGCGCCGCACTTCGGGCCACGCGTTTAGCAAGACCTGAAATTCTCCGATCTTCTTTCATTCGATTCCCGGCCTTTACCCAAATTATTGGGAGTAATCCCGAGTATCTGAGTTAGGTAAGATTCTTAACCAAAGGTTAAGATCTTCTCAAAAGTCGGAAGTTATGCCCAATTACTGAACGTAAGCCTAAGACAAATTGGTAACGCCGAGGTTACCTGTTCGAATATTTTCGAACGGATTTTGAACACACTAGCATAAATTTTCGGTATTTTGTGCAGGCAGATCGGCCGCGATGCTAGTTCGCTCGCTTCCAACATGCGCATTTTTTAGAATGTGCCCCAAGACTATTTGAATCTTTCCAGATACAGATCTCTGGCAACCTAATTGCTGATCAAAAATTAATTTCAACATTCGGAAGGTTTAGGGCTTTCACAAGGTCCCGCAATTCTTGACGCGCAGCGACGTTGGAGATGTTCATTCCCTTGATGCCAAGATCGCGTAGGTCCAACAATGTTAGACCGCGGGAAAACAGTTCGCGGAATATCACGCGTTCATTAAATCCAGGCGCAGTCCGAAACCCAATCCGTTTAGAAAGTTTTTCAATGACCCGTGCCATCTTTTCTTTGTTGATCATGGCTTGGGCGCCGGTGCGGTTTCGCACAACAATCCAGTCCATTGGGGGTAAACCTGCCTGGGCGCGTAGCTGGCGCGCATTCCAAACCATTTCGGAATAAACAGATGGGCCGGTGATCTCTTCGCCATTCGTGTCGGTATGTGCAAGAAGGTCAAAATCAATAAAGCTGTCGTTTAATGGTGTGATCAGCGTATCCGCGAGCGAGTGGGCAACTTGTGACAAACGCGTATGGCTTCCGGGGCAGTCGATCAGGATGAAATCATTGTCGGGCTCTAAACCCGCGACAGCTTTGGAGAGCCGATGATCATATGCGTTTTCGCCGGGCTTCAGCTCGTCTTTGTCGATTTCAGGTAGGTCATGGTACGTCGGCGTTGGGAGGTCCAAGCCTTCTTTTTTCAGGAAGGTTTGGCGGTTGAGGACATAGCGACCGAGTGTCTTTTGCCGCAGGTCCAAATCCAATGTGCCAACCTTGTGTCCCATGCGAGCCAGCGCAGTCGCAACATGCATTGACACGGTCGACTTTCCAGCACCGCCCTTTTCGTTACCTACAACAATAATATGCGCCACAGATACCGCCCCCGTCTTTTGCTTTTACTTATACCAAATGTTGTGGCGGCTCTAGTGAAAACCACATGCGAACGCCACCCACTTTGAACCAGTTTAGCGTTCTTGATTGACTTTGGTGCTGGGCAGGCGCATTTGCCACTCAATTCTAGGCCGTTCCGGCCGCATAGGACAGACATGGACTTTGATATGCTGGGCCTCGCGCCCCGTCTTGTTGCTAAACTGGCAGAGCAAGGCATCACCGACCCAACTCCGATCCAGACGCAAGCGATCCCGCATGCGATGAATGGGCGTGACGTGATGGGTTTGGCGCAAACCGGCACCGGTAAAACCGCGGCCTTTGGTCTGCCAATGATTGATGCCTTGATGAAGACTGGCGTAAAGCCTTCGCCAAAGACGGCCCGTGGTTTGATTCTCGCACCAACGCGCGAATTGGCCAAACAGATTTCGGATAACCTGAGCGCTTACACCCAAGGCACCCACCTTAAGGTTGGGTTGGTTGTCGGCGGTGTTGGTATCGTCGCGCAAACCAAGCGTCTTGAAAAAGGCGTCGACCTTTTGGTTGCGACCCCAGGTCGTTTGATCGACTTGCTCGAACGCAAAGCAATTCGCTTAAACGAAACGGTCTATTTGGTCCTCGACGAAGCGGACCAAATGCTCGACATGGGATTTATCCATGCCCTGCGCCAAATCGCACCGCTCTTGGCAGCTGATCGTCAAACGATGATGTTCTCAGCCACAATGCCTAAGCTGATGAATGAGCTTGCGACGACATACCTAAAGAACCCGATCCGTGTTCAAGTGAATCCGCCGGGTCAGGCCGCGACGAAAATCAAGCAATCGGTGCACTATGTGGCGCAGGCGGCCAAGATGGATCTTTTGGTGGAGTTGTTGGACGGTCATCGCGAAGAACTCGCGCTTGTGTTTGGTCGTACGAAACACGGTTGTGAAAAGATGGCGCGGCAGTTGTCGGCCAAAGGGTTTGCCGTCGATGCCATCCACGGAAACCGCAGTCAGGGCCAGCGGACCCGAGCAATTGAGGCGTTTAAGGCTGGCAAAGTCCGCGTGTTGGTCGCGACAGACGTTGCGGCCCGCGGGATCGATATTCCTGGCGTAATGTGGGTCTACAATTTTGAACTGCCTAACGTTGCTGAAAACTACGTTCACCGAATTGGACGGACAGCACGCGCAGGGGCGGGTGGGACGGCCGTTGCCCTATGTGCGCCTGATGAGATGATCGAGCTGCAAGACATCGAAAAAGCGATGAAGGATGAGATCCCGACAGCGTCTGGCCGCAGGTGGGAAGTGCAGCCCGGTCAAAAGAAACGCCCGAACGGTGGTGGCGGTGGTCGTGGTCGCGGTGGCAAGCCGGGACGTGATGGCGGCGGCGGTGGCAAACCTGGCGGCGGTGGCAAACCTGGCGGCGGTGGCCAAAGACGTCGAAGCGGTGGCGGTGGTAAGCCCAAATCGGCAGGCGGCGAAGGGGCCCCAAAGGCGCGGCGACCACGGCAGCGCGGAAAAAGGCCGACCAACAGCTAAGCTGTCTGGCGGAGATCTTTGATTGCAGTTCTTTGACGCACCGGCATGTACAGCGCGCCAAGAAGGCAAAGAAGGACAAAACCAAAGAGCGTTTCGCGAATACCGAGCAACTCCATCGCCAATCCGAAACAGATTGACCCAAGAACCTGCCCAAGCGGCAGCATAAAGAATGTCGCGGCGACAATGGTCGCTGGGCGTTCTGGCAGTATGCGTAGACCCCAAACCAGATAAACACCCGTTTGCAAAATATAGATTACGCCAAACATAATACCCGCGATTACAGGAAAAATTGCGTTTTCCTCTGCAAGGCCCAGCAGAATGATTGAGGTTGCTAACGTCAGATAACTAAAGGAGTGGATCGAACGAATACCGATTGATTTCACGATCATCCCTGCGGGCGCACCAATGAGACCGGCAACGCCAATTAGGACCCAATACCAGCTGAGGTCAGTTACAGTCCAATTCCCAAGCGCCTTTAATACTTCGCCGCCAAATGTCCAAAAGCTTGCGCAGACGACACCGAATAAAAATGCGCTTGCCAGCAGTGGGCCAGCAGCTGGTACGTGCCAGACGCGTACTTTAGTTTCTCGGCTGAGTAGGGGTGGCTTGCCCTTAGGGATGAGACAGAGCGTCGAAAGGGTCGTAAAGAGGGCAAGCACCGCAAACCCGACGAACGAGAAACGCCAAAGACCCGAAAAGTAGAGCGCGATCGGCCCGGAAATCAGAATGCCGATACTCGTACCTGCATTCACGATTGTTGTTGCGAGCGCTTGCCGTTCCATGCGGACGTTTTCCACGATCGCGGCGACCAATGGCGGCATGGACAGACCAGCCGAGGAGCCTGCAATCAAAAGACAAGCTGAGAAAGTGATTGGGTTCGGAGAAAACGCCATTCCCAAAAGGCCAGTGGTGGCGAGTGTGGCGGCAAACGTTGCGACGGCGCGGCCGCCAAAACGCTCAGTCGCGAGTGCCGCGAAGAGGAGTGCAAAACAGTTCCCAGCAAAAAGCGCCGAGCTGATCACGCCCGACATGCTTTCAGATAATCCGAGATCTTCTCTGATCGATGGCATGAATTGACCATAAGAGAACCTGATCAAACCGTAAGTCACCGCGATCAGCGCGAAACCGGTGATAGTGACGCCGGTCCCTCGGGAGAAGAACTGGCGTACCATCACCGGCACACTGAAGGCGTAAAATCGCCAAGCGTTATGAAAATTGACATCGGGCAGGCCCAAATAAATTTATGAAAAGTTCTTTGATCGTAGTTTGAGCGTACGGATTTGAGGCTCAATCGGTCGAGTAAGGAAATTCTTACCTTCCCCAGGATCTGTTGGAATCTGAGGTCAGGATTTCCAGACCCTGCCCGACATTTTGGCTAAGGCGGCTGCCGTGGTCATGTCGAGGTAAAGGCCGTCACGAAGTATTAAAGGAAGCAGTGCGGATTCATTTGAACGCCACGCAAACAAAAACGCCGCCCCAAGGGACGGCGTTTTCTAAAGCTCGTAGAGGTTAGGTGCTTAGAAGCCCAAACCAGCGTATTTGTTCTTAAACTTGGAAACACGACCACCTTGGTCGAGTAGACGTGTGTTACCACCAGTCCAAGCAGGGTGAACAGTTGGGTCAACGTCGAGCGCGAGTGTGTCGCCTTCTTTGCCCCAAGTTGATTTCATCTGAAGAATAGAACCGTCCGTCATTTTGACGTCGATTAGGTGGTATTCAGGGTGTGTATCTTTTTTCATCGGTCAGTCCCCTTACGCCTTAGGCGCTTTGTAGTTGGTAACTTCAGCGATACGCGCGGACTTACCACGACGTGAGCGGAGGTAGTACAGCTTGGCGCGACGGACGCGACCACGGCGAACAACAGTGATGCTGTCGATGTTGGTCGAGTGCAGAGGGAACACACGTTCCACGCCTTCACCAAAAGAAATTTTGCGAACTGTGAAGGAACCGGCGATGCCAGAACCGTTCTTGCGCGAGATGCAGACACCTTCGTAGTTCTGCACACGGCTGCGCGTGCCTTCGGTCACTTTGTAACCAACGCGGATGGTGTCACCCGCTTTGAAATCAGGAATTTCATTCCCAAGAGCGGCGATTTGTTCCGCTTCGAGTTGTGCGATCAGGTTCATCTGAAACGCTCCTTTTATGTGGCACGGGTGGATCCCATGACGTTTATGCGTGTCGTCAGAGCTCTGTGTCGTTTCCGGGTCCGCAGTTGCGCCCGCCAGAGGTTACGTCATCGTTGCTTTATTGTGGTTGTCCGGCCTGTCCGGTGCCAAATGTATCAACGAAGATACCAGCAGTGTCCCGGATGGTGCCATAAACCAAGCCCACGGAATCAGTGAAGAGACCGCAGTTGGCTGCGTATAGGATGAAGCCTTTGAGCGTTCAAGCATTTTGAAACGCGAAATGAGGTTTGAGATCTGTTTTTTTGGTGCAATCCTAGGACTTCCCAATCTATTGTGGTACCCGAGCCTCAAACCCATAGAGAGAAACCGAATGTTCAAAAACAAAACCGCTTCAAATGCGCGCCGTCGCAGCTTTGGATCAAAGCATTCCAGTTTCGATCAGCGCAATAATTTGATTGCGAATGGTTTACCTAAAGCGGGTTCATGGGTTTTGGACGTTGGATCAAATATGGGAGAAACGAGTAACTATCTCAGTGACATGGGTCATATTGTGCTCGGACTTGAGTTGATGGAAAAAGAACGCCAAGTCGCTTCAAAAAATGCGAGCAAGCAATCCGCGTTTTTGCAGGTTGGCGTGTCGCCTGAGTTTATAAAGGGCGGATTGCATTGGGATGCGATGCTGTTGCTGAGCGTATTGCATCGTGTTTGGTCATTTGAGGGTGAAGACTTCATGCGTTCGGTACTAACCGAATGCGGCCAGAAATCAGATCACATTTTCATTGAAGGTAGCACACGGCATCAGCGCTATGTCGACAACGGACAGCCAGCGCCTGGTTTCCCGGACTTGGATGTTGATGCGTCAGATCAATGGCATAAAGAGCTTTTCATGAGCACGTTGGGATCAGAGTGGAGCGTTTCGCCTGTCGAAAAACTCGCTTGCAGTTCAGCGGAGCCATTCCGACTATTTTACCATCTCAAACGCGACAAAAGCCGGTCTGAGTAAGGTTTCACTGCGTGTCTGGTTCTCAACCGTTATATCTGGATCGCAAGACAATAACGATTGATACATGCGATCTCGGCTTTATTCAGTTCCCAGAGTTTTTTCTGAGAAAACGACTAAAACAAAATCAGAAAACGGGTGTTTTGGGTGGCGATTGGGACCGCAGCCTTGATCGTGAAATGATGTTTTCGTCGAAATACGAGGCCGCGAACCGCAATGAAGCGGGAATGGTGCCTATCGAGAACTACGGACTGATCAACGCAATGAAAGAACGGTTCATCGAGGGTGCCGAGTGGAAAGATACGGCATGGTATTCATGGGTTTCTGAAAATCGACCCAAGCGATACGAAACGCACAATAAGGTCATCGAAAGGCTCCAACTAATCGAAGACCTTTTTGACGCGGCCCAAAATCAAAGTCTTACGCGGAAAGAAGATGACGTCCCGCTGATCAACATCGGCCGCGATGGCAAACTGTCGATTGACGACGGGCGCCACCGTCTGTGCGTCGCGATACTGGCAAAACTAAAGGAATTCCCTGTTGCCGTAAGTTTCATCCATCCCGATGCAGCCAATACGAAATATGGAAAATTGGTGCTTACCGAAGCACCTAAGCCTTTGCCGTTTTTGCAAAAAGCCTTGAAATTGCGATACGGAAGATGAAGCGTTAGTCGCTCAGTCGACGGATTTTCGTTTCTCCCATAGATCAGGCAGTCGTTCTTTCGGTCTATCCCAGCACGCAGGACAGAGCGCGGATTGTTGCTTCGATCATGGTTTTCTTTGCGGTTCCGTCGCCTGAATTCCCAGTTCTGGAGCGCTTTTGGCTTGGGATCACCCTGACTGAAGAATCCATGGAAACCTGAGCGAGAGTTATCAATTTAGTGGTTGGTTTTCTGATCGTCCGAACAAAACAAAATTGAAAATCCAATTTGACAGAGATCAAGGCGTACTTGGATTTCACTAATTACGCTATTCTTAGCCGCTTGATGAATTTGAAGTATTGCTCAAGCATCTAGGTTTGCTTTTTGTTTAAAAACAGCGGTTGTCGAAATTGACTAATTGAATGTGCAAACATTGGAGCGAAGAAATGACGAAGCCAGACACCCATTCAACGCCTTCGTGTCATAAATCTTCGGGACCAGACTGGCTGTTTTGGAGCTGCCTTGCGCTTGTCATTGCCTTCTACTGTTTGCACCTCTTGTTTTCAGCTGCGATTGGACAAATCGATTGGGCGCACACACTTTCGCATTCGGTTTATGAACTCATGAATACGATCTGGTGGGGAATCCTACTGGGAATTCTTATGATATCGATACTTGGTCGAATTCCGCGTGAGTTTATCATGAGCGTATTGGGTACTGGACGAGGTTTCCGCGGGATAATTAGGGCAACTCTCGCAGGCGTTTTGTTAGACCTGTGTAGTCATGGGATTCTTATGGTGGCTGCAAAGCTTTATGAAAGGGGCGCAAGCATTGGACAAGTAATCGCGTTTCTTGTCTCAAGCCCGTGGAATTCATTCTCGCTGACGATCATTCTTATCGCTCTAATCGGCCTGCCTTGGACGCTCGCATTTATCTTTTTCTCTATGGCAATCGCTATCTCCGCGGGTCTTTTATTTGAGCGACTTGTGCTGAACGGAGTGCTTCCAGAGAACCAAAACCAATTTGAATTACCGAAGGGTTTCGAATTTTGGCCCGAGGCAAAAGCCAGTTTATCGCAATTCGAATTCACAATTAGAAACACGTCTGAGATGTTGCTCTCTGGAATTATGGAATCGCGTATGGTCATGCGCTGGATCCTGTTTGGTGTTTTGCTCGCAAGTAGTATCAGGGCGCTTGTTCCTGTAGAGTTTTTTGAGGCGTATTTTGGCCCAACGCTGATTGGGTTAGTCGCGACCATGCTCGTTGCAACCATTTTGGAAATTTGTTCTGAAGGCTCCACACCAATTGCCGCCGATATTCTGACCCGAGCCGGAGCACCGGGGAATAGCTTTGCTTTCTTGATGGGTGGGGTTGCTACCGACTACACTGAAATTATGATCTTACGCGACACAACCAAGTCGTTGAAGATAGCGTTGTTCCTACCGCTCGTTACGCTGCCGCAGATATTTCTATTGGCATGGCTAATGAATTCCTTCTTGTAATGCATTTCGGTATGATCGAAGGCACACAACTACAGGCCGAGTTGATCGAAATGAATAACAGCGCGCTATTGTTTAGAGGAAAATTTTTCCCACAAATCTGGTCGGCGTGTCTTTGTGAGTTCTTCCGACATTTTACGGCGCCATTCTGCAATTTTTTTGTGGTTGCCGGATTGCAAAACTTCCGGGATGGCGCGACCGTTCCATTCGGCTGGCTTGGTGTATTGTGGGTGTTCGAGGAGGCCGTTGGAAAAACTTTCCTCAACGGCGCTATCAGAATTTCCTAGCACGCCAGGCAATAAACGAACCGTCGCGTCTATCATCGCTTGAGCTGCGATTTCACCGCCAGTCATGACAAAGTCACCTAGCGATACCTCTTGGATGCCAAAGTGCTCGATGACACGTTCATCCACGCCCTCGAACCGACCGCAGAGCATGGTCACGCCGTCCGCTTTGGCCAATCGTTGCGCCATGGCTTGATCGAACCGTGGTCCACGTGGTGAGAGGTAGATCAGCGGCATTGCGCCCGAGGCTGCAGAGCGCGCATCTAAGATTGCACGTTCTAAGACATCCGCGCGCAAAACCATGCCAGCACCACCACCCGCCGGTGTATCATCGACATTGCGATGTTTGCCCAATCCATACCTGCGCAAATCATAAGTCTGCATCTGCCAGAGCCCGTCTTTGAGAGCTTTGCCGGTCAGGCTTTCGCCCAAAACGCCCGGGAACGCATCCGGAAACAGCGTCAAGAGCTGCGCCGTCCATGTGTTGGCGAGATCAGGTTCGTCGGTCATCAATTCTTGCGGCTTAAATGTCGCGCGTATTGATTTGCGTCCGTGTGATTTTGGCTCCCTCACGAGAATAAACCATCAGGGGGATCTGCAATGATCCGACCGCGCGAAATATCGACGGTGGGAATAGCAGCTTGCGTAAAAGGCAAAAGGATTGTTTCGGAAGAGCCAGGCACAATTATTTCAAGTAGGTCACCAGCGCCGTGGTCCATGACATTCTTAACTGTGCCCAGTATTTCCCCGCCGGAATCGAGAACTGTAAGACCAATGAGGTCGGCATAATAGTATTCGTCGTCAGGGAGCGATGGCATCTGCGCGCGATCTGCAAAAAGCTCGACATTGCGCAGGGCGTCAGCGTCTTCTTTTGTGATCACACCGTCAATGCGGGCGGTAAACCCGCCCTTTTGTTGGCCTGTCAGAACGATCTGTTGAAAGGCCCGACCGTCCGCTGTGTAGAGCGGTGTATAGTCAGAGATCGTCGCAGGATCCGCGCAAAATGACTTGAGGCGAACTTCGCCTTGGACGCCAAAGGCGCCGCCAATTTTTCCAACGATCACGCGATCTGTCATTGTGATCTTACCTCACATAGTCGGCCTTGCCACGTGCCGCCGTTAGCCGCACATTCTTCAAAGCTTGATTGCTGCGCATACCAATAGCCAAGGCCAAACATGGCGATTGGTATAAGCAGTTTTCGGAAAAGCCAAATCATCTAAAGAAGCGGTCCGCCCGCATGTGCGGACGGACCAATTACCTTACTCTTCAGCCGCAGCTTCTGCTGGTGCTTCCTCTGCAGGAGCCTCTTCAGCAGGTGCTTCTTCGACTGGTGCTTTAGCAGCTTCAGCTGCCGCAGCTGCTTTTTCAGCTTTTTCTTCAGCGCGAGCCTGAGCCGCTTTGCCCGGTGTACCCTTTTTAGGGTTAGAGCGGTCTTTCTTAGGCAATTCGCCAGCAGCCTCGAGCATACGAGATACGCGGTCTGATGGCTGTGCGCCTTCGCCCAACCAGTACTTGACGCGTTCCATGTTCATTTTCACGCGCTCTTCGCTGTCTTTTGGCAGCATTGGGTTATATGTGCCGAGCTTTTCGATAAAGCGGCCATCGCGTGGCATGCGGCTGTCTGCAGCAACGATTGAATAAAACGGGCGCTTTTTAGAGCCGCCGCGTGCGAGGCGAATTTTCATAGCCATGAGATTGTTTTCCTTAAGTGTTATCTTGGTGTGATTTGTGGTGCTGAATGACTTCAGCGATGATGAAGTTGAGAAACTTCTTGGCGAATTCCGGGTCCAAGTCGGCCCGTTTTGCCAAATCTTCTAGTCGTGCGATCTGTGCGGCTTCGCGTGCTGGATCGGACGGGGGAAGGGCGTGTTCGGCTTTGAGTTTCCCCACGGCCTTGGTGTGCTTAAAGCGCTCACCGAGTGTATAGATCAGAATTGAATCCAAACGGTCGATGCTTTCGCGGTGATCTTTCAAAAGCTCTGCTGCGCGTGCTGATGTGTCGGTCATTTGGCGGCTCCGAGAGTTGGGCGCATGTAGCGGAAAATTCGGTTTGATTGTCCGTCGGGTCCAATCGCGCTGAGATCCTCGACGCCGCCGATCCGCAGTGCAATTGCTGCAGAGGCGTCGTTTTCAGGATCAACGTAGCTGACGATTGTGGTCAAATCAGTCGTTGCAAAACTATGAGCGAGCATTGCGGCGCCGGCTTCGGTCGCATAACCTTGGCCTTCATAACCATCAAATAGTGCCCAACCGCATTCTGGCTCTGGAAAGTTGGGTGGTTGAACCAAACCAGCAAAGCCGATCATTTCCCCATCGATATCGATTGCGAGGGTCCCGAACCCATTCAATGCCCAAGACGCGATATCATTCGTGAACCAGCTCCACGCTACGGCGTCGCTGTGTGGGCCACCCATAAACGTGGTACGTTCTGACTTGCAAAATTTCAAATAGGCATCCCAATCATTGCGCTGGTATGGGCGCAACGTCAAACGAGCAGTTTGAAGTGTTGGAATGCTGCCTGTCATGGCTATTTCTTCTTTCCAAATCCGGCAAGGCCGGGTGGTAGACCGCCACCGCCCAAGCCAGGCAAACCGCCAGGCATGTTACCAAGAGCCTTTGCGGCTTCTTCCATGGCTTTGGGGTCGTTCATGTCCGGCATGCCGCCGGGCATTCCGCCGCCTTTACCCATCATGCCCTTCATGGCTTGCTTAAGCATGCCACCTTTACCCATTTTACCCATCTTCTTCATCATATCTGCCATTTGGCGATGTTGCTTCAGGAGCTTGTTAAGCTCAGAAACTTCAAGACCAGCGCCGCGCGCGATGCGCTTTTTGCGGCTGGCTTGCAGAAGTTCAGGCTGCGCACGTTCGCGTTTGGTCATGGAGCTGATAAGGGCCAATTGGCGTTTTAGGACGCTGTCATCCATACCGGCGGCGTCCATCTGCTTTTGCATTTTGCCCATGCCGGGCATCATGCCCATCATTCCTTCCATGCCGCCCATTTTCATCATCTGTTCGAGCTGCATTTTCAGGTCATTCATGTTGAAGCGGCCTTTTTGAAAGCGCTTCATCATCCGTTCGGCTTGTTCAGCCTCAATTGTTTCTTGGGCTTTTTCGACGAGGGAGACGATGTCACCCATTCCAAGGATGCGGCCTGCGATACGGGAAGGTTCGAAGACTTCGATCGCATCCATCTTTTCGCCAAGGCCGACGAAACGGATTGGCTTGCCAGTAATGGCCCGCATCGAGAGGGCAGCACCACCGCGTCCGTCACCATCCATACGGGTGAGGACGACGCCTGAGACACCGATTTTATCGTCAAATTCCTGTGCAACATTCACTGCGTCTTGGCCGGTGAGGCCATCAACAACGAGAAGCGTTTCGCGTGGATTGGCTACGTCGCGAACGGCGGCGGCTTGGGCAATCAGTTCCTGATCGATGTGCAAGCGACCCGCAGTATCGAGCATATAGACATCATAGCCACCAAGCGAGGCTTGGGTTTTCGCGCGTTTCGCGATCGCAACAGGATCTTCGCCTTTGACGATCGGCAATGTGTCGACGCCAATTTGTACGCCAAGGATCTGCAACTGCTCCATCGCTGCAGGGCGATTCACATCGAGGGACGCCATAAGGACGCGCTTACCCTCTTTTTCCTTCAGGCGCTTTGCGAGCTTGGCAGTCGTTGTCGTTTTACCGGAACCTTGTAGGCCTACCATCAAGATCGGGGCAGGTGGGTTGTCGATCTTTAACGCGCCAGGATCTTCCGACCCTGTCAGAACATGCTGCAATTCGTCATGGACGATTTTGACAACTTGCTGGCCGGGTGTGACGGACTTGGTCACGGATTGTCCGGTTGCCTTGTCTTGGACAGCTTTGATGAAATCGCGCGCAACTGGAAGCGAGACGTCGGCCTCAAGCAACGCAACGCGGACTTCGCGTAGTGCGGTTTTGACGTCGTCGTCAGACAGCGCACCCTGCTTGGTGAGCCGGTCAAATACGCCGCCTAGGCGCTCAGATAGATTCTCAAACATCGGCCAAGGCCCTCGTCATCGTTTCGGTCAGGGCCTTTATATAGGCACGAACCGCTAAAAGCAGTAGCGCCCCCGTGGGCGCAACGCGCTGACGGAGGGCGATCCCTATCAAATAGGGACCGGACGGCTAATGCTGTCCGGGGTTGAGTGGCGTTTAGGCGGACGGTTGCGCAGAGTCAAGAACTCTGGTCAGGTCGCTTTGGCATCGATGATGGTCACATCTGTTATGCCGAGAAAGTCCAAAAAGACCTTCAGATGCGGTGTGGCAAAGTCCTGAGCGCTACCAACTGGGATGCCGCCCGAAGCTATTGCGATCGTCGCCTTTTTACCTTTCAACAGACCTACCGGGCCGTTGTCGCCGTATCGAAACGTAACTTTTGGGCGCGCGACGAGGTCGATCCACGCTTTGAGACTGGCGGGAATTGAAAAGTTGTATAGCGGGACACCGATAATAATTTCATCAGCATCTTGAAGTTCAGCAATCAGTGCGTCCGACAGGGCAAGAACCTCGCGGTCGGCATCGGTCAGGTCATCTTGTGCTTTGAGTCGTGTCGCTGCCCAGGCACCATCAATGAATGGCAATGACATTTCAGTGAGATCGCGACGTAGAACTCGGTCAGGATGCCGACTTGCTACCAGCGCTTTGCTCGCTTTTCGGCTGGCAGAACGTTCACCTGCCACAGAGCTATCGATATGAAGGACTGTAAGTGGCATGATTTTGGTCCTGTGATTGTGATTTGACCTTGGCATAAGGTAATTTTACTGATGAACAAATTAGAGACTTTTCAATACGTAGTGTGAATTAACGCACAGAGGGAAATATGGATAGTTGGGACGAAATACGGACGGCTTACCATGTCGCGCGGGCTGGAACAGTAAGCGGAGCGGCCGATCAGTTGGGCGTGCACCACGCAACGGTTATCCGACATATAGATGCGCTAGAGTCGCGTTTGGGTGTGAAGCTGTTTCAGCGTCACGCCCGTGGCTACACAGCGACAGAGGCGGGCAGCGATCTACTGCAAGTGGCGCAAACTACCGAAGATCAATTTGGGCAGTTAGAAGGAAGACTAAAGGGCCGTGGCCACGGAGTATCTGGTGATTTAGTGGTTACATCGCTCGAGAGTTTCGGCGTTGTTTTGGCGCCAATCCTAGTTGAGTATCAGCTCGCCAACCCTGACATTCGAGTTCGGTTGCTGACCGGTGATCGGCTCTTTCGGTTGGAATATGGCGAGGCCCACGTTGCGATCAGGGCTGGGACCAAACCAAGCGAACCAGACAACGTTGTGCAACCGTTTCATAAGTATCGGTTGTCTTTGGTGGCTTCACAATCCTACATCTCGCGCAATGGGATGCCTGTTGATGAAGCTGACTTGGTGAACCACAACTTTGTTGCCCATGACAATTTCGAAAGCCGCGCGCCTTTTAATAAGTGGCTGCAGGCTTTTGTGCCGCAAGAGCAATTCACATTCCGTGCGACCAACAACCGTGTGATGCGCGAAGCGGTTATCGCGGGTGCTGGGATTGGCTTTGTGGGTGAGCAAGATTTGGCAGCCAATCCGGACCTGATAGAGGTTATCCCAAGCAAGGATGAATGGTCTGCGCAATCATGGCTGGTAACACATGTTGACTTGCATCGGACGGCTAAAGTTCAGTCTTTCCTGACATTCCTAAAAGAACGTGCAGCTCGTTGATCTATTGGGTTTGCATTTCTTGATCTAAGAACTTTTCAAAAGCATCAAGATCGATGCTCTCCATCTGGCCGAAACCTTGCATCCATACAGATGCATCGCGCAGGGCGTCTGGTTCCAGCTTGCACCACTTCACGCGTCCGCGTTTTTCTTGACTGATCAATCCAGCTGCCGTCAGCACCGCGAGATGTTTGGAAATTGCTGCCAATGAAATCTCAAACGGTTCAGCGACGTCAGTGACGGCCATATCGTCCTCTAACAACATAGATAGAATGCGGCGGCGGGTCGCGTCGCCAAGTGCTGCAAAAACAATATCGAGTTGTGGTTCCATGCAAGCGTTCAAACATTGGCAGTGATAATCGTCAACCAATTGGTTGAATATCAGTTTTGCAGGGAAATGCGTGATTGGATCGTTTTAGTGGCATTTCATAGCAGTGGAGAAATTATGATATTTGTAATATTTTCAAACTCTTAAACTAGAAAAACTAGCAACTAATCGAACGTTGACTCTGGTCCTGTCGCGCCGTAGCACACACCCAACGTTCCTCGAGGGAGATTTGCGTTGGTAGACGAAGCTCATAAACGCCAGTTGGCAGAGCTTGAGGCCAAAATCGAAGCGGCCAAAAAGCCGGTCGAGCGCAAACGACACGGGGATGACCATCACTCTCAGGCGCATCTTGCCTGGCGAATGGTGATAGAATTGGTAACCGGTCTTGGGATCGGTTTTGCCATCGGATACGGGCTAGATAGTCTGTTCGGCACGATGCCGATCTTTCTGGTGGTCTTTATATTGCTGGGTTTCGCAGCAGGTGTGCGCACAATGATGAGCACAGCGAACGAAATCCAAGCAGAGAAACTGGCCGAAGAGGCCGAAAAGAACGACGAGCAAGAGGGCTTGTAGACATGGCGACCGAAGCAACAGGCGAAGAAAAGCTGTTTAACTTCCATCCAATGGACCAGTTCATCGTGAAGCCATTCTTTGGCGAAGGTGAAGTGCACTGGTATACGATCACCAATTCAACGTTCTGGATGGCAATGGCCGTTCTTGCTGTTGCAGCGATGTTGGTATTTGGAACGTCCCGCCGCGCCGTTATCCCTACGCGAATGCAGTCAGTCGCCGAGCTGGCATATGGCTTTATCTACAAGATGATCGAAGATGTAACCGGTAAAGATGGGGTCAAGTATTTCCCATATATCATGACGCTGTTCATGTTTATCGTCTTCTCGAACTTCCTCGGTCTCTTGCCACTGGCATTCACACCAACGTCCCACATCGCGGTCACGATTGTTCTGGCAATGGCAGTGTTCCTCGCCGTGACGATTTTGGGTTTCGCGATCAATGGCATCGGCTTCCTCAGCTTGTTCTGGGTAAGCGCTGCGCCACTGGCGCTACGTCCAATCCTAGCCGTAATTGAAATCATCTCATACTTTGTTCGCCCAGTCAGCCATTCGGTACGTTTGGCAGGCAACATGATGGCTGGTCACGCTGTTATTAAGGTTTTCGCGACCTTTGCGGCGGCGTCGATTATCGCGCCCGTGTCTGTGGTTGCAATCTCTACTATTTACGCTTTGGAGGTCCTCGTAGCCTTCATTCAAGCGTACGTGTTCACGATCTTGACCTGTGTTTACCTTCGCGATGCATTGCATCCGAGCCACTAGTTAAGATCACCTAATTCAAGCCAATTCCAACGTAAGGAGAATTCGAAATGGAAGGCAATATCGTACAAATGGGCGCATACCTCGGTGCCGGTCTAGCATGCATGGGCATGGGTGGCGCTGCTGTAGGTGTGGGCAACGTGGTAGGTAACTACCTAGCTGGCGCGCTGCGCAACCCATCAGCTGCTGCTGGTCAGACAGCAACAATGTTCATCGGCATCGCTTTCGCAGAAGCATTGGGGATCTTCTCGTTCCTCGTCGCTCTGCTATTGATGTTCGCAGTATAAGAACAACCCTTATCCTTACGGCTGGCAGGTGTGCGTCGCGCGCCTGCCGGTGTAACCAAAGGTAAACGGGAAAAGACCATGGCAACAGAAACCGCAGAAAAAGCAGCCGAGTCCGGGGGTCTTCCTCAGCTCGACGTGACAACGTTCGGTAACCAGATCTTTTGGCTGGTTCTCGCGCTGATCGCTATTTATTTGATCCTCTCGCGCATTGCGTTGCCACGGATCGGGGCCATCCTTGCGGAACGGTCCGGGACTATCACAAACGATCTTGCTGCAGCTGAAGAGCTGAAGCAAAAAGCAGTAGAAGCAGAAGCCGCTTATGACAAAGCGCTTGCTGATGCACGTACTGAGGCCAGTGCGATTGTAGAAAAGGCCAAAGCAGAAATTCAATCAGAGCTTGATGTCGAGCTTGCGAATGCCGATGCGAAAATCGCAGCGAAAGCTGCTGAAAGCGAAGCTGCAATTGCAGAAATCCGTAAGGGTGCTGTGAAGTCAGTAACCGCTGTCGCGAAAGACACCGCAAAAGAGATCATCTCTGCAATGGGTGGCAAAGCTGACGCCAAGACAGTCACAGCCGCCGTAACAGCGCGGATGAAAGGGTAACAAAATGAAAAAGCTACTCGTTTCTCTGTTCGCTCTGACTGCAACGCCAGCGTTTGCAGCAGGCGACACATTCTGGTTCAACTTTGCGAATACAGATTTTGTTGTTCTTGTCGCGTTTATCGTTTTCGTCGCTTTCCTGATGTACCTCAAGGTTCCAGGTAAGATTGGTGAAATGCTTGATGGGCGTGCAAACACCATCAAAGGAGAGCTTGAAGAAGCCCGCCAGCTGCGCGAAGAAGCACAGACACTACTTGCCTCTTATGAGCGTAAGCAGAAAGAAGTTCAGGAACAAGCTGACCGCATTGTTGCAAACGCGAAAGAAGAAGCGTCGCGTGCTGCAGAATCCGCAAAAGCCGACATTGCAACATCTATCGAACGCCGCCTGGCCGCAGCTGAAGATCAGATCGTCAGTGCCGAGGCATCCGCGGTGAAAGAAGTTCGAGATCAAGCAGTCACCGTTGCTGTTGGTGCCGCACAAGACATCATCGCCAAGCAAATGGACGCCAAAGGTGCGAACAATTTGATCGACGACGCAATTGCAGCAGTTGGTGAAAAGCTCCACTAATCTTTTCGACCAATATCAGAATTCAAGGCCTCAGCTTATTGCTGGGGCCTTTTTCGTTTAGATCGCGGTTACCGTAGTGTGGATTGAGAACACGACGGCCCCAGTTTTTGGCAAGCGCCAAACGGTTTGTCGCTCAGAACGATCAAACTTTGCATTAGCGTGATCTTCTGCTCTTGGTTTATCTTCTTGGCGCGGATGGAACAAAGTAGGATCGACATACGCAAGACGGTTTGAGCGCCACATCGGCTTGCCAATTTGAACGCCATCGAAAAGCCGCTGAACGCGTTTAGCTATGCTGCTGTCATAACTTTGAACGGGTGCGTGAATCCTGATCAAAGGCTTTCCGATTTTCTCGGCCAGTGTCCAACTGGCTGGAAAACAAAGAAGCGCTGCCGTGAGAACATGCTCATCGTCTTGTTTCTGCAGTATGCAGATATCTTCTTGGATCAATTTGGAAATTGTAAGCAGTGGGTCCTCTGAATCGACTTCGACGATTTCGCCGTCCGGGCGTACAACGCGGTTCCCAGAAACAGAGAAATCCGCTCTTTCTTGCAGCAGCACAAGAACCTGTTCCAGTACTTCGTTGACTGCGGCATCGGCGTCCCGAAGAGTTTCCGAAACTGTCTGTCGCTGAGTTTCGAAGAGTCGGGCTTTTTCTCGTAACTGCGCTGAATATCCATCGTCTACGACGATCCAGTCCAATTGACCCAACGGTTCCATTCCGGGCATGGCGCGCGATGAAACTTCGATTTGTCGTTCGGGCAAAAATGACTGTAAGATCGGGGCAGGTTGCAAAGGTAATCTACCTAACGTTTTGCTTCATGTTCGAAGCGGCGCTGCGCATAGTCTTCGTTCAGATCTGCCTTTTGCTGGTCTGCAAGCGCGCCTTCTACATAGTCCAAATGCGTAGAAACAGCGGCGCGCGCGGCCTTTGGGTCCCGGGCTTGAAGTGCATCATTTATTGCACGGTGCTGATCCAACAGGTGGTCGCGGGTCATGCGTTGTTTGAACATGACTGAACGATTGTAAAATACGCCCTCGCGCAGCAAATCGTACATCGAACGCATCATATGAAGCATAACCACGTTGTGGCTTGCCTCAATGATCGCCAGGTGAAAATCTGCATCAAGCGCTGCTTCTTCTACCGGGCTGCGCTTTTGCTGGGCAACTTCCATCTTCTTAAAGATTGTATCAATAACCTTTAGGTCGGTGTCAGTGCCTCTGCTGGCGGCACGTTCGGCCGCAAGCCCTTCCATATCACGGCGAAAACTAATGTAGTCGAAAACGGCCGTTTCATGTGTCGCAAACAATGAGACAAGTGCGGGCGCGAATGCACTTCCGAGAACATCCGCAACATAGACGCCCGCTCCGGCCTTTGCCGTCAACAATCCGCGTTCTTGCAGGTCGGCCAATGCTTCGCGCAATGACGGACGAGAAACACTCATGCGCTCGCTGAGCTCACGTTCTGACGGCAAACGTTCTCCGGGTCTCAGGATGCCTCGCAGGATCAACTCTTCAATTTGGCGAATAACAACATGAGATAGTTTTTCTTGTTGAACAGTTTGAAACGGCATCCGTGCCCCCTAGTAATTGGTAAAGTCATATTACCAAACATGCGAGCAGACAAACGAAAAGGGGCCGTGGTGTACGGCCCCTTTGTCAAAATTCGGGTAATTTAGCCAGTCGGTGTGATGACAATCTCAACGCGGCGGTTGGCCTGACGCCCACCAGCCGTTTCATTTGTCGCAACCGGATTGTTTTCGCCCTGACCAGTGGACAGGATACGCGCTGCTGACACGCCAGAATTGATCAAGACGCTTGTGACGGCCTGTGCGCGACGCTGCGACAGGTCAAAGTTAAAGGAAGCATCGCCCACGTTATCTGTGTGTCCAATCACATTCACAGTGGTGTTGGGATACTGGTTGATAGAGCTCGCAAGCGTGCGAAGATCCGCTTGGGAGCGGCCAGAAACCTGTGTGCTGTTCGTTGCGAACAGAATGTCCTGCGGCAGCGTCACGACAAGGTTTTGACCGTTGTTTACGATACCAACGCTGTTGCCCAGAGAGGCACGCAACTCTTCTTCTTGCTTGTCTAGCTGATTGCCAACAGCAGCACCGCCAGCGGCGCCCAGAGCAGCGCCAAGAATTGCGCCACGGCGACGATCATCAACGCTGTCGCCGGTTAGAATGCCAGTCAAAGCACCAACGCCAGCACCAATAAGAGCGCCTTGTTGTGCGTTTTGATTTCCATTTGGTGCGGTGCCGTCACAGGCCGCGACAAATACCAATGCACCGGCGGCAAATAGGGAGGGGAGTTTTTTCAAAGCCATAAGAGCAATTCCATACTATTTTTGGACACACAAAAGATGCGCCACTAGATGGTCCTATAAAGACCAAAGGGCGACTGCTATCCAATAGCAATGCTGAAAAGGGCGAGTTTCCGCTTATTTCACGGGATTATGCCCGCACGTCCGCCCTTGCAGACTCCCACGCCAGCATTGCGCGTTTCACTGGCAGCCCCCAATGATAACCACCCAGTGCACCAGATTTACGCAGTGCCCTGTGACACGGGATTAGCAAGCTCACCGGATTGCGACCGACTGCAGTCCCGACAGCACGGACTGCCTTCGGATGGCCGATGGATTGCGCGATTTCACTGTATGTCGAGACGTAGCCTGAGGGGATGCGCAGTAGCGCTTCCCAAACCTTGAGCTGCAAAGGCGTTCCGATCATATGGAGACGTGTGTTGCCCGTTGCCGACAGTGTGGCTTCGGCCCACGGGCGTATTTGATCGGCATTTTCGACATAGGTGGCGTTTGGCCAGCGGCTCTTTAAGTCCTGCATTGCATCCAATTCAATGGTTTCCGCGGCGAATGCCAAACCGCAAATCCCTTTGTCAGTTCCCATCACGAGGCTGGGACCAAACGCGCTCTCAAACCAGCCCCAGTAGATCACAAGGTCGGCGCCGCCTTTTGCAAATTCTCCGGGCGTCATCGCTTCCCATTTCAGGAACAAGTCATGCAAACGGCCCGATCCGGACAATCCAACTTCCTGTGCGGTTTCGAGCGTTGTGAACCGATCGCGCAAAAGCGTTTTTGCGTGTCCGAGTGCCAGGTATTGCTGATACTTTTTGGGACTTACACCAACCCATTGAGTAAAAAGTCGTTGGAAGTGCGCAGGTGACATGTCCATCTGAGCTGCCAGTTCTTGCAAACCAAGCGGGGCATCAGGTTGCGCATCAATTGCATCGATGGCCCGGGACATTACGTGATAGTGATATGAGTTCTCTGTTTTCATGAAGAGACTTTAGGCAAACCAAGGATTGCGAGCGACCCGAAAATTGCGCATATCGATGCACATGGCAAAGCAACTTGATTACCACACGATCCGCGAGATTTTTGAACGCTTTCAAGAAGCCGAGGCAGAGCCCGAAGGCGAATTGAACCATACCAATGCATATACATTGGTTGTTGCTGTCGCGCTTTCTGCACAGGCCACGGATATCGGCGTAAACAAGGCGACCGAGGCACTATTCAAAATCGTCGAAACGCCGCAACAAATGCTCGACTTGGGGATAGATCAGTTAACTGATCACATCAAAACGATCGGCTTATTTCGCCAAAAGGCGAAGAACGTCATGAAGATGAGCCAGATATTGGTGGATGACTATGACGGCGTTGTCCCTAATTCACGGGCCGCGCTTCAGTCATTGCCGGGTGTCGGTCGCAAGACGGCGAACGTTGTTTTGAATATGTGGTGGGGTCAGCCGGCGCAAGCAGTCGACACGCATATTTACCGCGTTGGGAACCGATCTGGTATTGCGCCAGGTAAAGATGTTGATGCAGTTGAACGCGCCATAGAAGATCATATTCCCGCCGATTTTCAACTGCACGCGCACCACTGGCTAATTCTGCATGGACGCTATACATGCGTGGCGCGAAAACCCAAATGCGCGGCTTGTTTGATCCGCGATCTCTGTATGTTTGAGGACAAAAATCTATGAGCAATTTTGATGTGATCGGTATTGGCAACGCAATTGTCGATGTGATTTCACCGGCTGAGGATCTGTTCCTTGATCAGATGGGCATTGAAAAAGGGATCATGCAGTTGGTCGAAAAGGACCGTGCTGAGGTCCTATACGCCGCGATGCGCGAGCGCGTGGAAACACCAGGCGGATCCGTGGCGAATACCATTGCTGGATTGGGCGGCTTGGGCCTGAAGACGGCGTTTATCGGGAAGGTCAAAGACGATGCACTTGGCCGGTTCTACGCCAAAGGTATGGAAGAAGCCGGAACTGCGTTTCCCAATGCGCCCGTAGGTGAGGTTGAAGCGCCGACGTCTCGTTCAATGATTTTTGTGTCGCCAGATGGTGAAAGATCGATGAATACCTATTTGGGTGCGGGCGCTGATTTGAACAGCGCGGATGTCGCTGGTGACCTGTTTTCGGGAAGTAAGTTTCTATTTCTCGAAGGCTATCTGTTCGACAAAGATGACGGAAAAACAGCATTTGTGGAGGCATCACAGTTGATGCACGCCGCTGGTGGCAAATCTGGAATTACGCTATCGGACCCATTCTGCGCTGATCGCCATCGCGCTGATTTTCAACGACTTATTCGTGATGAGCTTGATTTTACATTGGGCAATGAAGCCGAATGGAAAACCCTTTACGAAACGGACGACCTTGAAAGCGCTTTGTCACAAGCATCGGCCGCCTGTGACACGATTGTCTGCACACGTTCTGGGGATTCAGTCATAATGATCCGCGATGGCGAACGTGCAGAGGCACCAGTGACACCTATAACACCTGTCGATGCGACGGGTGCGGGTGATCAGTTTGCGACCGGATTTCTGTATGGCATGGCAACAGGGCAAACATTGGATGTCTCCGGTCGAATGGGTGTCGTCGCTGCAGCCGAAGTCATTCGACACATCGGGCCGCGGCCACAAGTGGATTTGAAATTGCTGTTTTCGGATGCTGGATTAATCTAACGCCGCTCTTTGCGGATTACCAGTTTCAGTCCTGACCAAGTATCATCGACGGCACAAACTTTTACGTCAACGAGGTCCGTGGTGAGCGCAAAGTTCCTTATCGTATCTTCCTGAATGTCGGTTGGTACTTTCGATGCTTTTTTGGGCCAGCTTACCCAAATCATCCCATGGCGCTGCATCATGCTCAGGCAGCGCTGTACATTTTCCTGCATTTCGGCGCGGTCTTTCGTGAAAATGTGATAGAATTCTAGTTGATCAACGACTGAGTTCACCAATGTGATTTCTGGTCGATCCTCACCCAAGAGCTCAAGATAGTTTTTTGGGGCGTTGACTACTGCGGCTGTTTGACCAGTCCTTAGACCCAGTTTTTTCCAAAGGGGCGTGCCAGAATAACCGGCCATCAATCGCCAAGTTTGGCGTGAACTTCGTCCAGATCAATCTCACCGATCGGCATTTTGTTTGAGGGATCTTCAAAGTCGTATTTGAACAGCTGGAAATCTTTTTTGTAGATTTCATAGATCAAGTGCATCGACAGATCATCAAAGTAGTCCTCGACCGGGTGTGCACGTTTTGGGCCGTGGCCTTCGCTTTCGTTAAAACGAGGAATTTTTGCCAGATCGACAGTCTCAGGCGACTTTATATTGTCCAAGACGTCTTGCATGCCGTCGTTGAACTGTTCGGTCCAGAAAATTTTGTCGTATTGGCCGCCATTGGCGATAAAGGTACCGATATGTCCGGACATGGCTGACCAATGGATGTCAGGTTCCATCGGACGGCGCCACCGAATGGTGTCGCGCGCGAACAGCAAAAACCGACGAAACGATTGGATCTGGTCAAATTCAAAACCGTCGTATGGATCCCCAACTTCAATCCCATATTTCTGGATCAGCAATGGGACAAGATTGCCGCGGTAACGACGCCCATTCCGCTGAATTCCACAGATTTTATCAAAGAATGAAGAAAGAATGCGTGTATATGGATTGCGTACACAGGTGAAGGCATAGCTATTGTGCGCTTCAACATTCGTGCTGATTAGCGGTTTGCTGTCATCGAGTGCCCATTTATGAAGCCCACCTTTGGCATCATGGATATCACCGTCGAAAAACGCACCATGATCCGAATAATACATGATCTGCCCGATCGTAGAGCACGCGCATTTTGGAACCACGCGGTAGACCACGCTTTCACTTTCGGTCATCCAGGTACCGGGAAAACCCATCTGCTCGCCTTCCTGCAAGGTGTTGGACAAATCACCTGTCTTAACGCTAAGTAATAAGCGAGGCGTGACACCAAAGAAAGCCCGTATTTTTTAACGAGTGTTACCGTAAAAACAGAGAATCTTCCCTAAGAGGGCCAAGGCAGCAAACAGCATGGCAAAAATCGCGTTCATTCTTCTGTGTCACAAAGATCCGGATGCGATCATTCAACAGGCCAAGCAATTTACAGCCGCAGGCGATTTTATATCGATCCATTTTGACGCGCGTGCGCCTAAATCGGCTTGGGAGAAAATCAAGAAAGCGCTCTATGGCAACCCAAGCGTTGTGTTCGCAAAGCGCCGTATCAAATGTGGTTGGGGCGAGTGGAGCCTGGTTCAAGCAACGCTTTTGGCACTTGAAGCCGCGACCGAAGCCTTTCCAAGAGCCACACATTTTTACATGGTTTCAGGCGACTGCATGTCGATCAAGTCGGCAAAGTATGCACATAGTTTCTTGGACGCGGAAGACGTTGACTACATCGAGAGTTTCGATTTCTACGAAAGCGATTGGATCAAGACGGGTTTCAAAGAAGAACGCCTGATCTATCGGCATTTGTTCAATGAACGGACGCAGAAAAAGCGTTTCTATTGGAGCTTTTGGACCCAACGACGCCTGGGGCTTACGCGGAACGTGCCAACTGACATGCAAATCATGATCGGATCGCAATGGTGGTGTTTGCGTCGGCGCACCGTCGAATGGGTGCTGAATTTCACACGTGAACGGCGTGATGTCATGCGGTTCTTTAAGACGACATGGATCCCAGATGAAACGTTTTTCCAAACTGTCGTTCGCCACCTTGTTCCAGCGGTCGAGATTCGCAATCGGACGCTGACGTTCTTGATGTTTACAGACTATGGTATGCCAGCCACGTTTTATAACGATCACTACGATATGCTTTTGGCGCAGGATGGGCTTTTTGCACGCAAAATAAGTCCAGAGGCCGAAGATCTTAAAGAGCGGCTTGGTCAGCTCTATGCGTCTGATCGCGCCGATTTTAAGATTTCTGACGAAGGACGTAATCTATTCCATTTCCTAACTGGCAGGGGGCGTATCGGGCGCCGTTATGCGCCTCGGTTTTGGGAGGCCGAGTCAACGCTTGGGCGAGATCGGGAATTGTTCATCATCGCCTGTAAAAAATGGCACGTCGCCAAACGACTTACGGCCGCCATTCGCGAGCAGACGGATATTGCTGCGATTGATTATCTTTTCAATGAAGAAGAAACCGAATTGCCGGATCTAGGTGGTGTTCAAAATAGTTTGGCAAAACGAACACGGCACCGACGGTCACTGATGCGGATGTTGTTCGACGCGCACGATGTTGAAAAAATGGTAATCTGCTTAGATACGTCGAATATCGATTTGTTAAACGACTTTTTCGCCGATCGATCCCGCGCCAGACTACTCGAAATCGAGTGTGAGTTTACCGATGCATATATTGGGGGACATGCCAAACGCGTCGGCCTTGTTGCACCAGATGCACCTGATGACGTGACGGCGCAGATCGTGCCAACGATCCGCTATGACATCGCATTCGAAAGCGAACGAATTCAAGATGCCAACTTCGAGGGATACCACCGGATTCAACAAAGTCATTCGAGCGAGAAAAATGCTGAGATTCTTGCGTCTTTCCTTGATGTAGCACCGAGTGTGGCGCAGAAATTGGCAGACACGCCTTATCTTTTTGATGGATGACCCTTTATGACCTTTGAATACGACGATCAAAACATCTTTGCTAAAATCCTCCGCGGTGAAATCCCAAATTCGACCGTGTTTGAGAGCGAGTACGCTTTGGCTTTCAAGGATATCAATCCGCAAGCAGAGGTTCATGTTCTTGTCATCCCAAAGGGCCCATACATGAGCCTCGATCACTTTGCGCAAGAGGCAAGTCCAGACGAACAAGTTGGGTTCATGAGCGCGGTTGGGGAGGTGTGTCGTACCCTAAACCTAACAGCGGGCTTTCGTGCAGTCGCAAATACACGTTCACACGGTGTTCAAGATGTTCCGCACTTCCACATGCACATTGTTGGTGGTCAACAGTTAGGGCGCATGCTGCCTTAGGTTATTCTGTTAACGACAAGAACACGTCTTCTAAATCTGGGACGTCTGTCTGGATGTCTTTGATTGTGACACCAGCAGCGCGAATATGATCCAAGACCGCATTGTCTGTCGTTTGCGCAGGGCGATAAGATAATTTGATTTTTCCATCTTGGGCGATTTCAACATCAATGTCATCGGTGCCTGTGATCGAATTCTGTGTTTCTGGCGTAATCACCAGGGTCTTACGATCAAGTTTTGCAAGCAGGTTCGCGGTCGTGTCACGAACAATGAGTTCACCGTGGTTTATGATTGCGATCTCGTCGCACATCGCCTCGGCTTCTTCGAGGTAATGTGTGGTCAGAATAATCGTCATGCCCTGTTCATTTAGTTTTCGGACATTTTCCCAGAGCTGATTGCGCAAGGTAATGTCCACGCCTGCAGTAGGCTCATCAAGAACTAGTATCTGCGGGCTATGGACCAATGCCTTGCCTAACAACAAGCGGCGTCGCATGCCGCCCGATAGTGATCGCGCATATGCATCGCCCTTGTCAGCCAGACCAATCAGGTCCAGAATCTCTTCGGTTTTGCGTTGTGGGCGTGGCACGCCGTACAGCCCAGCTTGCACATTGAGTGATCCACGCGGGGTGAAATAAGGATCAAGGTTGGGTTCTTGGGGCATCACTCCGATTGATGCTCGTGATTGACGCGGGTTTTGATCTTGGTCAAAGCCCCAAATCTTTACCTGACCGTCGGTCTTCTTTACGAGGCCCGCCAGAATATTGATTAGCGTCGATTTCCCCGCCCCGTTGGGCCCCAAAAGGCCAAATATCGAACCGCGCGGAATGTTCAGATCGATTCCCTTGAGTGCTACTTTGGCTTCCTGTCGCTTGGTTGCGGCATAGGTTTTTTTCAGATTGGAAATTTCAATTGCATTCTCGGTCATTGGTGGCTTTTCCCGGCAAGTGCGCTGCGATAAGAAGATCAAACGTGATACGCGTTAGCGAAGTACCAACAGATAGGCCAGCAATGACACGTCCAGCACCGGAAACCAAGATCGTTACCTCACATCGTATTGCCTGTGATGGCGGAGAAGGCGGGTTGGGACACCCACGCGTCTGGCTTCAGATACCTGCTGATACGGGCTGGGTTGAATGCCCGTATTGCGATGCAAAATACGTCCACGAAGATTCTGCAGAGACTTAACTAGCTCAGCGGAATTGGGCCCATGCTGCACGGCAAGGCAGGGCCGTAGCTGCCCGGGCCCGTCAGGAATTGTAGGACATTCTCGCCAGTCCAAACCTTTAGAAAACGGCCACGACTATCTTTGCCACGTCCGGTGACAGTGCCAGTTTCGCTGTCTTGTTATGTATAGAGAACCTCGATTGATACACCGTTTTCGCAGGTAGCGGTTGATAGACCCATTCCAAGTGGTCCATCAGACGTCCAGTTTCCCTCACAGTATGTGTCATCGGAAAGGTATCCATAGACGGCACCGGCATCCCACCCATGCGCTTGGCCATCAAAATAGAGGCCCTGATCTCCGACGTAGGCTAAGACCCTAAGGCAGTTCTTTTGGCTATAGGGTACATTCTTGCAAACACCCAACGCAGATGTCGGATTGGCCGCCAGAAACAGAATGATTGCTGGCAGCGCTGCTCGGATCATGTCAAAACCATTGTAACTAATGAAGTTGGGGAATGTTCGTATGACTACGCAATTCGGTAAAGGTTGCCATCTACATCTTATCGACGGTTCCGCATTCATTTTCCGCGCTTACCATGCGCTCCCGCCATTGACTCGCAAATCGGATGGATTGCCCATAGGTGCCGTTAGTGGGTTTGTGAACATGTTGCAGCGCTACGTTGAAGGGAACACTGGCCCCGATGCGCCAACCCACGTGGCTGTTATTTTCGACTATTCGGGTAAGTCGTTCCGCAACGATATGTATGACCAGTACAAAGCGAACCGCCCGCCCGCACCCGAAGATTTGGTCCCTCAATTCCCTCTAACCCGCGATGCCACACGTGCGTTCAATATCGCCTGCCATGAAATCGAAGGGTTTGAGGCGGACGATATCATTGCGACGCTCGCGCATCAGGCGCGCGATGCGGGTGGTCGTGCGACCATTGTGTCGTCTGATAAAGACCTGATGCAATTGGTTGGTGGTGGCGTCGACATGCTCGACCCGATGAAAAACAAACTGATCGATAGCGACGGTGTTGTTGAGAAATTTGGTGTCGGGCCAGAGCGTGTCGTCGATGTTCAGGCGCTGGCCGGGGATAGCGTGGACAACGTTCCAGGCGCGCCTGGAATTGGGATCAAAACGGCGGCGTTGTTGATCAACGAATACGGCGATCTTGAAACCCTTTTGGAACGCGCGGGAGAGATCAAACAACCCAAGCGTCGCGAGACGCTGCAAAACAATGTAGAACAGATCCTGCTTTCGAAACGACTGGTTCAGCTAGATTGCGAGATGACGTTGGATTTCACGCTTGATGATCTAGAGGTGCGCGACCCAGAACCGGATACGCTCCTAGGTTTCTTGGCAGAGATGGAACTGCGCACCGTTACCAAACGCGTTGCCGACAAACTGGGCGTTGATGCACCAGAAATCGCAAGTGCAGCCCCTCTGGAAAGTGAGACCGCGACTCCTGACGTGATCCCATTTGATCAGGCAAAATATACGCAGGTTTCGGATACTGAGGGATTGAAGGCTTGGATCAGCAAAATTCGTGAACGTGGCTATGTCGCCGTTGATACCGAGACGACAGGCCTGAACGAAATGACCGTCGATCTTGTGGGTATCTCGCTTTGTGTTGAGGCAGGCGAGGCTTGTTATATCCCGTTGGCGCATAAATCATCCGCATCAGATGATCTATTTGGCGTTGATGATCTAGCCGAGGGCCAGATGGGAGTAGAAGAGGCTCTGGCCTTGCTGAGACCCGTTTTGCAAGATCCATCCGTGATGAAAATCGGCCAAAACATGAAGTATGACGCCAAGATTTTCGCGCGCTATGGTGTCAAAATAGCACCCATCGATGACACGATGCTGATGTCCTATGCAATGAATGCAGGTCTGCACAATCATGGAATGGATGGCCTGTCAGAACGGTATCTTGACCATACGCCGATCTCGATCAAATCCCTGCTGGGCACAGGTAAATCAGCTATCACATTTGACCGCGTGCCTGTCGTAGATGCCGTCCCATATGCGGCAGAGGATGCGGATATCACGCTGCGGCTTTGGCAACAGTTCAAACCACAGCTTCACCAAAAACGCGTGACCACTGTCTATGAAACACTGGAACGCCCGATGGTGGATGTTTTGGCACAGATGGAGATGACAGGCATCAAAGTGGACCGCGATGCGCTGTCACGGATGTCGAATGCCTTTAGCCAGAAAATGGCTGGGTTTGAAGCCGAGTTGTATGAATTGGCAGGTCGCGAATTTAACGTTCAAAGCCCCGCGCAAGTGGGCGCGATCCTATTTGATGAGATGGGATTAGAGGGCGGTAAACGCACCAAAACAGGGCAATGGTCGACACCGGCCGACGCGCTTGAAGATCTGGCAACCGAGCACGATTTCCCAGCAAGAATTTTGGATTATCGCCAGCTGGCCAAATTGAAATCGACGTACACCGATGCGTTGCAAGGCCACATCAATACAGATTCAGGACGCGTGCATACGTCTTATTCGATTGCCGGTGCCAACACGGGTCGTTTGGCCTCCAACGATCCGAACCTTCAGAACATCCCGGTCCGCTCCGAAGAAGGTCGCCGCATTCGCGAGGCGTTTGTCGCGGAACCGGGTAAAGTTCTTGTCTCATTGGATTACTCGCAAATTGAATTGCGTATTTTGGCCCATATCGCTGGGATCGATGAGCTGAAACAGGCGTTCCGCGACGGGCTGGATATTCATTCAATGACGGCATCTGAGATGTTTGATGTCCCACTGGATGAGATGACACCAGACATCCGGCGTCAGGCGAAGGCGATCAACTTTGGTGTGATTTATGGGATTTCTGGATTTGGTTTAGCACGCAATTTGCGGATACCACGTAAAGACGCACAGGGCTTTATTGATCGTTATTTTGAGCGTTTCCCAGGGATACGGACATACATGGATGACACCGTCGCTTTTGCAAAAGAGCACGGGTATGTCCAGACGCTGTTTGGTCGCAAGATCAACACGCCAGAGATTGGCGCAAAGGGACCGCAAGCCGGATTTGCAAAACGCGCGGCGATCAACGCACCGATCCAAGGGACCGCCGCAGATGTTATTCGTCGTGCAATGATCCGCATGCCCGCGGCGATCGAGGGGCAGCCCGCAAAAATGCTTTTACAGGTCCACGACGAATTGATTTTTGAAGTGGCCGAGGAAGGTGTCGATCAGTTGATCGAGACTGCCCGCGACATCATGGAAAACGCTAGCGATCCAGCCGTGAAGTTGGACGTAAAACTGGCCGTTGACGCAGGGCAGGGCGCGAATTGGGCGGAGGCCCACTAGCTATTCAATGAAAAACGCCGCCCGGGAGGAGGGCGGCGTTCTCAAATCTCACATTGGCGAGATCTAATTGACTTTTTCAGCCTCGATCACGTTCGCTTCGGCTGTCGGCGCTTTGGCAATTTCGATGCGACGGGGCTTCAAGGCTTCAGGCACTTCGCGCACCAGATCTATGTTCAGCATTCCATTGCTATGATCGGCACCTGTGACACGGACGTGGTCAGCTAGGTGGAAGCGACGTTCAAAGGCGCGATTAGCAATTCCGCGATGCAAATAAGAGCGTTCTGTGGATTCTTCGTTTTTGCGGCCAGTGACAACAAGTGATCTATCTTTAACTTCGATTGATAGTTCGGTGTCAGAAAAACCTGCAACAGCGATCGAAATACGCCAGCCATCGTCTTCTATCTTTTCGATGTTGTAAGGGGGGTAACTGTTTTGGCCAACATCACTGGCAAGAGCGCGATCCATGAGATCTGCGATTTGATCAAAGCCAACGGTGGCACGGTACAAGGGTGTCATGTCAAAACGGCGCATATCGGGTCATCCTTTTCTAAGCGATAACAATGTGGCCTTCCCGATTGGGACAGGCAGGTTGCCGGGACCCACAATTGGCATCCCGATATCCACAATGTGGGAAAGCGTAACGCGCAGTTCAAGAGTATTGGCGAAAATCGATTATGGGCGGACGAATTTTGCACCGGTGTCATTGCGTTGCCCCGCCCGCAAGATCACCTGGCCGCCGCCGGGCCGCGTTGGGCCGATGGCGGCATAGTGGGATAGCAAAGTCTGTAGCGGTTCTTTCAATGACGTGCCGAGACTGACCTTATCGGTTCCAACATGCGCGATCGCAGAAACGACAGAGACGATTTTGGGTGCGCCTTCACCGAACGAAAATACAGGCGATCCACTGGAACCTTCAACCACATCGCAAGTCATCAAAACCACACCCGTTTGCTGCCCGAGCACTGAGCAGACCTCTTGTAGGCTTGGCGCCTCAGATCGTCCCATCCCATAGGACACAACGCCAATTTCGTCTCCGCGGCTCGGCCGTTCGTCGATCCGAAACGGCTGGATGCGTGTGCGTCGGATAGGTTGATCTAGGCGTAGGACCGCGATGTCATGCGCAACATTGTCGTCGCTGATGGCATTCGGTGAATGTGAGTATTGCGGGTGCGCGACAAGGCTGTGGACGCCACGTGTCGCCTCTGCCCGACCCGAGCGTAGACCCGCGCTAAACATGAATTCAGCCGCATTTCGGATTTGACCTTCGGAGGTGTAAACGCAATGGGCTGCGGTTAGGATAAGGTTCTCTCTGATGAGCGCTGCGGTGCAAAATCCATTCCGGAAATCCAGACGGCCAACCGCTTCCCAGCCACGCACATCGGCGCCGGTACCTAAGGTGACCAAATCTGTTTCTTGGGCTTGTGCCGCTGTGGAAAGGGCAAAAATAACACCCAGAACTTTTAAAAATTGCATCATCATTAACCTCTCATATCGCGGTTAGTGATGAATTGATACGGCGAGAATATGACCCTAACGCAGAATAGGTATGACGCCGGGACGAATGCCATCCTTTGTCATCGCGATTGGCTTAGGGCCGCCCGTTGCCCAATCCAACAGCTCAACGGTGTGTACAATTGGGGTGTTGGACGCAGATCCAATTTGCATCATGCAGCCGATATTGCCTGCTGCAATTACATCAGGTTTCAAAGCTTCGAGTGTTTTGACCTTGCGTTCTTTCAGTTGCCCCGAAATCTCGGGTTGCATCAAATTGTAGGTTCCGGCTGATCCACAACAAAGATGCGGGTCGGATGGCTCAAGAACGGTAAAGCCCGCGCGCTTTAATAGCGTTTTTGGATGGGTCTTTATCTGTTGGCCGTGCTGCAAAGAGCACGCAGAATGATACGCAACTTTCAACGGTTCTGCACCGCATTCTGGCAGGTCGAGCTTCATCAACAGCTCGCTTATGTCCATCGCTTTCGCAGAAACCTCGGCAGCGTCTTCGGCAAGCGGGTCATTGCGGAACATATGTCCGTAATCCTTGACCGTCGTGCCGCAGCCGGAGGTATTGATAACGATCGCATCCAGACCACCGTTTTGCTGTTCAGCGCGCCATGCTTTGATGTTGGCGGCGGCTGACGCGTGGCTTTGATCTTCTTTGCCCATGTGGTGGGTTAAGGCGCCGCAACACCCTGCACCCTCTGCGACGACGACTTCGCATCCCAGGCGGGTCAAAAGCCGGATGGTCGCGTCGTTAATGTCTGTGTTTAGCGCCTTTTGTGCGCATCCCGTCATCAGGGCAACGCGCATTTTCGGTGCGGCAACTTTGAACACTTGTGGATCGTCGTTTTTGCTGACGGGCGGAATGTGTTTTGGTGCCATCTCGAGCATCGCGCGTAGTCTCGCATCAGGCATCAACCCTTTGAGTGGGCGCCCAATCTTGGCAGCCAACAACGCTAATCGGAAACGCCGCGGGTAGGGCAATATCTGCGCAAGGATCCACCGCAATGCCCGGTCACCAAACGGGCGTTTATAGTTTTGCTCAATGTACGAACGCGCGTGGTCGACCAAATGCATATAGTGAACACCGGATGGACAAGTGGTCATGCAGGCCAAGCAAGAAAGGCATCGATCGACGTGTTTGACTGTCTTTGCATCAGGCACGCGCTCATTCTCAAGCATGTCCTTGATCAAATAAATGCGGCCCCGCGGGCTATCCAACTCATCACCTAACACTTGGTACGTTGGGCAAGTTGCCGTGCAAAATCCGCAGTGGACGCATGCGCGCAGTACTTCGTTGGCCCGGGCCGTTCCGGGGTCGGAGAGTTGTGTATTGGTAAATTGTGTTTGCATCAGAGCATGATCCCAGGGTTCAAGATCCCACGAGGATCGAATTTTTGGCGGAGGCCGTTTGAGATGACTTCAACGCCTCTCGGCTCCGGATGAAACGCAGGAATTGAAGCTCGCGTTGCGTCATCGGCCCGGATAAGCGTCGCGTGTCCAGGGATTCCCGCCAATTTAGCGCGTAGGTCTGTTCCTGATGCACAGGCGGCCCAAATCAATCCGCCACCCCAATCCATAACGACATCGGAAACGCCAGTTTGGTCCAAAACCTTTGGCGCGTCAGACGGTTTGACGGAAATACGCCAGACGTCATGACCAGTGGGAGCTAGGTCCGTAACATCGCGGATTCCTTCCCAGATCGCATCGTGTGCGTCTGTCGTAACTGTCGTGGCCTTGCCATGCGTACTTAAATGCTTGCTCAGGGCATCGCTGCGATAGGCGACGGATCCTTCAAACCCTTCGATGCGTATGTAGGTTTTATTTTCAAGCGCGCGATAGGCAGCGCCATTCACATCGAACGGTGATCCTAGTGCGTCCGACATGATCGCAACGGCCAGTGTTGGATTGCATTGTTCAAAGACCAAAGTCGCAGCGGTTTCAGTCTTTGGCATCACTTTGAGGGATACCTCAGTCAGCACACCTAACGTGCCATAAGACCCAGCCATAAGTTTCACCAAATCATAGCCGGTCACGTTTTTCATCACACGCCCACCATTCTTGATGATACGACCTGCACCATCAACAAACCGGACACCCAATAGAAAATCGCGCGCGGCACCCACGGCAACACGGCGCGGTCCACTGACATTGGCGGCAATCGCGCCCCCAATCGTTGGTGTGCCTGATGTTCCCAGCAATGGACGATGGTCCATGGGTTCAAATGCGAGCTGCTGACTGCTTTTGTCGAGCGTGGCTTTGATGTCAGAAATTGGTGTGCCGGTTTGCGCAACGAGGGTCAGTGCGCCTGGCTCATATAGGGTGATGCCGGACAGTGCAGCGGTTGAAAGCGTCTCGCCTTCAACAGGGCGTCCAAAGGTGCGGGTTCCGCCGCCTTGGATTTTCAACGGTGCTGTGCGGTCGGCAATGATTGCGGCCAGCGCGTCTTCTGATCTTGGATTTAACATGAAGTTCTCTCGAAAATTAGGGCCTGACTAAGCCGCATCGCGCCGCGTTTCACTGTCGTTCAAAGGAAAGACTTTGGCCGGATTGAGCAGCCACATCGGGTCGAAGACATCTTTTACGCTCATTTGCATATCAAGGTCCGCTGTCGAGTATTGCGCAGTCATTAGGTCACGCTTTTCGATCCCGACGCCGTGTTCACCCGTCAAACATCCGCCGACCTCGACGCAGAGCCTTAGGATTTCTGCTCCCAATGCTTCGCAGATTTCTAGATCGCCGGGCTTGTTGGCATCAAACAAGATCAAAGGGTGCATGTTCCCATCACCTGCGTGAAATACGTTGCCGACATCCAGGCCGTATTCTTTGGACAATTCTCCAATACGACGCAGGACAAAGGGTAATTCGGTCACTGGGATTGTGCCATCTAGGCACATGTAGTCGTTGATTTGACCCATTGCGCCGAAGGCGGATTTGCGCCCCAACCATATCCGCGCGGCTTCATCGCTGTCTGATGCTTCGCGTAATTCGACTGGGTTGTGCTTCTCCGCAATGGCTTTGATCTTATCCAACTGTTCCGTAATCTCGAGTTCTGATCCCTCGACTTCGACGATCAATAGCGCTTCGCAAAGCGGATATCCTGCTTTGGCAAAGTCCTCGCACACTTCGATGCAGAGTTTGTCCATAAATTCTATTGCCACGGGCAACACACCGGCCTTGATAATGTCAGAGACGCATGCGCCGGCCACCTCAGAACTATCAAAACCCATCAGGATAGGTAACGCGCCCTCGGGTTTATGCAGAATGCGCAAAGTGGCCTCGGTTACAACGCCCAGTTGGCCCTCAGACCCACAAATAACACCGAGCAGGTCGAGCCCAGCAGCATCCAAATGACTGCCGCCGATATCAACAACCTCTCCGTCCATCATCACCATTTTGACACCAAGCAGGTTGTTGGTGGTCACGCCGTATTTCAAACAATGTGCACCACCAGAGTTCATTGCGATATTCCCGGCGATTGCACATGCAAGCTGACTTGATGGGTCTGGCGCGTAAAAGAAGCCGTCGGTTTCGACGGCGCCGGTCACGCTTAAATTTGTTCGACCGGATTGAACGGTGATCGTGCGATCCGGATAATTGGTTTCGATCACCTGGTTTAGTTTTGCGACGCCCAAAATGACGCTGTCGGCCGTTGGCATTGCCCCCCCAGCAAGCGATGTCCCAGATCCGCGCGGTACAACAGGGACGCCTTCTTCGTGGCAAATTTTCAAAACGGCCGAAACTTCTTCCGTCGTGCTTGGCAAGACAGCGCAAAGCGGGGGGCATCGATAGGCTGCAAGCCCGTCACATTCATATGCGCGCGTCTCAGCTGGGTCATGGATAACGGCCTCTTTGGGTAAAACGGATTGTAACCGTTCGACGACCTTGTCCTTTTTAGCCAGGATGCTGGCATCGGGCGCGGGCATGTCCATGATTGGCTCCTAAATTGAATTGGTAAACAAATATAACCAATTTATCGGATTGGCAATGGTTGATATTGCGACATAGTGTGCGGCCATGGAACATTTCTCGGTCTTTCGGCAACTCGGGACGGACGATGCGATCGCATTGGCCCTTACTTTTATCGCATGGTTTGCAATTGGGTGGCGGATTGAACATCCGGGCAAAAGTCGAACGTCTGTGACGATGCTGATGGGCGAACAACACAAAGAGTGGTTAAAGGTCTTTGTGGAACGCGATCCGCGCATTTTTGACAGCCAGTTGGTCGGAATATTACGCCAGGGGACTGCATTTTTTGCATCAACAACTCTGCTCGCAATGGGTGGTTTGTTTGCATTGATTGGTAACGTGGAATTTATCCGAGGGATTGCGGAACAAGTCACAACTGCAAATGACGCAACCGTTGTTTGGCAATTGAAACTGGCCCTCGTTACATACTTTACACTTAACGCATTCCTGAAATTCGTTTGGGCGCATCGCGTATTTGGGTATGGGACCGTGATCATGGGCGCTGTCCCAAATGATCCGCTTGATCCGCTTGCACATCCGAAAGCGGCACAGGCGGCCGAGCTAAATTTTCGTGCTGTAATCAACTTTAACCGCGGTTTGCGTGCTTTGTACTTTGCGCTGGGCGGGATGGCTTGGCTTCTTGGGGCGATCCCACTCATGGTGGCGACGACTATCGTAGTATGGGTCCTGTGGTCACGGGAATTTGCATCGTTGCCGCGGACAATTCTGCTAAGAACGATGGAATGAAACGTTTTCTCTTAGTTGCAATATTGGGGTTCGCGGGCGCGGCATTTGCCGATCCAGTCGAAGTTATTGATGTTAACGCGCGCAAATCGGGTGAGAACTGGCGTTTTGATGTGACGCTTTTGCACCCAGACACTGGTTGGAATCACTACGCTGATGCGTGGGAGGTCCGAGATGCCGATGGTAATCGTCTAGGGCTTCGGGAACTTGCTCATCCACATGTAAATGAACAACCCTTCACACGGTCCCAGTCCGGTATCGTGATCCCTCAGGGGGTAACAACCGTCTATGTGCGTGGCCGTGACAACGTCGACGGCTGGTCTGACGAAGAGTTTATTTTCGATCTTCCTTAGCGACGACCTTCGCGCAGCCAAGCGGCGATCATCAGGCCAGCTGCCAGCAACAAATAGGCCCAAGGTGGCAGGATAGAGGCGACACGCACATCGCTGGTTTCGTAGGCGCCTCTGGGCGTGATTCCCAGCCATCCGCGTCCGCTCGCTGGGCGGCCCTCACGAACACTACGTAGTTTAATGTCACCGTTTGATATTAAGGCTGAGCCTCCACCCGTCGCTTCTAGTGCTGGGGCGAGAGTATCTGCTGTCGCAATTGTTTGTTCGAATTCACGTGGCGCTGCGGGCCCGAGGGCAATCACGCTGGTCAAGGTTTGATCGGTCAGCCGATAGAGGCCGATTTCAGGTGCGGTCCAAAGTGCTTCAAAGCGACCTGGTGTGGTCTCTTCAACTGGCAGGACCGTGGTGTCACCGTTGGGGTGCGTAATCGTGATGTCGGATGTCGTCTCACTTAGGGTCCTGCGGATGATCCGCATCGTTTGTCCGGTTGGCTCAACCCACAAGGCTTCTTCTTCAAGCTCGGGTTCTTTCATCATCCAATGGGCCAGCCGCCGCAAAAGCTCGGCCTGCGGACCGCCACCTTCGTAGCCACGGTCCCACAGCCAAGATTGATCGGATGCCATCAACGCAACGCGGCCTTCACCAATTCGTTCCAACGCCAATAGCGGGCGATCATCGAGGCCTGACATGACCACGGACGCGGTTTCTGGGACTTCGACATCAACGAGGCGGAACCAACGACCCCAGCTCGGGTCATTTTCATCTGACGAAGAGTAAGGAGTAGCGAGGCCCTCAGTCACAGGATGCCGCGCACCCAAGTCGGTAATAAGCGGCGTGTACCCTTCCTCATACACACGCGCAGTCGGAGAGCCGGGTAGGATCGTGCCCAAGGGTGAGCGATAAATGCTTTCGGCACTGCCATATTCAGGGCCAGACGATACCAAAACCGCGCCGCCGCCCGCGACATAGTTCACAACATTCTCAAGATATGCCGATGGTAGAATGCCACGACGTCGGTAGCGGTCAAAAATAATAAGATCGAAATCGTTGATTTTCTCTAGGAACAGTTCGCGGGTCGGAAAAGCGATGAGTGACAATTCATTCACAGGCACGCCATCTTGCTTTTCTGGCGGGCGCAAAATCGTAAAGTGCACGAGGTCAACCGACGCATCTGCTTTCAGCAAATTGCGCCACGTCCGTTCGCCCGCGTGCGGTTCCCCTGATACAAGCAGCACCCGGAGACGATCGCGCACACCGTTAATTTGAACAACAGCTGCGTTGTTGCGATCAGTCAGCTCACCTTCTGCAACTGGTACCGAGAATTGCAAAACGTTCATCCCACCATGGGGCAGGTTAATTGGAACCGTTATGTCCTCATTCAGGCGGATCTCGAATTCTAGCGGTGTATCGCCGTCGATGCTGATTTCCAGCGGAACGAACTCTGTGCCTCCTGGTGCGACCCCTTGATCTTCTACACGCAACGTTAGTGTCACGGGTTCACCCAAGATAGCGAATGCCGGTGCATTCGAAATGACGAGCCGTCTGTCCCAGTCATCCGGTTGCCCTGTAATCATTGCGTGCAAAGGGGCGGGAAGGTTCGGCAAGCGATCCACATCATGCAACCGTCCATCCGTAATCAGTATCGCCCCAGCAACGCGGCCTTGGGGCTCTTCGGCCAATGCTTGGCTAAGCGCGCTCATCAGCTGCGTGCCTGCATCACCCTCGCCGTCGGTGACCGTGATGACCCGAGCCTCGGTGTTGGTAAGCCGCGCAAGCTCGGATTGGACGTTGGCCAATGCAGTCGCGTTTTGAGAAGGGCGATCACTGACAAACTGGCTGGCAGTCTCGTCGACGACAATCAAAACGATATCGCTAAGATCTTCGCGCGTTTCGGTCTGTAGTGCTGGATTGAGCAGCGCGACAATGATCAGCGCACTTGCGAGCGCACGCAGCCACCAACCTGACAATTGCTTCCAGACTGCCAATGCAATGCCAAGCGTTGCGAGTCCTGCGATAACCCAAACAAAAGCAATCGGCAAAACGGGGTCCAACAAAAGGCTACCGTTCATTGGCTCAACCTTTCGAGCAGATCGGGAACATGCACTTGATCAGATTTATAGTTGCCGGTGAGCACATGCATGATCAAATTCACGCCAAATCGATAAGCAATCTCGCGTTGGCGCTCGCCTGCGCGACCCCGACCAACGGGGAACATGCGATTGCCATTGTCATCAATCGCCCAAGCGCGCGCCCAGTCGTTTCCGCCTATAACAACTGGCGTAACTCCGTCGTTGAGATTTCGGAACGGCATCCCTTCGACAATTTCAGCCTCTGGCGACGCTTCCACCCAAATATCGCGACTCGTGTAACGACCCGGAAAATCCTGTAACAGGTAAAAGGTTCGGGTCAGGACGTGATCTTGCGGAATGGGTTCGAGTGCAGGGATATCTAGTGTGCGCGCAATCGCTTGTAGCATACGCCCTTCAGGGCTTCCTGATCCAAATCGCGCGATATTTGCATCCCGCGTATCAAAAAGGATCATACCGCCTGAGCGAAGATACCGGTTCAATTTGCCATAGGCCTCGCGCGACGGGAGTTGCTGGCCCTCGGTTATGGGCCAATAAATAAATGGAAAGAAAGCCAGTTCATCTTGGGCAAGATCGATGCCGACAGGCGCCGCAGGCTCGATTGTGGTGCGTCGGAATAACGTATTGCCGAGACCGCGAAGGCCAGCCGCAGATATGTCATCCATTTCTGCGTCACCGGTCAGAACATAGCCCAAGACAACATCAGATGTAGCGGTGATTGCAAATTCGTCAGCAGACGATTGTGCCTCTGCAAACGGTGCATTGGCAAAGATAAAGAGCCCTGCAAGCACGGTTGTGGCACTGTTGACGCGGGGCCCCTTTAGTCGCCCGCCAATCAGCAACGACGCCAAGATGTCGACCATCAACAAAATCAAGGCTGCTGAAAGGATCCAACCTTTGAGATCCGTCTCACGCGTGACGTCGAGGCCAACAACGTTAACAGAACTCGGCCATTGCGCCGTTGCCAGTTCGGTTTCAGACCCGATGACATTCACCGCAATCTGGTTGTCCTCATATTGATATAAGCCTGGTGGCAGCGCCGCATTGGCAATGCGTGTTTGCAGTAAGGCCCCATCGATGCCTGTCGCATCGCGACCATCTCGCAGGCGTCCAAACGCATCGAGCAAGTTGTTTGGGCGCCAAGTTGTACCGTCAAGAACTTGCGTGTCAGACGCGGCAGGTCGGGTAGAAATTGCAAGCCTTTCGAGCATTTGTACGAATAGGCCTGACAGGGGCAAATTTGACCACTCAGCATTTGCGGTAACGTGAAACAAAACAATCGTGCCTTGTCCAACTTCTTTGCGCGTGACCAAGGGCGTGCCGTCTGCCAACTGCGCAATAACGCGAGCTGCGAGGGTAGGATCGGGTTGAGCGACGACCTGTGCGGTAATTTCAACATCGATCGGGGTGGCTAGTCCATAGAACGGTGACGTTTGCGCGAATGGTGCAAGTGTTTTGGGTTCGCCCCAACTCATCGCGCCACCAATGCTGCGTCCACCTTGACGCAGACGAACGGGCAGTAGCGGATCTTCGTCGGCGCGTCCGATTTCGCTGGCGGCCAGGCGTGGACCCGCAAAGCGCACCAAAAGCCCGCCATCGTTCAACCACGTTTCAAGTCCGTCAGTTTCAATGTCCGACAGGTTCGCGACGTCGGCGAGGATTATAACGTCGGGGTTCGCCAATAGCAGATCATCTAATGTCCCATCGATCAGATCGGCGCTTGGCGACAGGGCTTCTCGCAGATAGAAAAGCGGATCAAGTAAATCGAGGCCTTCACGTTCACCGGCACCTGACAATAGCGCAACTTCGCGGCGCTTTAGCGCATCATCTGTTAGGCTGACAGCGCCCGCAGAGCGGGTGCCAGTCAATTCAAATCGGGTTAAACGGTTTCGTAGTTCAGGCGGCAATACCAATCTGGTTTCGGCCACGGCATCGCCAGCTGTGAATTCCATATTGGCGGTTGACAGCTGGCGCTCAACTCCATTTGGATCGAGCCCGATCGCGGCGAGGGGTATTGTGGCATTCGCGCCAACGGGTGTGCGAGCTGCTGATAGAACGATTTCTCCATCTTCGAAACGTGCGGGTCGTAGACCAAAGGTTTGTTGAGGTGTTTGGAAAACGGTTACGACCCCGCGGCTTTGTAAGGCGTTCAAAACCAATTCACGCGAGGGACGCGCAATTCCGTCTGACAGCCAAAACGTATCGAATTGGCCAGTCACAGTGGTCAGGAAATCGGTGATTTCTTGTTCGTCAGGTTCCCAAGCCGAAGGAAGAAATGCGGGGAGGTTTTGGGCGACTGCCGTTGCTGATTGAAACGAAAGCTCGGAAGGTGGCTGTGTCAAACTGACCAAAGCGACAGTGCGTCCTTGTCGACTGGCGTCATCTAAAACCGTTGATATGCGCGCAGTACGGCGATCCCAATCCCGAGCATCAGCCCATGTTCCATCGGCTAGGATCAATATCGGGCCGGTACCCCTATCGTTCGCTTGTGGATTTAGAACAGGTCCAGCGAAGCCTATGATCGCGGCCGCAACGACCAACATGCGCAACAGCAAAAGCCACCAAGGCGTCCGGTCAGATTGCTGGTCGTCATCCGTCAATCCAAGCAACAAGGCAACGCCAGGAAAACGGCGCCGGACGGGTGCTGGCGGCACAGCGCGCAGCAAAAACCACAGGATCGGCAGCGCTATTAGGCCAAGCAAGAGCCAAGGCGCGCTGAATGCGATTGGGCCTAGCGACCACATCAGGACTGTCGCCCAATTGCTTGGTACATCCACAATAGCGCGGAGGATGTGGCATCATTGGTATGGTGTGTGTGAAATTGCCAACCGGTTTCGCGGGCCAATTGGGATAGCCTGTCTTTGCGTTCTGCCAAGCGTTCAAGGTATCTCGTTCGAAGATCGTCTGCCTTGAGAGTTTCGTGACTCAGCGTACCGGCCATCGACTCAAAAACCGTGCGACCCGAAAACGGAAAGGTTTCTTCCTGAGGGTCTAACACTTGGAGGAGAACGCCCTTTGCGCCGCGATCTGCGGCTTTCAGCAATGCCGTCTCGACCGTATCCAGATCGCTTAAGAAATCGCTCACAAAAATAGCGCGCGAATGCGGCAGCATACCTTGCGCGTCAACGGCCCCATAGTCAGTCTCATCGTCAACGGACAGGATCTCGGCCAATTGGTTCAGCTGCGTATCCCCCCTTTTTGGTGGCAGTTGCAAACCGGTTAGCCCAACACGTTCCCCGCCGCGGATCAAAAGAATTGAGATCGCAAGACCTAGCAGACGCGCTGAACGAGATTTGGTGGGCAGGTTCGGATCCGACGAAAACCGCATTGACGCCGCCTGATCAACCCACAGCAGAACTGTTTGCGCAATTTGCCATTCTTTGTCTTGGACAAATGCTGTGTTCGAGCGTGCGGAACGACGCCAGTCAATTGATCGCGCGGTGTCATATGGTTGCGCAGGGCGGTACTGCCAAAACGTGTCGCCCATTCCCGCGCGTCTACGCCCATGTTCACCGAGCAGGATGGTAGATGCCAGATGTTCGGCCTCAGCCAACAACGCCGGAAAGGCGGTTGACACCGTCTCAGCATCAGAGCGGAGAGTTAGCGGTTGGTTCATGCCGCGTTAGTGGCCCGTGTGTGTGTTTCAGCCAATTGGGCGATCAGGTCATCAAGGTTTTCGCCTCGCGCACGCGCTGCAAAAGATAAAGCCATTCGGTGTTTTAAAACGGGCGCTGCCATTGTCTGTACATCCTCAAATGAGGGGGCAAGACGTCCATCAAGCAAGGCTGCGGCGCGGACTGTCAGCATGAGCGCTTGTGCAGCGCGAGGACCGGGGCCCCAACTCACAGAATTGCGAATGGCGTCGGAGGCTGTTTCATCCGGGCGGCAGGCTCGGACAAGATCCAAGATGCTTTCGACAATGTTGTCCCCCACGGGCATCCGCCGTAACAGATCTTGAGCCGCGATCAATTCTGCTGCCGTAAAGACTGCCTTTGCCTTTGCTTCTTCGGCACCAGTGGTGGCGATGAGAATATCACGTTCTGTTTCACGGTCAGGATAAGGTACATCAATTTGCACCAAAAAACGATCAAGCTGTGCTTCGGGTAGCGGATAGGTGCCTTCTTGCTCAATCGGGTTTTGGGTTGCGAGAACATGGAACGGTGCTCCAAGTGGGCGGTGTTCCCCAGCGATTGTGACTTCGCGTTCTTGCATTGCCTGTAGCAACGCAGATTGAGTCCGTGGAGAAGCGCGGTTAATCTCGTCAGCCATCAATAGCTGGCAAAAAATCGGGCCCTCTACAAATCGGAATGCGCGACTGCCGTCTTTGGCTGTGTCTAGAATTTCGGAACCAAGAATGTCAGCGGGCATTAGGTCTGGTGTAAATTGAATGCGATTTCCGTTTAGCCCCATGACCGTCGAAAGCGTATCTACCAGACGGGTTTTGCCCAAGCCGGGAAGGCCGATCAAAACCGCATGACCGCCACAGATAAGGGAGGTCAACGTGAGGTCAACAACGCGGTCTTGGCCAAGGAAGCGATTGGCAATGCTGGCGCGCGCTTTACCCAGCTTGTCGCCTAGTGCTTCAATTTCGGCGACCATATTTTCGGCTTCGGCCATGACATTGCTCCTGTTGGACTATATCTTCTATATCAACAGATATCTCGAATAACCCCAATGGCAAAAACAATGAGCGGACAAAAGATCGTTACCCCATCAGCTGAAAGCCTCGCATCCTCGGCACAATCCGCGCAAGGCAAGGGTTTACCGCCTGTTCATCTGTGGAATCCGCCGTTTTGCGGCGATCTAGACATGCGCATCGCGCGGGATGGGACGTGGTTTTACCTGGGGACTCCGATTGGACGACACGAGCTTGTGAAGTTGTTTTCGTCGATTATTCGTCGCGATGGCGATGACTACTTTTTGGTGACACCCGTCGAAAAGGTCGGAATCACGGTTGATGACGCGCCGTTCGTCGCGATTGATTTCAACTCAAAGGGCGGAAAGTTGGTCTTTGAAACCAACGTCGGTGAATTTGTCGCAGCGTCTTACGAGAACCCAATTCGCGTCGTGCGTGATCCGAAAACCGGTGAACCGTCGCCCTATATTTTGGTAAGAACGAACCTCGAGGCGCTAATTGATCGAAAGAGCTTTTACCGCCTTGTCGACATCGGCGAAGAGGCAGAGCACGAGGGCGTTTTGTGGTTCGGTGTTCGCTCTGCCGGTGAATTTTTTCCAATTATCCCCACAGCAGAGCTTACCTAATTTACCAGTCTTTCGACCCCAAAAGCTTTTCACCCAGTTCGCTTAGCTGCGCCGGGCCATAATGTTTTTTTTCCCAGTCACGGGGATCGCCTGGAAAGTCTGGGCGATTTGGCGGTTCGATTTCGGACCAGAGCCGCACGCGTTCTTCCTTTTCTGCGGTATTGTCAGGTTCAGCTGGATGCATCGAAATATACTGCGCCAAACGGATTTTGTCTTTCGAGATGTTTGGCCGCACTCCATGCGCGAGAAGTGAGTTAAAGATCATCAGATCACCAGGATTTAGCGAAATGTCTTCGCGCTCAAGCCCTTCCATATCCGGTAGGATCGGATTCCGATCCTCAGGCTGTGTTTTGACCCACTCATCGAAGTGTTCGAACAGATAAGGAACGCACTGGAAGCCCCCGGTTTCACCGTCTTGGACATCAAGGCTCAACACACCTTGTACGCCAATGGGGGGTGGTACGAGTGCTGTGTTAACATCCCAATGAATGAATCCATCTTTTGACGTAGCGCCCTTTTTTGGCGGATTTAGGTTTCCACGATCGATCGTGACCCATAGGTCTTCACGATCCCAAATATCGACAAAGGCGTCATAGACGCGCTGAGATTGACGATTATCCCACATTGTTTGGTGATGGTAGATTTCGACCATGCCTGCGTTGTTCAGTTCTGGTCGAACATGTGGTCGGCGTTCTGGTGCATACCAAGTTGACGGATCATTCGGGTCTTTTTCGTCAAACTCCCAAAGAACATCCGCCATTGCTTTGGCCTGTTCCTTCGACACTGCGTTGCGCACGATCACATAGCCTTTCGTGATCCAGTGCTGCCAATCGTCTTCTGAAAGAACGCGTAGAGGCATGGTTTTCTTGATGTCTTTTAGTTGGGTGGTCAGTCCGGCGCTCACCGGATGGCTAATGTCGTCTGCTGTTGGCTGCATTGGGTTTCCTCCGCTTTGTTGGAGCATGGCCGAGACTCGGATCGTTTGTCTAGATCGCGCTCCTGAAAACATGCTGACATAATGCTGTCAGTAGGGGTATGGTTAAAGAGCTCCATCAACATTTGAAGGAGACGAACATGACCCAACAACCTGTACTCTTATGGTGCGAAATCCCTGTGACTGACCTTGAAAAATCAACAAAGTTCTATGAGCAGGTATTTGGTTTCCAAACGTCGCTTGACGATACTGGACCTAACCCGATGGTTAATTTAACAACTGACATGCAAGCAACAGCCGGACATTTGTATCCGGGAAAGCCAGCGGCAGATGGTGGCAACACGGTACACCTCGCATTGAGTGATAGTTTAGAGGCTGGGATGGCACGTTGCTTCGATGCGGGGGGGGAAGTCGTCAGCCCAATCATTGAAATTCCGCCAGGGCGTTTTGCCTATGCCAAAGACCTAGATGGCAATTCAATTGGGCTGTTTGAGCCCAAAGCGGCCTAGATGCGTCGCGCCGATCGCCTTTTTCAAATCCTGCAATATTTGCGGGGCGGTCGGCTCGTGACGGCTGCACAACTGGCCGAAAAGCTAGAGGTGACACCGCGCACGATTTACCGTGACATCGCGCATTTGATCGGCTCTGGCGTTCCTATCGATGGGGAGGCTGGGGTCGGTTACCTGATGCGCGACGGGTATGATTTGCCGCCTTTGATGTTCTCGCATGATGAAATCGTCGCCTTGGTGTCTGCCGCGCGTCTTTTAAAGGTATGGGGCGGATCCAAGATGGCAGCCGCAGCTGAAGAGGCATTGGTTAAGATCGATGCGGTTCTGCCTGATGATGTTCGGGTACGGTCCGGCCAGGTGCATGTTCATGCCTTCGAAGTGGGGGGTTTAGGCCAGACCTGGCGTGATTTTCTGGATCAAATCGAGGAAGCGGCAGAGGACAATACCCGGCTTGAAATGTCCTATGAAGATGAAAGCGGTGCAGCTTCAGATCGCGTCGTGCGGCCTTTGGGTGTTTGGTTCTGGGGTAAAGTTTGGACAGCGATCTGCTGGTGCGAACTACGGCAAGATTTCCGAATGTTTCGGCTGGATCGAATTGTCGGTTTGGAAACAGTTGGGCCGTTTCGTCCAGAAAAAGGCCAGACCCTAAAAGACTTCTACGAAACTGAGTCGTATCGGCAGCGCCATTAAACGCGGTTTGGCCAAGCGGACATGCAGCCGATGGCCAAACCAAATCTCGATGAGAATACCTATACGCTCGTGCAGATATACTTCATTTCGAGGTAATCTTCGATGCCGTGGTGTGACCCTTCGCGACCCAATCCAGACTGCTTAACGCCGCCAAACGGTGCAACCTCGGTAGAGATAATCCCGGTATTCACACCGACAATTCCGTATTCCAAAGCTTCGGCAACCTTTGTCACACGGCTAAGGTCGTTCGCATAGAAATAGCTAGCAAGCCCAAAGACAGTATCATTTGCTTGGGCGATGACATCGTCTTCGTCCTCAAACTTAAAGAGCGGCGCGAAAGGTCCGAATGTCTCATCAGTACTGACGAGCATGTCTTTGCGCGCGTCTGTGACGATTGTTGGCTCAAAGAAAAGCCCGCCTTTTTCGTGTGGTTTGCCGCCTGTTAAGATTTTTGCACCTTTGGACAGCGCATCGGCCAAATGTTCGCGGACTTTTTCGACTGCGGCTTCGCCAATAAGTGGGCCGAACGCGATGCCGTCATCCATCCCGTCACCCACGGGCATCGTTTCGACCGCTGATTTAAATTTGGCAGCAAATTCATCGTAAACCCCCGCCTGCACGTAAATGCGGTTGGCGCAGACGCAAGTTTGACCATTGTTGCGGAATTTACAGGCGATGGCGCCAATGATGGCCTCGTCGATATCTGCGTCGTCAAAGACGATAAACGGCGCGTTGCCACCTAGCTCCATCGAGCACTTCATCACTTGATCTGCTGCCTGGCGCAAAAGAATGCGGCCAACATTGGTCGAACCGGTAAACGTCAATTTCTTAACCGCGTGGTTTTCACAGAATTCTTTGCCAATCCCCGATGCATCCGTCGAGGTCACAACTGAGAACACACCTTTTGGCACGCCCGCTTCTTCAGCCAGTTTGGCCATTGCGAGCGCTGAAAGCGGCGTCAATTCTGAGGGGCGAATGATAAAGCTACAGCCAGCCGCCAACGCAGGGGCCACCTTACGCGTGATCATCGCATTCGGGAAATTCCAAGGTGTGATACCCGCCGCAACGCCAATCGGTTGCTTGATGACCGTTATACGTTTGTCGGGCATGTGGCCGGGGATGGTTTCTCCGTAGATGCGTTTGGCTTCCTCGCCAAACCATTCGAGAAATGACGCGCCATATCCAATTTCACCGCGCGCTTCGGCCAGAGGCTTGCCTTGTTCTGCAGTGAGAATGATCGCTAAATCCTCTTGGTGTGTCATCATCAGATCAAACCACTTACGTAGAACCTGCGACCTCGATTTTGCTGTTTGAGCCGCCCAGGCACGTCGCTCTTTGTCGGCAACCGCAATTGCTCTAGCAGTCTCTTCGCGTGAAAGGTCGGGAACTGTGGCAATGACATCACCCCGCGCGGGGTTGGTTACGTCAAACGTTTGGCCATTGTCAGCACTAATCCATTCGCCGGCAATAAACGCCTTTTCACACACAAGATCAGGGCGCGAGAGTAGGGATTTTAGGTTTGTGGGTTGATCTAACATGGCAAGCTCCTTGGTTGCGCGCATCTGAATGATTTGTGCCACTCAGGTCCAGCGATTTTCTGGTTTGGTCTATCATACCTTATGATCTGGTCTAGGAGCGTAAACTGACACCTTCGCGCAACGGTTGAGAAAGGAACACCGTAGGACGGTCTTTCGCTATTTTTCTGCCACGTTTCCCCTTGATAGGGTTCGTCATTAGCAATCAGGTAAAGTCATGTTTTATAAAAATTATGTGTCCCGACGCGCGTTTGGCGCAATGATGCTGTCTTCTGTTGCAGCGTGCGGCCGTCGGGTGCCTGCGTCAAACCCTGAGATTGAACAACTTCCTCAGTTTCTCGATGGGTATGGTCCGCTTCCTGATGCGGGTTTCACGTTGCCTGGTGTGCCACCTGAATATCTAGAAGGTATCAATCGTCGTATGGAGGGGATCTATACGGGCGAAGCTGAAGCCGGAACGATCGACGTCGACCCTTATGCAAAGTTCTTGTACCTGGTCCAAGAGGATGGCCGTGCGATCCGCTATCCTGTTGGTGTTGGGCGTGCTGGGCGTAGTTTTAGCGGCACAGGAACAATTCAACTTAAGAAAAAATGGCCCGGTTGGACGCCGACGCGCAACATGATCAGAACTGAGCCCGATGTTTATGGCCCATTCAGACGCGGGATTCCGGGCGGCCTACGCAGCCCACTCGGCGCGCGTGCGCTGTACCTATATCGCGGTGGCCGAGATACATTCTATCGAATCCATGGCACCAACGATTTAGAGAGTATCGGCAACTCTGGATCCGCTGGCTGCATCCGCATGTTTAATCATGACATCATCGATCTCTTTGAGCGGGTGGAGACGCCAATGCAAGTGAATGTCCGCAGTGAAGCTGAAAGCCTGCGCGTTGATCCAGAGTATTTCGGTCGTGGTGTTGAGCTGCCGCCAAAATTCTTGGATGCAGATGCCGTGTATGAGGCGCTTGAAACGGATCAAGAGCCTAACTTTGATGCGCCAGAAGTTTCTGTTGTACCTGAAGTTATTGAATCGCTACTTTAGGGCTCATTACGAAGCACGAGATAACGTTTATGGCCCTAAATCCTTGGTAACGCGGCCGTGAATACCTATATGTTAAAAGAACATACATTGAATAAAGGGGACTGCACATGGCAGATTTTGACGCGCAAATTGAACAATCTCAGGCTCAGGTTTCAGAGGCGCAAAGTAAAATTGCAGAACTGACCAGCCGGATCGAGACCGCGCGGCAAAAGATGGCAGAAGGCGCGGATATCGCAGTTGATATCGAAAATGCGACACTCGAAGACGTGCATGCCCATACCGAGTTGATGAATTCCAACATTGCTGAGCTGATTATGGGCTTGGATGATGTAACGGCTGGCTTCTCCAAAGACTTTGACGAGATGCGATCGAAAACCACGATGGAAAGCATCGTTGGTTGGTTTTCTGGTGCGAAATCCGACAGCATGCGTGAAGAGCGGATGCGTGAGGCCTCTGTGGACGACAAGTTGCAGGATCTGATCGGAAAATCTGATGTGATTGTTAAGCTTTTGGAAGGTCAGCTGAATATGCTGAACGAGCAGAAGACAAGCGTTGAGACGAACCTAACCGGTACGTTGGACGAACGCGAGGTCACTGTCGCAGAACTAGAGGCTGTTCGCGCCGAAGTAAACGGGATGGACCCAGAGATTATCACGCTTGAGAACAAGATCTCGGTGGAACAGGACGCCGCTGCGCGCACAAAGCTTGAAACCGAACTTGCGGCGCTCAACACGCGCTACAACGAGTTGGTGCAGGACGAGCAGGTCAAGTTGGCGAAGTCGCAAACGCTGGAGCGCTACATCGAAAAGGGCAAAACCTGGATCGACTCGCTGCAGAACCAAGCGGCAACGCAGATGGTTTTGATCAACAAGCTGCAGACAGATACGAAACAGCGGGTTGTCCTCTATGATGCCCTGTCGAAGTCTTTGAAGACGGCTCAACAGCAGGACGTCGCGCACCGGATCAATGAAATCGGTGTGAAGACGGACCAAGAGGCGCAAACCGCAATGGCCGCAATTGGCTCGGCCACAAATGCGAAGATGGCGGATATGCTGGAAGCGCACGAAGACCACATGGTCTTTGCCCGTGAGGTGCTGGAGCAAAAGGCGAAGGCCGATGAGCGGTTTATCCGCCGGTTCCAGAAGATCGTGGAGAAGCATGATAGCAATCAGTATGGTGGGTAAGTGATTGCCACCCAAAGGACAAAGACGCCCCGTTCTCTTCGGAGGCATGCTTTTCTTAACTGTTGTCGTCGTGATCCATTTCTTCGGATATATAATGTTCAATCACGTACCTACGTTTGGAATGGTTGAGTTTTGGATTGTTTTTACTGGTGTGGTGTCCATCTTGATCGGTGTGACCGACAGACCAAATGATGATGCAACTTGATTTTTTCTATGCGAAGTACCCGACATTGCCGGGCAGCGCTCGGACCTCCCCCCGAGGAGAGGGCGCTTCGCACCCACCCCTGAGGTCCGCACGACGCCTTATGTTTGAAGAAGTGGAATAGAATGGAACAGCGCTGGCTTTCATGGTTTCGCGAAGAAGCAGCAATGCTTGCCGCAGCTGTTATTGTGGTCGGATTGCCAATTGCGGGCCTAATTTTTTTTGAGGAGGCCTTAACTGCCCGACTTGGCGAGGCCTATTCGGAACGAGCCAGCCAATTGTTGATCGTGATGTTGCTTGGTTTTGTACACTTTCTCGTGAGACGCAGTAGAAAAAGAAAAAATGACCAAACCTGACCTCTCCCAAGATCACTTTCAGCTGGAAGATACCCGCGTGACGCGGCGGTATTTTGGGAAGTTTGAGAAGATCACGGAATACCTCACGCGCGTTGCGGCCACAATGGAGGCGGAGCGGCGCTTGGCGCGGGCGGATATCGAGGCTTTGGCCGGGTATCTGATTGGGTTGAATTACACGTTCAAAGCGCTGGCGCATAAATACCATTTCTCTGGCCGGTTCGCCCATGCGGGGCAGCTGACGTTTGATCGGGTCGAAAGCGGGTTTCCGGTTTATCAAGAGCTACTCGAAATGGCGAACGACGCGCAGCAGGCGGATCGGCATTTGACGTCGATGCCTTCGGTGGAGGATTTGAAGGACCAAATGGTGCGCACGATTGTGGGCGATCAGGAAATTCCAACAAAGCTGCAATTCGCATTGTCCCAACGGCTGTATTACGAAGAGCTACAGAAGGGGAAACTCTTTTGGGCACGTAATGATCCCAAGATCGTTTGGATGGGCAATAAGGCCGAGATGCGCCGCCATTTTCAGGTGCATTGGGCGGTTTATGACAGCCAAGTGAACCTGCCGACGATCTATTTGATGGACTTAGAGGACACAGGTCGCACTGGATTGCCCAAGGACGAGCGACGCTGGCCGGAAGTTCAGGCGCATTTGATGGCGCAGGCGGTTGGTGGGCTAAAATTGCTGACAATTGCCAAAGGATTCGATGAAGATTTTGACGATTTGCATCCGACGCGTTTGCGCCGTTTCCACATTGGGCCGATGTATAGCAATGCGTTCACCCGTCAAAAGGGGCCACTGCGTGAAGTCTTAGAAGAGGCCCGATCACCAGTTGGGGAAGATTGGGCATTGGTTTGGACCGAAGAAGAGTTGGTCGCAGAGCGCGCAGAACGCGTGAAGTCGGGCTGGTTTGGTACCGTGGAACGGCAGATTTTCACTCTCGATCCATTTGGCGGGCAGGGGGCAGAGACGGGCACCACACGGATGGAGCGGTCGTTGATTATGCCTGAACGACCCTACCAAGCGCTGGCGGAACGCAACCCACCGGGGTTCCGCGATGTGCGTAAATTTGTAGTGAGCGATTTGGGACGGGTGCTGAGTTATCGATGACGTGTGCCGCTGTTGCCCATACGGGCAATGCGCCCCACGCGCCATCCCACAGAAGATTTGAGACGAAGGATTAAAGAATGAGCCAGACAACAGATCAGATGGAGCTTCGCGAGGAAGAAATCCGCGCGCATTACGCGGCTGCGTTGGATTTGATGGACGGCTTCGATCATGCGCCTCGGATTGCTAAAGCGACGGCCCCAGCTGTGGAAAAATCATCGGGTGTTGGAACGCGACGCGCGTTTCGTTCAACAACGCCGGGGCTGGCGACACGGCGGACAGCGCGCAAGGAAGGCATTCAGCTGACAACGCGCATTGAGACCGTTGAGGGCGGTGACGGATTGGTATCCCCGCTTCAGGCGACAGTTCAGCAAGTGCTGCGACGGTCCATTGCGATCGCATTAGCGGTTGGCGAACAGTTTGCTGAGCGTACAGCGTTGAAGGACCAAAAACGTGCGAACTTAGAGGGCTCTTTAGTCGACGGAGCGCGGGCTGAATTCTCAGAGCTTTTGACCGCAGAGGCGCTAGTGACGCTGTATGTGTTTGGATCGGCAACTGCGTTTCTGTTGGCGCCGCACACGAGCGAAGACACAGTTGAGGTTGGAGAGGTCGAAGAGTTTTTGACCGACAACGGCCAACTAGCACTGCACGGCGCGCTTTGGGAATTGGATCAGGATATTGCGACCCACGCTGGTGATGAGCCAAAGTTAGTCGCGACGCTTTTGGCCTTTGCCGAAAGCCTGATGGATAAGACCGCAGCGCGGGCGAGTACCGCTGGCCGTTTGGAGCCATTTAACACCGCAAGTTGGCGGGTTGAGGCGGATGATTTCCCGATCAATGGGTTCTCACCGGCGCGCAAATCCAAGGGCAGCGCGCTGACGATGACTTTCAAGAAACCAAACGAAGTCGTTGGGAACCACATAGCAAAATATCAGGCGTTGAAGCTGTCCAAGATGCTGATGGCCTATGACTTCGATCGCAAACTAAACCCGTTTGCGGAACTGGGTGGATTTATTTTTACCTTCATGGGCGACGGTGCGCCGGGCACGGGCAAGACGACGTTGATCCAGATGATGGCCGGTCTGATCAACGATTATTGCCAAACGGCAGGATACGCGTTTCGCTATCAGAACCTATCGACGGACAACATCGATAGCTATCAGGGTAAATCGGGCCAGAACGCAAAGGCGTTTATCAACAACGTCATCGATCCCGGTGTGATCGGGTTCGGGACGATTGATGATATTGATCAGCTCGCAGGTAAGCGCGGCGACCGTCAATCCTCGGCAGGTCAGTTGGAAATCACAGCGGTCTTGATGGAGAGCTTTGCCGGCGCAAATACCGTTGTGCGCGGGAATTGTACGTTTGGGATGTTCTCGAACTACCCCGAGAATGTTGATGATGCTTTGCGCCAACGGGCGGGCGCGCGTTTCCTAGTGGACGGTCCGCAGACGCGCGACGATTACATCGATATTCTGTATCTTTTGATGGGCAAAAATCACGATATTCCAGTTGGTGCGCATGAAGTGTTTTCAGCCCAAGAAATCAAAGCAGCGGTTGCTGCAAGCTTTGAAAGCCATTCGCGCCCCCATGAACCGGGTTTGCTGAACGTCTTCGACAAAGTTCATTCCGAAATTGGTGATCTGGATACGATTGCGAAACTGGGTACCTATTTGAAGGGAATCCAAGAGGCGGATGAGCGCTTTACCGGGCGCGCCATTAAGAACATCACAGATGCTGTTAAAGTACGCGCCATGGACTTTGAATTGCCAGATGAGTGGATGGAAAATCCAGAGCTGTTTCTGTTCAAGGATTATGACGCCAAACGCGACATGATTGCCGACCTGCGCCAGCCGATAACAGTCGAAATGGTGATCCAAGAGATCAACCGCTACGCCGATAGTGAATTCCGATATGCCGATAAATCTGACGAAGTGGCGATCGACAATGCTGTACGTGACATGGAGCGGATGGAAGAAGCCAAGCGGCGCTATTTGGAGGCCAAAGGGTGAGTGAACTTCTCGCGGGCGGGTTATTTTTGCCAACGGTTGCACTTGCTCTTGCAGCTTGGGCAGTCCCGAAAGTGTTGAGCCTTTTCTTGGGCGAGGGCGTGAAGCGGCTCGTGATCATTGGTTTGCTGTCTACGGTCATTATGTTCGTTTTAAGCGGTGGTTTCTTTGCGGCCCTCTACATTTGGCAAGGTGTCGCGTACGAGGATTTTATTGGGTTCGGGCTGTGGCCAAATGTTCAGTTCTTTGGACGGTTGGGTTTGTCGTCCGCCCTGATCTGGGCGCCCATCATGATTTTGTCACTGGCGGGATTGCCGCGGCATTGGACCAAGGCGGTCTGGTAGGAACGATATGAAACGTTTGATCGAAAAAGGACTAATGTTTGGAAACTTGATCCGGGTGAATAGCCCGGTCTTGATCGAGCGCTACAACCGCGCATTGGCGTCTTTAACGAACAAACAAACAAATCTCACTGATTTTCATATCGATATATCGGGGTATTCGCCTGAGATTGGCGATGAACTTGATGATCATCTCTATCTCAACCACCGCGGGGTGAACCGTCAGTTCATTTTGCTAACGACAGAGCAAAAAACAGCACCTTTGCTGAACTCCAAATTTTCTTCAGCCCGGGGAATCTTGAAACAGTTTATCAGCGAGAATGAGTCAAAGCTCTTTGCCTTGACCGCAAGAGACGCCGTTGCAGGCGAACTTGTCACATCTGTCTATAGTGCGAGCAAAGCTGCGGACTTGTTCAACATGCGAAAGATTAAGGTCGAGGCAGATACCACCGAAGGGACTGTGCGGATCGCGCGCAAGCTCGGCGACATGATCAATGAATTTAAGACCGAACCTGATGCATGGTTTGACGATGTTTTGATCAGCAAGATGATTGGATTGGCCAAAGAAACCGGTGACGTCACGCGAAACCCAATCGTTCTGCCTGAGATGGAATTCGATCAGCAGAATTTCTGGACAGCACATTTTGGTGGAATTTACGTCTTTCGGAATGCAGAGCACCCGGCCGCAATATCTGTGAAGTCGAAAGAGGATATCGGAGAGCTTCCGATCGCATATACTTTCGACTTTTCTGATCGGGCAATGATCGCGAAATTTCTTGAACTGAATGATCTTGTTGAACCAGTAACGCATGCAACCGGTATCGATGCCGCAGCGATCCTACGACAAAAAATGGATTTCATTGTCGCGCGTGTCGCAGCAGAAATGGGAGAAGATCTGTCCGGGGCATCGCGTCGTAATTTGCGTGTTCTGGGCCGGCGTTACTCTGATAAATTGCCCGCAGAATGGCAGGGTTTGGCAGCTTTGGTGCGTTGGGCCGAGGAAGACGGCCCGTGGCCCCGCATAACCTCTGATCATCCCGCGTATTTCTATACGCTAAGGGCGAAAGATCATGCAGATGCTGACCTCGTTAATCAGTTACTGTCCGAATTATCTCCGATGGATGTGAGGCAACTTTTCATATGCCATAAACAAGCATTCTATGATGCTTATGAAAGCTGGCCTGATGAAAAGCGCGCGTACGTGGCTGAGTTTTTGGACCGCGAATACCAGGTGGATAAGGCCGGCACGCGCAAAGCGCTGTTTGGTCATGAAGCTTCTATGGAAGAGCCGCAAACTGGGGCGCGTTCCCCTTGGACCGGGTCTAAACGACGTGATATAGTTGATAGAGTGGGGCCGTGGGGTGCCATCAATAGGAGAATGTGATGGGGCTGGTTAGGTTAGTATTTTTTGGGTTTATCTTCTTGAGCATCATTTACCTATCGCTGTCTTGGTTCTCGCGGTCAGTGCGTCGTGAGAAATTGGAAAACGAATGGGATGAAGAACGCCCTGAAGGTGTAAGCCGCGATCAATTCGTGACTGACGGCATTACGGACTATAACAATGGCCTGCGCCCGAAATTGCTTTTGCTGGTCTACGTTGTCCCAACGATTGTCATCACAGGCATCATTTACGTAACAAACGCGAACTGAGGATAAAGATGGCCCGTATACGCATGATTTTTAGAGTTTCGGTCTTCCTGATCTTTGGGTTGCTGTTGCATTATGTCTTGCCGCAACATGACGTTGTTAAGGTCACAGACACCGAAATCATTCGTGTCGATTTCGGCGGGATGAACCGGATTTTCTATGCTCAAGCCGACAGCGGAAATACTGACAACCCGACGCGAGATTTGCGTTTGGTTTACACGGACAAGCGTAAGACCATGCTCTTGGGTTTCATTCCGCGCGAAACGCAAGAGGTCATGGTCTATCGAAACGAAGATACGGGTTGGATTTGGCCACCGTACTTCAAATTTGATAGTTCAAATTTACAGGCGGAAGTGGCGCGCGCGGTTGGGGATGACGGCTGGTATAGCATTACGCATTATGGATGGCGCATTGCGTGGGCTTCGATCTACCCAAATGCAATCGCGATTAGTCCGATTGATGGTCCCGATGCGCGGATCATTCCGTGGTTCAATATCTTTTTCTTTGTATTCTTGATCGTCGCGATTGTGACTGTCCGCGCGATGTGGCGCCAGTTCCGTGAGCGCAAAGTCGATCCGCTACTGGATCAGGCGGGTGATCGGCTGGACGAAGTGCAAGCAGGTGTCGCCGAACGGCAATCTGGTGTGCGTCGTTGGATGAATACTTGGCGCAAAAAGTCTGACCGAAAGTAAGATAAGTGGGTAGGGGGCGCTGCCCCCGGCTGCGCCCCCCCCGAGGTATTTTTCGCTAGAAGAAGCCGGGCTACTCGCCGTATGGGATCCAGATGTTCTTGATCTCGGTTGCGGCGGCCAGCATGTCTTTGATCATTGGATTTAGATCGTGACCATTGTTGACCCACGTGCGTTTTAAGTTGCCAGCCGAGGCGTTTTCGATCGTCGACGAAATGTCCGCACCGGAGAATGACCAAACGGCGTCAATATCTGCATGTGCGCCTGCGTACGACGCTAGGTCTGAATGCGCTCCGGTTAGGATATTGACGACACCACTTGGAACATCTGACGTATCTAGAACTTGATATAGATCCGCAGCAGCGAGTGGGAAGGGTTCGTTTGCCATCAAAGTAATACGGTTCCCCATTGCGATCGCCGCTGCCATTGGTGCGACTGTTCCCAAGAGCGGCGACTGGTCTCGGCAGAACACAGCAAGGTTTCCAACTGGTTCTTTCATCGCCAAGGCAACGCCGCGGATCGGCACGTTGTGCACCTGGCCATCATATTTGTCGGCCCAAGCCGCCGCAGTGAAGAGTGCTGAAATGCTGGCCTTAACCTCCGCTTTGCCATCTTTGCCCGTCATCGATTTGAGGCGCGCCGCAAACTCATCAGATCGAGCGGAGAGGTTTTCGGCGATGTAGTATAGAATTTGAGCGCGTAGGTGCCCGGTTGTTTTTGACCAGCTTTTGGCTGCGTTCATCGCCTCGACCGCGTTGCGTAGGTCTTTACGGTTTGCGAGGCTGGTGTGTCCGAGTAACGCACCTTTTGCTCCATAGACGGGTTGGCTGTAACCGCCGTCAGGGCGGCTCTGTTTGCCGCCGATATAGAGTTTGGACGTGCGATCAAGGGAATCCGCAACTCCACCAGTTCCTGAGAAGGGGGCAATTGGCTTCAAGGGCTTTAGGGTGGTTTTGGGTTTCGTATAGGCCGCCAAACCCTCCCAGCCACCTTCGCGGCCAAAGCCGCTTTCGCGGACGCCACCAAACCCTGCCGCCGCGTCCATCATATTGGTGCCGTTCACCCAAACGATGCCGGCGGCTAGTTTTGGGGCAATGTCGAGCGCAAGATTGATGTTTTCTGACCAGACTGACGCTGCAAGGCCATAGCGTGTGTTGTTTGCAATTTCGATCGCTTCGGATGGGGTACGAAACGTAGTCGCAGCGAGCACGGGTCCAAAGATTTCATCCTGCATCAATGTTGATGCCGAATGAAGTCCAGTGATCAATGTTGGCGGATAAAAACACCCCTCTGGCGCGGTGGTTTGAAAGACTTCGCCTTCAGTGTTTTCTGAAACCATTTTTGCAATTTGGTCGCGCTGACTCGGATCCACGATTGCGCCGACATCTATGCATTTGTCCAACGGATCGCCGACGCGCAAACTCGCCATCCGTGTTTTCAGGCGACTATAGAAATCGTCTGAGATGCCTTCTTGAACCAAGAGCCGCGAGCCTGCGCAGCACACCTGACCTTGATTAAACCAAATCGCGTCGACGAGGCCTTCGACCGCGCTGTCGATGTCCGCGTCTTCAAACACGATGTAGGGTGATTTGCCGCCGAGCTCCAGCGTGAGCTCTTTGCCCGTCCCGGCCGTTGCGGTGCGAATAATGCGCCCGACTTCTGTCGAACCCGTAAACGCGATCTTATCGACATCTGCATTCACAAGTGCGGTGCCCGTGTCACCATCGCCGGTGACAATATTCACGACACCAGGCGGGACGCCTGCTTCTGTACAAATCTCTGCAAAAATCATCGCTGTGAGCGGGGTGAACTCAGCGGGCTTGAGCACGACAGTATTTCCCATCGCGATTGCGGGTGCGATCTTCCATGCGAGCATTAAGAGCGGGAAGTTCCAAGGAATGATCTGCCCACAAACGCCGAGCGCCTGCCGGTCCGGCAGTTCGTCTTCCATCAATTGCGCCATGCCTGCATGATAATAAAAATGCCGCTGAGCCAAAGGCACATCAATGTCACGGCTTTCGCGAATGGGCTTACCGTTGTCGAGCGTCTCCATAACGGCCAACAGGCGGCTGTGTTTTTGTAATAGGCGCGCAATGGCGTAGAGAATGCGTGCACGACCGTGACCGCCCAATTTTTCCCATTTTGGCTGTGCTTTGCGTGCTGCAGCGACGGCCTTTTCGACCTCTGCCTGTGTTCCCTTGGTGACGCCCGCCAAACGTTCGCCGGTCGCTGGGTTCGCGGTGATAAAATCATCCCGCAGGCTTGCCCATTTCCCGTCAATATAGTGACCGGCAACGCCGCCGCGATCTGCAATCCATGCGAGTGCCTCAGCACTGCTTTCGGGTGCGGGGCCGTAATCCATGCTTTCGAAGATTTCTTTAACTGTCATCAGCTTATCCAATCGGGTGACGCCAGCCGGCGGAATATGCACCGGTCACGTAGTGTTCGAGTTGCCGTTCGATGTCGCCCAATAAGGACGACGCTCCAAAACGGAATAGATCTGGTTGCAACCAGCGATCACCCAACTCGTCCTTGATCATGGCGAGGTAGGTAATCGAGTCTTTGGCCTTGGAAATGCCGCCAGCGGGCTTGTAGCCTACCTTTAGACCTGTTCTTGCTTCATAGGCGCGAATGGCCCGGATCATCGTCAGGGTGACGGGTAATGTTGCATTTACGGGCTCTTTGCCGGTGGAGGTCTTGATGAAATCAGCGCCAGCCATCATGCATACGAGGCTGGCTTTTGCGACATTTCGCAACGTGCCGAGTTCGCCTGTTGCAAGGATTGCTTTGACATGTGCTGCACCGCAAGCGGCTCGCATTTCTTTCATCTCATCATAGAGTGCTTGCCAATCGCCGGTCAGGACGTGCCGGCGCGATATGACGATATCGATCTCTTCGGCCCCTGCCGCGACGCTTTCACCGATTTCCGCGATGCGCAGATGGAAAGGTGATAGACCAGCCGGAAATCCGGTTGAAACAGCGGCCACTGGGATCCCTGTTCCTTGCAATGCCTCGACCGCAGTTGGGACCATATCGTGATAGACGCAAACTGCTCCTGTTTTTAGGCCAGACATACCGATTTGATCCAAGATGCGTTGCGAAACAGGCTGCTGCGCTTTCGCGCAAAGTCTCCGCACACGCCCTTCGGTATCATCGCCCGAAAGAGTTGTGAGGTCGATACACGCAACCGCTTTGCAAAGCCACGCAGCCTGATGCGCCTTTTTTACTGATCTTCGGCCCGGCAAGGTTTTCGCGCGTCTTTCGATTGCGGAGGTATTCGCCTGAACAGCTGCGACCCAATCCAAATCCAACGGAATGCCGTCATTGCGCGGCTCTTGCACCTGTGGGAGCTGAAGCGTGTCTGTCGTCGCGGTTTGCACTGTCGTTCTCCTAATTCAGGTTGTCAGTTCACATGAACAAGGGCGTATTTGCAACTCCGCTCTTGCGTAAAGTTACGCGTTTGGTTGCACGACGTCAGTTTGATAGGCTTTGCGGTACTTGAGCGGGGTTAGGCCATGATGCGCACGGAACAGTTTATGGAAATGTGCCATGTTTGAGATGCCGCATTCAGCAGCGATGAATGGGATGCTCTCGCTGTCAGTCACCAAAAGACGGGCAGCGTGTCGCATCCTGAGCGCGTTAACATAATCGGATGGCGTCTGACCGGTAAACGTCCGCATTGAGCGGCTTACATGCGCGTGCGTTCGTTTCGTCAAATCGACAAGCCCACTTGCGCCATTGCGAAACTGTTCTGGATTTTCCAATTCCGCGAGTGCTTTGGCAAGCCAATCCGGCATGTCTTGATTTCTTTTAGCTGGCAACAAATCTTGCAATAGCGGTAACAAGAACGCCTCTGCAGCTAGTGCATCACGTCGCCCGCGTTCCAACCGCAATGCGGCTTGGTTTAACGATGCCAATGCACGGCTGTCGAGTGACCAACATGTGATCTCAGTTGGGTTTTCATGACAGTTGGGATGTCTCGTTACAATATCTGAGATAACACTGGGATGCAGCGTGAGAGACACCAACAAAGAATGTTCGCCACGTCCTTGAAGACCATGCGCGGGCCCCGGCGGTATTAATCGAAGGTCCCCCTCAACCAACGTCTCGGAATGATCGGTCAGATGGTGGCGAACCCGTCCGTTTTGAACCCAAAGAAGCTCATGAAAATCATGTTTGTGCAAAGATTTCGGTCGGGCTGACGTCAGCTCCGCGCGGGTGAAATGAACCATCTCGCCGGTTTGTAAAATTTGACTATGGGTGAGCTCAATTTCCATCGCGATGACATTAACACAGTTGACCGTCTGTGAAAGAGGCGAGCGCACGTGACAAGTTTGATCCTTGGCGATAAGCACAATAGGAAAACACCTAGGGGATTCCGATGACATTTGACCGATCCATCAAAATTGCACCGTCCATTCTGGCGGCTGACTTTGCTAACTTTGGTGCGGAATGCGCCGCTGTTGAAGCGCAGGGCGCTGATTGGATACATGTCGATGTGATGGATGGACACTTTGTACCAAACATTACGTTTGGGCCTGCAACCTGCAAAGCCATTCGCCCGCATATCAAGGGTGTTATGGACGTGCATCTGATGATTTCACCAGTCGATGCATACATCCAAGATTTTGCAGATGCTGGGGCTGATGTAATCACCGCGCATGTCGAAGCAGGGCCACATATTCACCGTACATTGCAAGCCATTCGCGCAACGGGTTGCAAAGCAGGTGTTGCATTGAATCCCGGTACCCCAGCCAGCGCAGTCGCTGAGTTATTGGATGTCGTTGACTTGGTCTGTGTTATGACAGTGAACCCCGGATTTGGGGGGCAAAGCTTTATCGACATGACTGGTAAGATCCGTACCTTGCGGGACATGATTGGGGATCGCCCAATTCACATCGAAATCGATGGGGGCGTCGATCCCAAGACTGCGCCATTGGTTGCCGCAGCGGGTGCCGATGTCTTGGTTGCTGGATCGGCAGTCTTTAGGGGCGGTTCAGTAAGCGATCCAGCGCCTTATGGCGCGAACATTCGCGCGATCCGCGGTTCTATTTAATCTGCACAAAAACTGCACAAATCACATGTGACCCTTTGCACGCTGCGTTCCTATCCCTAAGTTAATGGGCAAGCTGGGAGCGTGTTATGGACCGACAAATATTAATTGCTGACGATGACGCGAGCATTCGCGATGTCTTACGCGTTGCGCTAGAGCAGGCGGGTTTTGGCGTTAGTGAGGTCGATAACGGGCGCGATGCGTTGAAAAACGCGCAACGCGATCTACCAGATTTGTTAATTCTTGATATTGGCATGCCCGAGATGGACGGGCTTGAGGTGTGTCGCGAATTACGCAAAACACACCAGATTCCAATCCTATTTTTGACGGCACAGGGCGATGAAATCGACCGCGTCGTTGGCCTAGAGCTTGGTGCAGACGACTATGTGTCGAAGCCTTTTTCGCCGCGAGAAGTGATCGCAAGAATACGCGCTATATTGAAACGCTCGGGTGCTGAAATTGAAGTTTCAAAGGTCCTGCGGCGTGGCATTCTACGTCTCGATCCCGATCGCCACCTTTGCCAAGTTTCAGATACACCGGTAACGTTGACCGCTCGTGAAATGGAATTGGTCATTCAACTCATGAAACGGCCGAACCACGTGATGGCTCGTCCCCAGTTGGTTGATGCGATCTATGGGACGAACATTCATGTGAGTGACCGAACAATGGACAGTCATCTACGCAACGTCCGAGCAAAATTTAGCGCAGCAGGGTGCGCTGATGCGATTGAGACCGTTCATGGCGTCGGCATCCGAATGGGCCAATGCAGCGCGACATAGACATCAAATGGCGACCACCGATGTGGCTCGTGATCGCTTGCACTATCAGTGGCATGCTTCTTCTTCCGATTTTGGCACTGTTTGTTCTTAGCCGTCTCGTTCTTGTCATGGATTTTAATTCCGCGCTGTTGATCACAGCGGTTGGGGCCGTCGCGATTGGGATAATTATTGGTTGGGTGCTCTTACGCATTCTCTTGCGACCGATAACGACCCTTGCGGCGCGCGCTGATGAAATTCGTATGGGTGAAGCTGATGCACTTGCGCCATTGGCTCACTACGGTACATCCGAAATGGAGGCCATGGGCCGTGCAATTCGGCAAATGGGCAAATCGCTCCAAGATCGCGAAGCTATCCTGCGCAATTACGCCGATCACGTCACGCATGAATTGAAATCTCCGTTGACTGTGATTCAGGGTGCGTCGGAATTGTTGGCTGACCCGGATTTGCCCGAAGCACACCGAACACGGATGGTTGCCAATGTTGCCGACGCAAGCGATCGGATGAAGGCACTCCTAGATGCTCAACGGGCATTGGCTATCGCAAATGAATTGTTGGCCGAAGGAACGTGTTGGCTAAGCGATGTCTTACCTCAAGCGGACGATGTCATCATTGCACGTGATGGCGAAATCCCGATTTCCAAAGCCGTTTTTGAGCCTGTTGCTACGCATTTGATTAACAATGCACGCAGTCATGGTGCGACGAAGATTGAGTTCAGCCTCGATAATTCGGCGTTAAAAATCGCAGATGATGGCGCTGGAATTTCACAAGGTAACCGGGATCGCGTGTTCGATCCATTCTTCACAACTCGTCGCAACAGTGGAGGCACAGGGATGGGGTTGTCGATTGTGCGGCGAATGTTGGAAACGCAAGGGGCCTCGATTAGTCTCGCACCGGGTGACGTCACTGTTTTCATTATTGAATTTTAGACACTACATCTTGTGATTGTTTCGGGGTGGGAAACTGTATGGATTGTTCCCACTAATATTTTGCTGAGTTTCCCTTCATATTTAGACCGTAACGAGTGAGCGGTTGCAAAGTTCTCGAAGGGTAACTGGTGACCTGTTTCTCGAGCCCGTTGCGCCACAAGGGTGGTTTCCGCCCTGATGGATGTGGCGGGCTCGTCAATTCCAGAAATTTTGTTCAATGAATTTGTTACTTAATTTTTTCGACTGATCTGATGACGGCCGCAATTTTCATTAATTGTTTAGCCAAAGGGTTCCTCTTTCGCCAGACCATGCCAACAGTCCGCCTTGGGGCTGGCTCTGGGAACTGTGCGACGGAAACTTTGGCCGAATTGGTTTCTAGCGGAATTGCCATTTCAGGTAGCAACGTTAGACCGATACCTGCCCCGACCATCTGAACGAGCGTTGATAGTGAACTGCCCTCCATCAGATAGCGCTGGCTATCACGCGAGATATCACAAAACGCCAGGGCTTGGTCACGAAAGCAATGACCTTCTTCCAAGAGCAGTAAGCGCATTTCTTTAAGCTCGTTCGGGGCGGGAATCGGTTTGTCTTCGTCATTGGAAGATCGAACCAACACGAAGTCTTCTTCGAATAATAAGAATTCCTGCAAAGTAGGTTCAGAGATGGGCAAAGCAACAATTGCGGCGTCAAGACGCGCGTTCTTTAAGTCATCGATAAGCGAATTGGTGACTGTCTCACGCGGTTGTAGATCGAGCTCTGGAAACCGGTTCTGGAGGGCTACAATTGTATTAGGCAACAGGTAGGGTGCCATGGTCGGAATTATTCCAATTCTTAATCGACCGGCGGGAGGGTCATCCGACCCCCGTACGAGATCGCTTAAGTTTTCGACGTGGGCCAGAATTTCTTGCGCACGCTCCCAGAAAACTTCGCCTAACGCGGTTAGTTCTAGTTGCCGAGAAGCGCGTTCGACTAAGGGAGAACCAAGCATCGTCTCAAGCTCTTTGATCTGAAGTGACATCGCGGGTTGCGAGATCGAGCATGCATCGGCCGCGCGACCAAAGTGCTTACATTGGGCAAGCGCGTCGAAATATCGAAGGTGTTTTATTGTTATTCCTATCATTAGGAAAACTTATCGCTCTGGTTGGAAAATTCAATTGGAATTAATGGATTTATCGATTTAGAACTATTCTAGATACTGCTCATTTCAATTGGAGAAAATCATGGACGGAAATCAGATGAAAGGCCTTGGCGGTTGCCCCGTAAACCACGGCGGCAATACGTCATTGGAAAAGCCAGTCACCAAATGGTGGCCGAATGCGCTGAACCTCGACATCCTGCACCAGCACGGTGCGCGCACGAATCCAATGGATGCCGATTTTGATTTCCGTGACGCCGTCAAAGGCCTCGACTATGAGACAGTTAAGGCTGACGTCACAGCTTTGCTCACCGAAAGCCAGGATTGGTGGCCAGCAGACTGGGGTCACTACGGTGGATTGATGATCCGCTTAGCATGGCACTCGGCAGGCTCATACCGCACCCAAGACGGTCGCGGCGGCGGCGGGGCAGGTAACATTCGCTTCGCACCTTTGAATTCTTGGCCTGACAACGCCAGCCTCGACAAAGCGCGTCGTCTGCTTTGGCCTGTCAAAAAGAAGTACGGCAACGCGCTGTCATGGGCTGATCTTATCCTTTTGTCCGGCACTGTCGCTTATGAAGAAATGGGCCTGAAAACCTTCGGCTTCGGCTTTGGTCGCGAAGATATTTGGGGGCCAGAAAAAGATGTCTACTGGGGTTCTGAGGGCGAATGGCTCGCACCTAGCGAAAACCGTTATGACGACCTTGATGACGCATCCACCTTGGAAAACCCGCTATCTGCGGTGCACATGGGCCTAATCTATGTAAACCCAGAAGGCGTGAACGGTCAGCCTGATCCGGCACGCACTGCGATGCACGTGCGCGAAACATTTGCGCGCATGGCAATGAACGACGAAGAAACAGCTGCTCTGACATGCGGCGGGCATACCGTCGGCAAAGCACACGGCGGTGGCGGTGCATCTGACCAAATCGGCGCAGAGCCAGAGGGCGCGGGCATCGAAGAACAAGGGTTTGGCTGGGCCAACCCGGGCCACGACGGCAAAGCAGCGAATGCGTTCACGTCCGGAATCGAGGGCGCTTGGAGCCAGCATCCGACCAAGTGGGATATGGGGTACTTTGACTATCTCTTTAACTACGATTGGGAGCTCACGAAATCACCAGCAGGTGCGAATCAGTGGATTGCTGTTGATATGCCTGAGGACAAAAAGCCTTTGGACCCAACAGATCCAAGCGGTCGTGCAATGCCGTTGATGACGGATGCGGACATGGCGATGAAGGTTGATCCTGTCTACAACGAGATTTGTCAGAAATTCATGGCTGATCCAGAATACTTTGCAGACACATTCGCACGCGCTTGGTTCAAACTAACTCACCGCGATATGGGGCCAAAAGCGAACTATTACGGTCCTGACGTACCAGCAGAAGATCTGATTTGGCAGGATCCAATTCCAGCGGGCAACACGTCTTATGACGTTGACGCTGTAAAAGCTAAAATCGCAGCAAGCGGTCTGTCGTCATCTGAAATGATCGCAACTGCGTGGGACAGTGCGCGGACGTTCCGTGGCTCTGACAAACGCGGCGGTGCCAATGGTGCGCGCATTCGTTTGGCCCCGCAAAAAGACTGGGCAGGGAATGAACCTGAACGGCTAGCCAAAGTGTTGGGCATTCTTGAACCAATCGCTGCTGACGCTGGCGCATCCGTTGCAGACGTTATCGTGATCGCAGGCAACGTCGGTTTGGAACAGTCCATCAAAGCCGCTGGCATTGACGCGACGGTGCCGTTCACGGCGGGTCGCGGTGACGCAACCGATGCACAAACGGATGCAGAGTCCTTTGCAGTTCTTGAACCTGTCGCAGACGGTTTCCGGAATTGGCAGAAAGAGGACTATTCCGTTTCAGCGGAGGAAATGATGCTAGATCGTGCGCAGCTGCTTGGCCTTACCGGTCAGGACATGACTGTTCTGCTCGGTGGTCTGCGGGTTTTGGGAACGAACTTTGGTGGGTCTGCCTACGGTGTCTTTACCGACCGCGTCGGCGCACTGACCACAGATTTTTTTGCGAATCTGACGGATATGTCCAATAGCTGGCATGCGCTGGATGATGGGACATATGAACTGCGCGATCGTGCAAGTGGGGCCGTGAAATGGACAGCGACAAGTGCTGATCTGGTCTTTGGGTCGAACTCAATCTTGCGGGCTTATGCCGAGGTTTATGCTCAGGATGATAATCAGGAAAAGTTTGTGCGTGATTTTGTCTCTGCTTGGACAAAAGTGATGAACGCTGATCGTTTCGATCTCCTTGCCTAAAACAAATCAGGGCCTGGGCGATGTACGTCGCCCAGGCCAATCTACTTCAGCGCACGTTCTAAAAACGCGCGTGTTTCGGGTTTCTGCGGATTATCGAACAGCTGTTCGGGTGCGCCCTCTTCGATGACTTTGCCGTCTTTCAAGAAACAGATTTTATCTGCCGCGTGACGTGCAAAGCCCATCTCATGAGTGGCAAGAACCATGGTCATGCCTTCTTCCTTTAGCAAGAGCAGCACATCCAAGACCTCGCCAACCAGCTGCGGATCCAGCGCCGAAGTGATCTCGTCAAACAGCATCACCTCGGGCTTCATCGCCAATGCCCGAATGATCGCGACGCGCTGTTGCTGGCCGCCAGATAGCTGATCCGGATAGGTGTGCATCCTGTCTGCCAGCCCAAATCGCTCAAAAAGCGCCTCAACTTCGGGCAACAGCTGTGCTTTTGTTTTTCCGTGGACGCGGCGGGGCGCCAGCATTGCGTTTTGTAACGCGGTCATATGCGGGAATAGATTATAGCTTTGAAATACCATCCCAATCCGTGATCGCACGCCCTGAGGGTCCAATCCGGGGACAGCGATGTCTTCACCATCGAGGAATATCTCGCCGTCTTCGGTCGGCTCCAGCAGGTTGATACATCGTAAGAGTGTTGACTTCCCCGCGCCAGATGCCCCGATCAAGCACACCATTTGGCCCTTCTCGACATCCAAGTTGATGCCGTTGCAGACGACCACGTCTCCAAATTTTTTGACCACGCTGCGTAGCTCTAGTTTGGCCATGCTAACGTCTTTCTCGTGTTTGCTTGGCCATCAAATGATCCGCATACCGCGTCGCAGGGATGGTCACCGCCAAGAAGATGACTGCAGCACCGACATAAGGCGTGAAATTTGCAAAGAGCGATTTGAAAACCCCTGCCTGACGAAAAATCTCGACGGGCCCGATAAAGCTGAGGAGTGAGACATCCTTTTGCAGCGCGATCAGCATGTTCATCTGGCTCGGGACAACATTGCGTACGGCTTGGGGCAAAACAACGTCGCGCATCACCTGTCGCTCCGACAGACCCAATGACAATGCCGCCTGCCGCTGGGAATGATGAACGCTATCGATGCCAGAACGGAAAATCTCGGCGACATAAGCCGAATAGGTTAGGATCAAAGCAAGAGATCCCCAAATGTAGGGCGAATTCCACGGTCGCGGCAATCCAAGTCCTGGAATCCCAAAGCCGATCAAGTAAACGGTCAAGATCACGGGGATGCCGCGGAAGATGTCAGTATAAGCTGCGCCAAATATCCGAAGTGGGAATAGGGCAGGGGATTTCACGTCTCGCGCTATCGCGATCAAAAGGCCAAGAATCGCAATCGCAGGCGCAGACCATGCGAAGATCATCAAGTTGATCAAAAAGGCATCGAGGAGCTTTGGGAATGACTTGGCAAATACACCGGCATTGAAAAAGCTCTTTTGAACCTTTTCCCAACCCGGTGCCATCGGAACCAAAATGACGATTGCAGCGATAACCAAAATGGTGCTGCCGCCCGCTATAATTAGCGAGCGGCGGCGTTGGTTTGCTTCAAAACGTTCGCGACGGGTTAAGCCGTCTGACTGCCTGTCGGCCATGCTCTTGGATTACTTGATCAGTGGCACACCGGTTGTCGTCTGGAGCCACTCTGCTTCGATTGCCGCCAGCTCACCGCTCGCGCTTAGCGCTGCGAGCGCCTCATCTACACAGCTTTTCAAAGGGTTGCCTTCTTCCATCAACATTCCGAATTGATCGCCACCCTCATCTGCATTCGGCGCAAATTGACCGATGACTTTCGATCCTTCGATCATTACTGCACTCAGGAACAAAGCGGTTGGCAAATCAAACAATGCAGCGTCGATTTGGTTCGCAGTCATCGCTGCGTTCACGTCCGCATTATCGCCGTATAGCAGCGGATCTGAATTTGGTTCGATGTCCTCCGCTAGCTTTTGAACAGCTGTAGTCGATCCTACTGCGCCCCACTTCAGCGCTTTCAGCGCTTCTAACGTTGGTGCGGTGTCAACAGCACCCGGGCTGACCAAGACCGCCATCGGCGCGGTGTAATAGGGATCAGAGAAATCGACGAATTCGTCCCGCTCGGCTGTGATGGAATACTGCTGCATATTCATATCAAAGTCTTTGGCGCCTGGTTGGATTGCCTCGTCAAATGATGACCGCACCCAAACGACATCATCGTTTGCAAAACCCATTTCAGTTGCAACCGCATATGCAACCGCGGCTTCAAAACCTTGCCCGCTTTCAGGGGCATCATCCAAAACCCAAGGGAAGTAAGCTGGGTTTCCAGTCGCAATCGTGAGTTTGCCTTCTGTTAAAGTCAGACCGGCTGCACAATGTCCCCCAGCAAGCGCTGTTGAAGCTGTGAGAGTCATAACGAGTGTCGTAGTTGCGAATAATTTCATGTCTTGCCCCATTCCAAATGCGTTCTCTTCGCGAAAAAGTATGAAGCAGTTTGATGGAGTGTCCAGAGTTTAGGCGGAAATAATAAGAATATTGCCGACTCAAGATGGAGAAATTGGTCCTATAGGCGACCATGGCAAATTCCGTGAAAAGCTAGAAATCAATATCTTTGGAATCGCTTAGTGGCATTGTCGCTCTTGTATTTGAAAAAATGGAAAAGCCCATTTTGATACTGGAAATGCTTATTTGGTGGCCGATCACGCTTATTTTACCGCTTTGGGACAGTAGATATGTCGCGACGCACACGAAGCGTTCGCGTGCGGATGGTGCGATAGCGCAAACAAATCACCAGCCTGCAGAAACATGCTCGCGCTGAAATGGCGCCTAAAAAGAGCGACGCCGCGTATGTTTTAACTGATAATCGGGGAAAATGGCGTTTTGGACTGATAGTACGTCTCAAACTGGTACGATGCTGGAAGCGATTCTCGATTGTATGGTGCGGGCGAGGAATGGACATGAAAGGACCGAAGCGCCTTAGATGGCAACACAGTCAACTGCTTGTTTTTATGCTTCCAACGCAAACAAAACCGATTGACGGGCTCGGCGATTCATTTCTAGTCTCTAATTCGCGAAATCACAGTTTCGCAGTGCGAAACTAAAGCGTCAGCAAGTACGCTAAAACCCAACCAGGAGAAAATAATGAAAAAGACAATTCTAGGTACAGTCCTCGGCGTCGCCGCTGCACTGTCCACTACAACAGCTTCGGCAGATGGCCATGGCGAAATCACTGTTGCGTATTTCCTAGAGTGGCCAATGCCATTCCAGTTCGCAAAAGTTGAAGGCATGTACGAAGAAGCGCTTGGCGTAGGTATCAACTGGGTCTCATTCGACACTGGTACAGCAATGTCAGCCGCTATGGCTTCTGGCGACGTTCAGATCTCTGTTTCTCAGGGTATCCCGCCGTTCGTTGTTGCGACTTCTGCTGGTCAAGATCTTCAGATCATCGACGTTGCGGTTTCCTATGCTGAAAACGACAACTGCGTTGTTGCTTCTGGCCTAGAGATCGACAAAATGTCTGCTGGCGAATTGGCCGGCAAGAACGTTGCTGTTCCACTCGGCACAGCTGCTCACTACGGTTTCTTGTCACAGATGAACCACTTTGGTGTTGATCTGGCGTCATTGAGCGTTGTTGACATGGCACCTGCTGACGGCGCTGCTGCGCTAGCAAACGGCGACGTTGACATGGCTTGTGGCTGGGGTGGTGCGCTGCGCCGCATGAAGGAGCACGGTAACGTTCTTCTGACAGGTGCAGAAAAAGAAGCACTCGGCATTCTCGTATTCGACGCGACAACAGCACCAGCTGGTTTCGTTGCTGAGAACCCAGAAATGGTTGCAAAATTCGCTGAAGTAACTGCGAAAGCAAACGAAATGTGGAACGCTGGCGACATGCAGGCTGAAATGCTTCCAGTCATCGCTAAAGATGCGGGTATGGACGAAGACGCAACTGCTTCAACAATGGCAACATTCGTGTTCCCGTCAGTTGAAGAGCAGCTAAGCGAAGCTTGGTTGGGCGGAAACGCTGCTTCCTTCATGAAAGGCGTTGCAGACGTCTTCGTTGAAGCAGGCTCAATCCCATCAGCACTCGACAGCTACGAAGGTACAGTGAGCAAAGACGCTCTGATGGCCGTCAACGCTATGTAAGTTCGACTTACTTGCGGGGCACGCCATTGGCGTGCCCCGCTTTTGTATTGCGGTAAACCCAAAGTCGGGTTTTCCAGAATACAAACTGGGGTAGGGCATGACCGGACTAAACATCAACAGTATATCGATGCGATTTGATCTGCCGAACGGGTCCTCCGTTCAGGCACTCAAAGACGTGTCGTTGAACCTAAAGGAAGGCGAGTTGCTTTCGGTTTTGGGTCCGTCAGGGTGTGGTAAAACAACCCTTTTGAATATCGTAGCAGGCTTTCTGGCCCCGACTGAAGGTCAGATTGAGCTGAACGGCTCTGCGGTACATGGCCCCGGAGCAGAGCGCGGAATGGTGTTCCAACAGGGCGCATTGTTCGAATGGATGAGCGTTCGTGAGAACGTTGGCTTTGGCCCCAAGATGAAGGGTATGGCTGCTGGACCTAAACGCGAGATCGTTGATCACCTGCTGGATGTTGTCGGCCTTCAAGAGTTCAAAGAAAAAGCGGTTTACGAATTGTCTGGCGGTATGCAGCAACGTGTGGCTTTGGCCCGCTGCCTTGCAAATGAACCAGACGTGATCTTAATGGACGAACCGCTTGGTGCGCTTGATGCGCTGACCCGCGAAAAAATGCAGGGTTTGGTACTGAAGCTTTGGAAAGAAACCGGCAAGACGATCATCTTGATTACACACTCGGTCGAAGAAGCGTTGCTGTTGGGCGAACGCTTGATCGTGATGGCGCCTCGTCCGGGGCGCATCCACAAAGAATATAACCTACCTTTCGCAGATATGGGCGTCGGTCGTGACCTACGCGAAGTGAAAAAAGAACCACAGTTTTCGGAAGTCCGTGAAGAGATCCTTGGTATGATCTGGGATATGGAAGAAGAGATTATGGGTCGCAGCGAAGGAGAAGGCTCATGAGTATTTTCGGTGAACTCTTTGGCGAACTGATCGCTGTCTTGGCAACATTGGTTGGCGCGCTTCCATATATCATTGGCTATGTGCTTTTGATCCTATTGTGCCTGTTTATCTGGAATCTTGTGAAACGCACCCTGTCACCTAAAAAGGACTATAGTTCCCTTAAGACGGTGACTTTTGGCGACGAAAGCGCTGTGACATCGAACACAGTTGCATCTGTAGTTTCGATCTTGTTGATCTTCCTTCTCTGGGGATCTTTCACAGGGTCAAAGCTCATCCCGGGTTTTATGCATATGCCGGGCGCATATACCGGTGAAAGTAGCTTTACCTACACCGCGACGGCCGATGGCCAGTCTGATGACGCAACTGTTTCGGTCATCGTTTTCCCAGCCGGTAGCGATGTTGATGCACCAGAAGTCGGCGATAGCGATGGGTTTGCAAAAGACGACAGCGTTGCAATTGCTGCCTACCGCAGCGAGTTGCTACGCGTTGACAGCAATGACGACTTTACACGTGACGATGGGGCGGTCGTGTCAGCAGTCAATGGTCAGGCCATCGCGCCAGGCGGCACCGTTGCCACAGACTTTGGCCAGGTGAACATGTCCTCTAAGGGTACCTTGAATATTGTTCCTGCCAAAGGCTGGCAGATGGAGCCGATTTGGTTGCCATCTCCAGAGCGCGTTTGGAGCCGTCTCGGTGATATCGCAACAGATGGTTTCCGCAACTTCACATTGGCGCAGCACCTTGGTTACTCACTGTTCCGCGTGATTGTTGGTTTCTTATTAGGTGCGCTTGTTGGCATTCCACTTGGCTATGCAATGGGTCTATCTGACTGGTTCCGTGGTTGGTTCGATCCAATCGTAGAGTTCATGCGCCCTGTACCACCACTTGCGTTGATCCCACTTGTGATCATCTGGGCTGGTATCGGCGAAGAAGGTAAGATCATCCTGTTGTTCCTTGCAGCCCTTTGGATCATGGCCATTGGCGCACGGTCGGGTGTGTCTGGCGTGCGTATTTCCAAAGTACACGCTGCATATTCGCTGGGTGCTAAGAAGTGGCAGATTATGCGTTATGTCATCATTCCGAACTCGCTACCCGAGATCTTTACGGCGGCACGTGTCGCCATGGGAGTGTGCTGGGGCACGGTTGTTGCGGCCGAATTGGTTGCGGCGCAAAAGGGGGCTGGCATGATGATTATGACCGCGTCAAAGTTCCAAAACACCGACATCGTAATCATGGGTATCATCCTGATCGGTGTGATCGGTTTCACGATCGACATGCTTATGCGTTGGGCCGAACGGTTGTTGGTTCCTTGGAAAGGCAAAGGCTGATCCTAGCCACTTTGTAGAATAAGAAATGGCGGGGGATTTCCCTCGCCATTTTTCGTTTGTTAGGATCGAATTCGCGTTTCTTTGAGCTGTCCTTGGGTGTTTTGGCGAAAGCTGCGATCCCAGTACCAGAACTATCGATTTGAATGAAAAACGCGTAAGCTCATAAACTGGAACATCTTGCTCAGGTGTTTGCGAAATACGAACGATAAACACGGACACGATGCCCGGTTAGATCACTATAGGAAAGCGGCTGAGCTGCCTAAGCTCCCTAAGACTGAATTTCTCGAAATGAAACAAACGGCTTAGGTGAGCTCCCGTATCTAAACACCCATCGCGCGCCGTCTCAGACATGCAATGCAGTCCATGATGTCCATAGTACATGGCGTGAACTGTAGCCTCGGTTCCTGTGCCGTTTGAACAAACAGCAACAGTAATAACCTGCGCGCCAAATTCGAGGTTGCGCCTAAAACGGTTCATTTGCCGCAGGCAGCACCTTGGCGGAGGCTGCGGGATGCTGGCCGATAGCTTGCAGAGTCGGTAAAACTATGTCGCCTTTCCGCTACTCTGCAGCCTCTGCATAGCTATCCATCGGCGGGCAGGTACAAGTCAGGTTTCTGTCCCCCCAAACGTTGTCCACACGATTGACTGGTGGCCAATATTTGTCGACACGAAACGCCCCAGGAGGAAAGCACCCGTCCTCTCGGCTATATGGACGATCCCAGTCCTTGACCAAATCCTCCATGGTGTGAGGCGCATGTTTGAGCGGGCTGCTCTCTGCCGGCATCTTACCCGCTTCAATTTCTGCGATTTCCGCGCGGATCGCGAGGAAGGCATCACAAAACCGATCGAGTTCCGCTTTGGTTTCTGACTCGGTCGGTTCGATCATCAAAGTACCTGAAACCGGCCAACTCATGGTTGGGGCATGGAAGCCGCAGTCGATCAAACGCTTGGCGATGTCATCGACAGTCACATGTGCGCTTTCTGCAAAGGGGCGCGTATCGATTATGCATTCGTGGGCGACACGACCAGTCGGTCCTTTGTACAAGACGTCGAATGCGCCCTCTAGGCGTTTGGCAATATAGTTGGCGTTCAGGATCGCAACGCGGGTGGCTTGAGTTAAGCCGTCGCCGCCCATCATCAGGCAATAGGCCCACGAGATCGGTAGCAAAGATGGAGATCCGAATGCAGCAGCCGATACCGCACCCTCGCCAGACGTCGGATCACCCGGAAGATGCGCAATCAAGTGTTCTTTGACACCGATGGGACCCATACCCGGCCCACCACCACCATGTGGAATGCAGAACGTTTTGTGTAAATTTAGGTGGCTAACATCCCCGCCGAGATCGCCAGGGCGCGAAAGTCCAACCATCGCATTCATATTGGCACCATCGATGTAGACCTGACCACCGAGGTCATGCACGATCTGGCAGACATCAATGACAGTCTCTTCGAATACTCCGTGTGTGGACGGGTAGGTAATCATGCAACCCGCCAGGTTGTCTGCGTGTTCTTGTGCTTTGGCGCGGAAATCATCGACATCGATGTCGCCATTTTCTGCTGACTTTACCGGGACAACTTTCCATCCGACCATCTGTGCAGAGGCTGGGTTGGTGCCGTGCGCAGACATCGGGATCAGGCAAATATTGCGATGACCTTGACCGTTGGCGCGGTGGTACCCAGCAATTGTTAGCAACCCTGCATATTCGCCTTGTGCGCCAGAATTAGGCTGCATTGAGATTGCATCGTAACCAGTCACATCGCAAAGTTTGGCGGATAAATCGTCGATCATTTCCAGATAACCGGTGGCTTGATCCTTCGGTATATATGGGTGCAACAGCGAGAATTCGTCCCAAGACACGGGCATCATTTCGGCAGCGGAGTTTAGCTTCATAGTGCATGATCCAAGAGGGATCATCGCGCGATCCAAGGCAAGATCACGGTCAGCCAGTCGGCGCATGTAACGCATCATTTCCGTTTCTGCGCGGTTCATATGAAACACTGGGTGGGTCAGATAATCGGAGGTCCGGATCAACTTTTCGGGCATATGATAGTGCGGGGTGTAATCTTTATCAGCCCGATCTATTCCAAAAGCCCGCCAAACAGCTTCAATTGTTTCAGGGCGAGTGCGCTCATCTAGCGATATGCCAATTTGGGTTGTTCCGACTTTTCGCAGATTGATCCCTTCTTCGACCGCAGATTTCATTACTGCAGATTGCAGCGGTCCAACATCAACTGTGATCGTGTCGAAAAATGTCGCAGGGCGAACGTCAAATCCTGCTTGCTTCAGTCCTTCCGCGAGGCGTGCCGTTTTGCGGTGGATGCGCTGAGCAATCGCACGTAGGCCTTGCGGACCATGGAAAACGGCATAAAATCCGGCCATTACTGCCAACAATGCCTGTGCAGTACAGACATTTGATGTCGCCTTTTCACGGCGAATATGCTGCTCACGGGTCTGTAAAGACAAGCGGTATGCACGGTTCCCGTGGCTATCTATAGATACGCCAACAATGCGTCCTGGCATAGAACGCGCATAATTCTGTTTGGTTGACATATAGGCGGCATGTGGCCCGCCATAGCCAATTGGCACGCCAAAGCGTTGGGTACTGCCAACGGCAATATCAGCACCCATTGCGCCAGGTTCTTTGAGCAATGTTAATGAAAGAGGGTCCGCTGCAATAATGCCTATCGCCTTCGCGTCATGAAGTTTGGCAATCTCTGGCGTGAAATCGCGTAAATGCCCATGCGTTCCCGGAAACTGAAAAATTGCACCAAACACTTTGCTGGCGTCGAGGTCGTCGGGACTTCCGACAATGATCTCGATCCCAAGCGGCGCAGCCCGCGTCTTCATTACTGAGATGTTTTGAGGATGACAGTTTTCGTCGATAAAGAATCCGGTCACTTTCGTTTTAGCGACCCTTTGAGCCATCGTCATTGCCTCTGCGCAGGCAGTTGCTTCATCCAGCAAAGACGCATTCGCAATTTCCAGTCCCGTAAGGTCAGACACCATGGTTTGGAAGTTGAGCAATGCTTCGAGGCGGCCTTGCGATATCTCGGGCTGGTATGGCGTGTAAGCTGTGTACCATGCCGGGTTTTCAAAGATGTTGCGCTGGATGGCAGGGGGTGTGACGGTCCCATGGTAACCTTGCCCGATAAGCGAGGTTAGAACTTTGTTCTTACCTGCGACGACTTTCATGTGATGAAGCAACTCACGCTCTGACATCGGTTTGCCAAAATCCAGTGGTTTTTCCTGCCGAATTTTTGTTGGGAGAGTATCATCAATAAGCGCGTCGAGATCTGCCGCCCCCACGACCGCTAGCATTTCAGCCATTTCAGCTGGCGATGGTCCGATATGGCGCCGATTTGCGAAATCGTAAGGCAGATAATCCGTGGGGGTAAAAGTCATTGCAGGCTCCAAAGTTTAGCTGATCAAAGCGTTGTAGGCAGCTTCGTCCATGTAATCGTCCATCTGGGACGCGTCTGAGGGCTTGATTTTAAAGAACCAACCGTCACCCGTTGCATCTTCGTTTGCCAAAGCAGGATTGTCCGCGAGCGCTTCATTAACGGCGACTATTTCACCATCAAGCGGCGTCAGAATATCAGATGCAGCCTTAACGCTTTCGATGACAACCACTTCGTCATCTTTGGTCACCACGGTGCCGACCTCTGGCAGTTCTATAAAAACGATGTCGCCCAATTGCGTCGTCGCGTGTTCGGTAATTCCGACAACCGTTACGTCACCTTCAGACCGCAGCCACTCATGTTCTTCAGTATATTTCATTTGGAGTCTCCGTGTTGTTATCTTTTGAAATTGGCAGGGACAAAGGGCATCGCCGCGACTGTCAGCGGCAGACGTTTGCCACGTAGTTCGCCGTACACGATTGTGCCTGCGTCGCTCTGTGCAACGGGCACATAGCCCATTGCGATTGGACCGCCCACAGTTGGGCCGAACCCACCAGACGTGATGGCCCCGATGGAGGTTTCGTCTTCTTCGCTCATGAAAAGTTCAACGCCTTCGCGCATGGGGGCGCGGCCCGTCGGCAGCAATCCGACCCGTTTGCGTGTGGTCCCATTTTCAAGTTGGGCCAAGATCTTGTCTGCACCAGGGAAACCACCCGAACGCGCGCCATCTGCACGGCGCACCTTTTGAATGGCCCAATTCAACGCTGCTTCTGTCGGGGTCGTTCCAGTGTCGATATCGTGCCCATAGAGGCAAAGACCGCCTTCCAATCGCAGGCTATCGCGCGCCCCAAGCCCAATCAAGGCCACTGTATCGTCTTCTAGCAATTGCTCTGCAAGATCAGCCGCTTGTGCGGACGGCACAGAGATCTCGTACCCATCTTCGCCGGTATAACCTGAGCGAGACACCCAACAATGCACGCCGGCAAGTGTGAGGGTCGCGACATCCATGAACCGCATCTCTGCCGCTCGTGGATCAAGCTTTGACAAAGCAGCCTCTGCAGCCGGACCTTGCAAGGCGAGCAAGGCGCGATCGGTCACCTCTGTCACAGTTACATCGCTTAGGTTTTTGTGCATATGCGCAATATCAGCAGTTTTGCATGCTGCGTTTACAACAACGAAAACATGATCACCCCTGTTCGCAAGCATGAGATCATCCATGATCCCGCCTTCTTCGTTTGTGAAAAACCCATAGCGTTGCCGGTCTTCGCTTAGACCGAGAATATTGACAGGAATTAGCGTTTCGAGCGCTGTCGCAGCGGCGGCATAGTCGACACCCTTAACGATAACTTGGCCCATGTGGCTGACATCAAACAGTCCGGCCTTTTCACGGGTGTGGGCGTGCTCTTTCATTACGCCTAATGGGTATTGAACCGGCATTTCATAACCCGCAAAAGGCACCATTTTGGCACCCTGCGCGACGTGCAAATCATACAAAGGCGTACGCAATAGATCAGACATCATCAGTCCCCATTCCAATCGCCGGCTAGATATCTGGTATCATGCGGCACCACTCTAACGCAGTCGCAAGAATGCGCTGCGCGTGATGCCCCCTCTGTCCGGTTGCCTGAGATTGCTATCCCTTCGGCGGGCACATAACTATGCGCCACTCTCCAGAGTCTTCGTGTCGACGTTGGTCCTTTTGCCTGAGAGTTTCCGGGGCGGTTGCTCCTTCGGCACCAGTTAACTGGTTCTCCCATCGTCGATTGATGCCATATGCTGCTCTATTAATTAGATGCAGGCAAGAGACTTTTTTGTGACTGCGCCCGACGCCTGAACACTCATCATGAAGCATTCCGTGCGTTCTGAATTGGACCGTTCGCCAAAGACAATAATGCCAAGCCAGATATTGATGTCTGATGACTCTTAAGCGACCGAAAAGCCATTTTTTCGTGTACTTTTCTGCATCGGTCTATTTGGGCCCGGTGTCGCCATTCGAATTTTTTCGAGAGTGGTCGCAATCCGGACATTCTAATATGAGTTTTGGTGTCGTCTGTACCGATAAGTTGCTCCAAACCTGTATCTCATGACTTCGTTTTCCAGCGCAAACTTAGTCTGAAATTGATTCCTCAAGCACCTTGCGCGCAACGCGAAAACACTCCAACGCTTGAGGTACGCCGCAGTAAATCCCTACCGCGTGAATGATGGCTCGGATTTCTTCCTGGGTGACACCATTCTTGATCGCGCCGCGACAATGAATTTCCCATTCGTGCATCTTTCCTAATGCGCCGATCATCGACAGGTTCATCATTGAACGTGTCTTTGCATCGATAACATCATCTCCCCAGCCAAACCCCCAGCACCAAGCGGTCATCGCCTCTTGAAAGGGGCGCGTAAAATCGTCTGCGGCGGCGAGGTTTTTTTCAACGTATTCTGCACCGAGCGTCGATTTGCGCTGTTCAAGTCCTTTGAGAAATAGATCCTCATCAAATGTGCTCATTGGTCTGCCTCTCAATTGATTGCTAGTTTTTAGTCTGAGCATAATGCCACAGAGCTTTTCGCACCAAGTTTTCAGCGCCTGAAATCGGGGAGGTCGCTGGCTGGGATGGTAGGATTCGAACCTACGGTACACTGTACCAAAAACAGTTGCCTTACCACTTGGCTACATCCCATCAGCGAGGCGTTGTTTACGTCAGACATGGATACGGTTCAAGGCCTGAATTACTTATTCTTTCATTGCGTCTTCACGAAGCAAATCTTCGTTTTCATCTTGCTGTCGTTCAGCATCGATCAATGAATCAAGCGCTTTTTCGTCCAAGGCCTCGACTTGGGCGATCGAACTTGTTTCAAGGGCGACCTCATCGTCTTTCTTTCGTTCCAAAACGACAACCTGTGACGAATCGATCAAAGGAATCTCTGCCGCTTGCAAACACCGTTTTACCTGTCGCAGCGCTTCGCCCTTAGCCAATAACATCGAAGTGTCGTGCTGATTGATCCAACCTGTCACGCATATCTGAGCACCACTCGGCAATAAGCTCTCGATCCAACATTGCGCGCTTGGCGTGTCGACGACATAGGGCAGAGCTTGCACAGTTTCGACGACTAGATCCCGCGCGCGGTCAAGGTCTGAATTCCGATCAATAAGCAATTCGAACTTGAACCGGCGTTCGGTGTTTTGGCTAAAGTTTATTATCCGGCTCTTAAATACCGTGGAATTCGGGATTCGGATATGATTGCCGTCAAAGGACAATAGGATCGTGGCACGGCTTGTTAGCCGAATTACTTTGCCTTGATCGCCGTTTATCTCAACCGTGTCATTCGGACGAAAGGGTTGGCGAAATGATAACATTACAGAGGCAATAAAGTTCTCGACCGTGTCTCTTACCGCAAAACCAATTGCGAGGCCTATAATGCCTGCGGCGCCTAAAATGGTGCTGAGGAGCCCAGTTGCATCCAATATGTCCAGTGCGACGACTATGCCAACCACTATGAAACCCAAGCGTAGCAACTGGCGATAGATTTCAGCGATAAACATGTTTGGGGCTAGGCGCTCCCAAGGCTGTTTTGCGCGAGCGATAGCAAAGCCAATGAATATGATGACCATAAATGCGGCAAAGGCTATTAGGGCGAGCGGCAGAAACAGGATCAATTGGTCGATTCTAGCTTGGAAACGTTCAATCGCCGGGTTTAACCGTCGCGCGAGTTCTGCAGTCTCTGTGACCTCATTTTTAACTGCGACAACGCCGTCTAATCGGTTTGCAAGCGGTGACAGTTCTTCTGCTTGCCCAGTCGTCGCTGTTGTCCCCCGTAGGGTTACAACGCCGTCGCTGACGGTGACGGTGACATCGTCATAATCTCCGAGTTCACTTAGTATTTCACGCATTCTTGTCGCGATTTGCGCGTCGATTTCGTCGACATTGGTCGTCGCAATTGGACCGTCCGCTGTTTGCGCGAACACATGGCCCGGCAATGCGTTGAACAGCAGAAAAACGGACAAAAAAAGGGCGCGTGTCATTGCACAATCCTAAAGTGGGAAGTCGTATCCATTTTAGTATTGCGTGATTTGTGAATTAGGCAACCTGTTTCAAGATGAAACCTGTTCACGCAGAATCGAAGCCGTCAGCGAAATCATCAAATAGAGACCGGAAAAAATTAAGAACGCTAACACCGTATTCTGAAGCGCCTTGGGGTAGGTCGCATCATCAGGCGCAACAGGTTCGACACCGAGGGATAGGTAGCGCACTTGCCTGTTCGCCGCGATTTGAGCGGTTTCCATCTGTGTGAGCGCTTGTTGGACGAGTAACGTCTGAAACGTGTAGTTTTCTTCTGCGAGGCGCAGTTCAGTATTTCGCGATGCAAGCGATGTTCCATTGCCATTTTGATTTGTCATTTGACCGCGAAGATCGGCGATCAAGCTTTCAATATTTGCAATTTGACCCTGTTGGGCCGAGACCTGAGCTTGGTTCGGTCGCCTGACATTTAGCCTTTCTTGCAAGCTGAGTTGTAGTCGTTGGCGTTCCGACTCAAGATTTGAAATCTGTCCCAATATAGCAGCAGTTTCAGCTGTAGGATCAATGATTTCGACCTCTTGTTGAATCTCAAGCCAGTCTGCCAATGCTTGGGAACGTCGCGCTTCGGCGGCCTCATAACTGTCGCGGGCTCCGGACATCTGATCTGCTCGCAGGCGTTGTGTCAGTTGGTCAACTTGTTCTTCGGCATAGCCAATAAGGGCTTCTGCAAAAGTCTGAGACGTTTCTGGATCTGCTCCAATAACTTCCATCCTCAGAATGCCCTCAGTTGGATCGTAACTGATCTTGACGACCTTTGAATACAAGGCGAATGCCTCTTCATTCGACGCGTCGGCGTCGAGGCGTTGGATCGCGTCGATATGGTCTTGGCTGAAATGAGTTTTAAACCCATGTTGCTCATCTAGACGTAGCATCGCAGCACGCGATGCTAAAAAAGACTGAACAGTGATGCTGTCTTGCTGGTTTGCGATTGATGTGCCTTGGAACAGGCTCCCAAGGCCGCCAGCACCGCCAGCAGCCTCCGCAGTTTGAATTACGAACTCCGACTTAGTCGCATACATTGGGGTGGCAATAATAAAAAAGTACCAACCAACCAAAAAGGATGGGAGTAGAATAAAGCAAGTCAGTCGTGTGAAAAGCAATGCCAATTTGCGTTTACGACGCGCGACGAGCTCTTTTTGGATCGCCATAATTTCAGTCGCACGTCGTTCGCTGGGTGACGCGCTTTGTGTCGAGGGTAGATTTGCGCCGGGCACGGGTATGGTTTGTGGCAGCTGGTCTTTAGATTGATTTTCTTGTTGTCCCGAAGGTTTTGTACCATCGGCTTGTACAAGCTCTAGCAAGGCGTTCCGCTGAAACGGGTCGATACCCGCATTGCGCAATTGTCGTACAGCATCAAAATCTGACGTTACTGCCATGCCATTCTTTTGAGCGACCCGCCGCGCCAATCGTAATTGCCGACCGGTTAGGCCCTCGCGACGAATTGAATCTATATCGATTTGCACATCGACTTCGCTCGTGGGTGTAGGCGCAACATGCGTCCCCTCGGCCGCACGCGGTGATGCAACAGGGTCGTTTTTGGCGACAGTTTTTGGCGTGCCCTCTTTTTTGTTGGAGGGCCCGTCACGCTTGATGCGGAATTTCTTAGCCTTGGGTTTGGTAGTCATATAATTGCTTAGCCTCTTCCAAGGTATCAAACATGTGGATGTGCCCATCGCGCAGGACAGCAGCGCTCTTCGCAAATCGCTCTAGTGTCGCGGGTTGGTGGGAAACAATGATAATCGTGGTTGTCTCAAGTCGTTCGCGCAGCAGGTCGCCGGCTTTTCGGTTAAATTCGACGTCTGTGGTTTGAGGCATGCCCTCGTCAATCAGGTACATATCGAAATCAAGTGCCAAAAGTAGGGCAAAGGTCAAACGCGCCCGCATGCCTTGGCTATAAGTCCCGACAGGCATATCAAAATATTCATTGATACCGCATAGCCAACGGCAGAAAGATTCAACATAGTCTGGGTCTAAGCCGTATAGCCGGGCAATATAGCGGCTATTTTCCATCGCAGTTAACTTGTTGATAACGCCGCCCATGAAACCCAATGGGAATGAGATGCGGCAACTACGATATATATTGCCTTCGTCAGGTTTTTCTAAACCCGCCATCATATTGATGAGCGTTGTTTTCCCGGTTCCATTGGGTGCCAAGATTCCGAGTGAATTGCCAAGCTCCACACGAAAAGAAGCGCGATCAAGAATTACCTTGCGCTGTGTCCCAGTCCAAAAGGACTTGCTGACATTTTCAAATTCCAGCATCCGTACCTGCGTTGCCCGTTATTACCAGTTCCGCGGTTTTCGCAGAAATTGGTTAACAGCCTTATGATGGCTGCTTTGATTTTAGTCATTATGCACCAATATCGTAGCGAAAAACAGACCAACCGTTGAATACAAAAGACAACGGCAACGTTTAGCCGTGTTGTTTCTGGACACGCGTGATTTTTCCGGCCACGAAACTTAGAATTGCCGCTGCAAAACTAAATAGCGCGCCCATCTTGGCAGCATCTTGAACCGGTACATCACCCAGCATTGTTGAGCTATCGAACGCGACCGACGCGATAAAAAGCGAGACAGTAAAGCCGATCGCTGAGACACAACCAATTACAAAAAGGTCAACCGTTCGCATCCCCTCTGGCAGGCCAAGTCGTAGCGGTCCGGCTGCAAACCACCCAAATATTAATACGCCGATTGGTTTGCCGATCATCAACCCGGCCAGTACCAACCATGTTGGCGAGCCAATTGACGAAAACTCGACGCCTGCATTGAGTAGACCAAAGAAGAACAGAACAATTTCAACCGGGTGCTTAAGGATGTGTTCGATGTGGTTAAGGAGGTCAGTCAAGTACTGCTCGGCTTCAGAAAAGATACCGAAAGCACGGTCTGCATGCGGAATCGTCATGACAATTGGGAGAAGTCCAAGTGCTGGATGGATGCCGGACTCTTGGAAGCCGTACCAGCTTAGTGCGCCGGCAACGAGATATGGCCAAAAGCCTAATTTCTTACGAACCCAAGTCGACTTCGGGCGGGATTCTTTACCCCGATCAAGGTATTGCGGCAAACGATTGAATAGCACGTAAACTGCGATAGCGGCACCGACAGATAGCAGAAGCCACTCAGGCGCAAGTTCGCCAGAAGGATAAAAGATTGCCAAAATGATTAGCCCAGCTGCATCATCGGCGATCGCCAATAGCAGCAAGAACCGGACAGCTGGATGACCCGCGCCAAAGACCAAGCGTCCGACAAGGTAGCTGAAAGCAATATCGGTTGCAGTCGGAATAGCCCATCCCTTTGCAACGGCATCATACGTTTCAGATCCCAGAAAATAAGCGAGACCAAGATAAACGGTGATTGGGCCGACCATCCCACCAACTGTAGCAAACAAGGGCGTTGCAGCTTTTTTCCCACGCAATGAGCCGTTCTTTAGGATACAAGCTTCCCAGACTTCTTTGGCGGCGATTGCAAAGAAAAAGGCCATCAACACGTCATTCACAAGGTAATGAAAGCTCAGAACCTTAAGGGTCGATACCTCGGTGATCCCGAACTCGGCGCCATATTTCTTGAGCCAATACCCAGCTTCGACACCAACCCAATTGTTCATCAGAAGCGGGAATTCGACCATTTGATGATAGCTGTGCGGATCCGTGTTCGCCCAAATTAGCGCGATCAAAGCGCCAAAGATCAACAGGAGTGAGTAGTTTGTGACGAAATTCCACACGCGATACATGATCAGCCCTTATCTGTATATTCGCGGCCGAGGATAGGTCACAGTCTAGCTAACAACAATACACTATCAAGCGTAGGTGATTATAGTTGGGGACACACATGTGATACGCCAGTATTGATAGGTGATCGGGGCAGAGTTGGATCTAATGTCTAAAGAACTGGAAACACTTTTGGACGAGATCCGCGGATGCACAATTTGCAAAGGATTACCGCTGGGTCCCAACCCGATTTTCCAACTATCGCCGTCAGTACGCATTCTGATTGTTGGTCAGGCGCCTGGTCGCATAACTCATTTAAAAGATCGCCCATTTGATGATCCGTCAGGCGATCGATTGCGTACCTGGCTCGGCGTGGATCGAACGACGTTCTATCACGACCCCCGCATCGGGATCTTTCCAATGGGACTCTGTTACCCGGGAACTGGTAAAGGCGGAGATATACCACCGCGCAAAGAATGCGCAGAGACGTGGCGGCAATCTGTCTTAAAGCATTTGTCTGATGTGGCTCTGCTGATTGTTATCGGACGATATGCGATTGATTGGCATGCACCGACGCACCGCAAACTTTCGGTCAAGGAAGCCGTACAGACACCGGTTAGATCACTGACGGACACGATGATATTGCCTCATCCTTCACCACGAAACATCAGGTGGTTTCGCGCTAACCCATGGTATGAGGCAGAGACAATTCCGCAATTGCAGCAAAAAGTACAAAGCCTACTGACCACTTGAATCCCATTCGATCTGAGCGTAGCCGAGTTGCATGACTGAAACTGATATCGACCGCGCCCACGCAGCCATGACGGACTCTCCCGACGATGATGTTGCGAGACTCAAATTCTATGAGATGGTGGCAGATAGTGAGTTGTTTCTATTGCTTGCTGGTGATCCTGAAGGCGACATGGTTGAACCCGAAGTTTTTAACATCCAAGACCAGCAGTTCGCTTTGGTTTTCGATAAAGAAGACCGATTGGCAGGATTTGTAGGCCGCGCAGTTCCTTATGCAGAAATTCCCGGTCGCGGTTTGATCCATATGTTAGAAGGGAAGTCAGTCGGCCTAGCGTTAAATTTAGAAACGGGGCCGTCGTCGATGCTAATTCCTAGCGATGCTGTAGATTGGCTGGCGCAGACGCTACGCCATGGACCCGAGCAAACGGAAGCGCGTCTTGTGGATATGTACTCACCTGGTGCTTTGCCCGAACTGGTGGTTGATGGCCTGGCGCAGAAATTAACTGCGGCATCGGGCATGGCATCACACGCATTTCTTGCAGCTGCAACCTACGAGGGTGGTATGAAAGGCCATGTTCTGGCGTTTGTTGATGCGGTAGAGGGAGCCGAGAAACCTCTGGCACAGGCTGCGGGTGAGGCGCTCACCTTTTCCGGGATAGAGGCGGGCACGCTTGACGTCTTGTTTGCAGTAACCGGTGATCCAGTGGTTGAACGGCTTACGGCGGTTGGTCTGCGCTTTGATTTGCCCCAACCTGAAACGCCGCCGGAACCAATCGCGCCAGGCATGGATCCTGCTAAACCACCAAAACTGCGCTAGTTCAGTACCCTGCTTTGCGATCAACAACATTCTGAAATGGCGTGCCGGCTTCACCTCTTTGAATTTGCTGTGCGATTATCATTGATGCCGTATCTGGTCGCGTCGTGCTTGCAATATGTGGGGTAACAGTGACACGCGGATGTGCCCAATAGGGATGATCAGCGGGCAACGGTTCCGTGCAAAATACATCTAAAGTTGCATGGCTAACTTGCCCATTATCCAAGGCTGCGATCAGGCCTGCATCATCAATCAAGGGCCCGCGTCCGGGGTTGATCACGAACGCACCATTGGCAAGCAAAGAGAGCGTTTCGTTGCATAAGATGTGCTTTGTTGCTGGAGTATCGGGCAACAACAAAACAACGATTTCGGCGCCAGTTAGGGCCGTGTGCAGCCCATTCGGGCCAGAGTAGCAAGTGATACCGTCAATTGACTTTTGGCTACGGCTCCAACCGGTAACAGGGAACCCTAGCTTAGCAAGTGCTTGCCCGCACGCCGCGCCCAATGCACCTATGCCAAGGATGGTCACCGGTCGGTCTTTTGCAATCGGTGGATACACGGTGTCCCGCCAAACGCCATCTTGCTTGGTAATATGTTCGTCCATGCCAAGGTGATGGCGCATCGTATGCCCAACGACCCATTCAACCATGCCATTGGTCAAACCGTGATCGACCATACGCAGCAATGGTTGCGTCAAAGTCTCATTTTCAACAACTGTTTCGACACCGGCCCAGAGGCTCATGATTGCCTTGGTGTTTGCATAAGGGCGAAAGTCGGTCACTGGTCCGTTTGGCGAAAAAACGATGTAGTCTACGGAATGGGCCGTGTGATCACGCGACAAGTTGACTTGTAAGCCTTCGCTTTTAAAGGCGGCGACCAAGTGATCTTCATACTCTACCCAACTTGCATCAGGTGCGGAAAATAGCACGTTCAACATTATCTGGGCCTATGTACATGTGCAGATTGCACCAAGCCGAAGGCGACCAATAGGACCAACATGGCAGACCCGCCATAACTGACCAATGGCAAAGGCACGCCGACAACGGGCGCGAGCCCTGTGACCATCGCCATGTTCAGAGCAAAGAATAAAAAGAAAGTCATTGCGACACCTAGGGTTAGCAAAGATGCAAACCGGTCTCGGTTCGTTAGTGCCGAAGCGATGCAGAAAATGATTATCAAGACATACATGATCAATAATCCCATGGCTCCCAAGAAACCAAACTCCTCTGCTAACGTCGTAAAGATGAAATCGGTGTGTTTTTCTGGAAGGAAATTCAGCCTACTTTGCGTGCCTTGCATAAAGCCACGACCAGTCCAGCCGCCAGAGCCGAATGCGATCTTCGCTTGGGTGATGTGATAACCCGCACCAAGCGGATCGTTTGTTGGATCCAAGAATGTATCAATGCGCCTGTACTGATAGTCTTGCAAGATTTGATAAGCAGTTCCGCGGGTTTGGAAAACCGCAACGATTGCACTCGTAGCTGCCGCAACGACGCTTGCAAAATAAAGCCAATGAACGCCTGCGAAGAACATCATCGCGCCGCCGCCCGCAACCAACAGCAATGAGGTGCCCAAGTCAGGTTGCTGAATTACAAAATAGGTCGGCAACAAAATTAGGAAAAGCGGCAGCATTACATATAGCGGATGAGATGTTTTCTTAGTCGGAAGCCAATCATAATATGCAGCTAAAAGCATCACTAACGTGATTTTAGCCATTTCAGACGGTTGCAAATCCATAAAGCCAATATCCAGCCATCGCTGTGAGCCGTTTCGCTCGACGCCGACGAATTCGACTGCCAACAGAAGCCCGAGAGACACTAGGTACGCAAGAACCGCCATATTTCGCCAGAACCAAATCGGCACCATTGCAACGATTAGCATTAGCGTCATGCCAAGGCCGAAGCGCTCAATCTGCGGTTCCATCCAAGGGGTCGCTGAGCCGCCTGCAACGGAATAAAGCATTAAGAAACCAGCGCAGGCAACTGCAGCCAACAAAAATATGATTGGCCAGTTCAAATATATCAGTTTGCGAAATCCAGTCGGTACGTACTTGGTGTTATACTCAAGATAACTCATTCTGCCGCATCCTTGGCAGATCGGCCCGGTGACAAAAACTCTCGGACGCGCTTTTGCTGTTCTGCTGCGGCACCACGTGCGGAACTTGGATAAGCGTCAAGAGGCGGTTCTCCTTCGTAAAGCGCCTGAAGTGTTATGTCGCGACCGATTGGCGCTGCTGTTTGACTACCGCCCCCTCCGTGCTCAACGACAACAGCAACCGCGTATTTCGGATTGTCCGCCGGAGCAAAATCTACAAACAATGCATGATCGCGGCGCTCCCAGGGCAGGTCTTCGTTTTTTGTAACGCCCCTCGCGCGCTCTTCTTCGGTAATGCGTCGAACCTGGCTGGTCCCGGTTTTGCCGGCCATTTGGAAGCCTTCCGCTAATATTCGACTCGAATATGCGGTCCCACGGCGGTGGTTCGATACGTCTAACATTGAGGCGCGTACCCGACGTAGGTGGTTTTCGTTTAAGCCTAGGTTTTCGCCGCGCCCGCTTTCAGTTTCAACTCCGTCGATCGTCTTGATAAGTCGCGGCGTTACACTTCGTCCGGTCGCTATTCGCGCTGTCATGACCGCCAACTGCAAAGGGGAGTTCAAAACATATCCTTGACCGATTGAGGCGTTTACAGTGTCACCGATGCGCCAGTCTTCGTCTCGGACGCGCTTTTTCCATGCTTTGTCGGGGGCGAGTCCAGTTGCAACCGCTGAAAGAGGCAAATCATGTTGGACGCCTAATCCCAGCTTACGCGCCATTTCCGCCATTTTATCGATGCCAACGCGCTGGCTGACATCATAATAATAACAGTCGCAACTTTGCTTCAGGCTTTCATGCAAATTAATGTTGCCGTGCCCTCCGCGCTTCCAGCAGTGAAAACGAGTTCCAAAGACTTCGGTAAATCCGGGACAGTAAACAGTTTCCTCAGGATCCAGCTCGTCTGTTTCCAATGCAGCAAGCGCCGTGACCATCTTAAACGTCGAGCCCGGCGGATATGTTCCTTGGACCGCTTTAGCCGCAAGAGGGCGAAACTTATTCTCATTCAATGATCGCCAGTCCGCGACGGATATGCCACGGACGAAAAGATTAGGATCGAAAGTCGGAGCCGAAGCAATTGCTTTGAGGTCGCCGGTCTCGACGTCGATCACGACTGCTGACGCACTTTCGCCGTCCAACCTTGCTTGCACATAGCTTTGAAGATCGGCGTCGATTGTTAATTGAATGTCTTTGCCGCTCTCACCTTCTTCACGATCGAGCTCACGCATTACGCGGCCCAAAGCGTTCACTTCAATGCGTTTTGTTCCAGCGCTTCCGCGTAATAAACTTTCGCGTTTGGCTTCGACGCCGGTCTTTCCAACTTGAAATTTTGGGATCTGCAAGAGTGGATCTGTGTCATCGGCGAGGTATCCTTGGCTTAGATCATAGTCACTGACAGGCCCGACATAGCCGATAACATGGCTTAGATCCGCGCCATAAGGATAGATGCGACTTAATCCCACTTCTGCTTGTACTCCGGGCAGTGCGGGAGAATTAATATTGATCTGAGCGACATCTTCCCAAGACAATCGGTCTGCGATTGTCACAGGTACAAATGGGGAGCGACGGTACATCTCTTCGACTGCGCGCTCGATTACTTCGTCCTCGAGCGGCACAAGGGACGTTAAGCGTTTAAGGGTTTCTTCAACGTTACCCGCATCTTCACGCACCATGACGACCCGATAATTTTGCTCATTTTCTGCGAGCGGCCGACCTTTTGTATCAAAGATAAGCCCCCGCGAAGGCGGCAAAAGGCGAATGTTTATCCGGTTTTCTTCTGCCAATAAACGGAATTGGTCAGCTTGTTCAATTTGCATCGATTGCATGCGCCAGCCAAGGGCACCTGCAAAAGTAATTTGCGCACCACCTAGGATAAGTCCGCGGCGGCCAATCATTTGCGCGCTCTGCGCCTGTTCTCGTGGTCCGCGCTTCATAATCTATGCCCAAAACTATCTACAGCACCTTGCGCCGGTCGGCTTACCCGGAACACATAATGTGCGATAATCAATATGATGGGATAAAAAATAATTGTGATAATCAACTGCAAAAGCGACAAGCCGAGAGGTGGCGGTGGTGTAAGCGCGACCAGAAGGGCAACTCGATAGCATAATGTAATTGCAATGATTCCGCCCGCGACCGTAAGCCATTCCAACATAACCGAGTTCTTTCGAAATAGGGCTGCGCGGGAGCGAATGAATTCAGACAAGATGAGTACAAGTGCAGCCCATAAGCCCGGTGGTCTTTGAAAAAGTAAATCGGTGAGAAGAAATACCACAGCGATCACGATCAGCGGTGCATAGTCTGGTCGCCGTGCAACCCAAGCTAATGTCATAAGTAATAAGACATCTGGCCAAGGTAGAATTTCAGGACGTCCATCCAAAGGCATCAACTGAAAAAAAATGATCAACAAACAAAGCAGGGAAAATACTCCACGGCCAATCCAAACTTGTGCTCCAGGTGAATCAGCCATCGATATCCTCGATTGCTAATTCTTCTTGCAGAGTCTCAGGGTCGTTGGCGAGTAAGCTACCAACGTCGTTGATAACTTCATGTGGCTGCGCACGCAAAACGCGCAGGAATTCTAGCCGATCATATTGCGCAGATAGCCGTACACGTAGTCGGCGATCCGAGCCCAGCGCAACTTGACCAATCATGAGATCGCCGGGGAAAACACCGCCGTCACCCGACGAGACCACTCGGTCGCCTGGGCGAACAACCCCTAGATCCTCAATAAACTCAAGGGGTGGGTTCAAGGTGTTATCACCACCAAGGATCGCCTTTTGCCCACTGGGCTGGATGGTAACAGGAATTCGACTGGAAGTGTCCGTGAGCAAAATTACGCGACTGGTATCTTGGCCGACACCACTAATCCGGCCAACGAGACCAATGCCGTCCATGGTAGGCCAACCGTCAACGATGCCGTCACGTGACCCAACGTTTACCAAAACAGATTGTCTGAAAGGTGAACCACTGTCTGTGATGACGACACCAGTAATATAGGTCAGCTTTGGATCGAGACTTACCTTATTCAGGTCCAATAGACGCGCATTCTCTTGCTCAAGCTGCAAAGCAGCTTCACGCCAAGCCTTCATTTGCTGCAACTCCCTGCGGAGATTGTCGTTCTGCTCTGAAAGTTGTCGGTAGCTTTGGAAATCCCCCGCCAAGTTGATCAGCCCTGTAATTGGGGCCATGGCCCAATCAAACGACGGAACAACCTGATCAATGACAGCTAAACGGAAGCGTTCAACACGCGGGCTATCTATTCGCCAAACCAAGAAAATGGCTAAAAACAAAAACACAAACAGCCCGACCAGCAATCTGCGGATCGGGCCGATGAAATCTTCGTTTTTGGTCTCTCGTGCCAAGGGGGATATCCTCGGTCCAGTTAATATTGGATCTTAGCTGTCGTAATCTATCACATGACGCAGCTGTTTTTCATATTCTAGCGCCTTGCCTGTTCCCAGTGCCACACAATTGAGTGACTCGTCCGCCACCGAAATCGCGAGGCCTGTTTGTTCACGCAGCGCGAGGTCAAGTTGGCCCAAGAGCGCTCCGCCACCTGTTAGCATGACGCCTCGGTCTACGATATCAGCGGCCAAGTCAGGCGGTGTTGCCTCCAATGCGGTCATCACGGCTTCGCAAATTTGTTGGACAGGTTCTGCCAACGCTTCAGCCACTTGCGCTTGTGAAATCTCTGTTTCTTTTGGCACGCCGTTCAAAAGGTCACGGCCACGGATATGCATCGAGCTGCCGCGACCATCGTCGGGCATACGTGCGGTCCCAATTGACGTTTTGACGCGTTCTGCAGTCGATTCACCGATCAGCAGGTTATGTTGACGACGCAGATAGTTGATGATCGCCTCGTCCATGCGGTCACCACCGACACGAACGGACCGGGCGTAGACAATGTCACCTAGTGATAGAACGGCAACCTCAGTCGTTCCCCCACCAATGTCGACAACCATGTTGCCGGTCGGATCCGTAATCGGCATGCCTGCGCCAATCGCGGCCGCAATTGGTTCTGCGATCAGCCCAGCGCGTCGCGCACCAGCAGAAAGAACCGATTGACGAATTGCGCGTTTTTCCACTGGTGTCGCACCGTGTGGGACACAGACAATAATTTTTGGTTTCGAAAATGTTGAACGCTTGGCGACTTTGCGGATGAAGTGTTTGATCATCTCTTCTGCCGTATCGAAATCTGCGATCACGCCGTCTCGCATCGGGCGGATTGCTTCGATGCTGCCAGGGGTGCGCCCCAGCATCAATTTGGCATCCTCACCAACGGCCAGTACTTTCTTTTGACCGTCTTTGACATGATAGGCGACAACGGAAGGTTCGGACAGGATCACGCCGCGCCCTTTTACATAGACCAGCGTATTTGCTGTCCCGAGATCGATCGCCATATCAGACGAAAACAAGCTGCCAAAAATTGCCATCTGCGGAACTTTCCGAAAAACCATTGCCCAAGCTGCGACTCTTCTTTGGTCGCAGTGTGACAGTTATAAGCAGTGCAGCGTTGGGTTTAAAGGGAAGTTTGCCGCCTAACAGCGCTTATTCGCTACTTGTGTAAATTCAACAATTTGGCGTCGAATTGAAAAGGAAAACGCCCGTTTAATTGACAAAATGCAACATTCATTAGCATCGCAAATGGGTTTGGGGCCTTTTGCATCACTCGCTGTGACCGAACAGATGTCCGGTCACAACAAATGTGGGTCCTCTATAGGCGTCCGGACCTTTGCCCCTAGTCTTTATAGTTGACTGATTTTTCGTCATAGCCAACGTCAGTCTTTTCCAAGCGAACCATCAAACGATTGAGGGCGTTTAGATAGGCTTTGGCCGAGGCCACGACGGTATCGGTGTCTGCCGATTGGCCTGTCGCGATGCGACCTTCTTCTTCCAGCCGGACTGTCACGGTCGCTTGTGCGTCCGTGCCCTCGGTTACCGCATGAACTTGATACAGCTGCAATCGTGCATTCGTTTCAACCAAAGACTTGATAGCATGGAATGTCGCGTCAACGGGACCATCACCGGTCGTTTCTACGGATTTCTCGACACCATCAATAACCAATGTCATCTCTGCGGTTTGGGGACCATCTGTACCGCAGACAACTTTTAACGAACTCAGTTTAACGCGGTATTCTGCCGCTTCATTTGTGCGCATCAATGCAATCAGGTCATCGTCATAGACTTCCTTTTTGCGGTCGGCCAAATCTTTGAAACGGACAAAGACATCTTTCAGTTGGTTATCAGCTAGCTCAAAACCCAAAGCTTCTAACTTCGCCCGTAGGGCAGCACGCCCAGAGTGTTTGCCCAAGGGCAAAGACGTTCCCGACAAGCCAACATCCTGAGGGCGCATGATTTCAAACGTCTCAGCGTTCTTCAGCATCCCGTCCTGGTGAATGCCGCTTTCATGCGCAAATGCATTTTTACCAACGATGGCTTTATTGAATTGAACTGCAAAGCCCGACACAGTCGCGACACGGCGCGAGATATTCATGATCTTGGTCGTGTCGATCTTGGTCGTGAATGGCATAATGTCATGGCGTACCTTCATCGCCATAACAACTTCTTCCAATGCGGTATTACCTGCACGCTCGCCAAGGCCATTGATCGTACATTCGATTTGACGCGCGCCACCTTCAACCGCAGCAAGCGAGTTCGCCGTCGCCATGCCCAAATCGTTGTGACAATGCGTGGCAAAGATGATGTCGTCTGCGCCGGGTACTTTGTTGATCAACATCCTAATTAGATCTGCGGATTCAACTGGGGCTGTATATCCAACAGTGTCAGGAATGTTGATCGTGGTCGCACCCGCCTTGATCGCAATTTCAACGACGCGGCAAAGGTAGTCTTCTTCCGTGCGCGTGGCATCCATTGGCGACCATTGCACGTTTTCACATAGGTTGCGTGCGTGTGTTACCGTGTCATGAATCCGCTCGGCCATTTCGTCTTGGTTCAAGTTGGGGATCGCACGGTGCAGCGGCGAGGTGCCGATAAATGTGTGAATACGCGGGGATTTGGCGTGTTTGACGGCTTCCCAGCATCGGTCGATGTCTTTGAAATTGGCGCGTGCAAGCCCGCAAATCGTCGAAGTTTTCGCCAGCTTGGAAATTTCAGTAACGGCCGCGAAATCACCCTCAGATGCGATCGGAAACCCGGCTTCGATAATATCGACGCCCATATCGTCCAGCAATCCAGCGATTTCCAGTTTTTCTTCGTGTGTCATTGTCGCGCCCGGGGATTGTTCCCCATCACGCAGCGTCGTATCGAAAATAAATACGCGATCAGTCATTTTAGTCGTCCTTAGCTTTAGATTTTTGAGATGTTTGGCGCTGGTCCCCTCTGAGCGGTCGCGCCATAAGGCACGCTCAGAGGCTGCTAAGGAGAAGCTCTGTTAGGGCTAATGGAGTAGCCAACGCGATATGTGACTGAGTCATCATGTGCGGGACTATAACGCCGAGATTTTCAGATAAAAGCGCTTTTTGAGCTTACGACACTGGTCGTGATATTTTCACACAAATTGTCGTCTTGGCTGGTCGGCGGGCCCAAGACTGCTACTTGGGATATATGGAAAAGGTTTTAATTATCGGGTCAAGCGGTGGCATCGGCATGGCCTTGGCTGCTGAAATCTCTGATCGCGGGGCGAAATGTGTTGGATTGTCCCGAAAAAATGACGGATTGGACATTAGGCACGCGGCGTCGATTGATGCCGCGCTTGCAAAGGTCGGTGACGGCTTTGACACCGTAATCATTGCAACGGGCGTACTTGCAATAGATGGCAGGCAACCGGAAAAATCACTGTCTGCCATAACATCAGATCAAATGGCAGAAGTCATGGCAGTCAATGCAATTGGCCCGGCGATGCTTCTGTCGAAACTCCCGCCGTTGCTCGCAGAACAGCCTCGCATCGGCGTATTATCAGCACGTGTTGGATCAATCGGTGACAACCGAATTGGAGGTTGGCACAGCTACCGTGCATCCAAAGCGGCCTTGAACCAGATTGTTCGCGGCGCAGCGATAGAATTGAGTCGGACGCACAAGGGGTCAGTCTGCGTTGCCCTGCACCCGGGCACCATCGCAACCCCGTTTACAAAACCTTATGCCGGTCGACATAAATCAACCCCTGCGCCAGACGCGGCACAGAACCTGCTGAATGTCCTAATTGGATTGGGTCCTGAACAGTCAGGCGGGTTTTTTGATTATGCGGGCAATGAGGTGCCGTGGTGAATTTGGTTCTTGTTTTAGGGGACCAACTTTCGCCAAATCTGTCGGCTCTTAGAAGTGCCGACAAAAGCCAGGACATTGTCGTCATGGCCGAAGTAATGGGCGAGGCTTCCTATGTGCGTCACCATCCAAAGAAGATTGCGTTGATTTTTGCGGCGATGCGCAAGTTTGCGGCGCGCCTGAAAGCAGATGGGTGGGCAGTGCGGTATTTTCAGTTGGATGATGCCGATGCACCAGCCAGCATTAGCGCGGCTCTTTTGTCGGTGGCAGATAAAACAGGCATCAACCATGTCATCTGTACGCAGCCAGGCGAATTTCGGGTGATAGACGATTTAGCCGAGCTACCGCTGCGCGTTGAAACCTATCCCGATGACCGATTTATTGCGACAGAAGGTGAGTTTCAAAATTGGGCCGAGGGACGCAAACAACTTCGCATGGAGTATTTCTATCGCGACATGCGTCGTAAAACGGGTCTATTGATGGATGGGGATCAACCCGTTGGCGGCAAATGGAATTATGATCACGATAACCGCAAAGCCCCACCGAAAGCTGTCGATTTTGATGGACCGCTAAGGTTTGAACCCGATGAAACCGTGGCCAATGTATTGGATCTAGTCGAGACGCAGTTTGGCAACAGCTTTGGCGACCTGCGTCCGTTTTGGTTCGCTACAGATGCGAACCAAGCCGAGGCACATTTGGCCCATTGGATTACTAACGGATTGGCGAAATTCGGGGATTTCCAAGATGCGATGCTTGTTGGGCAACCACATCTGTATCACGCGCACATTGGGCTATACTTGAACATTGGCTTGCTTGATCCGTTAAAGACCTGCCAAGCAGTCGAGGCCGCATATTACACAGGCTCTGCTCCGTTGAATGCGGTTGAAGGTTTCATCCGTCAAATCATTGGGTGGCGGGAATATGTGCGCGGGATCTATTTTCTAGAGGGTCGCGACTATGTTGACCGCAACAGTTTGGGTCATGCGCGTGATCTGCCGGCATTCTTTTGGGGAAAAAAGACATGGATGGCCTGCATCGACGATGTGGTGGGGCAAACAGAACGCGAAGCCTATGCGCATCACATCCAGCGCCTGATGGTCACGGGTAATTTCGCGCTCTTGGCTGGGATCGACCCTCACCAAGTTCATGAATGGTATTTGGCGGTCTATGCCGATGCATTTGAATGGGTTGAGGCCCCAAACGTCATTGGGATGAGCCAATTTGCCGATGGCGGCATTGTTGCGTCAAAACCTTATGTCAGCAGCGGCAATTATATTGATAAAATGTCGAACTATTGCAAATCCTGTTCATACAAAGTGAAGGTGAAGACTGGGCCAGATGCGTGCCCCTTTAATCTGCTCTATTGGGATTTTCTACTTCGGCACGAAGATCGATTTCGCAGCAATCCGCGCATGGGCCAAATGTACCGCGTCTGGGATCGGATGGACGAAAGTCGTAAGTCAGCAGTATTGAACGACGCGCAAAACTGGCTCGCAAAAATGGATGCAGGCGAGACGGTTTAGTCTTTGCTATTGCGTCTCCGTATCGGTCTCTAGCGTATCTTCGTTGGATGGCGCCGGGGTGGTTGTTCCGCCTGGTAAAAGCGCCCCATCTGCCCAATCTCCGACAGATTGCTCGCCTGTTGCATAGCGCATCGTGCCTGGACCCTGTCGACGTCCACGAACAAAGCTGCCTTCATAGACATCACCGTTTGCATATGTCGCGACGCCATTTCCACTAATTTCGCCCTCTAGCCAATCGCCCGAATAGGTGAACCCATCTGGAAGTGTGATTGTCCCAGTTCCATGCCGTTGACCGGCTGCGAAACTTCCTTCGTAGCTGGTTCCATCAGCATAAACTGCGACACCTTCGCCTTCGCGTTGGCCGTCGGCCCATTCCCCTGAGTAAGTGTAGCCATCGGCGTAGGTCATTTTACCCATTCCGTGGTTCTTAGCGTTTAAAAAGTCACCTTCGTATACCAGGCCATTCGCATATACAGCTTTGCCCGTGCCATTGATGACGCCGTTTTCCCAGTCGCCATCGTAACTAGATCCGTCTGGGTACGTAATGCGGCCTTTGCCATCTGCCAAATCAGCTTTGAATGTTCCAGAATATACGGATCCATCGGGGTAGGTGACTTGACCGCGGCCCTCGATCTGGCCCGCGACCCAAGCACCAGTATAAATATATCCATCCGCTCCGCGGAATGTACCCTGACCATTTCGCCGGTCATCCGAAAAGCCGCCGACATACGTGTCACCGTTTGCATAGGTAACGGTGCCGCCGCCTTGGCGACGTCCCGCGACCAGGATGCCCTCGTAGATGTCGCCATTGGGCTGAACGAGTTTGCCTTCGCCCTCAATTTGCCCACTGACCCAGCTGCCAGTGTAAACGAGTCCGTCCGCCATGGTTATTGTGCCGATGCCGTCTCGTTCGCCATTCTTCAGCATGCCTTGATAGACGGATCCATCTGGATAGGTTATTTGACCGTTGCCTTCCTTTACGCCGTTTACCCAAGGACCATCGTAAATATAGCCCGCAGGGCTGCGCAGCGCTCCTGTTCCATGGTGCATCGCATTTCGAAACTCACCTTCATATGTCACGCCGTTGGCATAGTTTGCGATGCCGCGACCAGTTATGTTGCCGCGGTCCCAGTCGCCCTCAAACGTGCCACCATCTGCAAAGGTAATTTTGCCAGTTCCATTGGGTTTTCCGCTGGCAAAAGTGCCTTCGTAGATCGATCCGTTGGGGAACCGAGCAACGCCAATGCCGCTGATCTCGCCTGCGTACCATTCGCCAGAATATTCATACCCATTCGGTAGGCGGTATGTTCCTTGGCCATGTTGCTTGCCATCAAGGAACGTGCCTTCATAGATCCCACCGTCATCATATTGTTTGATTTCAATCGTTTGGGCAAAAGCCGGAGCCGAAACTAAGGCAAGTCCCAATGCAATACCTTTGGCGGTCATCAAGCGCACGCTGTCACTCCTCGAACTATCATCAGAAGTGGAGGTTAATGGAGGTAAACGAGTCTGACAACGGGTAGCGGGGCCGCAAATAGCTTTCCCTTGCTGATCAGTCTGCTAAATCAAGGGAAAGTTTGTAGGGAAAGTGCGAATTATGGACATGTTTCGACTTACAATGGCGCAACTAAACCCAACGGTTGGTGACCTTGCTGGCAATTGCCAAAAGGCGAAAGCTGCGTGGGACGAAGGCAAGGCTGCTGGCGCTGACCTTGTTGCTTTGCCAGAGATGTTCGTAACAGGGTATCAAGTTCAGGACTTAGTGCAAAAACCTGCTTTCGTTGCCGACGCTTTGCAGCACGTTATGTCGCTTGCCAAAGACACGGCTGAAGGGCCGATGCTCGCGATTGGTGCGCCTTTCCAAAATGGGAATCGGTTGCACAATTCTTACTTCGTTTTGGAAAATGGCGCGATCAAGAGCCGAATGGACAAGCATTTTTTGCCGAATTTCAATGTATTTGACGAAGTCCGTTTGTTTAATCGTGGCGAAATCGCCGGACCTTTTGCGGTCGGAAATGACGGGCCGCGCTTAGGATCACCAATATGCGAAGATGCATGGTACCCCGATGTGTGTGAAGCGATGGTTGAATCAGGTGCCGAGGTTCTTTTGGTTCCTAATGGATCGCCATACTTCAGAAACAAATTCCCTATTCGTTTGATGAACATGGTCAGCCGCGTGGTCGAGAACGATGTGCCGCTTGTTTATCTTAACATGGTTGGCGGGCAGGACGATCAAGTCTTTGATGGCGGTTCCTTTGTCCTAAATCGCTCAGGCAAATTGGCAGTGCAATTGCCCGTTTTTGACGAAGCCGTCGTTCACGTCGATTTCAAGCGCGACGATAATGGCTGGTTCGCTGAAGAGGGCGCGAGAGAGCTGATGCCAAGCGAAGTGGAACAGGACTATCGCGCGATGGTCGAAAGTCTGCGCGACTATATGCGAAAAACAGGATTTCAGAAGGTTTTGCTGGGTCTGTCTGGCGGCATCGATAGTGCGATTGTTGCAACGGTTGCTGCAGATGCGCTGGGGCCTGAGAACGTCCGCTGCGTAATGCTGCCATCAGAATATACATCGCAATCGTCGCTGGATGATGCGCAGGCGGTCGTTGATGCACTGGGATGTAAGTTCGATACGGTTCCAATCGCCGGTCCACGCGCTGCTGTGACCGAGGCGCTTGCGCCACTTTTCGACGGCTTGGAAGAAGGTTTGACCGGAGAGAATATCCAATCGCGCATTAGGGGCCTTTTGTTGATGGCGCAGTCCAATAAATTCGGGGAAATGCTGCTGACGACTGGCAATAAGTCCGAAGTCGCTGTTGGGTACGCGACGATTTATGGGGACATGTCGGGCGGCTATAATCCGATCAAAGACATGTATAAGACGCGCGTGTTTGAGACATGCCGTTGGCGTAACGAAAATCATCGCCCTTGGATGAGTGCCCCCAAGGGTGAAGTCATTCCGACAACGATTATTGACAAACCACCGTCAGCAGAGCTGCGACCTGATCAAAAAGACGAAGATTCATTGCCGCCCTATGACATCTTGGATGGCATTCTCGAAAACCTCGTCGACAAAGAGATGTCGGTTTCTGACTGCGTCGCAGCCGGGTTTGATCGCGAAACAGTCAAACGGGTCGAGCATTTGTTGTACATCAGCGAATACAAGCGGTTCCAGTCTGCTCCTGGCACACGTTTGTCTGACCGTGCGTTTTGGCTCGATAGACGCTACCCGATCGTGAACCGTTGGCGCGACGATAGCTGACACTCGCACTATTGCGCATCGCCCCACCCACCGTCCCATTTGGCGCAGTGAAAAGTGTATGCTAAAGTGGTCCCATGACTGATAATAAGACACATTTTTCGGATGCCTCGGTCGAGGACTTTTTGAATGCAATTGAACATCCAGTCAGGCGTGCGGATGCACGTACATTGGACGGTATTTTTCGCGATGTGACCGGATGGACACCGCGTATGTTTGGGCCAACGATCATTGGGTACGGATCCTATCATTATACCTATGAAAGTGGCCGCGAGGGCGATTGCCAGGCGACAGGGTTTAGCCCACGCAAAGCCAACCAAGTTCTCTACATAATGCCGGGCTACCAAGATTTCGAGAGCATCTTGGATCGCATTGGGAAGTACAAACTTGGCAAATGCTGCTTGTATGTGAACAAATTGGCGGATGTCGATTTGGACGTAGTCGCTGAACTCATCAAAGCAGGCGTTGACGATCTCAAGACCAGATGGCCGGTAACGCCGACCTAATCTGGACAATTCGGTTATTGCGTGGTCAATGGCGGTAACAGGAGATCCTTATGACCACGACTCGTTTCGCCCCATCGCCCACAGGCTGGTTACACATTGGTAACTTGCGCGCTGCATTGTTCAATTACGCGATTGCGCGTCAGGCGGGTGGCGACTTCGTTCTACGGATCGATGACACCGATCCTGAACGATCAAAGGAAGAATATGTCGAAGGCATCAAATCTGACCTCACATGGTTGGGCCTAACTTGGGATCGCGTTGAACGCCAATCTGAACGCTTGGATCGCTATGCTGCAGCGAAAGAGAAGTTGATCGAAATTGGTCGTCTATATGAGTGCTTTGAGACCCCGACAGAGCTGGATCTAAAGCGCAAAAAACAACTAAACATGGGGAGACCGCCCGTCTATGACCGTGCGGCACTGGACCTCACTGAGGCCCAAAAAGAGGCATATCGTTCTGAGGGTCGCAAAGGACATTGGCGATTCAAATTGGATCGTGAGCGGATCGAATGGACCGACGGTATTTTGGGTGACATCAGCATCGATGCAGCCTCTGTGTCTGACCCGGTGTTAATCCGTGGCGATGGGCAGGTTCTCTATACTTTAGCCTCTGTTGTTGATGACACCGAGATGGGGATCACCGACGTCGTTCGTGGATCTGATCACGTCACAAACACTGCGACGCAAATTCAAATGATCGAAGCGATCGGCGGTACCGTTCCACGGTTCGCGCACCATTCCTTGCTAACAGGGCCTCAGGGCGAGGCTTTGTCCAAGCGTCTTGGAACACTTGCCCTGCGTGATCTTCGTGCCAATGGCTTGGCCGGTGAGGCGATTTTGTCGCTGATGGCACGTTTGGGATCATCTGACCCTGTCGAGCTGCGTGCCAGTGTCCAAGAGGTCGTTGATGGGTTCGACCTGTCCAAATTTGGATCAGCGCCGACGAAATTCGACGCCGATGATCTGGGACCACTTACAGCAAGACATTTAGCCACTTTGACGGTTGCTGATGTTACTACAGAGTTAACCGCGGCAGGCGTGCCAGCTGACTTGCACAGTGCATTCTGGGATGTCGTGAAGGACAATATCAATATTTTGGCCGATATCCCCGGCTGGTGGGACTTGTTCCGAGAAGGTGCGACGCCGTTGGTTGATGACGAGGATGCAGAATTTATTGCACAAGCGTTTGATATATTGGGTGAACCGCCATACGTTCCCGAAACATGGAGCACTTGGACAACCTCAGTCAAAGAGGCGACAGGACGCAAAGGTAAGGGTCTATTCATGCCCCTGCGCAAAGCCGTCACTGGCCGACTGCGCGGCCCTGAGATGGCAGACGTGATGCCGCTTCTGCAAGTAAAACCAAAGGTTTAAAGATATGGCTGAGCAAGCGAAATTTTTAGAAGGTAGCTTGTTCAAACATATTTCGGTGATGTCGCTGACAGCCTCGTTGGGGCTGATGGCAATATTCTTAGTCGATTTCGTCGATATGATTTTCATATCTATGTTGGGCAAAGCAGAGCTTGCAGCGGCGATTGGCTATGCTGGGGCAGTCCTGTTTTTCACTTCGTCTTTCAGTATCGGGATGTCGATTGCATCCGGGGCGTTGGTTGCGCGCGCGCTGGGCGCAAATCAAGAAGAAACGGCAAGACGGCAAGCGACGAACTCGCTGGTGTTGGGCATCATCCTCAGCAGCATATTCGTCGCGATGGTCTGGATCTATGCCCGTGAGATCACAGCGCTACTTGGGGCAACTGGCGAGACACTGGATCTCGCAGTTAGCTACCTTCGGATCATTGTTCCATCGCTTCCAATCTTGATGGTCGGCATGGTGGGGAGTGCGGTTCTGAGGGCGCATGGAGACGCGCGTCGCGCGATGATGGCGACAATCTATGGCGGTTTGGTGAACGCAGTTTTGGATCCAATTTTGATTTTTGGTCTGGACCTGGAACTAACCGGCGCGGCGATTGCATCTGTTTGCGCACGCTTTGCGATTGCCGCGACGGCGATCATCCCTGTTATTCGCATTTATAAGGGCGTTCAGCGACCGACACTTGCAGGGCTTTTGCCGGATATCTCACCAATCATGGCAATCGGATTCCCGGCAATTCTAACGCAACTCGCAACACCAATTGGGTCGGCCTACGTCACGCGTTCTATGGCTGGTTTCGGTGAAGAAGCCGTTGCAGGGATGGCCATTGTTGGCCGCATGACGCCCGTGGCATTTGGTGTGATCTTTGCGCTTTCCGGTGCGATCGGCCCGATCATTGGGCAGAACGCAGGTGCGGGCAAAAACGACCGGGTGCGAGCGGCATTTTATGAAGGTTTGCTATTTACCGGTGTCGTTGTCGTCCTTGTGTCGGGAATCCTCTTTGCGCTCAGGCCATTCATCGCAGATTTGTTTGAGCTTGATGGGTTGGCGCTGACGCTTGTGTTCCTTTTTGCCGGACCGCTTTCACTTGCATATTTTTTCAACGGCGTGATTTTTGTAGGCAATGCAGCGTTTAACAATCTCAATCACCCTTACTATTCGACTTGGATCAATTGGGGTCGCCATACGGTTGGAACCATCCCATTCGTCATGTTAGGTGCCGCATGGGGCGGCGCGCCGGGTGTTCTGATTGGGCAAGCTGCGGGCGGTATCCTGTTTGCGATGCTCACTTACGTTCTTGCTGTTCGCGTGCTTGCAAAAGGCGAAACCCCGAATAGCGAAGCATTTGCGCGTGAAGGTCGTTTACATAGACTGTTTCACCACCGCCGATAATCGCACAAGATGTGCATCAACACAGCGTGTTTCAGTTGCATTCAAGGCCTGATGACGCGGGTAAATCGGTGTCTTGCGATCGTCTAGGATAACAGTGTCCCATCTCAGGGTCGTGTCGAAAAAGCGTGTTACCCCGGCTTCGCCGAAATGCGCTAAGAATCCCTGGATTACGACGTCGAGGTAACTCAACAAAATCGGATGAGCAGACCCGGCTGGTGCGATGTGTGTGGGTGCGGCTTGATAAATGGCCGTGGGGCGGTCTTCACCGATTTCGGCAGTAATATCTTTGCGGTCATAAGCCTGTTCACGCAAATCCAATTCGGCCCAATCGCCGCCCGGAACGGATGCGATCATACCGTCAATTTCGCTGGTGGGTTCGGGTACGACCGATAGGAATGCCACGGGTCGGTTTGCAGATTGTTGCCAAACGCGCGTCCAGCCGCGCAGCGTATGTGGCCTTGGATCCGCATAACCATGTGTCTTTAGATTTACGAGACTGCCATATCCAAAGAACTGTGGATCGTTCATTCGCGGGCCCTCAAAACTTGGGCAGGTCGTGCCGCAAGCGGTCTAATTGCAAAGCCAAGCCCTGCGACTAATGAGACGAAAATACCGCCAAATATGATTGCGAATGCGTTGCCCCAAATGACATTGAATTCGTTCTCCATTACAAAAGTTTGGATTGCCCAAGCACCTGAAAGACCCGCAATCAATGCAACAGCGCCAGCTGCCAGCCCCAGTATAATCGACCGCAGGGCAAAGCTGATTACAATCCTACTACGAGTTGCGCCAACTGTCTTTAGGATTGCGGCTTCAAACGTGCGCGCGCGCTCACCGGCCGCAGCAGCGCCAATCAACACCAAAAACCCAGTGAGCAATGTAGCAAGCGCCCCGTAACGGGTCGCTGCCGCAATACTCTCGACCAATGAACTAACTTGGTCGACGGCATCCCGGATACGAATTGCCGTGATGTTGGGATACGCTGTGCCGAGATCGCGCAAGATCTGCGCTTCAGCTCTTTCTTCTGCATAGACCGTACTAATCCAGCTGTGGGGTGCGCCGGCGAGTGCCGCCTTGTTGACTGACAAAACAAATCCAATGCCCGCATCGCCCCACGTCACTTCGCGAAAGCTTGTGATGGATGCAGTGATATCGCGCCCAAGGATGTTGATGGTAAGCTCATCGCCCAACTGCAAACCCATTTCGGTTGCTTCTTCGGCGGAAAAGCTGATTTGTGGGGCGCCTTCATAGCCCTCAGGCCACCATTCCCCGGCGGTCAATGTTGTACCTTCGGGCATCGCATCGTCATAGGTGACGCCCCGGTCGCCTTGGACAACCCAATGGCCATCGGTCGCTTCGATAGCGTTTGCGCCGTTTATGCGCGTAATGATCCCGCGCAGCATCGGGGCTGCATCAACTTTGTTGACTTGCGGATCAGTTGCCAAGCGACTGCGAAAGCCTTCAATTTGATCTGGTTGGATGTCTACAAAGAAATAACTCGGTGCCACCTCAGGGAGTTCATCGGAAAACGCGGCGCGTAGATTTCCATCAATTTGGCCGACTGCGGCAAGGACAGAAAGCCCCAATCCAAGTGAAAGAACGACCGAAGTTGTTTCACCACCGCGTGCGCCGATCGCACCGAATGCCAATCTAAGGGCAGGGCGACCACGGGCTACTCTGCGCAGGCGTCGGGACAACCAACGTATGATGATCGCGGCAACCACAAGGGCGAACAGCGCAGCTGATATCCCACCGGCAGTCCAAAGCGTTAGGAAAACCGTCCCAGAAAACCAAACTGCGACCGTCAGGAGCAAGGCAATCAACGCGAGCGTTGCGAGCAGAAACGGCCAGCGCGGGAATAATGAACCAGCTGCAATAGCGTCGCGAAACAAAGTGGCCGCCTTAATGTCATCTGTGCGCGCTAAAGGCCAAAGTGTAAAAATGAGTGCTGCCAGAACGCCATAAATCGCCGCCTCGAACAGTGGAGTTGGGTATAGTCGAAAATTAGAAGGTAATGGCAATTGCGCTTCAATTAGGGGCGCCAGCAACAAAGGAATGCCCCCTCCCAAGACAACACCGATTGCGACGCCGAAAATGGTCAAAATGCTGACTTGCAAAAAATACGTCAGAAAAATTGTGCGCCGGGTTGCGCCCAAAGTTTTGAGAATTGCGATAACTCCTGTTTTCCCTGCCAAATAGGACTGCACTGCGGCGCTGACCCCAACACCCCCGACAGCAAGCCCTGAAAAGCCAACCAGTACAAGGAATGCTCCCAAACGGTCGATAAACGTCGCCGTTCCACCGGCGCCTTCACGAGCATCTCGCCAACGCATCCCGGTGTTATCAAATTTGGAACGTGCTGTTCCTTCAAGCGTTGCTAGGTCGGTGCCATCGGGTAGATCTATGCGATAATTGGTGTCAAACAATGTACCCTCGACGATCAGACCAGAATTTTCCAGATCTGTAGTGCGCACAATACTGCGCGGTCCGAGGCCAAAACCACCGCTGGCATTGTCGGGAAAACTATCGAGGTATGCGCTAAAGACAAAGTCCTGCGTCCCCAGCCGAAACTGGTCGCCGGGCGTCAGGCCCAGTCGATCCGCCAGCACACGTTGCATTACGCCACCGGGTAGCTCGGCCGATCCATCTAGGGCTTCTGACAGCTCAATTGGTGGATCAAGTGTAACTGTGCCGATGAGCGGATACAGATTGTCGATCGCGCGCACTTGAGTCAGGCTTCGTTCTGTTAGGTCACCGCGTTCAACAACGAGCATTGATCGGAAATCTACGGTTTCGCTGACTTTATCAGAAATTTCCGCCATCCATTCGCGTTCGACGTCAGAGGCAAAACGGTAGGTGAATGTTGCCTCGGCGTCACCGCCAAGCAACGCTGAACCTGCCTCCTCAAGACCGGCTTGGATGCTTGCGCGAACGGTCCCTACCGCAGCAATTGCCGCCACGCCCAATGCCAGACAGGCAAGAAATACCCGAAAACTCTGCAATCCACCGCGAAGTTCACGTCGCGCAAACTTGGCTGCGAGAGACAGGCTCATGCTGGTGTCTTTTCTGCTTCAATACGACCGTCCTGAAGTCTGACCACTCGATCGCAACGGGTCGCAAGTTCATGGGAATGTGTAACCATAATCAAAGTGGCGCCATGACGATCTCGTAGGTCAAACAGTAAATCCATAATTGCAGTGCCGTTTGTCGCGTCCAAATTACCGGTTGGCTCATCCGCCAGTAAAAGCTTTGGACGCGGCGCGGATGCGCGGGCAAGGGCGACGCGTTGTTGCTCGCCGCCCGACATTTGACTTGGGTAGTGATGAGCGCGTGCGCCCAAACCAACAGCGATGAGTTCGGCCTCGGCACGGTCGAATGCGTCGCGATGTCCAGCGAGTTCCAATGGTGTCGCCACATTTTCTAGTGCAGTCATCGTTGGGATGAGGTGGAAAGATTGGAAGACCACCCCCATATTATCCCTACGAAACAAAGCGAGCTGGTCTTCGTTCATAAGCGTCAAATCCTGACCCAAAGCGATAATCTGCCCGTGTGTGGCCTGTTCCAAGCCACCCATTAACATAAGGAGCGAAGATTTGCCCGACCCACTTGGCCCCACCAAGCCCAACGTTTCGCCAGGAGCGACTTCGAGCGATATGCCGTGCAATATGTCGACTGTCCCGGCATTTCCTTCCAACGATAGTGACGTCTTGGTTAACGATAGAACTGGGGTTGGCATTGGTCGCGCCTTTCGCGTTGGTCTCTTGTTTGGATATGGGGCGCTGGGCCGGTTGCGCAACCTGTCTGTTGGACTTCTTTTGATCGCAGGCTCTGCTCAAGCTGAAGTGATCACAATCGCTGCACTCGGCGACAGCCTAACGGCTGGCTATGGATTGGCGTCTGACGACGGATTTGTCCCGCAATTGCAAGAGTGGCTGCAAAGTCAGGGCGTTGATGCGAAAGTCGTCAATGCGGGCGTATCTGGTGATACCACTGCGGGGGGCTTGTCTCGGGTTGAATGGACCCTAACACCTGAAGTCGATGCCATGATCGTCGCCCTTGGTGCAAACGACTATCTAAGAGCGCTAGATCCTGCGCTTACACGCCAAAATATTAAAGGGATCATCGAGGCAGGTCTGGCTGCAAATGTCGATGTATTGCTGGTCGGGATGGAAGTTGGTTCTAACTACGGCCCTGAATACAAAATGAAATTTGATGCTATTTTCTCGGATCTTGCATCCGAATACGAGGTGCCGATCTTTCCGGATTGGTTCGCTGGTTTGCGAGCGGTAACCGAGAACCAAGGTGACTTTGCACGACTAATGCAGGCCGATGGATTGCATCCCAATGCAAAAGGGGTCGCATTTATCGTCGACGCAATGGGCCCCGCCGTTATCGACCTAGTCGAGGGAGCTAAAGATTGAGCCGTCTCTGTGTGCTTTACAGATCTGTGAAGTGCTTGATGTGGACTAAGCAAGTTAACTCGGTATTGTCGGGTTGCTGGGATAGTCCAAAATCAGGAGGCAAACATGTCAATCGCAAAGGTGACTGAGGTAATTTCGTCGTCAAGCAAGTCATTTGATGATGCTGTAGAGAGCGGAATTAAGCGCGCGTCAAAGACGCTCAAGGGCATCAGCGGCGCTTGGGTCGCGGACCAGAAGGTGACCGTCAAAGACGGCAAAATTGATGAATATCGCGTCGTTCTTAAGATTAGCTTTGTTCTGGACGACTGAACAAAAAAGGGGCGCGATAAACGCGCCCCTTTTATCACATATCGTCTGACTTAGTCAGCGAGAGCAAGGTTAATCGCGGACTCACGTCCGTCGCGACCTGCTTCGATGTCGAATGTAACTTTTTGGTTGTCTTGAAGTCCGGTCAAACCAGAGCGTTCTACAGCTGAAATATGTACGAATACATCTTTCGCGCCCCCATCAGGGGCGACAAAGCCGTAACCTTTGGTGGTGTTGAACCACTTTACTGTTCCTGAAGCCATTGTGGCATCCTCGTTTAGTCTTACCGCTCGCACAATGCAGCAGTCCGGCGCGTTAGAGCTTTGTCGAATACGCCGTCTTGAGTAAAGAAAGGAATGTCGAAAGAGGTAACGTAGCACGTCTAATATAGGTGCCGCGCCAAATATCACAACTGCGAACTTAAAAGAACGTTGCCGAAATGCTTCAGCGACTGCTGTTACTAAGCGTTTGTCCGCTCAATGAGTGCAGCCGTTGCGACCATAATCGCGATGATGACACCACTGAATGAGTAGGTCAGCATTCCACCGACAAGCCCCACTTGCCCCACGTAATATAGTCCGCCGGCGATTATCATGCCTAAGATGGCACTTATTATTGTTAAGCCTAGTGACATGGATCCTCCAAAGCCTGTTGAGGTAACCAAACACGAAACGATTTAAGCAATTACTAATTGTGACCAGTTTATGAAATTATCTTAGGTTGGCAATCACTTTCTTTGCGTAAACATGGATGTCAGCAAGCTCGCCGCAAAGATGCAGATGCCATACCATCCGAAATACCAAGCCTGACCAGCCAGAACATTTTCTGCGTAAGAAGCAGCAAAGGCAGTTTTACCCCAATAACTTACTAGTCCACTGAGTATTGTAAGCACCAAAAAAGCCCCCGACCGTACCGTATAGGGTAGCCTGATGACGATAAGCCCCAATATGAGCCCAATTGGAGCGCCGATTATCACAACCTGTTTGGACCAAAACGGGTGTGCTCCAGCAAGTTTGGCTAGATCAAAACCATAGGCGATAGCCACAGCGCATCCTAAAATCAAAACTGCTGTGGCTTTCCAACTCATCGAACAAACTTTTTATGTTTCATGCGCTTAGGTTCCATCGCATCAGCACCAAGGCGTCGCTTTTTGTCTTCTTCATAGTCTTCGAAGTTACCTTGGAACCATTCGACATGCGCATCGCCTTCGAAGGCGAGGATGTGCGTGCAAATCCGATCAAGGAAGAAGCGATCGTGTGAAATGACCACGGCGCATCCTGCAAAACTTGTCAGGGCATCTTCAAGAGCTCGCAAAGTTTCAACGTCCAAGTCGTTTGTCGGTTCATCCAAGAGCAAGACATTGCCGCCAGATTTCAGCAATTTTGCCATGTGAACCCGATTGCGCTCACCACCTGACAACACGCCGACTTTTTTCTGCTGATCGCCACCTTTGAAGTTGAAAGCCGAGCAATAGGCCCGTGAATTCATGCTCGCGTCGCCCAATTCGATGATTTCCGCGCCGCCTGTGATCTCTTCCCAGACTGTTGATTCGGCTGAAAGCGCGTCACGGGATTGGTCAACGTAGGCCAGTTCAACCGTTTCACCATAGCTCACAGATCCTTCGTCAGGTTCAAGCTGACCGGTCAACATCGAGAACAGAGTTGATTTACCCGCGCCGTTCGGTCCGATCACGCCAACAATACCGCCGGGCGGTAGGTCAAAGCTCAACCCTTCAACCAACAGCTTGTCACCCATCGCTTTTTTCAGCCCTTCGACTTCAATCACCTTTGAGCCCAACCTTGGGCCGTTCGGAATAATAATTTGCGCACGACCCAGTTTTTCCCGCTCTGACTGGTTTGCTAGATCGTTATAGGCCGAGATACGCGCTTTGGACTTGGCTTGACGGGCTTTCGCACCTTGCCGCATCCATTCCAGCTCGCGTTCTAGCGTGCGCTGTTTGGATTTGTCTTCTTTGGCCTCTTTTTCCAAGCGTTTTGCTTTTGCTTCAAGCCAGCTAGAATAATTGCCTTCGTGCGGGATGCCCGAACCGCGATCCAATTCCAAAATCCAACCTGTAATCGCATCCAAGAAATAGCGATCGTGCGTGACGATTAGGATCGTCCCTTTGTAATCGATCAAATGTTGCTGCAGCCAAGCAATGGTTTCCGCATCAAGGTGGTTGGTCGGTTCGTCGAGCAGCAACATATCGGGCGCTTCGAGCAGCAATTTACACAGTGCAACACGACGTTTTTCACCGCCAGATAGTGTTTCAACGTTCGCGTCATCAGGTGGACAACGAAGTGCCTCCATCGAAACGTCGATCTGCGCATCCAAATCCCAAAGGTTCTGCGCGTCAATTTCATCCTGAAGCTTGGCCATTTCGTCGGCAGTTTCTTCGGAATAATTCATCGCCAATTCATTGTAGCGGTCAAGAATGCCCTTTTTCTCGGACACGCCCAGCATCACATTTTCGCGGACTGTAAGATTTCCGTCTAATTCAGGTTCTTGTGGTAGGTAACCGACCTTGGCGCCTTCAGCTGCCCAGGCTTCTCCTGCAAACTCTTTGTCCTGACCGGCCATGATGCGCATCAAGGTCGACTTACCAGTGCCGTTTACACCGACGACACCGATTTTCACGCCCGGGAGAAAGTTCAACCGGATGTTTTCGAAAACTTTTTTGCCACCTGGGTATGTTTTGGAAACACCATCCATAAAGTAGACGAATTGATAGCTGGCCATGCGAATTATTCCTCAAATACGTGTTGCTGTGTTCATAGCGATAAGGCGACAAATCAGCAATCTGTTCTGATCACGCAATTTTGGGGTTTTCCGTCCGCGCAAGGCTCAGTAGCTTGCGCTAACAAACGGCCTTACGCGCCGGAGGGAGCAAGAAGAACCGTGCAAGGGTTTCCAATCGCCAAACCGGGGCAAGTTGTCGGCCTGTTAGGCGGGTCATTTGACCCTCCACATGAGGGGCATGTTCATATCAGTAAGACCGCATTGCGCCGATTCAATTTGGATCGAATTTGGTGGTTAGTTAGTCCTGGTAATCCTCTAAAATCTCAAGGTCCCGCACCGCTCGCGGATCGAATTGAAGCGAGCCAAAGCGTAATGCAACACCCACGTGTCCAAATCACTGACGTCGAAAGCACACTGGGAACGCGTTTTACAGCGCAAACGCTAGAACATTTGATTGCTTCCTATCCCGGCGTTCGGTTTGTTTGGCTGATGGGCGCAGATAATCTTGATCAGTTCGATAAATGGCAAGATTGGCGCTGGATAATGGAAACTGTGCCGATTGGAGTGATGGCGCGACCCGGAGATCGAATTACTGCGCGCACATCCAAGGCCGCGAGAATCTATCGAAATGCGAAATTGTCAGGACGAGCGTCTTCGCGTTTAGGGCAGGGCGAAGCGCCGCGTTGGTGCTTTATCAACATGCCGATGAGCGACGCATCCTCGACAGCCATTCGAAACAGAGGTGACTGGTGACTTTATCGCGCCGAGGTATTCTTGCTGCCGGTGGATCGCTCCTGGCAAGCGCTGCTGCTGCGAATGCACCTTCAACATCATTGCGACCGTTAGGGCGCCCGATCAGTGCTCCAACGCCTCGAGATGTGCCAGATCAGCGCCCGAGATCACGGCCTGATACACAGCAATTTATCGATGAAGCGCCTTTCTCAGGGGATATTGGTTTTGCAGTTGCGGATGTACGCACGGGCGAGATCTTGGAAAGTGTTGGTGGCGATCTTCAACTGCCACCTGCCAGCGTCGCGAAATCTGTTACCGCCCTTTATGCGCTCAAAACGCTGGGCGGGGGGTTCCAATACAAAACACGTTTAATTGCGAAAGGTGATATAAAAGACGGTATTTTAGATGGTGATTTGATTATTTCTGGCGGTGGTGATCCAAGATTTCAAACGGATGATCTCGCCGAACTGGCTCAAATGCTCAAGGAAACAGGTATCCACGAAGTGCGCGGAGAGCTCCTTGTTTGGGGCGGCGCATTGCGCAGGGTCGAGGAAATCGATGTCAGTCAACAAGATCACCTAGGATATAATCCGGCTGTTGCTGGCCTAAACTTGAATTTTAATCGTGTCCACTTTGAGTGGATGCAAAACGGTGATGACTACGACATCACAATGGACGCACGTAGTGTGTTGTACCGAGCAGATGTAACTGTTTCGCGGATGCGTGTCGTCGAACGGCCAGCCCCAGTCTACGAATATACAGATCTAGGTGATGTAGATGATTGGTCTGTCGCCAAAGGCGCTTTGGGTGATTTTGGTTCGCGCTGGCTGCCAGTAAGAGAACCCGCACTTTATGTCGGCGATGTTTTCCGAACATTTGCGCGCTCACACGGTATCGACTTGCCGCCAGCTAAGCGCAGCTTTGTCATACCTCGCGGCACAACTTTAGCCACGTTCCTTAGTCCAGGTTTGACGGGTGTCGCGCGTGACATGTTGAAGTTTTCGACCAACTTAACCGCAGAGGCTTGCGGCATGACCGCATCAAATCGGCGCATCGGGCGGAGAGTTACATTGCGTCAATCGGCAACCGAAATGTCGCAATGGTGTGGTGCGCGGTCCGGAATTAGCCCCAATTTCGTTGATCATTCAGGCCTCGGCGATCAATCACGTATCTCAGCGAAACAAATGGTGGAGTTGTTGGCCAGCCAAGATGCGTACGGCACGCTTCACCCAATCCTGAAAGATGTTCGGATTGTGAATGAAAAGCGAGAAGATTTGCCCAATTTTCAAGGACTTGTTCGTGCAAAAACAGGAACCTTGAACTTTGTGAACTCACTTGCGGGTTATATCAAAACAGCGGGCGGGCGCGATTTGGCATTTGCGTTTTTCGCTGCCGATTTAGAGGCCCGGGAGAACGGCAAGTTATCAGGTAATGACCGTCCGCGCGGAGCGAGAACCTATGCCAATCGTGCACGGTGGTTGCAGCAACAGTTACTGCAATACTGGGCCAGAGTAGGTGACGCCTAAAGCGTCATATGCCGAGCGCGGGAACCGCGTTCAATCGCTGCCGCGTGAAGGCGGTCAATATCCAACTCATAACGGACTTCTTCCAACATGCGTGCCTCTGGACCAGCAATCGCGCCGTCTGCGGCTGCTACATCGCAGGAAAGAGCGTAGGCCGTTTCATAGAGCTTTTCAGGGAGCGCATCGCGGATTAAGCCAAAAAGAGCTTCTAGACCGTCTTCAGGCTCCAGAAGTTCGAACACCATCTTTGAGAGTCTAGGAAGTCGTTCCGCGTCATAACCTGCAAAAACCGGCAAATTATTCACAGCATTATTGATTTTAACCAGTTCGGCGGTCCTAATTTCCCCATCGGAGGCGGAAACAGCGATCATTATGGTCACAAGAGCGTCTTGAGCAGTCATCGGTGTTTCGGGGGTCATAACGAGATCCTTATAGTTGTTATCCTTCATTTATTGACCCCAACGCTGTGTCGCAATAGGGAGTGCCGGATCTGGACAAATTAAAAGTCCTCCTTTTTTGAAGAGAGATACCATGACCACACTGCGTGACGCTGCGATGAATTCGAAGGCTTGGCCCTTTGTAGAGGCACGCGCTTTGCTCAAACGGTATGAGAAAAAGGCGCCTGAAAAGGGTTATGTCCTTTTTGAAACCGGTTATGGTCCGTCGGGATTGCCGCACATTGGCACCTTCGGTGAGGTCTTGCGTACAACGATGATCAGACGCGCGTTTGAGGTGATATCTGATATCCCAACGAAACTCGTTTGCTTCTCCGATGATTTGGACGGAATGCGCAAAATTCCCGGGAACGTGCCACAGCAAGAAATGCTGGCCGAACACATGCATCGGCCGCTGACATCTGTGCCGGACCCATTCGGCACCCACGAAAGCTTTGGCCATCACAACAACGCAATGCTGCGTCGTTTCTTGGATACGTTTGGATTTGACTATGAGTTCTATTCAGCGCGCGAATTTTACAAATCGGGCCAATTTGATGACGTGCTAAAACGTGCCGCCGAGCGCTATGATGATGTTATGGCTGTGATGCTGAAATCTTTGCGCGAAGAACGTGCGGCGACCTATTCTATCTTTTTGCCAATCCACCCTGAAACGGGCCGGGTTTTGTATGTTCCGATGAAGAACGTTGATGGTGCGAACCACACAGTCACCTTCGATGATGAGGACGGCAAAGAATGGACGCTGCCGGTCACGGGCGGGAATGTGAAATTACAGTGGAAGCCGGATTTTGGCGCACGCTGGGCTGCGCTCGACGTTGATTTTGAAATGTACGGCAAAGAGCATGCAACCAATACGGCGATCTACGACCGTATTTGTGAGATTTTGGGCGGCAAGAAACCAAACCACTTCTCCTATGAATTGTTCTTGGACGAAAACGGTCAGAAGATCTCAAAATCATCCGGCAATGGTATCTCGATTGATGAATGGCTGTCCTATGCCTCAACCGAAAGCTTGTCGTACTTTATGTATCTCAAGCCAAAAACCGCAAAGCGGATGCATTTTGATGTGATCCCAAAGGCGGTCGATGAGTATCACCAGCAGCTGCGCGCCTACGCCGACCAAGATTCAGCCGCGCGCTCAAACAACCCCGTGTTTCATATCCATGGGCACAATGTCCCGGCATCGGACATGGTCGTGCCATTGGCGATGCTGTTGAACCTCGCCAGCGTGTCGGGGGCCGAAGACAAAGAAACGCTTTGGGGTTTTATTCAGCGCTATGCGCCGGATGCCTCGGCTGAACAGAACCCACAAATGGATCAGGCTGCTGGCTTTGCTGTGCGGTACTACAATGACTTCGTAAAACCGACTAAGGTGTACCGCGCCCCGACAGACCAGGAACGCGCTGCGATGACCGATCTGGTCGCGCGGCTCAAGGCCTGGGATGGCGGGCTAGATGCGGAAGAATTGCAATCGATGGTTTTTGCAGTCGGCAAAGAGCACGAATTTGATCCACTTCGGGGATGGTTCACAGCGCTCTATGAGGTGCTTCTTGGGGCATCGCAGGGGCCGCGTTTCGGCGGATTTATTGCTCTTTATGGTGTTGAAGAGACTGTTTCCTTGATCGAGGCTCGGTTGGCTGAAAGCTGAGCAGACCTAAAAAGAGAACCAATCACACTCTTCCCGCGTATCTCTTATAGAGATTTTCAAATCGGGGAGGGTTTGACATGAAATTCATCGGGTTTATCTTAGCCGCAGTCGTTTGGGCCGGAAGCGCGTTTGCGCAGGCCGAAGACGCCATCGAAGACGTGATTGGGGGCCAGCTAGAAGCGTTCAATAGCCGCGATGTTAGTGGAGCTTGGCAATACGCAGCGCCAAACATTCAAGGAATGTTTGGCAACCCTCAAAACTTTGGGATGATGGTTGAACGTGGTTATCCGATGGTTTGGACCAATCGTGATGTTCGGTTTCTAGATCTTCGGGATATGGGTTCAGTTCAAATCCAGCGCCTGATGTTGCAAGACAGTCAAGGCGGTGTGCATGTGCTCGAATACCAAATGGTGATGACATCTGATGGTTGGCGCATTGCTGGTGTTCAAATCGTTCCAGCGCCAGACGTCGGGGTCTAAAACACCACCGTCACGGTGCCCAAACGCAGCATTTACAAAGACCCATGTATCCCTTGCGCTAGGCCCGCTTCGTGTTCGCTGGCCTTGGATGCAACGGGCCGCTGCACATTGGGACAAACCCTTTGATGGTGCGCAGCCACCACGGAGGGTTTTCAATGAACAAAGCGATTACAGATGGGATTGTCTTTCAGCCATTGCCGTTTTCAGCAGGATTAGGGGTGTGGTCGAGCGGCGACGGCACGCCAGGATCTGACACCTATGCAACGGGTGGAAGTGGCGTCTTTGTATCTGCAGACCAAGATTTTGGTGGGTGTCTTGAGATAAACAAATCCGCCGCGACCACAAAGCTGCGCTACATGGGTGAAACGGGAATACTACCGGGGTGCTATCTGCGCGTCACAGCACGGGTCAAAGCGGTTTCCGGAGACTTGCCGTCCGTTAGGATCGCGGCGTGGGCCGGACAAAACGGCGGCGGCGAGGCAACAGGCGCCGCGACAACCGGACCAGTCACCGCGCTGACATCATACGGCGAAGTCGTTGAGATCAGCGCTATTATCGGGACGGGAGACCGGACCGGTGTTGATTTGGTTTGGAATGACGTGGCCTATGGCCATTTTGGAATTGATCTGACAGGGCCAAACGGCGGTGTTGTGCGGGTCGACGATTTGCAAATCGAAGATGTTACCTCAGCGTTCCACATGAAGTTACTGTCTCGCGTCGACGTTCGCGACTATGGGGCGATTGGTGACGGTATCACCGATGACGCTGATGCTTTTATTGCCGCGGACGCTGCAGCATTCGGTCGAGAAGTCTTAGTGCCCGAAGGCATATTTGCTCTTGGGAAAAGTGTAACGATGCAATCGAGCGTCGTGTTCGAAGGCACAGTAACTCAAGGCGCAGCAGATCGCTTTATCCTACAAAAGAACTTTGACTATCCGGCCTATGTTGATGCTTTTGGCTCTGAGGAATTGGCGTTCAAGAAAGCCTACCAAGCATTGCTGAATTTCTCCGATCATGAATCGTTGGATCTGGGCGGGCGGCGTATTTCGCTATCTGAGCCCATTGATATGCAAGCCTGTGATGCGACCCGCACGGTTTTTGCGACGCGCCGCGTGGTTCGCAACGGGCAATTTCAACCAATTACAGGTCCTGCTTGGGATACGGATGTTACTACATCCCAAGCGACTTATTCGATTTCATCGCCGCGTGAACTGAGTAATGTCATTAATGTAGCGAATGTCGCGGTCGGGTCGCTGGTGACGGCGGCAGGTGTCGGACGTGAGGTTTACGTGACCTCGACGAATGTCGCGCAAAAGACCATCGAGCTAAGTCAGCCACTTTACGATGCTGCGGGTACGCAAACGTTCACCTTCAAGCGTTTCAAATACCTGCTCGACTTCTCTGGGTATGACGATCTAGCGCAGTTTATTTTGGACGATGTTGAGTTTCAGTGCGCGGGCGAAGCCAGCGCCATCATCATGGCGCCACAAGGTTTGACGTTCCAGGTACGCGACTGTTTTTTCACAAAGCCCAAAGACCGCGGAATTAGCTCAATCGGGCGCGGGTGTCAGGGGATGATGATCGATCGCTGTAACTTTGTTTCAAATGAGCAGCCACTGTCGGTCCAAAACCGCACATCAATCGGGTTCAACAGCAACGCCAATGACGTCAAAGTGCGCGACAACCGCGTTGCGTTGTTCAAACATTTCTGCGTGATTGCTGGAACGGGCACGATGGTTTTGGGAAACCATTGGTTCCATGGGGACAGCGAGCCGGATGGCGTCCGTAAAGGTGGGATCATTTTTACAGCCAAAAACTGCCGGAACGTTGTCACGGGAAACTATTGCGATAACAATTTCATCGAATGGACAAATGAGCACGACGAAGATCCGGCGCATATGACGGGGTTTAGTTTCGGCGGGCTGACAATCACAGGGAATACGTTTCTTAGCAGCGACACAGCGCCTTGGTTCAATTTCATTGTTGTAAAGCCCTACGGTCCCGGACATTTTATTCACGGGCTGTCGGTTCTAAGCAACGTCTTCCGCTCAATTAATGGAAATATTGATCGCGTAGATGGCATTGATACGGCATTTGCCGACCTCGATTTTTCTCGAATGCGTGCTGTTACTTTTGCTGCCAACACATTCCACAATGTTACTGAGCAGGTCCAAAATCCAGCATCGCTGACCCATACCGAGGCGTCCGCTTCGACAACATGGGTGGCTGAAACTGCTCCTTATCTACCATTTGGCGGACGCGCCCGTTTCGTGGACGGCGTCATGCCAAATGGCGCTGTGCAGAATTCTGCAAATTCTGATGTGTTCTCGCTACCTTGGGCCGATGTATCATACGGTCCGAACAATTCGCAGGTACGCTTTGTTTGGGAAACGGCCGTAAAGGGCACCGTTCGCTATACTGCACGTATGGATAACCCGCTCTAGCATCACTCTTCTTTTGGCACACGATGTAGCGTCGCGCGGTAATAAAGTCGCGCGGCGCTTTCGCGTGTTTGTTGCTTTGCAATATTCGCGAGTTTTCGGGACCCAGCTTCTGGGCAGGATGTCTTAGCATTCAGTCCAAAGTGCCTTGCGACCATCAAAGCGCGTTTGGCGTGATAGGCATCTGTAACAATGGTCACGTCTTGCGTTCCCAGCAGTCTAAGAAATGGCAGGGATTTGTGAATATTCTCAAGCGTATTGGTGGAGTGGCATTCTTGAAATATTCTGCCTGGGTTGACGCCTTCGTCGAACAGGATCTGGCTCATAACGGATGCCTCCGCAGGCGGGTGGGTGCCAATACCACCACAGGCAACAATCCAATGGTCTTGCCGTTCCCTCCAAAGTTTTGCTGCGTGTTTTGTGCGCCGCAACAACGCTGGAGAAGGGCCATTTGCCCAATTTGCGGCACCAAGGATCAATATTGCGCTCATGTCTTTTGGCTAATTGGTTTTGTTGCTTCGGGAAAGCGTCAATTGACGTGCGACCTGTAAATAAAATCTCAAAATGATCTGCATTTTGTTAACATAATTTACAAAGGAGGGCTATTTTGCACATGTTAGCTTGGCAATCTGGTCAGATTGCCCATGATACGCGCCGGAGGAGGCTGCATTAGCGGCCAGCCACATGTTGGCGCATGATTACCAAGTAGGGGAGATCCACATGTCATCTGAAAATACATATCCACCATCGGCTGCAATGGCTGCGGCGGCACATGCGGATAAAGCGAAATATGATGAGATGTACGCACAATCCATCAACGCCCCGGAAGAGTTTTGGGCGGAGCACGGGAAACGTGTCGAGTGGATCAAACCTTTTACCAAGGTCAAAGACGTCAGCTACGCGCCCGGCAACGTTAATATCAAATGGTTCGAAGATGGCACCTTGAACGTTTCAGCGAATTGCATCGACCGCCATTTGGCAACGCGTGGTGATCAGACTGCGATTATTTGGGAACCTGACAGCCCGGGCGATGAAGCGCTCCATATCACCTACAATCAGTTGCACCACGATGTGAGCAAATTCGCGAACGTCCTCAAAGAATTAGGTGTGGGTAAAGGTGATCGCGTTGTGATCTACATGCCAATGATTCCGCAAGCGGCCTATGCAATGTTGGCGTGTACGCGGATCGGCGCGATCCACTCGATTGTATTTGCAGGTTTCTCTGCCGATGCTTTGGCAGCTCGTGTCAACGGGTCTGAGGCCAAGGTTGTAATTACAGCTGATGAGGCACCACGCGGTGGTCGCAACACCCCACTAAAAACAAACGCGGACGCAGCTTTCGAAAAGATCGAGGTCGACAGCAAAATGCTCGTCGTGCGTCGGACCGGCGGTGAGGTTCCAATGACAGATGGCCGCGATTTCTGGCTGCATGAGGTCGAAGCGACAGTCAGCGCCGATTGCCCACCGACAGAGATGAACGCAGAAGACCCATTGTTCATACTTTACACATCAGGCTCCACCGGCATGCCAAAAGGCGTTGTGCACACGACAGGTGGCTACATCGTCTACGCATCGATGACGCATCAATACACATTCGACTATCATGACGGTGATATCTTCTGGTGTACCGCGGATGTCGGCTGGGTCACGGGTCACAGCTATATCGTCTATGGGCCACTCGCCAATGGTGCGACGACGGTCATGTTCGAAGGTGTGCCAACTTATCCGGATGCAGGACGATTCTGGGCCGTGTGCGAAAAGCACAAAGTCAATCAATTCTACACGGCACCGACGGCTATTCGTGCGCTTATGGGGCAAGGTGATGAATGGGTTTCGAAATACGACCTTAGCGACCTCAAAGTCCTTGGTACGGTCGGGGAGCCGATCAACCCAGAAGCGTGGAATTGGTATCATGAGGTCATCGGCGGTGGAAACGTGCCAATCGTTGATACATGGTGGCAAACAGAAACTGGCGGTCACTTGTTGACGCCGTTGCCTGGGGCGACAACCACAAAGCCAGGGTCAGCGACGTTGCCATTCTTCGGCATTCAGCCAGTTATCCTTGAGCCAACCACAGGCGAAGAAATTCATGATACTGCAGCCGAGGGTGTGCTGTGCATGAAAGATAGCTGGCCTGCCCAGATGCGCACCGTTTGGGGCGATCATGAGCGGTTCGAAAAGACCTACTTTTCAGACTACAAAAACTACTACTTCACGGGCGACGGCTGTCGTCGTGACGAAGATGGGTACTATTGGATAACAGGCCGCGTGGATGACGTGATCAACGTCTCAGGCCACCGCATGGGCACAGCAGAGGTCGAAAGCGCCTTGGTTGCGCACCCGAAAGTCGCAGAGAGCGCAGTCGTCGGTTACCCGCACGACATCAAAGGGCAGGGCATTTATGCCTATGTCACGCTCATGGGGGGCGAAGAGCCAACCGAAGAGCTGCGCAAAGAGCTGGAAACTTGGGTGCGCTCAGAAATCGGACCAATCGCAAAACCTGATCTTATCCAATGGGCCCCAGGCTTGCCAAAAACCCGATCTGGTAAAATCATGCGCAGGATCCTGCGCAAAATTGCCGAAGATGATTTTGGTGCGCTGGGCGATACATCGACGCTTGCGGATCCATCTGTTGTCGATGACTTGATCGAAAACCGGATGAACAAGGGCTAATGCATTGGCGGGCGGGGTAAGCACCCCGCCTTTTGATAGGTTCGGCTTCTGTCGCGTCAGGCGACACGCCCGCAAACCTAGGATTGAAGCTTCGCGAACCCCCGCGATGTTACTCACAACCAAATAACTGTTCGCAGTCAGCCAAAAAGATTGGGCATCAAAAGCCAAACTTTGTCGCTTTCTGAAGTCAATGCGTCGCGATTCGGATTCTTCACGCCTGCTCGAATGAATGTCGCAATCGATCTTTCCGAAAGTTGTCCGATCTCGGCAATTTGTTGCGTCATCTTTCATCTAGCTGCAGATTGTTCAGATTGCCGTCGGGTAAGTCTAATTTCTTGCTTGCCATTTACGCGCTCTGGTCGTTGGATAATGTATCCGCGTTCGTTCGAAGCGCAGAATTCAATCTAACGACGAGATGACAAAAGATCATTTCGCAAATTGGGAGATACAACATGACAATCAAATCAATCCTCAAGGCAACCACGGCCGCGACGCTGATCGTGACTGGTGGAGTTGCTTATGCAGACGGCCATGCGACACACCCGACGACGGGCGAGACGCTTGCCTCTGATCAATCCTTTACATATCGCGACCTCGACGAAAGCCCGTCAATCGACCCAGGTACCGCAGAAGATAGCGCTGGTGGTGACATTCTGCGCGATCTGTTCGAAGGACTAATGAACCAATCAGCCGATGGTTCGCTCGTACCGGGCGTTGCAACAGGTTACTCAGTTAGCGACGACAACCTCGTATACACATTCACATTGCGTGATAATGCGAAATGGTCAAACGGCGACACAGTAACTGCTGGCGATTTTGAATTTGCATGGAAGCGCGCAGCGTCTCCTGAACTTGCATCACCATATTCATGGTTCATCGAGCTTATGTCGCTTGAAAATGCAGCCGAAGTAATTGCCGGTGACGCAGATCCATCCACATTGGGCGTGACAGCAATTGATGACACAACCCTCGAAGTGCGCCTGACACAGCCACTCCCTTACTTTGCTCAGATGACAACGCACTTTACGACCTTCCCGGTTCACGCGGCGACTATCGAGGCGCATGGTGATGACTGGACCGATGCAGGTAACATGGTATCCAACGGTGCATACGTCCTGTCAGAGCATGTCCCTCAGGAAAAACTCGTTCGCGTCCGCAACGAAAACTATTGGGACAACGACGCAACAATCATCGATAGCGTGACGTCTCTGATCATCAACGATGAAGCTGTCGCTTTGACACGCTATCTTGCAGGTGAATTGGATCGTACAGACGTCCCAGCTGGCCAGTTCCCGCGTCTTGCAGCTGAATATCCAGATCAAGCAGTTTCAGTTCCGCTGGCGTGTTCATATTACTATATGTTCAATTTGCGTGACGGAGCATCTGAAGACGTCCAAGATGCAAACGTTCGTAAAGCGCTTAGCCTTGCGATTGACCGCGATATCATCACTGAAAACGTTCTAGCTGGTGGCCAGGAATCTGCCTACACGTTCACACACTGGGCAACTGCTGGTTTCGAAACGCCTAACATTCCGATGGCGTCTATGACGCAGGACGAGCGCAACGCACAAGCACAAGCGCTGATGGCAGAAGCTGGGTACGGTTCTGACAATCCTTTGTCGATCGACTTGGTTTACAACACGTCTGAAAGTCACAAGTCAGTCGCGATCGCGGTTTCTCAGATGTGGAAGCAGACATTGGGTGTCGAAACTGTTCTTGCGAACCAAGAGTGGCAGACCTTCCTAGAAGCACGTTCTAATGGCGACTATGAAGTTGCACGTGGTGGCTGGTGTGCAGACTATAACGAAGCGTCGACATTCCTTGATCTCATGGATTCTGGATCAGGTTATAACGACTCTAAGTACGTAAATCCTGAAGTCGACGCGTTGTTGGCTGAAGCCAAAACCGCTGATAATCCTCAGCCAAACTATGACCGAGTGGAAGAGTTTATCGCTCAAGACACTCCGATCATTCCAATCTACCACTACGCTTCGGTGAAGATGTTCTCCGAAGATCTCAAAGGCTGGCCTTTTGAGAACTTCCAGCAGAACTGGTACTCTCGCCAGCTGTACAAAGTCGCTGAATAAGCACTTTTGAAAATTCACCGCGCTCCTTTTCGGGGGCGCGGTGTTTTCTTTGTCACACGCCAGATGCGGACCCAAATCTAATGCTAGGTTATATACTGCGGCGCCTTGCGATCGCGATCCCTGTGCTGTTGATCCTTGTGATCCTCAGTTTTATGCTGATGTACACGGCCCCCGGGGGCCCGTTCAATTCAGATCGGCCTTTGCCGCCCGAAGTCATGGCAAACATCGAAGCTAAATACGGTTTAGATCAGCCTTTCTGGAAACAGATCGTGACATACGTTTGGAACGTAACAACGCAATTCGATTTTGGCCCGTCATTTCAATACAAAAATCGCACTGTAAACGATGTGATTGCGCAGGGTTTTCCTGTCACGTTGAAATACGGTTTTTGGTCATTCGTTGTCGCCGTGACCGCTGGCATCTCGTTGGGCGTGGCCGCTGCAATCAAGCAAAATACTTGGCTCGACTATATCGCAGTAGGCATTTCAATCGGCGCTCAAGTTCTCCCGAACTTTGTAATGGCGCCAATCCTCATTCTATTCTTCACACTTCAGCTCGGGTGGTTACCGGGTGGCGGTTGGGAAGGTGGTCAGTGGCAATACCTAATCATGCCCGTGATTGCGCTTTCTACATCCTACATGGCTTCCATAGCGCGGATTACACGTTCTTCGATGCTTGAGGTGTTAAACACGAATTTCATTCGCACAGCACAAGCCAAGGGACTTCCGCAGCGGCAGATTATTTGGCGGCACGCGATGAAGCCGACGTTGATGCCGGTCCTCTCATACCTTGGGCCCGCATTCGTTGGAATGATAACCGGCTCGGTCTTGATTGACGTCTTTTTTTCGACCGGTGGTATCGGTCAGTATTTCGTTAATTCAGCCTTTAACCGTGACTATTCAGTAATCATGGGCATCACGATTTTGGTTGGCGCGCTAACCGTTCTCTTCAATCTCGTTGTTGATCTGCTTTATGCGTGGATTGACCCAAAGATCCGATACTAGGGGAGTGGTGTAATGATTGTCAGCAAATCAGCAATTGCAGAGCTTGAAAACTCAAATCACCTTACCGCAGTTAAGGGAAGGTCCCTATGGGCCGATGCCCGGTCGCGGTTCTTTCGCAACAAAGCAGCAACTATTTCTCTGATTATTCTTGGGTTACTGTTGTTGTTCTCATTTTTTGGCGGGGTCGTCGCGCAATACGAACGCGATTTTGTGGATTTCACATTGATCGGAAGCAACGCTTACAAAGGCGTCCCGTCACTGGAAACCGGACACTATTTTGGGACCGACGCTTCGGGGCGCGACCTGTATGCACGTGTCGTGCAGGGCACGGCGATTTCACTTATGGTCGGAATCGTTGGTGCTGCGGTCGCGGTTAGCGTTGGAACTCTTTATGGCGCAACTGCCGGGTATTTCGGTGGTCGACTAGACAACGTCATGATGCGCATCGTTGATATTCTGATGTCGATCCCATTTATGTTCGTTCTGATCCTAATGCTGGTCATCTTTGGTCGCTCCATTTTCATGCTCTTTGTGGGAATTGGTCTAATTTCATGGCTCGACATGGCGCGGATCGCCCGGGGCCAAACGCTCTCGATTAAGAACAAAGAATTTGTCGAGGTCGCAATTGCAACTGGCGTGCACCCGTTAAAGATCATCTTGCGTCATATCGTGCCGAATTTGCTTGGGATTGTGATCGTCTATGCGACGCTGCTAATCCCCTCACTGATCATCTTTGAAAGCTTTATCAGTTTCCTCGGCCTAGGCGTCCAAGAACCGAATACATCGCTTGGGGCCCTGATTTCTGAGGGCGCGAGCCAAATGCAATATGGTGTACTTTGGCAGCTCTATTTCCCAATTACTTTCTTCGTCATTACAATCTTTGCCTTCTTTTTCGTTGGCGATGGTCTGCGTGACGCGCTTGATCCAAAGGACCGATAGAAAATGGCATTGCTAGACGTCAAAGATCTATCGATCTCGTTTGAAACTAATGACGGGCGAGTTGATGCGGTCAAAGGAATTAATCTGTCGATAGATCCCGGTGAATGCCTTGGTATTGTGGGCGAAAGTGGATCTGGGAAAAGCCAAACCATGATGGCAATCATGGGATTGTTGGCACGTAATGGCCGCGCAACAGGATCGGCAACCTTTAACGGGCAAGAGATGCTGAACGTTCCCGATGCCGCAGCCAACAAAGTTCGCGGCGCGGATGTCGCGATGATCTTCCAAGACCCGCTCACTTCGCTGACGCCGCACCTTACCGTTGGCCAACAAATGCGCGAAGTACTGGACGCGCATAGCCCGATGAGCAGCTCAGCTGCCAAGGCATTGTGCCTCGATTGGCTCGAACGTGTACGTATTCCCGAAGCACAACACCGCATAAATCAATATCCACACCAATTGTCGGGCGGAATGCGTCAGCGTGTGATGATCGCGATGGCAATGCTGTGTTCACCAAAACTCTTGATTGCGGATGAGCCGACGACCGCACTCGACGTGACAGTCCAAGCTGAAATTCTCGATTTGATGTCGAACCTGCAAAAAGAAGAAAATACAGCGATTGCATTGATCACCCACGATATGGGCGTTGTCGCGCGGATGTGCGACCGGGTTTCTGTCATGCGCCACGGTGAATATGTGGAAGAGGGGCAAATCGACGAATTGTTCCATAACCCACAACATGAATATACGCGCATGCTGCTCGACGCGATGCCACGTATCGACGAGCCATCAGAAACAGCACAACCGCCAGTGAAATCCGAAGAAGCCATCCTCAATGTCACCGACATGAACGTAAAGTTCGATATCCGAACGAACAAAGGTCTGTTCGGATCTTCAGTCCCGTTGCGAGCGGTTGATGGGATCAGCTTCGATCTAGCACGTGGAGAGACACTTGGGATCGTTGGTGAATCTGGCTGTGGTAAATCCACGCTTGCGCGCGCGGTCCTCCAGCTGGTGCCGCCAACCGCGGGTTCGGTCCTGTGGATGGGGCGTGAAACCGCTGGCCTTGACCGACAAGCGATGAAACCGCTGCGCAAGGATTTGCAGATTGTTTTCCAAGATCCGTTGGCCAGCCTGAATCCGCGGATGACGATTGCGGCATCGATTGCAGAACCCTTGCTGACGTTTCAATCGGAACTCACGTCGAAACAACGCATGGCGAAAATTGCCGAAATGATGGAACGTGTTGGCCTCGATCAAGCGATGATCAACCGCTATCCACATGAATTGTCAGGTGGCCAAAATCAACGCGTTGGGATCGCACGTGCGATGATAAATCGCCCGGAGCTGGTAATTTGCGACGAAGCCGTCAGCGCGTTGGACGTGTCTATCCAAGCCCAGATCGTTGCACTGCTAAAAGACCTGCAGGCTGAGATGGGTCTATCGATGTTATTTATCAGCCACGATTTGTCGGTTGTTCGTGACATTTCACATCGGATAATGGTTTTGTATCTGGGACGCGTAGTCGAAATTGCTGACCGTGACACGATCTACAAAAATCCCATTCATCCTTACACGAAATCTTTGATTTCGGCGGTCCCAATTCCTGATCCTCGGATCGAACGAACCCGTCCTCGCATTCAATTGCCTGGCGAATTACCGTCGCCCCTCGATCCAGGTGCAGGGTTGCGGTTCTTGCCATCCAAAAGAAACAGCGATCCAGGCTACAGGCCAAACTTGCAAGAGGTCGCTCCAGGTCACTGGGTTGCCGAACATGATAGTCTTGAGGTGATCATGGAGGCTGAGGCCAAAGCGATCGCCAGTTAGTAATCTTTCTGAAAAAAGATTCCCACACTCGTACCGCCGTCATCGTCAAGGCTGCCAGTTGCTGTGACATTGTCCGATATATCCAGATTCAGGTTGATTTCTGTCGAACCATCGCTGGCAATCGTAACGTCTGTATAGACATTTTCACTGAGATACGCGCCAGCCCTTACAGCGGCATTCCCCGCGTCATCAGTCGTAAAATCCAGGTCGTCCAATCCTAGATTTTGCCTGAATGTATCAAGTGCCCCACCACCACGACCCGCTAACGTGCTGACAGCAGATGCAAGCTGAACTGCTTGGAGCGGGCTAATGTCGCTTAGATTCCTTCTAAAAATGAGCTGTGCCAAGACTTCATCTTGTGGCAGCTCAGGCGAGGATTGAAAGGTAACGACAGGTTCCGATGCTGGCCCTTCAACTGTGATATTAATCACTGTACCAGTATCTGCCTCAGTACTTGCTACCAAACGGATATAGGGTTCAAAGTCACCTTGAATGGATGCGCTGCCCTCGGTCAAATCAAAGCGTTGTTGGAGAATGTTCAACCGGCCGCGAATAAGTTCAAACTGCCCCACCGGCACAATATCGCGGCTTGTCCCACCAATCTGAAGAGTGCCACCCAATTCAGCATCAAGTCCGCGGCCACGGATAAAAATACGCGACGGGGCACGGACCGTTATGCCCAGTGGAAAAATTGGACCAGATTGATTTGAGGTCGTTGTGGCCTGTGCTCCGCCTGCGGCACCAGCGCGCGCCAAGGTTTGCCGGACGTTTCTTGGAGCATTAATGTGAACGACGTCGGGCAGTTCACCTAATACGCCAACGCTAGAAGATGGTACTTGGACTTCTGTCTCGTCTATCAAGATGTCGCCACTGATTGTTGCTCCGCCTGCCAAGGGGCCACGCGCGGTTATGAATCCATTCAACGATGCTTCAAAGAGCGTTGGATCCCGCAACACCACCTGTTTTAGGTCAATGGTTACATCGCTTTGGAATGGGGCGGATAACCCAACCGGCCCAGAGATTTCCAAACTGCCGCCCGCTGGTATAGTGCCACGTACATCTATCGTCGCAGAGCCGGACTGAATTTTCGCCCCGCCGGTGATATTTTCAAGCGCTTGTGACAAGGTCGGCAAGGCGAGCCGCGCAGCCTCAAGTGTGATTTCGCCGGAAAGCGCGCTAATATCTGCAGGTCCGTCCAACGATAAATTGAACCGCGTCTCCCCTGAAAGACGGCGTGGTTCTAACACGCGATTGGCCAGTCCAAGTGGTGCACGTCCAACAACTTCTACTGCGAGCGTTCCAGCGTCCCTAACAATACCATCAATTGCGGCACTCAATCCGCCGGGCCCATCCGCATCAACATCGATGTTCCAAGCGGCATCCGTACGTTCGGCTGTTCCAGATGCAATCAGCGCCCCAGAAACAGCATCGGTGAAAAGACCCAAATCACGAAGGCTGGCATCGAAAACTGCGGTACCCTTTGAACCTCTCGCGTCAACGCGTCCCGTCAGCATCAGCTCAGGTGTCGTTACATCAAAACGTTCAACGCTGATTGCATCGCCTGATTTGACGGCTTGGGCGGAAATTGAACCGGCCCCATCAAGTAAGAGGTCTACAGCAGGGATGCCAATCTGCAGCGCGTTCGTTGCAATCGCGAGTGTTCCGGCGACACTAGACAAGTCACTGTTAGCACGCCCCTGAACGGTCAGATCGATTGATCCTTCCAAAGGTCGTTTCGCAAGCGCCTGAAACGGTGCAAGATCATTGACTCGGGCAGCGACGCGACCGCGGGTTTTGGTGGGTGTGAGTGGGTCGTCTAGTTCTAGATCAGCATCGACAAAAAGGCCGGCACCGTCCAAGTCGACTGTGACACCTGTCGCACCGTCATCCAAAGGCACGGCTGTTGCTGACACGGTCAGCGGGCCAGAACCCGAAGGAAAAACGCGAGCAGCATCATTTAGACGGGCATTCAAAGTTCCCTCAAGAATCGCGCTCTGTTTCAGTGATCCTTGACCCGTGATGCGAACAGCAGAGTTAGTCATGCTTAACGATTCAATGGACAGCAAAGCATCACCAAGGCGTGATACTTCTGCTGCAAATTCGGTTTGCCCTTTGAGCAGTGCATCAAGTTCAGGTTGTCCGGTCTGGAGATTGAGAGTTTCGCCGGCAATCTTTGCGTTTAATCCGTCGCCAAACCCCGTTACCAATGCCACCCCAGAGACGCTTACCGCGCCATCAATATCCCTGCCTGCCAAGGCTGCAAAAGGACGGATACTTGGGCTCTCTAAGTCAAAATTGATGTTGGCGGTTTGACCCTGTTCCGTTGGGTTTAACGTGCCCATGATTGTTGTTTCGACAGATGGTCCGAGCGCGGCTATTTCAAAGCGCGCTATGCCGCTTTGGCCGCGGTCCGCATAAGCCGATAACGTAACCGGTCCACTTAGGGTTGGCTCGATTTCACTTATGTCTTTGATTTCCGCTGTCAACGTGGCGTTGCCGCCAGCATCATCCAGGTTTGCATCGGCTTTCAGCTCTACATTGCGAGCGTTAATGCGAAGATTATCAATAGCGCTTCCGCTGGTGGTACGTGCAATTCGACCGGAGAGTTGACCCTGACCCTTTAGAAGTGCGTCAAGTCGATCTATGCCAAGCGCCAAATCTTCGGTAGCACCATTCAGCGTGAGATCAAAAATCCCATCAAGTGGCTGTATCTGACCTGCAATCGAAAGATCAGCGGCACCTGCAATTTCTTGACCAACAATCCCGCGAAATCGTTCTAACATGTTGGCATTTAACGCCATTTCCAGATCAACGCCAAAGCTGTCTTGGGTGTTGATTAAGGCTGACAAGTCCATCGTAAGACCCGGGCCGCGCACGGTAAGCGATGGAACACGCATGACGCCAGGACCATCCCGACGGAGTGATAGCGCGCCGGAAATTGTATCACCCAAAGCTTGCGATAAACCTTCGTCCGACAAGTTTAATCCATCCGCACGGTAATCCAAAGCAGCAGAGAAATCGCTCTCGTCTTGTGCAATCATACCGCCGCCGCTGACAACTATGTCGTCAATCGTAAGCTCATCTTGGGTCAATTCAGAAATCGCTAAATTGAATTGCCAGACATCAGAAACCGACGCGTCGTAGGTCAAATTGAGGTCCAATGTATCGATCTGAGTTGGCGTTCCCGACAACGGCAAAACAACCCGTCCACCACTCGGATCTTTGATCGAACCGACAAGATCAATAGTTTCTGGCCAACCCTCTGCGTTTATGTTTGCAAATCCATCCAAAGCTACGTGTTGTGCTTGCAGGGATAGCGTTTCGAGCTCCAAAGCACCGCTTTCATGGAGAACACCGCGTGTGACAAGGTCGGTGTCAGGACCAAAGAAGCTCTGATAAGCAGGCGCGAACAGTGGTGACACATCGCCAGTTAGGCCAAGTTCAAAAGTCTGCGATCCAACACCATCATCAAAAAGCGTAAATGCACCAGTCATGCGTTCGGTGCTGTCAGTTCCGAGCGCTAGCTCGGCTGCAAAATCAGCCAGCGGGCCAGCCCCGTTTATTGCAAGGTCGACACTTGGGCGACCAGGTAATCCCAATAACCGCGCTGCGATACCATCCGGAGCTTCCTCCAGGGCAAGGTCCAGGACAAGCATGCGACTTTCGTTCTCGTAACTACCCTTAATGTCAAATCGACCTTCACGGGAATCTAATCTGTTCGCGGTGATTTCAAGCTGCCCTTCACCGCCCGAAAGCTCAGCAGAACCAGCGACGTTCAAGCTGACGGGTTCGCCCAAGAAAATAGACCCAAGAACGATCTCATCAATTGCGAGGGACCCGAGCGACACGCTCACCGGCAAATCGGGAAGGCTAAATGGTGTTGCTTGCGCACTTGGGATAGCTGTGCTTGGCAGTGGTGCGCGTTCGATTATTAATCGTTTGGCGCTTAGTTCATCAACGTCGATTGCGCCTCTCAAAAGTGCGGAACGTGTCCAAACTAGAGTCGCATTCTCAAGAGTAAGCCATACCCCGTCGGCGTCGGCGATTGTCAGGCGCTCCAGCGTTGCCTCGCTGCTTAAGGCACCTGCAAAACCATCAATCGATACGATCTGATTTTCCGCAGACAGGCTGTCTTGCAGCAACTCGGTCAAGTAGCCTTTGTCTTCTGCTTCTTGGGTTTGAGCCGCACTGAAAACAGGCCAGAAGATGCAGGCTATGATCACCAAAAAGCGCATCAAAAAGCCTGACCAATTCCGAGGTAAAACTGAGCGGATCGAAATGCGTCTGATCCGGAGGCAGGTGTGCCGACATCCAATCGAATGGGGCCGATACCGGTGTTATAGCGGATGCCCAGTCCTGCTCCACTGTGCCAATCGCCATCGTCACCCGGGATTTCACTTGTCCCAATATATCCGTAGTCGAAAAACCCGACGACGCCGATACTGTCCGTTACATCATACCGCGCCTCTAATTGAGCGCCTGCAAAGGTTGTCCCGCCACTTGGGCCAGAGCTGCGTGTCGCGCCAAGCGAATGATATGCGTGACCACGCACCGTGTCGCCACCGCCAGAATAGAATAGAAAATCAAATGGCGCTTCTTCAATCGATGCGCCGACTATGCTGCCAAGCTGAAGATGACCCGCCAGTGTAAGGCGCTTTTCAGCGCCAAAGCTACGAAAGGCGGTCAAATCGGCGTTCAATATTGCACCGTTTGAGATCCCTTGAATGCCAATGAATGGCGTTACGCCGGTCTGAAGTCGATAGCCGGTTTTGGTGCTTGTCTCGTCATCCCGCTTATCGAAATCTACGTTCATTGGCAGGGTAAGTAGGGTATACCGATCCTCGCCTGCGGGTGTAACTTCGCGCGCGCGCTGTAAGCCTATCCCAAAACTCAATGTCAGCTCGTCGCGCACCAGACGGGTGGCCGTAATTTCCGCGTCAAAGCTATCTAGCAAGAAATCAGGTTCGTCTTCGCGCGCAATGGCAAGCACCGCAGTCAAGTCAGTGTCAGGGCCATAAATCGCAGGAATTTTCAAAGACGTTCCCAAACTATAATCTGTACCGCCTGTTTCACCTGCAATACTGCCGATTTCGCCATCTATGCGGAAATTTTCAGCGCCGCCAAATGCATTGCGATGCATCCAGAAGGACGAAACATTCAAACCCGTAACAGTGGACAATTCGACGCCAAAGCCAAATCTGCGCGGTTTGGTCTCAGTGATTTGCGCAGTGATCGGCAAAGTGTCATTGGGGCCGATTTGGTCAGCTTCGAGCAAGGAAATCGCGTCGAAAGCACCTGTTTGCCGCAGGCGACGTGCCGCGTCTGTGAGTGCTTGCGGTGAAAATACGTCCCCGTCTTGAAGGCCTGCAATACGTCGTATCGCATCGGTACGTACATTTTGGTTGCCTTCAATGCTAAGTGCGCCAAATGAAAGCCTTGGACCAGGCGCGATTTCGACGCTTACATTTAGCGTCGAAGTCACATGATTTGCAGCAATCGTTTGCTTTGAGACAGATGCTTTCGCGTGCCCTGCGTTCCGCCAATTGTCGATCGCCTCCCTAACATTCATTCTGATAAGCTCAGACCCTGCGAGCTGGCCAGATTCCAGAGAAAACTCTGGGTTTGCTTCGGGTGACTGAGGCGCGATTTCCACGGTGCCAAATGTGAAAGCGGCACCAGGATCGACGACGATGTCGATGCGCGCTATTGAAGACGGCGCGAACAGCGGTGCAAAAGACGATGCTTCTTGTCCATCAATCTTGATCGAAATTGATCCGCCATAGAATCCTTGGGCATAGAGTGTGGTCAATAATCTTCGATAATCGACGCGTGCGGCGGCAACAACATCTTGGGTACTGCTATTGCTATCATTACTTACTGAAATGGTCAGCGCATCTCGACGCAAGCTACGTTCAAGGTCCTCGTCACCAGCTGTAAGTGTGACCTCCTGCGCGATGAGCGACATTGGCAACATTGCAACGCCGATTGCGCCCAATACACTCCGTCGAACACCATATGAAAAACCACGCCACATGCATCCTTGTTACCCTCTCAAAGAGGGGGAGGAAATGCCGGTTGTCTGGTTAATTTCCCCCTACGCAAATTCTCGCGTTGATGTGTTCTGATTATGTAGAGAAAGGGTCGTGGGGATAGGTAACATGCTCAAGGTAAAGACCATCGGGCGGGCAAACTGGGCCGCAGGCGCTGCGATCGCGTGCATTCAGTGCTGTCGCCACATCGATCGGATCCCAAGCGCCCGAGCCGACGCGTTCCAAAGTTCCAACGAAGCTACGAACTTGATTGTGCAAAAATGATCGCGCCCGAACAGTAAACTCAAAGAGCTGACCGGACGGCGTTGTCCTTTCACGGATATCGAGTTCATCCAAGGTTCGGACCGGACTATCTGCCTGACAAATTGAAGAGCGGAACGTTGTAAAGTCGTGGCGACCCAAAAGATGCTTTGCTGCCTCTCGCATCGCGTCTAGTTCAAGCGGGTTCTTGACCTGCCACATGGTGCCAGCTTCAAAGGTTAGCGGCGCGCGACGGCTTATCAGCCGAAAGAGATAGCGTCGCTCTGTGGCTGAAAATCTAGCGTGCCAATCATCTTCGGTCTGAGCACAGGCCACGATTGCGACCGGCGCTGGCTTCAGATGATAGTTCAAGGCTTCGTTTAAGCGAAAAGGATCCCAGTCGCGCGACAGGTCACAATGCGCAACTTGCCCTGTGGCGTGCACGCCAGCATCGGTACGCCCTGCGGCGGCAATTGTGTGCTCACCCGGTTCAAGTTTGGACAGCGCATGTTCGATAGCGCCCTGAACAGTCGGCTGATCGTTCTGTCGCTGCCATCCAGAAAAAGGTTGGCCGTTATATTCTACTTTGAGCGCATATCTTGGCATAGGCCGGCTTTAGGGGGCCGATCTGACAAAATCAATCCCTACCAATATCCCGTTCTGGTGCCTATCTTGTCACATAGGACATTGAAAAAGGGTAAGAGTTTTGGTGATTTCGACCATCGCTGATCAGATCGTTCGGACAGTTGAAGGTGTGAGCGACACGATTTCCGCTCCTTTTTCTGAGCCTGTCATCCGTCTGGGCGTGACAGGACTAAGTCGTGCAGGGAAAACGGTTTTCATCACGTCTTTGGTCGCCAATTTAATGAACCGTGGACGAATGACACAATTACGTGGCGCACCAGCGATTGAAGCGGCCTTTTTGCAGCCACAACCAGATGACACGCTTCCGCGGTTTGAATTCGAACAACATTTGGGGAAACTCACAGCCCACAACCCGAGTTGGCCAGAGGGCACGCGCCAAATCTCGGAATTGCGATTGTCGCTTCGCGTGCAGCCAAGCGGCCTTTTGTCTGGACTAAAAGGACCACGGACCATCCATTTGGATATCGTTGATTACCCTGGCGAATGGTTGCTCGATCTTTCATTGCTCGATGTTAACTTCGCTGAATGGTCGGAACGCGCCTTGGAAAAAGCAGAGCAGAGGATTGGTGGTGACGAATTTCTGAACGCTTTGGGCGAAATCGATCCGTCGGAAACGTTGGATGAGGAAAAGGCCCAAATTCTCGCAAAAACTTACACAGAGCATCTGATCGCTGCGCGAGAGGCCGGGTATTCGGATTGTTCGCCTGGTCGTTTCCTATTGCCCGGTGATTTAGCGGGTTCCCCGGTGCTAACTTTTGCGCCGCTTCGACCATCCAAAACTGGTCGCAAATCGCTCGCTCGTGAATTCGAACGTCGATTTGAAAGTTACAAGCGCAATGTCGTACGTCCGTTTTTTCGTGACCATTTCAGCAGGATAGATCGTCAGATTGTCCTAGTTGATGTGCTGGGTGCGATCCATGCAGGACCAAAGGCCGTCGAAGACATGCGCCAAGCCATGGCAGATATTCTGGGCGCGTTTCGTCCGGGTAAGAACGCGTTCCTTAGTCGGTTGTTCCAAGGACGTCGCGTCGAGCGTATTCTATTCGCGGCGACCAAAGCAGATCACCTACACCACAAGCAGCATTCGAAATTGACTGCGATAACTGAGGCGTTGTTGCGCGATGCAAGAGACCGCGCCGATTTTGCTGGCGCAAAAACAGCTGCTGTCTCAATTGCGTCGTTGCGCACCACGGTCGAACAGACTGTTGATCACCGAGACGGGCCGCTTGACGTTGTTCGCGGGCGACTGCTCGAAGGCGGCAAACAAGCGGCATTTTACCCTGGGACTTTGCCCGAAGATCCTCAGCATCTGCTTGGTCCCGCACGCGATGGTGAACAGGAATGGTTGGAGGCAGACTACGAAGTTATGCGGTTTGCGCCGGCCCGTCTTACCCTGAAACCTGGCGATGGGCCGCCGCACATTCGTCTAGATAAGGCTGCTGAGTTTCTGATCGGAGATGTTCTATGACGCGTGGACCCGTTCTTATTGATCTTGATGAAAATCACGAAGAGGCCGCGCCGCAGAACGAGCCTGCTGTGCCTGACTTGCAAGAGCTTAGATCCACCGCAGCGTTGCAGAGGGCTGTCGCGCTCGCAGGTCGACGTCCTTCTAGGATTGCCCGCTGGTTTTGGACCACTTTGGTTGCGCTCGTTGGCTTTATCGTTTCGTTGACCGCATGGGATTACGTCAACGCGTTGATCGCGCGCTCGCCGCTGCTTGGCGGCGCAATTACTGTCCTGTTGGGGCTGTTTTGCTTAATTTTGGTGGTGATAGCGCTTCGTGAACTCTCTGCTTTCGCTAGGCTTCGCGAAATTGATAGCGTCCAGGACGCGGCAAAAGCAGCCTTAGCGTCAAATGATCTGGAACAGGCCCGCAACGTGACCACGCAATTGGATCGGCTTTATCGTCGCCGTGAAGACCTGAGGTGGGGACAGCAGCGCTTTAATGAAGCAAAGGGCGACATACTCGATGCAGACGGATTGATTGGCTTGGCTGAAACAACGCTGCTAGATCCGCTCGACAATCGTGCCGCGCAAGAAGTTGAATCCGCCGCGCGTCAGGTCGCGACCGTGACCGCCTTGGTACCTCTCGCACTGGCAGATGTGCTTACTGCTCTGACAGCGAATATCCGTATGATCCGACGCATCGCAGAGATCTATGGCGGTCGCTCGGGCGTTTGGGGTAGTTGGCGTCTGACGCGGGCTGTCTTCGCACATCTCGTCGCGACGGGCGCTGTTGCAGTCGGTGACGATCTAATCGGATCAATCGCTGGCGGTGGTGTCGTTTCAAAACTGTCGCGTCGTTTTGGCGAGGGCGTTATAAATGGTGCACTGACGGCGCGTGTTGGCGTCGCTGCGATCGAAGTGTGTCGCCCACTCCCGTTCCATCAATCGCAAAAACCTTCAGTGACGACGTTGGTACGCAAGGCCCTGACAGGCCTATTTCAACGCGGCGCAGCCTAAAATTTCGGTGTGGGGCCAACCGGGATTGGCCCAATAAAGCTAAGCCCATTTTTGAAACGAACAGGAATCGTCAATGTGCTTTTGCCATTGGCCATTGAATTCATGACGTTCGCCATCGTTTGGCCGACATCTACATTTATCCGATCCGTCGCGACGAGGGCGTCAATGATTTGATCCCAAGCGACGACAGTAACGGTCACTTGTCCATCGGTTACGCCAACATCGTCAAACGCAAGATTTCCGGCGGCAGAGAGTGTCGCACTTCCCCATTTGGCATCAAATGCACGCAAATCGATGGATTTTGGTTTTGGAAAATCTGTACCCTGTTCTTCGATGACGAACCGATCCAATGGACGGGTTAGCGTCGCCCGCGCATCAATGGTCACGGATTGAAAGGCGCTGGGCAAATTCGTCACTTGGGTGATCTTGTCGATCGCTTGCGAGGGCAACGCGATGTCGTTGAGGTCGCCGTAGACGTCATAGACGTTGGCGGAAGCGTCGAATAGGCGAACGGCTGCCAATCCCTTCGATACTGCAGTTTCCCAACCGACATCAGAAACAACCGTCAGAGGGCCACTTTCGATTGTGACTTCGCTTAACGTCGCATTTGTGTTGGCCTTGACCGCTGCACTTGCGCGCAGTGCGCTGCTCGCAACGTCGAACGCCTGTGAGGGTGTTTTGATCTTTTGTGTGTCCGGAAAGGCGACAATAACTTCATTGGGTGCATAACTTAGCGCGAAGGCTTGTAAGAATGGCGCCTCGTAACCCAAGGAACCATCGGGGTTCTCTATCGAAACGTCCTTGAGTGTCGTGTCAAAGCGAGAAGGGAACCCACGGGTCGAGACAGATCCAACCGCAATCTCCCAATTATCTCTTGATAAATTTTCAAGGGCCGTCTTGGTGCCATTTTCAACCGTTGTGGCTCCAATATACCAATACCCGCTATATAGCGCTGCAACTGTCGCCACCAAAATGGTTAGTAACCGCATGAAAGGCCCTTTTGCGTTGCTTCGCGTTCTGTTTATAGAGCGTGCAGCGAAAGGACCAGTGATGGCATTATGGGTTTTTGGATATGGGTCGTTGTTATGGGATCCTGGGTTTGAGCCTGCGGAAAGCCGGAAAGCAGTCTTGCATGGCTATCACCGAAGCTTCTGCATGTTGTCGATCCATTATCGTGGGACCGAGGAACTACCAGGTTTAGTATTGGCGCTGGATCGCGATGACGATGCTCAATGCGTTGGCGTAGCATTTCGCGTGAAACCGGCGGAAGAAAAAGAAGTCTTGGCGGCGCTTCGCAAACGCGAACTGATTTCCGACGCGTATTTGGAAGCCGAATTGCCCGTTGTGGATGTTGAGGGCAACACATTGGATACGGTCACCTACGTCATAAACCGTGAAAATCGCCAATACTGTCACAATGACCTTGAAACCCAAGCGCAGATGATAACTGCGGCTACGGGTCACCGAGGTCCAAATCGCGACTACCTTTTCAATACACAAGCACAGATGGATTCATTGCAAATTGATGACCCAGATCTTCTTTGGTTGACCCATCGTGTGCGTGAATTGACCCAAAACGATTAGGGATTTTCGTTTGCCCTTACAAAAGCTACACTGCGCCAAAATAAACTAACCAAGGAACCTGCGCGTTGAGCGATTTGAGGGAACCCGAGGCCGAGCCGCACTTTACACAACCGGTCAATCAGATCGTCTCGATGCTGATTGTTTTGGGGCTTGTTGGTGGTGTCATTTATGTTGGTCGTGATCAACTTCTGCAGATTTACCAATCAAATCCGCTATTGAATGGTCTGATAGTCTTTGTGTTTGTCATCGGCGTTTTGTCGACATTTGCACAGGTCTACCAATTGATGCGGTCGGTCCGCTGGATCGAAGGGTTTGCGGCAGAACGTGTTGGTGCCAACCTAATTATCGCACCTCCTTTGCTGGCACCGTTGGCGACCCTGCTCAGGTCACGCGGAGCGCGGAGCCAGATATCCTCAAGCTCTAGCCGCTCAATCTTGGACTCGGTCGGTCAGCGGATCGATGAAGCACGCGAGATAACGCGTTACATTGGCAATACGCTGATTTTCCTTGGTCTTTTGGGGACTTTTTATGGTCTTGCAACAACCGTTCCAGCTTTGGTTGAAACCATTCGTTCGCTGTCACCAGAAGAAGGTCAAAGCGGCGCTGATGTCTTCTCGCGGCTTCAAAGCGGTTTAGAAAGCCAGCTTGGCGGTATGGGTACAGCATTTTCCTCATCGCTATTAGGGTTGGCGGGTTCTCTCGTTGTTGGTTTGCTAGAACTCTTCACAGGCCACGGCCAAAACCGCTTTTACCAAGAATTGGAAGAATGGCTTTCTTCGATCACAAGACTTGGATTTGCAGCCGAAGACGGTGGTGGGGATACAGACAGTGTGCTGGCTGGTGTCGTCGATCATTTGGCTGAGCGGATGGAAACGATGCAGTCGGCTATCCTTCAATCTGATGAGCGTAGTTCAGCAATTGATACACGTATCGCGGCTTTGACGCAGGCAGTTCAAACAATGGTTGATACTGGTGGGTCTGCAGCCCCGGCAACCGAAGTTGCAGATCCTGAATTGTTAGCCCGCGTTGCAAAAGGCCAGGAAGAGTTGGTGGCCAGTCTAAAGGATGGCGGTATCGACGGTATCGATGCCGAAAGCCGGATGCGGCTCCGTTCAATCGATGTGCAATTGCTGCGTATACTAGAAGAATTGGCCGCCGGACGTCAGCAATCTACGGCCGATCTACGCGGAGATCTCGCGGCATTGACGCAAGCGATCAAAGGTAAAGGCTAAGCGATGGCGCTCACCCGCCGATCTTCACAACGGTTTAACACGGCGATTTGGCCGGGGTTCGTTGATGCGATGACGGGCTTGTTGTTGGTTCTGATGTTCGTTCTGACCATCTTTATGGTGATCCAGTTTGTTTTACGCGAAACGATCACTGGTCAAGAAACCCAGCTAGAGGATTTGGCAGCGGAGGTTGCATCACTTTCGAGCGCTTTGGGATTGGAGCAATCGCGGGCAAACACACTCACAAACTCATTGAATGACGCGCAGACACGTGCGACGGCTCAAGATGCTCTGATTGCACAACTCACATCCGATTTGGGAACCGCTCAATCCGCGTTGACGGCGGCGGAAAACCAGATTTCGGGGTTTGAAGCGCAGGTTGCCGGCTTGCTTGCCGAGCGCGTTGCGCAAGACGACACCATCGCGACTTTGGAGGCCGAGCAGTCACGCTTACTTACAGACCAAGAGGCGTTAAACCTCGCATTGGCACAAGCGCGCGATGAAATCGATCTGGGTGTCGAAGCCGCACGTTTGGCCGCAGCCCAAGCCGACGCCCTAGAATCCATGATCGCCGAACTAACAACCCAAGGTGAGGCGGACGCAACAAGGATTACAGCTCTAGAGCAAGAACGGCTCGAAAATACGGATCGCATCACCGCGTTAGAAGCTGCCGAACTAGCACAAGCTGCCGCTGCCGAAGCGTTACGGAATCGCTTGGAAAACGCCGACACTGAGCTGACAGCGATGACACTAGCTTTGGAAGAAAAGCGCAAAGAAGCTGAAGAAACATTAACGCTTTTGGCGGCGACGGAAGATGCGCGCGATGCTTTAACCGAGAACTTGGCGGCGGCATTGCTTGCGCAACAAACAGCAGAGACCGCTTTGGTGGATGCTGCCAGCACCGAACAATCTTTGAATGCGCAGCTTATCGCCGCGTTGACCGCTCAGGGCGCGTCTTCTAACGCTTTGGCCGAAGCCGAAGCGCGCTTGGACGAAAAACTCACTGAACTTGCGGCGCTGCAATCGGAGTTGGATGAAGCGACGGAACTCACGAGCACCAGTAATCTTGAAAACAACGATTTGTCTGCACAGTTGGCGGCCGCTTTGCTTGCGAACGAAACAACGGCCGAAGAAGCCGCAGCCCGTGAACAAGAATTGCAAGCACAACTCGTTGCTGCTGTTCTTGCACAACAAGCAGCTGAGGACGCGACATCCGCCGTTGTTGAAGAGCAGGGCGCCCTACAAGATCGATTGGCAGAGGCCCTGCTAGCACGCGAAACTTTGGAAGAGCGGATCGCAACGCTCTCCGCGAGCGGGTCTGAAGTCGCGCTTGAAAATGATGCATTGAAATCACGTCTCGCCGCGCTTTTGGCAAATCAAGAAGCGACACAATCCGATATTGATCGTCAGGCGGCTCTTTTGGCCCGCGCAAATGAGGCCCTCAGTACCGAGGAGGCGTTATCTGCAGAAAGCCGTCGCGAGGTGGCCTTACTGAATGCCCAGGTTGCGCAGCTCCGCAGTCAAGTTGGTAGTTTGCAGGAACTGTTAAGCGTCGCGGCCGATGACGACTCGGATGCACAAATTCAAATTGAGCGTCTCGGCGAGCAACTCAACACTGCCTTGGCCCGCGTCGCAGCAGAAGAACGCCGACGCGCGGCATTGGAAGAAGCTGAGCGGATTAGGCTAGAAGAAGAAACCAGACGTCTTGCCGCGGAAACTGAAAAACTTAGCGCTGAAGCACAGGACCTTGAAAGGTTCCGTTCTGATTTCTTTGGTGAACTCCGCACCATCCTAGAGGGCCAAGAAGGTGTCCAAATTGCTGGTGATCGCTTTGTCTTTTCTTCTGAGGTTTTGTTTCAGCCCGCGCGTGCCGAACTTTCCGCACTTGGGCAGGCTGAGATTGCAAAGGTTGCAAATATTCTAAGGGGTGTAGCCGATGAGATCCCAGCAGGGATCGATTGGGTGATCCGCGTTGACGGGCACACCGACAATACACCGCTTTCTGGCTTTGGCGAGTATCGCGACAATTGGGAGCTCTCTCAGGCACGCGCACTGTCTGTTGTACGTTATATGACATCTGATCTGGGTATTCCGCCCAACCGTTTGGCGGCGAACGGGTTTGGTGAATTCCAACCGATCAATACGGATGACACGGACGAGGCACTGGCGCAGAACCGTCGGATTGAATTGAAACTCACGGAAAAGTAGGACGCGATGCAAATCACAGGGCGATGCTATTGCGGACAAACGGAAGTTGCCGCGAATAATCACACAACTGTTTTGTACTGCCACTGTGCAGATTGTCGAAGATCCGCAGGCGCGCCGGTCACAGCCTTCGTTGAATGTGCGCAAACAGATGTTGAGATTACAGGTGGCCACGCCAGATCGGTGACCGTCAACGAAGGCGTCACGCGCACGTTCTGTGGCAATTGCGGGTCCCCAATCATGGGAACCTATGCTTATCTGCCAGGGAAAGCGTATTTGTCGCTCGGAATCCTTGATCAAGCAGATCAATTAGAGCCGGAAACTCACGCGCAATTTCAAAGCAAGATTTCGTGGCTCCATCTTGAAGATGATCTTGAAAGACTTGGCGATTACCGTCTCGACTAAATAAAAAGGGCCGCAAACGCGGCCCCTTTTTAAACATTAGTCTGCAGCCAGCAGCGGAGGCTTTTTGCCAATGTTTGGCAGCTTACCTTGCTCGGGTTCCTCGATCTCTAAATCAAGCGCGCCGTCTTTGACGCCAACCTTAACCAACCCACCTTTGACGAGTTTGCCGAACAGCAGTTCTTCAGCCAATGGCTTTTTGATATGTTCTTGGATTACACGACCTAGTGGTCGCGCGCCCATCTTGTCATCATAGCCTTTGTCAGCCAGCCATTCAGCGGCTTTTGGCGTCAGCTCAATATGAACATTGCGGTCGATCAATTGCGCTTCAAGCTGTAACACGAATTTCTCAACAACCTGCAAGATCACTTCTTTCGGCAAAGCGCCGAATGAGATCACCGCATCTAAACGGTTGCGGAATTCAGGCGTAAACGTCCGCTCAATAGCGGCCGTATCCTCACCCGCGCGGCTTTCACGACCAAAGCCCAATGCGTTCTTCGTCAACTCGGCAGCGCCGGCGTTAGAAGTCATGATCAAGATCACGTTGCGGAAATCGGTCGTCCGGCCATTGTGGTCGGTCAGTTTACCGTGGTCCATGACCTGCAACAGGATATTGTAGACATCAGGATGGGCTTTTTCCATTTCGTCGAGCAAAAGCACACAGTGCGGGTTCTGATCGATCCCATCTGTTAGCATGCCGCCCTGATCAAATCCGACATAGCCCGGAGGTGCGCCGATCAAACGGCTGACAGCGTGCTTCTCCATGTACTCAGACATATCAAAACGCATCAACTCAACGCCCAGCGTATCCGCCAGTTGTTTGGCCACTTCGGTTTTACCGACGCCCGTTGGGCCGGCGAACAGGTAGTTGCCGATTGGCTTCTCAGGTTCGCGTAAGCCAGCCCGCGCAAGCTTGATTGCAGAAGCCAATGCCTCGATTGCTGTGTCCTGTCCAAAGACGACGCGCTTCAATGATGGTTCAAGGTCTTTTAGGACCTCTGCATCATCTTTGCTGACGTTCTTTGGCGGGATGCGGGCAATCTTGGCGACAACGGCCTCGATCTCTTTGGTGCCGATAGTCTTACGGCGCTTAGATTCCGCGACCAAATGTTGCGCTGCTCCAGCTTCGTCGATGACGTCGATGGCTTTGTCAGGCAACTTGCGATCATTAATATAACGTGCGGATAGATCCACGGCCGTCTTAATCGCATCAGCAGTGTATTTGATCGAATGGTGCTCTTCGAAATACGGCTTTAGCCCACGAAGGATTTTGACCGCATCTTCAACAGATGGCTCGCTTACGTCGATTTTCTGGAAACGACGGCTTAGCGCGCGATCTTTTTCGAAATGCTGGCGGAATTCCTTGTAGGTCGTTGACCCCATGCAGCGCAATTTACCGCCTTGTAAGGCAGGTTTTAGAAGGTTCGACGCATCCATTGCACCGCCGGATGTTGCCCCAGCGCCGATAACTGTGTGGATCTCATCAATGAACAAAACGGCGTCATCGTGATCTTCCATTTCGGTCATAACGGCTTTCAGACGCTCTTCGAAATCACCACGGTAACGTGTCCCCGCCAAAAGCGCGCCCATGTCCAATGAATAGATTGTCGTCTCGGATAAAACCTCTGGGGTATCACCGTTCACAATTTTGAATGCGAGGCCTTCGGCGATCGCAGTTTTCCCGACGCCAGGGTCCCCGACCAAAAGCGGGTTGTTCTTACGCCGGCGACAAAGAACCTGGATACAACGCTCAACTTCGTGCGCGCGGCCAATCAGTGGATCGACATCGCCTTCGCGAGCTTTGGTATTTAGATCGACGCAGTACTTAGCCAGCGCGCTTTCTTTTTCTTCAACACTGTCGTCTTGAATGGTCTCAGTGTTTTCTTCGGTTGAGCCTTGAACCGGGCGAGCCTCGCCAAAAGCAGGATCTTTGGCGACGCCATGAGCGATAAAGTTCACGGCATCATAGCGGGTCATATCCTGTTCCTGCAGGAAGTAGGCGGCGTTGGATTCACGTTCCGCAAAGATTGCGACCAAAACATTGGCGCCCGTAACTTCAGTGCGACCAGACGATTGCACATGAATAGCCGCACGTTGGATCACGCGCTGAAATGCGGCTGTCGGGACGGCCTCAGATCCTTCGACATCTGTTTCAAGTGTCGACAGATCATCTTCGATGAAATCTTCGAGGTCTTTGCGCAACGCATCCAAATCTACAGAACAAGCCTGCATAACGCGTGCAGCGTCCGGTTCGTCAATTAGCGCTAGCAGCAAATGCTCAAGCGTGGCTAGTTCATGTTTGCGTGCATTCGCAAGCGCCAACGCGCCGTGAATAGACTGCTCTAAAGTCGTTGAGAATGATGGCACCGATGTGCTCCTTCACTTTCGGGGGCTTGATTGGGAGGATGCCCGGTCAAACCGTAAACCCTTTCTCTTAAGGTTTGGTTTTATTGGCAAAGCTTCAAGCCCTTTTTCACTTCTTATATAACAAATAGTGCGATTTCTGCATAAACCATACGTTCAGAGGGAAAAGTCGCAGCTTTTTGAGAATGTGTTTATCAAAAGTTATCTTTGCGTTTGCGAATTTCAGCAAACACCTCAGCAGCACTAGCATTTGGGAAGCCGACGGCATTTTTCAAGGCTACATCATCAGCGCGTAGGAACGGGTTTGTGGCGCACTCGGATGATAATAGGGATGGAACCGTGGCTTTGCCTTCGGCTCGAGCCTGTGTGATTTCAGTTATTCGTGTCTCTAGGGCGGCGTTCTCTTCGCCCAAGCTTTGAGCAAACTTTGCATTTGAAGCCGTATATTCGTGACCCGAAGCGATGATAGTATCTGCGGGTAGGGCGCGTAATTTTAACAGGCTTTCCCACATTTGAGATGGGCTTCCCTCAAAAAGACGCCCGCAACCCATAGCCATCAAACTGTCAGCGGTAAACGCGATGCCACTTTTCGCAAAGTAAAATGCAATGTGCCCAACTGTATGGCCAGAGACATCAAAAATTTGCGTATCTTCACCCAACACCGACAACTTATCGTCTTCGGCCACAGCGAGGTCGAGATCAGGTAAACGATGAGCATCTGCCTTCGCACCAATAACCCTAGCGTCGCCACGAAGCTCAGCAACGCCATCAATATGATCATAATGGTGATGGGTTAATAGAATATCGCTCAGCGACCAACCTCTTGCATCCAGCTCGGCTTGGATCGGTCCCGCCTCTGGTGCATCGATAAGTGCCGTTTGAGAAGTTGTACTGTTGTGCAACAGGTAGGCATAATTATCTTGCAGGCAGGGGATCGTCACAAGCTCAAGGGGCATGGAAAACTCGGCAGTTGTTGTTAAGGTCGTTTTGAGTTTTGCCGAAAGAGCCGGGAACCGCAATGCATCTTGATGTTCAAGATCTCAGGAATTTTTATTATCGCAGCACCCTCGGGCGCCGTGCGCAGAAAGTGATCCGCGACGAGCTTTTGAATTTTTGGCCAGAAGCGAAAGCGCAAACCGTGGTTGGGTTTGGTTTCGCAGTCCCACTCTTGCGGCCCTACCTCGATTCCGCGCGGCGCGTGATCGGCTTGATGCCGGGACCTCAGGGCGTCATGCGTTGGCCCGATCAGGCCCCCAATATCAGTGTGCTATGCGAAGAAACACAGTGGCCCCTACAAACCGGGCAGGTTGATAAGCTCGTCGTGATGCATGGTCTTGAGACAACAGAAAACCCTTCGGCGTTGTTGCAAGAATGCTGGCGTGTTCTTGGGCCCGGTGGCCGGGCCATATTTATCGTCCCCAATCGTGCTGGGCTTTGGTCGCGGTCTGACAAGACTCCGTTTGGCTATGGACGACCTTATTCGCCTTCGCAGCTCGAGGCTCAACTGAGGCAGCATCAATTCCTGACAGAGAGAAGTATATCAACAATGTATCAACCACCGTCGCACCGACGGTTTTGGCATAAAGCGGCTTCGATATTCGAAGGCGTGGGGCATGCGATCCCTGTCTTCAAAGCAGGCGGCGTGATAATTGTAGAGGTGAGTAAGCAAACGATCGCACCGATCGGGCCGGGTATCCCAGAAAAGGTAAAAAGGCCTTTGCGAGCACTTGAAGGAATAGCAGCACCAATACCAGGGGCGGCTGGAATGCAGGGTGTGGAGTTGACGAAATCTTGTGGTTTGGACGAGATTCGGCGTGTTTTCAGGACATTGCGGGTCTTTAAATTTACACGCAATTCACCAAAGCAGTGAAAGCCCTTGTAAATATTGCAAAAGCTCGTGTGGATTAATTTCCATGGACGCTTGCCCGCTGCAATATCGTCTGCTACATCGCAGTCGATTTTGATGCCCCAGCATAGTGCGAGGGTGTTTCGCCGCCTAACCCTCAGGAATTTGGGGTAGGCCCAACGCATCGAAAGGGTGGACGTGTCCGAACCAGCTTCGATTTCCTCCGGCATTGCAAATCGCTATGCCACAGCTGTTTTTGAACTTGCCAAAGAAGGCAAGAAGCTAAAAGCACTTGAAACAGACATTGGCGCCCTTGAAGGCGCAATGGCCGACAGCGACGATTTGCGTACGCTGCTAAGTTCTCCGCTTTATAGCCGGGAAGAGCAGGGCACTGCGATTGCTGCCGTTGCTAAGAAAATGAAACTGTCGCCAACAACAACCAACACGCTTGCGCTTCTTGCGTCCAAGCGTCGCTTGTTTGTGTTGCCACAGCTTGCCGCTGCGCTTCGTACGCTATTGGCTGAAGAGCGTGGCGAAGTGGTGGCAGAAGTTACTTCTGCAAAAGCCCTGACAAAGGCGCAAGCTGACAAGCTTGCAAAGACTTTGAAAGCGCAAATAGGCAAAGCTGTTACGATTAATGCAACCGTCGATGAAAGCATCATTGGCGGTTTGATTGTTAAAGTAGGTTCGAAAATGATCGACACGTCGATCAAGTCGAAGCTCAACGCACTCCAGAACACTATGAAAGAGGTCGGATAACATGGCGATCCAAGCGTCTGAAATCTCTGCGATCCTAAAGGACCAGATCAAAAACTTCGGTCAAGAAGCCGAAGTGGCCGAAGTGGGCCGCGTACTGTCAGTTGGTGACGGCATCGCGCGTATCTACGGCCTCGACAACGTGCAGGCTGGTGAAATGGTCGAATTCCCTGGTGGTATCCGCGGAATGGCCTTGAACCTTGAAAGTGACAACGTTGGTGTTGTTATCTTTGGTTCTGACCGCGACATCAAAGAAGGCGACACAGTTAAGCGCACAAACGCGATTGTGGACGTTCCTGTTGGTGACGAACTCCTTGGTCGTGTTGTTGACGGTTTGGGTAACCCAATCGACGGCAAGGGCCCAATCAAAACGAAAAAGCGTGCGGTTGCTGACGGTAAAGCACCGGGCATCATCCCACGTAAATCAGTTCACGAGCCAATGGCGACTGGTCTGAAATCTGTCGACGCGATGATCCCGATTGGCCGTGGCCAGCGCGAATTGATCATTGGTGACCGCCAGACAGGTAAAACTGCCGTAGCTTTGGACGCGATCCTGAACCAAAAGTCTTATAACGAGGCTGCTGGCGACGACGAGAACGGCAAACTGTACTGCGTATACGTAGCGATCGGCCAAAAACGTTCGACTGTTGCCCAGTTGGTTAAGAAACTCGAAGAGTCTGGCGCGATTGAATATTCAATCGTAGTTGCTGCGACTGCTTCTGATCCAGCGCCGATGCAGTTCCTTGCACCATATGCTGCGACAACAATGGCGGAACACTTCCGCGACAACGGTCGCCACGCGCTGATCATTTATGATGATTTGTCCAAGCAGGCTGTGTCTTATCGTCAGATGTCACTTCTTCTTCGTCGTCCACCAGGACGTGAAGCATATCCAGGTGACGTTTTCTACCTTCACTCCCGTCTGCTAGAGCGTTCATCTAAGTTGAACGAAGCGAACGGATCTGGGTCTTTGACGGCGCTGCCGATCATCGAAACCCAAGGTGGTGACGTTTCTGCGTTTATTCCGACAAACGTGATCTCGATCACAGATGGTCAGATCTTCTTGGAAACAGAATTGTTCTACCAAGGTATCCGTCCTGCGGTGAACACTGGTCTATCCGTTTCTCGTGTTGGTTCGTCTGCTCAGACAAACTCCATGAAATCGGTTGCTGGTCCGGTTAAGCTTGAGCTTGCTCAGTACCGTGAAATGGCTGCTTTTGCGCAGTTTGGTTCTGACCTCGACGCCGCGACACAGCAGTTGCTGAACCGTGGTGCGCGTTTGACCGAACTGATGAAACAGGCACAGTATTCACCACTGACGAATGCTGAGATCGTTTGCGTCATCTATGCGGGCACAAAAGGCTACCTCGATAACATCGAAGTAACTGACGTTGGTCGTTTCGAAGCTGGTCTGCTCAAGCACTTGCGTACAAACGCATCTGACGTGCTCGATATGATCACCAAGGAAGACCCGAAGATCAAAGGCGATGCAGAAGCTAAGATCAAAGCTGCATTGGACGCATTCGCTGCCGACTTCGCGTAACCCTTAAAGATAAGGAGACGAAAACGTGCCTAATCTTAAGGACCTCAAAAATCGGATCGCGTCGGTGAAATCGACGCGTAAGATTACAAAGGCCATGCAGATGGTCGCGGCTGCAAAATTGCGCCGCGCCCAAGATGCAGCCGAGGCGTCGCGCCCTTATACAGAACGGTTTAACGCCGTGATGGCTGGGCTTGCGTCGTCAGTCGGTGGTTCGGACAGCGCACCAAAGCTGATCTCGGGCACCGGCTCTGACCAAGTGCACCTGCTCGTTGTAATGACGGCAGAGCGCGGTCTGTGCGGTGGCTTTAACGGCAACATTTCCAAGCTGGCTCGTGCGCATGCGCAAAAGTTGGTTGCAGATGGCAAGACGGTGAAAATCTTGACTGTCGGGAAAAAAGGCCGTGATGCGATCAAACGCGAATTTGGCGACCACTTTGTGGGTCATGTCGACCTAAGTGAAGTAAAACGGATCGGTTATTCCGATGCGCAGGGAATCGCCAAGGACGTGTTGTCACGCTTTGATTCTGGCGAATTCGATGTTGCGACAATTTTCTTCGCGCGCTTCGAAAACGTTGTCACACAGCACCCAACTGCACAGCAAATCATCCCAGCCAGCTTCGACGAAGTTCAAGGCGATGAGAGCGGGGCAGTTTATGACTACGAACCAAGCGAAGAGGCCATCTTGGCTGACTTGCTTCCCCGTGGTGTCGCTACTGCCATCTTCTCAGCATTGCTGGAAAATGGCGCATCCGAGCAAGGTGCACGGATGTCGGCGATGGACAATGCGACACGTAACGCTGGCGAGATGATCGACAAACTGACAATCGAGTATAACCGCTCGCGTCAGGCCGTCATCACCAACGAGCTGATTGAAATTATTTCGGGCGCGGAAGCGCTCTAGACTGACAGAACCGGAGACGAAACATGGCTAAGGCTAGTGCAAAAGGCAAAATCACCCAGGTGATTGGCGCCGTTGTCGACGTTCAGTTCGCCGACGATCTTCCAGAGATCCTCAACGCGCTGACGACATCAAACAATGGCAAGGATCTGGTCCTCGAAGTGGCCCAGCACCTTGGTGAAAACACAGTTCGCGCAATTGCGATGGACGCGACCGAAGGATTGGTTCGCGGACAAGAAGTTGTGAACACGAACGCACCGATTTCCGTGCCAGTAGGCAACGCGACACTCGGTCGTATCATGAACGTCACAGGCGAGCCTGTGGATGAGCAGGGCCCTGTGAACACAAAAGAGCGTCGCTCGATCCACGGCGATGCGCCAAAGTTCGAAGACCAGTCCACAGCGACAGAAATCCTCGTTACAGGCATCAAAGTTATCGACCTTCTCGCGCCTTACACGAAGGGTGGTAAAATTGGCCTCTTCGGCGGTGCGGGTGTTGGCAAAACAGTTTTGATCATGGAATTGATCAACAACATCGCGAAAGTGCACTCTGGTGTGTCCGTGTTTGCGGGCGTGGGTGAGCGTACACGTGAAGGTAACGACCTTTACCACGAGATGATCGAATCTGGCGTTATCGTTCCTGATAACCTGCCAGACTCAAAAATCGCACTGGTTTACGGTCAGATGAACGAGCCTCCAGGTGCGCGTATGCGTATCGCTTTGACTGGTCTGTCTTTGGCTGAGCAGTTCCGCGATGACACTGGTTCTGACGTTCTGTTCTTCGTTGATAACATCTTCCGCTTTACACAGGCCGGTTCCGAGGTGTCAGCACTCTTGGGTCGTATCCCATCTGCGGTTGGCTACCAGCCAACATTGGCGACAGACATGGGTGCGATGCAGGAACGTATCGCGTCAACCAAATCAGGTTCGATTACGTCCGTTCAGGCCGTTTACGTTCCTGCGGATGACCTTACAGACCCTGCACCTGCGACATCGTTTGCGCACTTGGATGCGACAACCGTTCTGGATCGTGCGATCTCAGAAAAGGGTATCTATCCTGCGGTTGATCCACTTGGTTCAACATCTCGCTTGCTTGATCCACAGATCATCGGTGAAGAGCACTACAAAGTTGCGACAGACGTTCAGCAGGTTCTGCAGCGTTATAAGTCCCTTCAGGACATCATCGCGATTTTGGGCATGGACGAATTGTCAGAAGACGACAAACTGACTGTGACACGCGCACGTAAGCTCGAGCGCTTCTTGTCCCAGCCATTTGACGTGGCGAAAGTCTTCACAGGCGCCGACGGTAAGCAGGTTCCTTTGGAAGACACTATCGCGTCGTTCAAAGCTGTTGTCGCTGGCGAATATGACCACCTTCCAGAAGGCGCCTTCTATATGGTTGGCGGCATCGATGAAGTGATCGCAAAAGCCGAAAAACTGGCTGCAGACGCAGCGTAAGGAGCCAACATGGCAAACCTACAATTCGATCTAGTCTCGCCCGAGCGCCGTTTGGCGTCGGTCGAGGCGAGCGAAGTGCAAATTCCAGGTGCTGACGGCGATATGACAGTGATGGAGGGCCACACGCCTACCATCACAACGTTGCGCCCAGGTGTTCTAACGGTTGTGCACGCTGGCGGATCTGACGAATACGTCGTTTCTGGCGGCTTCGCAGAAATCAATGGTGCGGCGGTGTCGGTTCTGGCGGAAAGCGCATTGCCAAAAGGTGAAATGACGCAAGAGGTCCTTGATCAAATGATCGCGGATGCCAAAGCGGCCTATGCCACTGCACAAGAAGGCTTTGAAAATGAGCCGGGCCCAGTGGATGACGCCGCCAAGATGTTGTCTGACATGGTCAATATGGGTGGCCAGGTGGGCTTGAACGCTTCAAACTAACACCCTTTTTGGTTGTATTATTGAGACAGGCCCTCGATTTCCGGGGGCCTTTTTCTTTTTGCCGTCTTTTTTTCGCCCTAAACAGCAAATAATTGATCGAGCGTTACATAATGTTTGGTGTTTAAATGCTTAAGTTCAAAGGTCATATGATTGGCATCGCTCAGGGCGAGGTCGTTATGTTCAACGATTATGAGACAGGTGGCCCCATGTGGGCGGGTTCCGGGGCTCGTATGGTTAAAAAAACAATTACCTTTGAAGAAGCCTTCGATGAAGCCCCAGCCGTAACCGTCAATGTTGCAATGTGCGATATGTCCAATGAGGCCTATCTACGCATGGAAATCTGTGCAGAAGAAATAAGCCGAAACGGTTTCGAAATCCACTTCGGTACATGGGGCGACACGAAAATCGCCCGTACGCGCATCACGTGGCAAGCGATCGGGGCTGTGAGCTCTGAGGATGCCTGGGATATCTAACGCGCACCTGTCTTAGCTGCCGCCGGCCTTGCCTTGAGGTGATTTGTAAGATCCACGAAATGATCAGGAGAGAACTTCTGTCCTTTCGACATCATTCCTATGGCGTCGATGATCTGTCTCGGAGGAAGGTTTTTGGGAATAAAGCCGCAGGCACCAAGCGAAACAGATTCATCGACCAGCTCTGACGGCATGTCGCCCGAGATCATTCCAACGGGCTTTGAGTCATTCGCCTCTAGCATTTTTTTTAATCCCGACAATCCATTCATCCCAGGCATGTTAAAGTCCATCAATACTAGATCGAAGGCACCTTGGTTGGTGACCATTTCGTAGGCATCGTCAAAACTAGACGACGATGAGATATGCGACCAGCCGCTGTTTTCCAATAAAGCACAGATAGTTGTTCTGACAATTGTACAGTCTTCGGCGATTAAAATGCGACTTTCGGGGTGTGTTTTGATGTGGAATGGATCAGTAACCATACGCTTGCATGCGCCTTTCACTTTTAACTGCCCCCGATAAATCAATGTCAGGTGCGAAAAAGAAAGGCAAAATGGCGAACGGCTAGCGATAGGGCTAGTTCGCATAGCACAACTATGCGAACGGATAGTCTAATGAATGACGTTGCCCGAGAAAGGTTCAACCTATGAAGGTGAGCTAACTGTCAGGTCCCGTTCATTTGTCACCCGTTATAGGTACCCTCATAGATCGGCTTCAGGGCTTTGTGATTGAACAGTGAAGAAACTGATGTCCCGTTCCACGTATTCAAAATCGCCTGAGCAAACATCGGCGCTGTTCCAACAATCCGAATGTTCTTACAGGCCAACACTGCTTCTGTCGGCTGAATAGTATCGGTGATCACAAGATTTTTCATCACGGATTTACTGATCCGCTCAACGGCCGGGCCAGAAAGAACCCCATGCGTGATATAGGAATGGACCTCTTTAGCGCCATTATCCATCAATACCTCAGCCGCTTTACAAAGCGTACCTGCAGTGTCCACGATATCGTCTACGATCAGGCAGCGACGGTCTTTGACATCACCAATCACTGTCATCTCGGCAACTTCGCCGGGTTTGCCACGGCGTTTGTCAACGATGGACAAGGGGGCACCAATACGCTGCGCAAGGTCGCGCGCACGTGCCACGCCACCGACATCAGGCGAGACAACCATCACGTCGTCCATATTGCCTTTGAAGTGGTGCATGACATCCAGCGCAAAAATCGGCGACGCATAGAGGTTATCAACAGGGATGTCGAAAAAACCCTGAATTTGCGTTGCATGCAAATCCAGGGTCAATACGCGTTCAATGCCGGCTTCTACGATCATATTGCTGACCAGCTTGGCCGTGATTGGCGTGCGGGCTTTGGATCGGCGATCTTGGCGGGCATAGCCAAAGTACGGGATCACGGCAGTAATGCGCGCCGCAGACGATCGACGCAGCGCATCCGCAATGATCAAAAGCTCCATTAAGTTGTCGTTGGCAGGGTTCGATGTAGGCTGCAGGATATACATGTCTTCGCCACGAACATTCTCGAACACTTCGACAAATATTTCACCGTCGTTAAAACGTTCAACGCGGGCATCAACAAGATCGACCGCCATTCCTCTATGCATCGACATTCGGGCGGCAACAGCTTCTCCCAATGGTCGGTTTGCGTTGCCGGAAATGAGCTTCGGTTCGAGCAAGTTAGGCATCGATGTGTCCTTTGGCAGAAGGCTATGTAACAGAATCGTAACGTTGACACCGCCTAGCACACCGCTACGTTCCAACCAACAAAATCGCTGCGTCTAGGAGACAAAAAATGGCACATGTTGACTACTATTTTTCACCAATGAGCCCGTTTACGTATTTGACGGGTAGTCGCCTCGAAGAAATGGCAGCGGCGAATGGCACGACCATTAGTTATAAGCCTCTGGATATCATGGGGCTTTTTGGGCGCACAGGGGGTGTTCCGCCAAAAGACCGCCATCCCAATCGCCAAGAATACCGCCTCCAAGAAATTCGTCGCCGCGCGGCACTTGCAGAGATGCCAATCAACGTAAAGCCATTGTTCTGGCCAACGAATGCCGCGCCGGCGTCCTATGCGATCATAGCGGCGCAGGCTGATGGCTCCGGTGACGTTGGAAAACTAGTGAACCGCCTCACCGCATGTTGCTGGGCAGAAGAAAAAGACATCTCACAGGATGATGTCATTCGCGCTTGTTTGGTAGATGCTGGTTTCGACGCCGGCCTCGCTGACAAAGGTATGATGGCCAGCGCAGATACCTTCGCCGCGAACCTCGAAGAAGCGGTGAGCCGCGGCGCGTTTGGGGCACCGTTCTACATCACCGATGCGGATGAACGTTTCTGGGGGCAAGACCGTTTGGACGATCTAGAGGCGCATCTATCCGGTAAGATCTAAGCCGATTTGAGCGCAGACATAAACTGGTCGAGCGCCTCTTGAGGCATCGACCAGTCCGTTACCAAACGGCCCGTAAGAATACTTTCTGCTGGGCCGTTTTCAACATCCCCATCTTCAACGTAATAGACAGCGCCAGCGCCCATCAGATGCTGGTGCACAGCACGTGGTGCCTGGAAGAATATCATATTGGCTTGTGGCGGGTAAGGCAGGGCAGTCTTTGCATGGCTGGTAAGGGCCGTCGTCAACTGGGCCGTCGCGGCATTCGCCCGTTGCGCCATGTCCAACCACAATCCATCGCTCAAATAAGCCTGCATCTGCGCCGACATATAGCGATGCTTGGAAAATAGATGCGCCCCACGCTTGCGCCGCAATTCGAATTCACGTTCGTTTTGCGGATCAAACAAGATACAAGCTTCCGCCCCCATCAACCCGTTCTTAGTGCCGCCAAAACTGACCGCATCAATGCCTGCTTTCCACGTCATCTCTGCCGCGCTGCATTCTAACGCCACAAGGGCATTGGCAAATCGCGCACCGTCCATGTGAACCTTTAAGCCGAATTCATGAGCAACATCAGTCAATGCACGGATCTCATTAAGGCTATAGATCGTGCCGCGTTCCGTGACTTGAGTAATAGATACAGGGCCACGCTGCGGGCCGTGTACGCCACGGTTTTCTTCACCCTCCAACGCGCTGCGCAGGGCGTCGGGTGTCATCTTGGCGTCAACATCAGGTACTAGGGTTAGCTTAGCGCCGGTATAGAATTCCGGCGCATTGCATTCATCGACATTGATATGCGACATCGCTGTGCAGAAAATTGTATCCCACGGGTTAGTGAGTGTCCCAAGCAGCAGAACGTTCGCGGCTGTTCCAGTGGCGGCCAAATGAACCATGGCATCGGGCGCTTCAAAGATTTCCCGAACGGTTTCGCGCACATCTGCCATGATGTCATCTGCGCCGTAGCCCATGGCGTAACCTGTGTTGGCCTGCGCCAAAGCATCCAGCACTTTCGGATGGGCAGGGCCCGCATTGTCAGAGGCAAAAAACATCAATTAGGTTCCTCGATTATGTGATCTTCCCAGTCTTCGTCATCAACGCTGTCTTCCGACACCGTCCTGCCTATCATCGACATTCCCGCGTCATGAACCGACATTGGGTTCCCGCTAATCAAAGGGTGCCATGGTTTTAGCTCTTTGCCTTCATAGACCAGCCGATAAGCGCAGGTTTGGGGAAGCCAGTACATGTTGTCTTCGATTGTTCGGGGCGTCAGTACAATACACTCTGGTACGTATTGGTGCCTGATCGCATATTTGCTGCATAGGCAAGTTTCATTATCTAACAGTTTGCATGCGACACGGGTCAGCTCGACGGTTCCATCGTCATCTTCAAGTTTGTTAAGACAACACTTACCACAGCCATCGCACAGTGCTTCCCATTCTGGCTTTGACAATTCTTCGAGCGGTGTCGTCTTCCAAAACTCAGAAGGGAGATCGTCGCGTGGGATATTATTTGACATCGGCGAGTAATCCACGGGCTTGATCGCAATCGGCGCCCATTTGCGTGATCAAAGCCTCCAAGCTGTCGAATTTCAGCTCCGGACGCAGAAAGTCAATCAAAGCGACCGAAAGTGTAGATCCATAGAGGTCGCCGCTGAAATCAAATAAGAAAGTCTCGCAGTTCGGGATATTTCCGCCAAACATTGGGCGTGTCCCTATTGAGGCCGCGCCATCATAGCAGCCCGCAAATGGGCCATCCAAGACATCTACCTTTACTGCATAAACACCATATCTTGGCGGATGTAGGCCAGCGATTGACATGTTTGCAGTCGGGTACCCCAGATCGCGACCACGCTGATCGCCGCGAATGACGTCGCCCTCGATCCTGTGCCAATGACCTAGCATCTCCGCGGCTTTGCGTGGTGTACCATCGGTCAAAGCCCGTCTTATCGCTGTAGAGCTGACTTCGGCTGTACCAATTTCGACCATCGGGGCGATGGTGACTTCAAATCCGAATGCCTGACCAAATCGAACCAAATCATCTGTGGTCCCTTTGCGTCCGTTGCCAAAGCAAAAATCCTGCCCCACGACCACGTGGGTTAACCCTAAGCGGTCGTGGATAATCTCTTTTGCGAATTCTTCTGCAGTGAGGGCAGCTAATGCTTTGTTGAAAGGCACTTCATAAAGCTTATCGACACCGAGTTTTTCCATGCGACTCGCCTTGGCCTCTGCGTTCATCAAGCGAAAGGGGGCGTCAGCGCGCGCGAAAAAACTGCGCGGGTGCGGTTCAAACGTCATAATGCCGAGCGGTACACTCGCATCAGAAGAGATCTGGCGGGTGATATCAATGACAGCTTGATGGCCCAAGTGTACGCCATCAAAATTTCCGATGGCCGCTGCGGCGCCGCGATCAGTTGGGTCAATAAATTGGGTGTCACGAATAATGCGCATGAGCTTGCGTAACGCGAGGGTGAGGCGGGTTCAAGCCTTCTAAATGTGGATTTGGGTCAGTCGAATTTACCAGAAGGTGCGAGAACGGTCGCTTCGCCAATCAGGACCTTTTTGCCGTTTACAAGGCAGCGGGTTTCCATTTTGACGCGGCGCTTTGAATAATCGATTTCTTTGACCTCAACTTCGGCCAAAACCATGTCCCCTGGGCGCACTGGAGCCAAGAATTTCAAGGATTGACCCATGTAAACCGTGCCATGGCCGGGGAGTTGTTCGCCGATGACTGCTGAAATCAATCCAGCCGTCAGCATCCCATGTGCGATGCGGCCGCCAAAAATCGTGTCTTGGGCGTAGCTGTCATCCAAATGCACGGGGTTATGATCGGTCGAAACTTCTGCAAACAGCTCAATATCGCGATCGGTCACCTCTTTGCGCAGGGACCGGACCATGCCAATTTCAATGTCTTCAATGACAATAGTTCCGCGGGGTGCGTTGTCCAACATGCTTGCTCCATCGTGAAATAAACGATCAATGATGGAGTTATATGGGTAATTTAATTACTTTGCAACTGCAGAAAGTACCTAACGCAACATACCAATCGAGTAGGTGGTTCCGATCATTTCTTTTTCTAAATAAGCACTTAGCGCCTCTGGGTCAGGATCGATGTCGGTTTTTGTCTCTGCAGCGGCGAGCCCGCCAGTAATGTAAAGACTATCCAGATCTTCTTGTTGAGCACCCAGAATATCGGTGATGATTCCGTCCCCAATGCAAATGATGCGCGGATCAGATGGCGTTTTGCCCAATGCAGTCAGGCGACGGCGCGCCAAATCGTAAATCGGCGGATGGGGTTTGCCGAAATAAAGGCTCTCGCCACCCATTTCCGTGTAGAGTTTGGCCAAAGCACCGGCGCACCATTCGCGGGTTTCGCCGCGGTCGACAACGATGTCTGGATTGGCACATAGCAATTTTAGACCCATTTCCTTGGCCATCAAGAAATCAGCGCGATTTACGTCGGGGTCGGCCATTGTGTCGAACGGTCCACAACAAACGATGCCCTCTGCTTCGGCAAGCGGAACTTTTTGGATCTCGATCGGATCTTCGATGATTTGCAGTGGAGTGAAGAACGCATCATCGCGCGGGCTCTCGCCCATGAACCACACCTTTTTGCCAACCGCTCCTTGATACATTGCGGATCTTGCGCTGTCTCCGGAAGTTGCGATCGTGTCATAACAATCAGCCGGGATGCCCATATCTGTAATCTGAAGCGCAACGCTGTCGCGCGGCCGAGGCGAATTCGTCAGCAAGACAACAACACCGCCAGTGGAGCGGAACGCGCGCATTGCTTCCACAGCGGCTGGAAATGCCTCAATCCCGTTGTGCATGCAGCCCCAAAGATCGACGAAGGCCGCGTCGTAGTTTGCCGAGACGTCTGAAAAGGATTTGATAATCTGTGTCATTTTGACTGCCTCTAGGCTTAGGAATTCTGACTTGATCTTATCCCTAAGCTGCAGCCCTGATCTGAGCAAGGACGATGGTCAGAAGATTGGCGGGCGGCAACGACGCTATTGGCTGCGCCAATGCGCCCCGCCCGCCATCCCTTGAGATCAAACTTTGAGGTTAGGGATGATCTGTTTTTTACGACTCATGATGCCAGGTAGGACGACCAAATCGCCTGATACTTGCGCATCAAAGCTCTTCTCTGCGACTGTTTTGGTCATCTCGTTAGGAATGAACATCGTCGCTTCTTCGGCCAGAATATCGACAACGAACAAGAGAACTTCATCAACGCCGTCTTCGGCCGCCACGGTCTTCATAGATGCCATAATGCTGTCTTTGCGATCCAAAACGATTTTGGGGGCCGTCGTTTCAAGAACAGAGACCCGAAATTTTGTGTCGCCGACTGCGTATTCTTTGCTGTCCATGCGCAACAATTCAGCGTCTGAAAACGCCGATACGTCTGATTTTGCTTCAAACATTTCGGTCGCATAGGCGTTCAGGTCGATCCCGAGATCTGTCGCAAGCGTTTCAGCCAGCGCCTTGTCCGTTGGTGTCGTTGTAGGGGAGCGGAATTCAAGCGTATCAGACAGGATGCAAGATAGTGTCAGGCCCTTAATCGCATCTGGCATGTCCGCGGCCGTTTCGCCCATCAGATCGTGCATGATTGTTGCCGTACAGGCCAAAGGCCGGATCGTGATGTCAATCGGGCCCTTGGTTTCTAGGCCGCCGACCAGTTTATGGTGGTCGATGATTGCCTGAACGTTTGCATTGTTGATGTTGGCGGGCAGTTCGGCTGGATTGTTTGTGTCGACAATTACACAGGCCTGATCATCTGCAACGTCGGCTATGATCTGAGGCGCTTCAAAACCCCAGCGCTCTGCCACAAATGCGGCCTCAGTGTTGGGAGTTCCGAGCAGAGCAGCCTGTGCCGAACCGCCCGTATGGTTGATATACCATTCCCAGATGAGTGCGGATCCAAGGCTATCAGTATCGGGAGCCTTATGGCCAAATACGAGTGTCGTCATTGCAGGTTTATCCTAACAGAGTATATGAGTTCGGCGCCTTATAAGTCGCCCTTGGGGTGGTGTCACCCCGTCTCAAACAACGGATTAATGCGATTTACTCGCCGGATAGATCATCTGCTTTTGGGCCCAAAAATACACCCTCAAGCAGGGTATCGCTTTCGTTGTCGTCGACATCGATTTGACCAAAGAAGGTGCCTCCGATTGTCTCGCCTTCAGGTCCGAAAAATCGCCCGTCGTAACCGGAATCGACTAAAGTTCCGCCCAAATCACCCAAGATGACGTCAGCTGTGCCTGAGAATCCGTTCTGTTGCAGTTCTGTTTCATTTAAACGGACGACAACTGATTCAAAATCAAATTCAGAGTTTGGATTGTCATTGTCAATCAATTGCGCTGTCCCGCTGAGATTGCTAGCATCAAAGTCAACGTCGAACTGAAATGATCCGTTTCCAAAAGCTTCTAGGAACCCATTTCGCAGGGTGAATTCGATGGCACCTTGATACAACGCAGGTCCTGACATCGTTCGAAGGACAGCTGGATCGGTATCAAGGCCAATTACGACGTTCCCAGCGTTTAAGAGCCCATCGACAAAGCTAAACAGCTCAACGGCGACCGCGTCGCGTTGACCGTTGATAAGAGAGGCTAAGATTACGCTATTGTCCCCATCTTCAAACGAGGCAAAACCCGGGTTGCTAACAGAGCGCTCCAGGACAAATGTTTGGCCATCGATGACAACAGTAATTGGACCAGTGCCGTTTGTACCGATCAGACGGATGTCGCCGTCGCTATCAAGTGAGAGTTGCCCGTTGCGCCCCTTTATGCGCAGCGGATTGCGCAGAGTATAATCGTAGGAGGCAAGCTCCGTGTTTGTCGCCGACGCAAATCCCGTCGCTGAAATGGGTTCGACGGTCGAGGAACTGTCGCTACAGGCTGCGAGCGCAAACGCGCCGCCGATGGCTAGAAATCTATAAAACATAACATTTGACATAAATGGCGTACCGAGGATGTAAAGGGGAATGACAATCCGAGAAGCACATCTGTACCCGCCAATTAAGGCCTTTTTGACGCGGCAAGGCTATGAGGTAAAGGGCGAGGTAGGCACTGCCGATGTGATGGCTGTGCGCGGGGATGAACCTCCGATTATCATCGAGCTGAAAAAAGGGTTTTCGCTGGCGCTTTTTCATCAAGGGATCGATCGGTTGTCGGTCACCGATATGGTGTATGTGGCGGTTCCCAAGGGCGCGAGCAAAGCCGGGGATCGGGCGTTACGTGACAATGTAAAGCTTGCGCGCCGGCTTGGACTAGGGGTCATGACGGTGCGACTGCGCGACGGTCACGTTGAGGTTCATGCAAGGCCCGAACCTTACCGGCCACGCAAATCCAAAAAGAAGCAGGCCAAAATGACCAAAGCCTTTAAGCGTTTGGACGGGGATCCGAATGCAGGTGGTGCGACGCGGCACGGGTTGGTGACTGGATATCGTCAGGACGCGTTGAAATGCGCGCGGTTCTTGGCGGTTCACGGCCCCTCAAAGGGCGCAAAGGTCAAAGAGTGGGCTGAGGTGCCAGATGCAACTCGGATCATGTCTGCCGATCACTATGGATGGTTTCAAAGGGTTGAGCGCGGCATCTATGGTTTGACCAAAACTGGCCAGCAGGGCCTAAAAGATTGGGCGGATGTCTAAGGCATCGCCACGATCGTCCAGCCTTTTCCTGCTAATAACGCCAAGACACCATCACGTCCGGGAAGGTGCGATGCGCCGACTGCGAGCGTTAAAATATCATGGGATTGCGTTGCGGTTTCGATCACTGGGATCCAAGCGCGATTGCGACCGATCAAAAGCGTATCTTCCATTTGTTTCAACAGTGCGTCAGCTTGAGATTCGTCAATGCCATCGACGTAACGGGCAGCGATCCTCGACGCTTCCCAAATCTCGCTGACGTTTTCCGCGAAATACGAATTCAACATCGCGACGAACATTTCTGACTGCAGTTCAGGGGCGGCAATACTGAGGGATAGTGCCTCTAACTGCTCATCAAACGTCCCGCTGTTTAGCAAACCGATTGTCTCCAGCGCTGATTCAACTGCTTGGACCGGGATGCTCTTGGATTGCGCAATTTCAATTAGCATCGCGTCGAGGCCGGGCTGCCCAGAGGCGAGCTCGGATACCAGACAGGGTGGGATCGAGAGGGTGAGCGACAGATACCAAGGTTGCATTTTCCCCGCCATGAAGCCGGGTATGTTGCGCGCAGCTGCTGCAGTTTTGAGCGCCTGCCAAGTTTCGTCATCAAGTCGATCGATGAGCGTGGGCCCTTCGGTGATAAAGATCATATCGGGATTGTTCGCCATGGTCTCTTGGACAAGTTGCTCATCCTCATCGGTGGCCTCAACGAGCAAGATTTCAGAAGATTGAACAAATGGCGCAACCCGCGTTTTGATCGGTTCGAGGCGGGGATCATAAAGATGCATTGTACCAATGACATAGATTGTTTTCTCACCGCGATTTGCTTGCCAAAAAAGGCCGCTGGGGAAGGGGATGTCTGTAACCGCATCCGAAATCTCAAGGCGTTCGGCTGGGGTAAGGCGATCCATAAAGCTAGTACCAACACAAAGCGCTTGCGCGTTCTGGGCCCATATAGCAACGCAGAATGTTATCAGAATTCTAAACATCAATTTGTGTCCTTTTCGCCAAGAGCGATCATCTTTTGTCACAGCTTTTACATTACCAGCTATCAGGCAAAACCGCCAAAATTTAAACCGCAAAGCAGGCGAATGCTGGTGTAACCGCAATTCTTATCATCATTTGGTTGACTCAGTTCAAAACGCTACCTAACTATGCGTCGTTATCACTCACAAAGGTTGAGTGCTAACGAGAGAGAAACTCGAAACGGAGAAAGTTCTGAAATGGCATTTACACCACTTCACGACCGCGTTCTTGTTCGCCGCCTAGAAAGCGACGAAAAGACAGCAGGCGGCCTTATCATTCCTGAAAGCGCCAAAGAAAAGCCTGCAGAAGGCGAAGTCGTATCTTGCGGCGCTGGTGCGCGCAAAGACAGCGGTGAGCTGATCGCAATGGACGTCAAAGCAGGCGACAAAGTTTTGTTCGGAAAATGGTCCGGCACAGAAGTTAAGATCGACGGCGAAGACCTATTGATCATGAAAGAAAGCGACATCCTCGGCATCCTCTAAGCCGGGCGATACCTTTCAAACGAAATCTGAATTTAAGGAGCTAATCAATGGCTGCTAAAGACGTAAAATTCGGCACGGACGCACGCGGACGTATGCTGAACGGTGTCAACACACTTGCTGACGCTGTAAAAGTAACGCTCGGCCCAAAGGGTCGTAACGTTGTACTCGACAAATCTTTTGGCGCACCGCGCATCACCAAAGATGGTGTTTCCGTTGCAAAAGAGATCGAGCTTGAAGACAAGTTCGAAAACATGGGCGCACAGATGGTTAAGGAAGTTGCTTCCCGGACCAATGACGAAGCTGGTGACGGTACAACAACCGCAACAGTTTTGGCTCAAGCCATCGTTAAAGAAGGCATGAAGTCTGTTGCTGCTGGCATGAACCCAATGGACCT
>JBELEI010000004.1:0-244807 GCA_042093895.1 Cognatiyoonia sp. | reverse complement strand
GTATCCCTGAGAGCCGAGGTAGACCACCTCGTCGATAGGCCAGAGATGTAAGCGTCGTAAGACGTTCAGTTGACTGGTACTAATTGCTCGATAGGCTTGATTTGATCCAGTAATAGTAAGACTGGAGATACAAGTGCACTTACAAGAAATATGTGCCTGACTTGAACGGATGTTGTTTATTTGGTGTGGTGGTCATAGCGCGAGCAAAACACCCGATCCCATCCCGAACTCGGCCGTTAAGTGCCGCTGCGCTGATGGTACTGCGTCTTAAGGCGTGGGAGAGTAAGTCACCGCCACACCTAATAAGCAACATCCATGATCTCTCTACGATGTATTTACCCATTTTCCTGTCTTGTTGCTCAGTTTGATCTTGTTGCCTGACTTAAGTACAGTCTGATTCGAGAAACAATTTACTTCTGTACATTGCTAAATCTGGCGCAAATGTTAACGTTAGCAGCGAAAGAATGGGGCGAATTCAACTCTAATGGCTGATGATTTCTTGAAAGATGATGATGAGCAACTAAAAGCTCTCAGAGATCTTGCGCCAGCGGGCTTTGTTGTAGCGCTCAATGTAGATTGGTCGGGACCGCAACTTCTTCACTCTGAATTTAGCCCTGAGTGGCGGACTGAATACGAAGAGAAAAATTACTTTATTTTGGACCCGGTCTTTTACTGGACGATAACCAATCGTGGACGCATCCGTTGGTCTGAAATTAAGCTCCCAGACGTTGCGAATGTCAGTGGAAAAGCCGCATCACATGGAATGAAATACGGAGCGGTGCTTTCTGAGCGCGCATCACGTAGTCGTTCATTTCTAACTGCTGCGCGCAGCGATCGGGAATTCACCGAACCGGAAATGGAACGTTTGAGCGAAATCTTTAGATATTGCATCAATACGCTGATACCTGTTGCGAGCCTAAGTGAGTTTGAACTCAATATCATAAAGCTGCTCCAAGGCGGGAAAACGACAACCGAAACAGCCAAAGAGATCGATTTGTCGGAGAAGGAAGTTAAGGCTTATATTTCTTCAGCGATGGATAAACTTGAGGTCAAGAATCGAAAGCAGCTAGTTTCTAGCGCAGAGATTCGCGGTCTAATTTAGTTGATTCTTTGAACGGCAAAAGTGCGGAAATCAGCCTGTTTCCTCTTGAAGTACACTCGTTAATGAACCGGTCAATTGCTGCAAAAGGCTGAACAACAGCCACATATTATGCAACGCAAAGTTGATAAACTAAGCAAATAGCCGAAATTGATCGACCTTGGTTGTCCATTTGTCATACTCCTGCAATGTGGGATATGTTGGGGTGTTTCGACGAGTATGTCTAGATCTGGTGGAAATGTTGACGGTGTCAGTGTGGAGTTCCTAAAACTTCCCGCGAACAGTGGGCAATGGTACCTAGTGATGGATTTCCTCAGGCTGCGGACCAAAGTCTTCGTAGACAAGATGAATTGGGATCTACTTGTCGATGACGAGATTGAATTTGAGCAATACGATACAGCTACCGTCGCAACATATATCATCGTCCACAGAGAAGGCGAAGTTCTAGGCGGGGCACGAATGATCCGTTGTGATAGCCGGATCGGGGATGATCAAACTGGGTATAGCTACATGATCCGTGATGCGTACTTGGGGCGAATTGCACTACCCCCTGAGATTTGCGACACGCCACCACCAGTCGATACACACACATGGGAGCTCACACGTTTGATATCGACTACAAATGACCGCTCGACAGCGCGTTTGATCTTGGATTCCGCCAATAGCTTCATCAAACGAAATGGCGGAGATCGGTGCTTATTCTTGGGTCCGCCAGCGTTTATGCGTATGGCCAAGGCCTACGGATTTGATCCAGTCCCAATGGGAAAAATCTGTGGTAATGCAACGGGCCGGTTCGTTGCATTTTCATGCCTGGTCGTCTAATTAGCCGGCGGTTTTTTGATTTTTTTTCAGTTCTGTGTAGGCTTTCCGCTTGTGTAATCTGACGTTACCTAATATTTGGTTTGAACTTGGCGCGGGATGGAGCAGCCCGGTAGCTCGTCAGGCTCATAACCTGAAGGTCGTAGGTTCAAATCCTACTCCCGCAACCAAGTCTACCAAAATCGAAGATCTTCTGGATTTGACTATGTTTCGTAGTCTATGGGTCGAGGATCGACCAGAAGCGCTGCTATCCAGCCTGCGACGAACCCACCAAGATGAGTCTCCCAGGCTAGATGCCCATTCATGGCCCACCACAAGATGATGTTCAAAACGATCAGTATTAGACCAGCCTTCACGACAGGCCAAAGCGTTTCATTTGACGAGTAACGATCGATGTAACTCCAGGCGAGTATGCTTCCGACTAGGCCGAAGAGACCACCAGAGGCACCTACCATTGGTGTAAGCGTTGGTGCCAGCAGTCCATATCCCAACCCTCCGCCAATGATTGATGCAGCATATACGATTAGTAAACCGCGAGATCCGACTCGTTCCGCTACAATGTTCCCTGCTGTCCAAAGCGTAAACATGTTGACTGCCAGATGAAGAAACCCACCGTGCAAGAAGCCGTAAGTCAGGAACATTGTGTAGGGTTGGACCGTGTAGTTTGGGCGCCAGGATCCAAGAAGACCGGACCAAAATCCGGCATAGTCATAGACACGACTTCGAAGACTTTGCGAGCCTAGAAATCCCAGGTCTGCAAGTGACAGAATTCCCTCGATGAGTACACAGCATGCTATGATGAGTACCAACGCAGCTTGTGCGGGGTGTTTTGTTAGCAGCGGTTTCTCAATCATGCCCTGCACACTGTTTGATTTGACGCAGGTTCAATTAGTTATGGTCACGCATGTGACCCCCAAAATTGTGAACGAACCGCCGAAATGGCGAATACCAAATAAAAGCCCCAAGAGACTTTTAGCATTTGTTCTGCATTCTTCAAAGCATTGATTCAATTGTTCGCCAACGTGGTTAAAGCCGATTCTGCCCATAAAAATAAGGTGAACAATGTGTCTTTCAGAGGACCGGAGCAAATCATTTACGGGGAATTTTTTTGTGAATTGGGTCAAAAAGCGGAAACATTGTGGCTAAAACAAGGCGGATAGTTCAGCAAAAAGCGCAGCAATTGCCGAAAAACTGCACAAGATCAGTAAGAGACTTGCGAATCGATGCCTTTATCAATGTTAAGGTCTAGTAATCGTAACTATGCCACATCAGTTCCGCATTCTTGGCGCGAATAGGTATTAGGTGCGAGGTTGGAAAAAACGTTGAAAAAGCGTTCTAGAGAGCAGGTTAAGCGTGTCAGCTGATTTATACTCGCAAGTTTTTGGTTTTCGCGAAAGACCATTCAAGATCCTACCTGACCCAGATTTCCTGTACTGGTCTAAGGATCATCGACGTGCGTTCGCAATTTTAGAATATGGAATGGTAACGCGTGCTCCGCTCACTGTCGTGACTGGTGAAGTTGGCACTGGCAAGACAACACTGATCCAGGCTCTGCTCGGTCAAATTTCAGAAGAAGTTACAGTCGGTCTAATTTCAAATGCACAAGGTGGCCGTGGCGATCTTTTACGCTGGGTTTGTAGTTCATTGAACCTTCCATATGATGCGAGCATTGACTACGTTTCACTCTTCAATCAGTTTCAAGACTTCGTCATTTCAGAATATGCTGCGGGTCGCTACGTCCTTTTGATTATTGACGAAGCTCAAAACTTATCCGTCGAAGTACTCGAAGAACTCCGAATGCTAACGAATATCAATTCTAACAAAGATGAGCTGCTTCAGTTGATTTTGGTCGGACAACCGGAACTTCAAGATATGATTGCGCTTCCCGAATTGCGTCAGTTTGCTCAGCGCGTGTCAGCGACGTATCACTTGGATCCCATGGATACCCTTACTACACATCGATATGTGTCTCATCGACTGAAACACGTGGGTGGGACTGGAAAAGAATTTACACCTCAAGCAATTCAGTACATTTACCACCAATCGGGTGGTATCCCGCGGATCGTAAACAAATTGTGTGACTTGGCCTTAGTGTATGCCGCATCCGATGAAAGACAAACGGTTGATACAAAAACTGTTGAAGAGCTGATAAAGGACGGCATTGTTAAGCCGATCGCGACACCGCCACTGTTTTTGACCAATCGAACTGACCTTGCAGAAAGTGTGCCAGGATGAACTTTGATTTCCGTTTTTATTTTGCGCTATTTGCAAGGCGCTTGCCGATTATGCTTACCATATTTTTGGTGTGTTCGGGGTTTGGTATCTCTGTCGCAATCAACGCCGCGCCAACTTACAGTTCATCTGCGCGTCTGCTGATTGAAGAAGCTCAGATCGAAGTCGGCGCGACAAATGGCGTCAACGCAGATCAAGAACTGCGTTTGACGCGCGAACGCCTACTTACCCGTGCGAACCTTGTTGATATTGCTAATGAGTTCGGTGTTTTTGAAAACATGCGGGACATGTCGCCCGATGAGGTATTCGAAGAGATGTTGGAGAACACGGATATCATACTTCGCGGTGGTCGCAATCAAGTAGCGCTAATGACAATCTCGTTTGAAGCAAGAACTGGCCGGATAGCAGCAAACGTCGTTAACGAATATCTCACGATCGTTCAAGACGATAGTACCGCAAGCAACAGCCAACAGATTGAAGATACATTGGCTTTCTATCAACGTGAAGCAGACCGCCTTTCGGGGGATCTCGAACTTCAAAGTGCGCGTATTGTAGCTTTTAAAGCAGAAAATGCCGGTGCGCTGCCGGATGATGCCGATTTTCGCCAAAACCGACAGGCGCAAATGATTGAACGCCTTGAGCGTATCGCGAGAGAGCGAGCAGCAACGGAGAATCGTCGGGCTGATTTTGTGAGACTTTTCGAAGCGACAGGCCAAATCGATCAGAACGAACAACCACGTTTATCTCCTCAGCAGGCTCAATTGGCACAGTTAGAGTTGGAACTGCAAAATGCGCGGTCAGTCTACAGTGATACAAACCCGAGAGTCGTTTTGCTGAACAATCAAGTTGAAAGACTGCGGCAGGCTGTTGCTGCTCAAGCTCCAACTGACACCGACGATACTTTCCGATCTCCACAAGTTGCGATGCTGGAAATTCAACTTGCGGAGTTTCAAGATAACATTGACCTTCTTGATGCCGAGACCATTGAACTGCAGGCCGGCATTGACCAATTGGATAGATCTCTTCGTGCGACTGCTGCAAATGCGATTGCGTTAGCTGGTCTCCAGCGCGATTTTGAGAATCTGCAGCAACGCTACAATGCCGCAAATGCTCAACTCGATCAGGCACGCCTTGCTCAAGAAGTCGTTGTTGCGAACCAAGGACAAAAGCTGGCAATTATTGAGAGTCCAAACGTGCCACAGGATCCTTCTGGTCCAAATAGGTTGCGAATCGCAGCCGTGGGCATTGGTCTCGGATTGGCTCTTGCCGCTGGTCTTTTCGCGCTTCTTGAAATTATGAATCGCAGTATTCGCCGTCCGCAAGAAATCGAGAGCCGATTTAACATTACGCCAATTGCCAGCATCCCGTATATGGAGAGTAAGGGGCAGCGACGCACTCGTCTGGGTGTTCTCGCCATTGCTTTGTTGTTTGTCCTGATCGGCGTTCCTTTGGCGCTCTGGTATATCGACACGAACTATCAACCGCTTGATATTATTGTTGCTAAACTCATTAATCGATTGGGTCTGTAGTTATGCAGAAAACTCCCAATGAAGATCAAAAGGTGCTTTGATATATGGAAAAGTTGCAAGCAGCGCTCGCTACGGCCCGCCAAAATCGAACGGGAAAAGCACCCGAACGGCAACTCACGGAGCAGTTGTCAAAACGACAGACTTCAAGAGGCCCAAGTGCGCATCTTTGGGACGCTTTACTCGAATTTCATCCACCAGCTGAAAAGCTGAAAGAACATCGTGTCGTCACACAGGTTGCTTCCGCCGCGGCGACGCCGTTCGATATCTTACGCACCAAGATTTTGCTTCAAATGCAGCAGAATGGTTGGACGCGATTGGCGATTACCTCACCGATGCCAAATAGCGGGAAAACCACCACGGCCTGTAATCTGGCGCTTGGACTGGCCCGTCAAAAAGAGCTTCGTTCGATGTTGTTTGACATGGATCTTAGGGACCCTTCCGTAAATAAATTCTTTGAACGTGATCCTGATGAACCCATTGGAGGTTTATTAGAGGGTGACGTGGCTTTTGAAGATCATGCATTGCGCGTTGGCAATAACCTTGCGATCTCGATGGCAGGTGCGCCGGAGGCAGATCCGTCACGCATTTTGCTTTCGGAACAAGCAACGAATGTCCTCGATGAGGTTCAGCAAAGTTATCAGCCTGATGTGATGATTTTTGATCTTCCCTCGATGCTTGTGAATGATGACACTCGCGCGTTCTTGAAGAACGTTGACTGTGCGTTGATCATCAGTCGAGCAAACGTAACGAAATATAGCCAATTTGACATTTGCGAGCGTGAAATTGCAGAACACACAAACGTCCTTGGCGTTGTGCTAAACGCTTGTCGGCATGGTCGTGGCACAACTGACTTTGGTTAGTTTGCGAAACGAAGCTTATCCTTCTTGAGCGCGAGCGCACCAACAACGCTATTTTTGCGGGTGTCTTCGGCAAAATAAAGCGCATCGCCGGGCTGATAAGTTCACAGCATCAAAAAATCACCATTAAGGTCATCGCGTGAGATCGAGTAAATGTCGAGCTCACCACGGCTGTTAAGCCCGGAAAGCACTCTAGTCAGCGAATGACTACGCGAGCGTTAATCCGTGCCACTTTCCCTTTGTCGACAGCTGCGTTAGTCAGGTGGCATCGCAAAGAAAGAGCATCCAATGAACGCAATTGTTTCGATCGATGATCTCGGCAAATCATACGCTGGTGGCTTCGAGGCATTGACCTCAGTTTCGCTGGAAATTGAACAAGGCGAAATACTCGCACTCCTTGGTCCGAATGGCGCCGGTAAGACCACTTTAATATCAACGATTTGCGGAATCGTCGTTCCAACTTCAGGCTCAATAAAGGTGGGCGGCTTTGATGTTCTTACTGAATATCGAAAAGCTCGCAGTCTGATTGGATTGGTGCCGCAAGAAATAAATCTTGAACCGTTCGAAACTGTCTTAAATACGGTGCGCTTTTCACGAGGATTATTCGGCAAACCAAAGAATGATGCTTACCTTGAGCAAATCCTTAAAGACCTGTCACTGTACGATAAGCGAGATAGCAAGATCATGATGCTATCGGGCGGGATGAAGCGGCGCGTGTTGATCGCAAAGGCGCTAAGTCACGAGCCGCGCGTCTTGTTTCTAGATGAGCCGACATCGGGCGTCGATGTCGAGCTCCGCAAAGATATGTGGGAAGTGGTCGCTAAACTTAAACAGTCGGGCGTGACGATCATTCTGACGACCCACTACATCGAGGAAGCAGAGGCAATTGCTGACCGTATTGGGGTCATTAACAAGGGTTCGATCTTGTTGGTCGAAGACAAAGCGTCGTTGATGCGACGCATGGGGCAGAAAAGGCTAAAGGTCGAATTGGCGGATGCCATTGAAGAGATCCCTGATTTACTCGTCAAATATGACCTTGAGCTGATCAGTCAGGGTCACGCCTTGCTCTATACCTATGACACCAAGCAGGATCGCACGGGGATCACGTCACTTTTGAACGATATTCAGGCTGCGAAGTTGACCATGGTTGATATGGAAACACAGCAGAGCAGTCTTGAAGATATCTTTGTTGATCTGGTGAGGGATCCAGTATGAATTTCACGGCCGTCGCATCGATTTACAAATATGAAATGGCCCGGTTTTTTCGGACCATAACGCAAAGCCTTGTGTCGCCGGTTCTATCGACGTCATTGTATTTCATTGTCTTTGGCGCCGCTATTGGCAGTCGGATCGATCAGGTTGAAGGTGTCAGCTATGGTGCGTTTATTGTGCCAGGTCTGGTCATGTTGACTGTGATGACACAGGCAACGTCAAACGCATCTTTTGGGATCTATTTTCCAAAGTTTATCGGCACAATTTATGAGCTCTTGTCCGCACCAATCAGTTTTATTGAGGTGGTGATCGGTTATGTTGGGGCGGCTGCGACGAAAGCGCTGTTCATTGGACTTATCATTCTTGCGACGTCTTACTTTTTCGTCGACATCAGCATTGCGCACCCGTTCGCGATGTTTGCCTTTTTGATCATGACGTGCATCAGTTTTTCATTGTTGGGGTTCATCATTGGAATTTGGGCCGGGAACTTTGAACAATTGCAGTTGATCCCATTGTTGGTGATCACACCGCTCGTTTTCCTCGGTGGGAGCTTTTATTCCATCACGATGCTTCCTGATTTTTGGCAAAAGGTGACGTTGTTTAATCCGGTCGTCTATTTGATTTCGGGGTTCCGCTGGGCCTTTTTTGGAACGGCTGATGTTGCAATTGGGGTCTCTCTATTGGCCATTCTCGCCTTTACGTTGACGTGCCTTGGCGTCATTTGGTGGATATTCCGCACTGGATGGCGCATTCGACAGTAACCTCCCCTTGCTGGTTGGCATGCTGAGACTTAAGTCAGAGTAATGAAAAAGTTTATTCCATTCCTCAAATCTAAACCCTCGGTGAACGTTGTGCGCCTACAGGGTGCTATTTCGAACGGTGGCAACGGACTCGATGACCCGTCCTTGGCAACAGTCATCGAGAAAGCGTTCACCAAGGGTAAGCCAGCGGCTGTCGCACTACAGATCAATTGTCCCGGAGGTTCGCCGGTTCAATCATCTTTGATAGCGACGCGTATTCAGCGACTATCCCAAGAAAAGGATGTCCCGGTCTTTGCCTTTGTTGAAGACGTCGCGGCGTCAGGCGGGTACTGGCTCGCTTGTGCCGCCCAAGAGATTTACGTTGATCAGGGATCTATTGTGGGGTCAATCGGTGTGATCTCGGCAGGGTTTGGGTTCTCGGAAGCGATTGAACGCTACGGTGTTGAACGCCGTGTTCATACTGCTGGCACGTCAAAATCGATGCTTGATCCGTTCAAGCCCCTGGTGCCAGAAGACGTGTCACGTCTCAAAGGTTGGCTTGAGGATTTGCATGCGATCTTTATTGATCACGTAAAGGTTCAAAGAGGGACGAAGTTGGCAGATAGTTCCGACTTGTTTTCAGGTGAGGTATTCATCGGGCGCAAAGGCGTCGATGTGGGTCTCGTTGATGGTGTCGATCACCTTGTCCCTTTCATGAAGAAAAAATTTGGCGATAAAGTGCGATTCCGTAAGTTTGGCCAAAAGAAATCGCTAATCCAGCGCTTCGGTGCCCGTGCCATCTCAGACGCAATGACAACGGTCGAGGATCGGATCGCATTCGCAAGGTTCGGTCTCTGACATGTTGGCAAAAATCATCTTTGTTTTTTTTGCGTTTATGGTCGTTCTCGCGATATTTGGGAAAATTCGATTTCCAGGGCAAGAGCGGCTTGCTGCAGCAAAGTGCAAGAGATGTGGCCGATACCGCATTGGTAAGAGCAGCTGTAGCTGTAAAAGGAGCTAGCCAATGATGGACTGGATTTATGTTGGCTTGGGGTTGGTTCTTTTGCTTTTGGCTGGCGACTCGCTCGTGAAAGGTGCTGTGAACCTATCCTTACGTTTGGGCGTGCCAGCATTGATCGTCTCTTTGACTGTCGTTGCGTTTGGAACATCAGCGCCTGAGTTGCTGATCGCGATTCAAGCGATTTTTGACGATGTGCCGGGGCTCGCGCTTGGTAATGTTGTTGGATCGAATACGGCAAACGTGCTCCTTGTTCTGGGCGTTCCGGCGATCCTAGCAACGATGCATACCAGAGATTGCGACACCCGTAGTTCCTACCTTCAGATGTTAGCCGCGACGGTCTTATTCATAGTTCTGTGTACGATGGGACCGTTTACATGGGTGGACGGTGTCATTTTGCTGATTTCACTTGCAGGTATGCTAATCTGGGCTGCTCGTCAGGCCAAGCAGCATCGCATGTCCTGCGCGGCCAGTGATGACGATGAAATCGAAGGAGCAGATCCGAACCTTGGATGGGGGAAGATCAGCATCTTTCTGATCTTAGGTATAATCGGGCTGCCCTTAGGTGCCAAACTGTTGGTGGACGGGTCAACAACAATTGCGCGAGGTTTTGGTGTGAGCGAGACAGTTATCGGCTTGACCTTGGTCGCTGTCGGTACGTCGCTACCTGAATTGGCAACGACGACAATGGCAGCGTTGCGTCGTCAGGCAGACGTAGCTTTGGGCAATGTCATTGGGTCCAATATGTTTAACTTACTTGGCATAATGGGTGTCGCCAGCCTGTTTGGAAGCATCCCAGTCGCTCGTGAAATTCTGGCATTCGACATCTGGATTATGCTTGGTGCAACGTTACTGTTAGTCCCATTCGTCTTTTTTAGGTTGAGCATCAACCGCATCTGGGGGATCGCTCTTACAGCTGCCTACGCGACTTATATCTTAATGGTGCTTGCGTAAGCACGGTCGGCGTGGTGCTAGTCGGGCCAATGTCACTGCAGGTTTGGTGGTCTCAAAAATACACGCTTTGACAGTTCGATTGCGTTGGCGCCGCGTAAGTTGTGCACGGCATCACATGGCTGTCACAAATCGTTTACAAAAAGTTAATGAATTCAACCATTTGGCGCGAACGTAAATAATTAGCATTTGTTTTCAATTACTTAATAATGTGCCTAATTTTTAAGCATTCCATTGAAGCACTAGAAAAATAACGAAAATTCAAAACTCGCTAAGTTTTGCCCACCGAGTTATCCACAAGAACAGTGGATGCCTTTCCTATTGCTCGCTGGCAGGTATCGTTGCAGTCAAAATAGAATCATGGGCGCTTGGGAATGACTGAGGAAAATCCTTCGAAAGACTACGACGGGCTAACCGGTCACGAACTTATTCAAGCCTATATAAAAACGCTTGATAATTCACCCGGCGTGTATCGGATGCTGGATCATGAAAGCCGTGTTTTGTACGTCGGCAAAGCCAAAAATCTCAAAGCACGTGTCAGCAGCTACGCCCGACCTGCAGGGCATTCAGGGCGGATCGCTCGGATGATATCGGAAACATCAACGATGATGTTTTTGACCACGAGCACTGAAACAGAAGCGTTGCTGCTAGAGCAGAACCTCATCAAACAACTCAAGCCACGGTACAATGTTCTGCTGCGTGATGACAAAAGTTTCCCTTATATCTTTATTTCTCAAGAACATGACTTTCCAAGGTTGGAAAAGCATCGCGGGGCAAAAACGCGCAAGGGAAAATACTACGGCCCATTCGCGAGCGCCGGGGCTGTAAATCGGACCCTGAACACATTGCAGAAAGTGTTTTTGCTGCGGACGTGTTCTGACCGTGAGGTCGAAGCAGCTAATCGTCCTTGCTTGAATTACTACATGAAACGCTGTGCCGGTCCTTGCGGCGGCAAGATTAGCACTGAAGACTACGAAAAACTTGTGAAGTCTGCGGATGATTTTCTGTCTGGGCGGTCGACTGAAGTTCAGAAGCAGCTTGCTGCAGAAATGGCGGCTGCCTCTGAAGCGATGGAGTTTGAGCGAGCGGCTGGGCTGCGCGACCGTATCAAAGCGCTGACGATGGTTCAGACGTCCCAGGGTATAAACCCTAGAACTGTTGAAGAGGCGGACTTGATCGCATTGCACTTAGAAAAGGGGCAGGCCTGCGTCCAAGTGTTCTTTATTCGCGCTGGGCAAAACTGGGGTAATCGCGACTTCTATCCGCGCGTCGGGGCCGATTTTGATGCGGCTGAAGTCCTCGAAGCTTTTGTAGGGCAATTCTATAGCAGCAAAGAACCGGCAAGACGTTTGATCTTATCGCACTCGCTTGAGAATATGGAACTGATGGCGGAGGCATTGGGCAGCAAAGTCGGACGCAAGGTCGAAATCTTAGTTCCAAAGCGTGGGGAAAAAGCAGAGCTCGTTGATGCAGCCATACGTAATGCACGCGAAAGTCTTGCACGCAAAATGAGTGAAAGCGCGACACAGGCCAAGCTCCTGAAAGGCCTCGCCGAAGCGTTTGAATTGCCGGAACCGCCTAAACGGATCGAGGTTTACGACAACTCGCATATTTCCGGGGCATTTGCGGTAGGCGCAATGATTGTCGCCGGGACGGATGGTTTTTTGAAGAGCCAGTATCGAAAATTCAACATTAAGGGTGATGATCTAACACCCGGCGATGACTTTGGGATGATGAAAGAGGTTCTAACGCGCAGATTCAAACGGCTTCAGAAGGAGGATCCTGAGCGTAGGTCCAGCACTTGGCCAGATCTTTTGTTAATCGATGGTGGGGCTGGGCAGGTCAGCGCAGTGCGCGAGATTATGGATCGTTATGATGTGGGCGACATCGCGATGATCGGTGTCGCGAAAGGCGAAGATCGTGATGCCGGCAAAGAAGAATTTCATCGCACCGGTCGGTCAGTCAAGGCGCTACGCCACAATGACCCGGTTCTTTACTTTATCCAACGTATGCGTGACGAGGCGCACAGGTTTGCGATTGGCACTCATCGGGCAAAGAGATCGAAGGCAATCGGCACTACGCCGCTCGATGACGTGCCCGGCGTTGGGTCGAGGCGTAAACGTGCATTGCTTGCTCACTTCGGGTCCGCCAAAGCGGTTTCGCGCGCTAATCTGGCAGATCTGACCGCCGTTGAGGGCATCTCTGCCAATATGGCACAAACGATCTTTGACTATTTTCACGAAAATGGCTGAGGATGTGGTCAAGTCACTGTCGACCTAGTAGAGGTTTGAAATGAGTTTAAATCTGCCAAATGTCCTGACGATTTTGCGCTTATTCGCTGCGCCCTTAGTTGCCGTGATGTTTTTATACTTTACGCGACCCTGGGCAGACTGGTTTGCCCTGATCCTGTTTGTAAGCGCGGCAATCACAGACTTTGTCGATGGGTATTTGGCGCGTGCTTGGAAACAAGAAAGCCGATTGGGCGCAATGCTTGATCCAATTGCTGACAAGGCGATGGTTGTGATCGCATTGCTTGTGATAACTGGTTTTTCCGGAATGAATCCTTGGATATTGTTGCCAGCAACGGCCATCATATTCCGTGAAGTCTTTGTGTCAGGCTTACGTGAGTTCCTAGGAGACACAGCAGGCACCCTAAAGGTCACAAACTTGGCTAAGTGGAAAACCTTTGCGCAAATGGTCGCGATCGCAGTCTTATTTGCCAAGGGTGCATTCGAGCATTTTCTTATTGAACAGACAATCGGGATGGACGACGCGTTGGTCGACAGTATTCTGGCGGGTGACGTGCCAGATGATGTCGGGCTTTGGTGGAAGTTTCTAGGCTGGGACATTTGTTGGTACGGGGGGATCATTCTCTTGTGGGTCGCTGCGGTTCTTACGTTGATTACGGGTTGGGATTATTTCCAAAAATCCAAACCCTATTTGCGAGAAGACGACGCAAAATGAATGTTCTTTATTTCGCATGGATACGTGAAAGGATCGGTCTGCCGAAGGAAGTGATCGAAACGCACGCGACAACCGTTTCAGAGTTGATCGCAGAACTTGTTGATCGCGAAGAACGCTATGCAACTGCCTTTGCTGACACGCGTGCATTGCGCGTCGCAATCGATCAAGAGCTTTCGGATTTTGACGCGTCTATTGTCGGCGCAAAAGAGGTTGCATTTTTCCCACCAATGACAGGCGGTTGATATGGACGTTCGTGTAACCGCTGATACTTTTGACGCCGGTGCTGAACTGAATGCATTCACAGCCAAGCAGGATGGTGCAGGCGCGATCGTCAGCTTTACCGGAATTGTCCGCGATGTCGCCGACGGATTGCGGCACATGGAAATTGAACATTATCCCGGGATGACTGCTAAAGCGATCGAGGCCATATGCCAAGATGCATTGGCGCGCTGGGCGTTGCTCGATATTTTGGTAATCCACCGACACGGTAAGTTGATCGCGACTGATCAGATCATGATGGTTGCAACGTCGTCGGCCCATCGTGCTGATGCGTTTGCAGCTGCGGATTTCCTGATGGACTATTTGAAGTCGCGCGCGCCTTTCTGGAAAAAAGAGGCGACGCAAAAAGGCGACGAATGGGTAGATGCCAAAGAAGCCGATGAACAAGCGCTTGATCGTTGGTCAACCAGCTAGTTTTGCGTGACAGTGACATTTTGTGATGTGGTCGTTGACCATGCCAGTTGCCTGCATGAACGCATAGACAATCGTCGGCCCGCAAAATTTGAAACCCGCTTTCTTTAGGTCATTTGAAATCTGTTGCGACAGATCTGTCTGTGCCGGGACGTCTGACATTTCCGCCCGGTTTGGCTGCAGTGGCTTTCCGTCGACATAATTCCACAAAAATGTACTAAATCCTTGCTTGGATTCGATTTCTTGCCAAGCACGTGCACTGCTGATCGCAGCTTCTATCTTGCCGCGATGGCGAATGATGCCAGCATTCTGCAAAAGGGCCTCAACCTCTGTATCGCCCCATTCAGCAACCACATTGGGATCGAAATTGGCGAAGGCCGCGCGAAAATTTTCACGTTTCTTAAGAATGGTGATCCAACTTAGCCCAGCTTGGAATCCATCCAATATCAGTTTTTCCCAAAGCGCGCCGCTTTCATAATCTGGCACGCCCCATTCATGATCATGATAGGCGAGATAAATAGGATCGGGGCTTGCCCAGCTACATCGAATTGTCACGAAATTTCCCATCCGGTTTCTTGGTCAATTAAGTTCATATTAGGCTTGAACTGACACTACACATTCATGGTTGAAGTGCTCTCATCTCATCGGCTTACCTTGCCAAACGAATTACTAATTGAACAGACGCAATCTAATCCGTTTGCTTTTGCGATGGCCAGCCGCGATGCGGACGTCCTAAATTTGGTTCGCGGTGCCTTAGTTGCCGGCCGCGCCCAATTGGCATTCCAGCCTGTTGTCGTCGCAGCGAAGCCAGATCAAAATGCGTTCTATGAAGCATTGATCCGCGTGATGGACGAGAATGGGCGCATCATTCCAGCAGCACACTTTATGCCCGTGATTGAGGAAACAGATCTTGGGCGGCGGATTGATGCAATGTCGTTGGAACTGGCTCTGAGAATGCTACGCAATAATCCCGGCGCCAAATTGTCAGTGAATGTTTCGGCGCGATCTTTGGGTGATAGTACATGGCGTCGTGTTCTGGAGGGCGGCTTGCAAGAACGCGGTAATCTGGGCGACCGCCTCATATTTGAGATCAGCGAAACGTCCGCAATGTTGCTACATGAAATTGTCATTCGCTTTATCAAGGAAATCCAACCTCGTGGCGTTGGGTTTGCGCTCGATGGGTTTGGTTCTGGAATGACGTCTTTCCGCTACTTGAAGGACTTCTTTTTTGACCTTGTGAAGATCGACAAAGGCTTTGTGAAAGGCATTGCAAACGACCCTGACAATCAAGTCTTAGCAGAAGCATTGATCACGGTAGCCCATCAATTTGAGATGTTTGTCGTCGCTGATGGCGTGGAAGCAAAAGAAGATGCTGCGTTCCTGACGCAGCTGGGCGCCGACTGTTTGCAGGGCTATCATATCGGCGTTCCACAGATGAAACTGACGTGACACATTAGTATGCCCCTGCGTCATACCCGTTTTGCAGGCGCAGAATCATTGTTGCTCTGCCTTCATTGACCTCCTACACACGCTAGCAACCGCCTGAGGGGGCATGGATGCTCTGACAGGCTTTAGCTTGGAGGATATTTCATGACCAATGTAGTTATCGCATCCGCCGCACGGACAGCCGTCGGCAGTTTCGGTGGATCGTTTGCAAACACAACAGCCCACGACCTCGGCGCTTCCGTTCTGGAAGCTGTCGTAGAGCGCGCTGGCATCGAAAAGGCCGAAGTTAGCGAAACAATTTTGGGTCAGGTTCTTACCGCAGCGCAGGGTCAAAACCCAGCGCGTCAGGCTCACATCAACGCGGGCTTGCCAATCGAAGCTTCAGCTTGGGGTATCAACCAAGTGTGTGGTTCAGGTTTGCGCGCAGTTGCACTGGGCGCCCAGCATATCCAGCTTGGTGACGCGTCAATCGTTGCTGCGGGTGGGCAAGAAAACATGACTTTGTCGCCGCATGCCGCGCATCTGCGTGCTGGTCATAAAATGGGCGATATGAAATATATCGACACAATGATCCGAGATGGTCTTTGGGATGCTTTTAACGGCTATCACATGGGGCAAACAGCTGAGAACGTTGCAAACCAATGGCAAATTTCGCGGGATATGCAGGACGAATTTGCAGTCGCGTCTCAGAACAAAGCAGAGGCTGCACAGAAGGCCGGTAAGTTCGCAGATGAAATCGCTGCATTCACAGTGAAAACGCGTAAGGGCGATATCATTGTCGATCAGGACGAGTACATTCGTCATGGCGCTACCATGGACGCGATGAAAAAACTGCGACCAGCCTTTGCAAAAGATGGTTCAGTCACCGCCGCAAACGCATCTGGCTTGAACGACGGTGCTGCTGCAACTTTGTTGATGAGCGCCGACGATGCTGAGAAACGTGGCATTGAGCCATTGGCCCGTATAGCCTCTTATGCGACCGCTGGATTGGACCCGTCGATCATGGGCGTCGGCCCAGTCATGGCGAGCCGCAAGGCATTGGACAAAGCTGGCTGGTCTGTTTCCGATCTCGATCTTGTGGAAGCAAACGAAGCCTTTGCTGCACAAGCCTGTGCGGTTAACAAAGATATGGGCTGGGATCCCGCGATCGTAAACGTCAATGGCGGCGCGATCGCAATTGGTCACCCAATCGGCGCCTCTGGCTGCCGCGTTCTGAATACACTGCTCTTTGAAATGAAGCGTCGCGACGCCAAAAAAGGTTTGGCCACACTTTGTATCGGTGGCGGCATGGGCGTTGCCCTTTGCGTAGAGCGCTAAAAAACGTCTCAATTGGAAATCCACTGCGCAATATTATTGCGCAGTGATATTCATTACCCTAATAAGATTACGAATCAAATTCCTTAAGGAGAACTCCCATGGCACGTGTTGCACTTGTAACCGGTGGCTCGCGCGGTATCGGCGCATCAATCTCAACAGCCCTGAAAGATGCTGGCTATTCTGTCGCAGCAACTTATGCAGGCAACGATGAGAAAGCAGCTGCGTTTACAGCAGAAACAGGCATTAAGACCTATAAATGGGATGTTGGTGACTATGACGCCTGTGCCGCAGGTATCGCTCAAGTCGAAGCTGACCTTGGTCCCGTCGATGTTCTTGTGAACAATGCTGGTATCACGCGTGACGCGCCATTCCACAAGATGACGCCGCAGCAGTGGAAGGAAGTCATGGATACGAACCTATCTGGTGTTTTCAATATGACGCACCCGATTTGGCCTGGAATGCGTGAACGCAAATTTGGTCGTGTGATCAACATTAGCTCAATCAATGGTCAAAAGGGTCAGTTTGCACAGGCAAACTATGCTGCTGCGAAAGCTGGCGATATTGGCTTTACCAAAGCATTGGCACAAGAGGGCGCACGTGCAGGCATCACTGTGAATGTGATCGCACCAGGTTATATCAACACCGAGATGATGAGCACGATCCCTGAGAAAGTTATGAACGAAGTAATCTTGCCGCAGATCCCTGTGGGTCGCCTTGGTGAGACAACAGAGATTGCGCGCGCAGTTGTTTTCTTGGCCTCTGATGATGCGGGATTTGTTACCGGTTCGACAATGTCGGTAAACGGCGGTCAGTACCTCACCTAAGAAATAGTTTACTGAAAATGAGTGGGCCGCGCTGATCAGACGCGGCCCTTCTACGTTCGGTCATTGATTTTAGACCGGAGCGAAGACTATTGTTGGCGAGTAACCCAACGCCAAACCTCTCCAAGAATCTTTCCGCGTTCCTTGTGTGCATTGGCGATAGCGTTTCGTGCTTGGTCGTTTGTTGCGAATTCTAACATCGTATCAAATCCTTTGGCTCTTGGCGTTGATTTGAATATGCTCATTTGAAAGCGTCCTGACAAACGAGACTTTTCATATGTTCAGTTAAGCTGTATTTAACTGAAATGGATCGCTTACCCTCTCTTACCGCATTGCGCGCATTCGAAGCCGCCGCTCGTCACATGTCATTTTCAAAGGCGGCGGATGAACTGTTCGTGACACCTGCAGCGCTGTCTTATCAAATCAAATCGCTTGAGGCTGATCTGGGGCAACCTTTGTTTCATCGTTTGAATAGGGCAGTCACTTTAACAGAAGTGGGGCGCACATTGGCGCCAGGCGCCTCTGACGGCTTTGCAACGTTGCTGCGGGCATGGCGCGCCGCTAGTCGATTGCAAGACAATCGCGTGCTGACTGTTACAGCGGGACCTGCGTTTACTGCGAAATGGTTGGCGCCACGAATGTTTGATTTTGCTCAGGCGCATCCGGAAATTGAATTGCGCTTTTCTGCAGGCCTGAGAATCGTAGATTTTGACTACGACGAAGTCGACGTCGCGATCCGTTTTGGTCTTGGGCAAGATAAAAAGGTCTACTCAAAACCGCTAATCAAAGAGTGGATGACCCCGATGATGACGCCAGAGATGGCCGAAACACTGGGGGCTGACTTAAGTCAAGCAACGTTGATACATGACGATTCTATCGCGTTCTTTAAGACGCCCTGCGACTGGCCTGCTTGGTGCCGTGCCGCACAGACCGATATCGATACTTCGCACGGTCCTCGGTTTTCTCAGGCTGATCACGCCTTGGATGCTGCGATGTCGGGTGCGGGTGTTGTCTTGGGTCGCGTTTCACTGGCGACACGTGCACTGGAGTCAGGGCGACTAGTAGCGCCTTTTAATGTCGGATTGGTTGCTGATGCGCAGTTCCGGTTCATCTGTCCGGAAGGATCAGAGACGCGGCCACAGGTTCAAGCATTTGAGGCTTGGGTTAGAAAAGAAATAGCCGCGTCATCAAAGTTTGAGGAAGGGCGAACCCTTATTCATTCGAGTGATGTGCTAAGCTGAGCCGAGCCTCGAGATTTCTTCTTTTAAGTGAAGTTTTTGTTTCTTGAGACGCGCAAGTTCAAGGTCGTCTCCGCCGGGACTTCGTTGTAACTGCTCTACTGAGGTTGAAAGATGTGCATGTTTTTTCTTCAGTTCCTGTAGGTGTGAACTCAAGCTCATATCTGTCCTCCATTTTGTGTGTGCATTCAGTCGACCATAAAAATGCGAACCTGTCACGCTGCAGGGCAGCAAATTTATGCAACACAGAGTTTCCGTCGGAAATGTTGCTGAATGGTTAATCGTCCCACTCTAATTGCGCGCCGTCCCTTAGTGCGGCCTGAACGCGGTCCGTATAATGTTCGCTATCGCCCGGATGTGAATCGCCTTTGTGCATTACAAGTGTTGGACACATCTGAAACTGGGCTTTTCCGTCTTGCCGGGCATTCAAAACAAAGAGTTTGGGAGCGCGACCTGTGCGGGCCGCAATTGGCTTTACACGAATGGACCCCAATCGAGTGTCTAAGGCGGTCAATACTTCGGGCAGACGCTCGATGCGCTGAATCAGAGTTAGGTAGCCTTTCGGAGCGATACGTATGAGGCTGGCGCGGATCCATGCGGTCAACGAGGTCTCTCCAGCAAGCGCGATATTACGACCTTGATCGTCAGACCGCGCCCCAAGATCCCGGTCGAAATAGGGTGGGTTCGTAATGACGTGGTCAAATTGGCGCTGGCGTAATTCGATCGGTAATTCAAGGATATCCGTTGTGATCACCTCAAATGATGCGTTTGCACTCGCGCCGTTCATTCTTGCGAATTCTGCGTATGTATTCTGAAGTTCAACTCCAGTAAGCTTAAGCTCGGGAACCCGCGCATGTAGGCATAACGCAGCCGTTCCGACGCCGCATCCTACGTCTAGAATGCTTTGCCCTGTTTTGGCGCCTACAAAAGCAGCCAGCAAAACTGGATCCACACCCGCGCGGTAACCGGTTTGCGGTTGCGCAATACTGAGCTTTCCACCCAAAAAATCGTCAAAGGTTACCTTATTATTCACGGCCCATATCGATCTCAGCATCTCGCATTATGGCTTCAGCGATAAACAAATCTTGGTCTGCGACCATAAGGCGGCGCGGCATTATGCCTATGCTGCCTTCAAGCACGCTCATATTTACGTCGAAGGCAAAGCAAGTTATACCTTCGCCATCTAAAAGGGCTGTGGCAAATGCTATGACGGTTGGGTCGTTTGTGCGCAGAAGCTCTTTCATATTTCTGACGTAAGACTTCACTCAGTCTTTGTCCATTCATGTAACGGGATTGCGCATGAGCCTTGATCACGCCGCCACAAAACCACACGAGCGGCTTGCAGACGCGTTGTCGAGTGATCTCGACGCTGTGAACCAAATGATTCACGATCGCATGGCATCGGAACATGCGCCGCGTATTCCAGAAGTCACAGCACATTTGGTGGATGCAGGCGGAAAACGCCTGCGCCCGATGCTGACGCTCGCGGCTGCGCGGCTGTGCGGTTACGACGGCCCCTATCATGTTCACTTGGCTGCAACTGTAGAGTTTATTCACACCGCTACTTTGCTTCATGACGATGTTGTTGATGAAAGCGGTCAACGTCGTGGCCGCCCAACGGCGAACCTATTGTGGGACAACACCTCCAGTGTTTTGGTAGGCGACTATTTGTTTGCGCGCTCTTTCCAGCTGATGGTTGAAACCGGATCAATGAGGGTTCTCGACATTTTAGCAAACGCCGCTGCGACGATTGCAGAAGGCGAAGTCCTGCAGCTTACCGCTGCGTCAGATTTGGCAACGACCGAGGAAATCTACCTCAAGATTGTCAGGGGCAAAACAGCAGCTTTGTTTTCTGCCGCGATGGAAGTCGGTGGCGTTATCGCCGACCAACCCGAGGATGTTGTTAAGGCACTATTTGACTACGGCGATGCCTTAGGAATTTCGTTCCAGATCGTTGATGATTTGTTGGACTACGGTGGTTCTGAAGCGATTGGCAAGAACACAGGTGACGATTTCCGAGAGCGGAAACTAACGATGCCAGTGATCCGCGCAATAGCTGCAGCGGATGATGGAGAGCGCGCGTTTTGGGAACGCACAATTGGCAAAGGCAAGCAAGTCGATGGAGATCTCGACATCGCAATGTCTATTCTCAATAAACATAGGACCCTCGAAACAACGCGCGAGACAGCATTGGAGTGGGCCGCGCGAGCAAAGTCGTCGCTTTCGGTTTTGCCCGAGCATGAGCTCAAGGATATGCTGACCGATTTGGCGGACTACGTGGTCGCGCGTATCACTTAAGCATTTGGGCAGGTACAACCCACCAACCCATTTCTGCCAATTGAATTGCACGGGCGACCTGGCGTGCCTCTGCCATCGATTCAACTAACCCAAAGCATGTTGCGCCTGATCCAGACATGCTTGCAAACTTGACGCTCGGCTGTGCGCGCAGTTTTTTCAATGCCACTTTGATTTCCGGAGCAAGAACCTGTGCAGGTTCCAACAGGTCATTGCGCTGGGCTGACAGCCAAGCTGCAAAATCTGCGAAAGTCATTGCGCTCGGAATATCGCCCATTTTCGGATTGGTGCGACTTTCGAGGCCCTGAAACACCGGACCGGTTGGAACTGTAACTCTGGGATTTACGAGCACCATTGCGCAATCTGGTAGATCTGGGATCGTAGCAAGATGTTCGCCAATCCCTTGCATCTGTGTTGGGTTCGGCGCGTTTAGGCAAACCGGAATGTCAGCACCGAGCTCTATGATTTCAGCATCTCGGGCAGGGATCTCAGGGACATCCCACAACCGGGCAAGCATCGAGAGGGCGGTCGCCGCGTCCGAGGATCCGCCGCCGATGCCAGCCGCGTTGGGCAGCTGTTTCTCTAACTTGATTTCTGCGCCGACGGATAGGTCATAACGTTGTTTTAGAACATGCGCGGCCTGCAAAACGATGTTTCGACCATCGGTGGGGACACCTTCGGTGAACGGCCCCGAGACCGATAAATGCAAATCTGAGCTAGGAGAAATTGTGATCTGATCTCCGACATCTACAAAAACCGTGAGACTGTCCAGCAAATGATAGCCGTCGGTTCGCCGACCCGTAACATGAAGCGTGAGGTTGACCTTTGCAGGTGCGAGGCCCTTAAGAATCGTCATCCGCCAAGCGCAAAGGTTCTGCGCCCTCAGCCTCTAAAACTGCATCTAGACCAAGTTCCAATTTCTTGCGAATTCGCTCAGCCAACTCCTCATCTGGGTCGAATGAGAGTGCGCGGTTCCACTGGAACACCGCTTCAATCTTGCGATCAACTGCCCAGTAAACATCGCCAAGATGGTCATTAACGATTGGATCTACTGCCTCAAGCGAGGCGGCGTTTTCCATATAGCCAACTGCCTCTTCATATCGGCCCAACTGAAACAGAACCCATCCTAGACTATCTACAATAGCACCGCTATCTGGGCGAGCGGCGACCGCTGTCTCAATCATCCCGAGCGCTTCGTCGAGCTTTTCGTTGCGCTCCACGAGTGAGTATCCCAGATAGTTTAGGACCTGCGGGTGATCTGGATTCAAAAAGAGCGCGGCGCGAAAATCAGCTTCGGCATCGGGCCACTGATCTAAGCTGTGATACGTTATTGCGCGCGTATAGTAGACAACCCAGCGGGCCGTATCATCTTCTGTAAAGAGATCTAGTGCTCGGGTATACGCTTCGACGGTTTCTAGATACTTTTCCTGAGTTCTCAGGACGTCGCCAAATTTCGCATGAACCGAAGGTAAGTCCGCGTGAGAACGCGAAAGCGCTGCTGCAACCTCCGCGGCTGCTTCGATACGGTCTGCGCGGCGAAGCACATCGATGCGGCCTAATTCGGCTTCGACATAGGCTGGATTGCCAGGATCGATTTTCGCAAAAGTTTCACTTGCCAAGTCGAACCGTTCCATATCTTCCAACAAACGCGCACTTGCTAAAATTGCCTCGGTACTTGATGGGTCAAGGTGTTCGGCCGCGCGGGTATAATTCAAGATATACCCGTCAGCTGCTTCGCTGCGCAAAAGATCTGCCACCATCAAAAGAACTTCTGCGATCCCTTGCCGAGGCTCGGTGATCATCGAGAAAGGTACCGTTTCCCCTGCTGTCAATCGTGCTTTTAAGTCCAACACTGTCGGGTTGCGGGTTTGTCCGAAAACGCCCTGGAGCATCCCAAGTGCATCATCATTTCTTGATAATTGACTGAGAACCTGTGCGTGCGCGATTGCAGAGCGCGCACTGAATGCCCGCCCGTCATTGGAGCTGCCAAACAATTCGGCTGAGCCTTCGAAGTCCCCAACCATCGCAAGTGCGAGTGCCTTGTGATAGACACCATAGCCTCGCGTTTCTGGTCGCGCGATTGCAGCGTCGAAATATTGTATCGCCTGATCATTGTTGCCCGCACCTAACGATGCCCACCCTTGTATGAGACTATCAACAAGCGGACTTACCGATAATCCAGCTTCGAGGTCGTCAAAGACTTCGAGCCACTCACCATTGCCAGCTGCGGATGTGAAGCGCACCATTGATGCCAGTTGTGTGAGAAGGCTAAGGTCGATCATTTGATCAGCGATTGCGGCTGCACGATCGATTTGTCCAAGGCCAGTAAATGAATTTAGCGCGTTCTCTAGCAATTGCGGATTTGTTGGGTCAGCTAGCAGCGCTTCTGTGTAGTACCTAGATGCAGATTGATAGTCAGCCTGCATGGCAGCTTGTCTCGCTGCAAGGTATGAACCTGCATTGTTGTCTGCAAAACCTAAGCTGGTATTGGCAAAAATGGCTGTCGCAGTCGCGACGCTTCTCAACATGTATCTCACAGTTACTTTGCCTTACGTTTTTGCGGTGTGACCACGTTATTGAACGGATCTAGAGCTGGCAATCAAAGAAGCCGTGAAGCGGCGGGATGCCGCGATTGAGATCCCGCCGCCGAAACGCTTACATGTTTGGATAGTTTGGACCGTCACCACCTTGCGGAACCGTCCAAGTAATATTTTGGCTTGGATCTTTGATGTCGCAAGTCTTGCAGTGAACGCAGTTTTGGAAATTGATCTGGAACCGCGTGTCTTTTCCGTCTTCTTCAACAAATTCATAGACACCAGCCGGGCAGTAACGTGCCGATGGTCCTGCGTATGTCGTCAAGTTTACGTCGACCGGTACATTGGGGTCGGTCAGGTGCAAGTGTGCTGGCTGACTTTCTTCGTGATTGGTAAAGCTGAACGCGACGTTGGTCAGGCGGTCAAAAGACAGCGTGCCATCCGGCTTGGGATAATCGATTTCTTTGTGTTTGCTTGCCGCTTCGGTGGCATCTGCGTCGGATTTGCCGTGTTTCAGCGTACCTAGTAGCGAGAACCCAAAGAGGTTGTTTGTCCACATGTCCAAACCGCCCAAGCCAAGGGATGCAATGAGGCCATAACGCGACCAAAGTGGTTTGACATTGCGAACGCGCTTTAGATCTTTGCCGACAGGGCCAGACTTTAGGGCTGTATCGTATTCATTTAGCGTATCGCCCTCACGGCCCTCTTGGATCGCGGCATAGGCGGCTTCTGCGGCGTGTTTGCCCGACAACATCGCATTGTGGTTGCCTTTGATGCGCGGAACGTTGACCAGACCAGCCGAACATCCAAGCAAAGCGCCGCCCGGAAATGCTGTTTGTGGAATAGACTGATATCCGCCTTCAGAGATCGCGCGCGCGCCATAGGCAACGCGCTTGCCGCCTTTTAGCAGCTCGGCCACCATTGGATGATGCTTGAACCGCTGGAATTCCATGTAAGGGAACATGTGTGGGTTTTTGTAGTTCAGGTGAACAACAAAGCCGACGTACACTTGGTTGTTTTCGAGGTGATAGATAAACGATCCACCGCCTGCGTTGCCGCCCAGTGGCCAACCCATTGTATGGGTGACTGTGCCTTCTTTGTGTTTCTCTGGGTCGATTTCCCAGATTTCTTTCATGCCGATACCGAATTTGGCGACGTCAGAGTCTTTCGCAAGATCGTATTTTGCGATGACTTCTTTTGACAAGGATCCGCGCACGCCCTCTGACAAAAAGACGTATTTGCCGTTAAGGATCATGCCAGGTTCATAATTGGCACCCATGCTGCCGTCGGCTTCTTTGCCGAACTCACCTGCTACTACACCTTTGACTTCGCCCTTGTTGCCAAAGACCAATTCAGAACAAGCCATACCCGGGAAAATTTCGACGCCTAGCTCTTCGGCTTGCTCCGCCATCCAGCGACAGATGTTGCCCATAGAGACAATGTAATTTCCGTGGTTGTTCATTAACGGTGGCATTGCGATGTTTGGGATCCGGATCTGACCGGCCTCACCAAGCATGTAGAAATTGTCTTCTTTGACGGGCACATTGATTGGTGCGCCTTTTTCTTTCCAATCTGGAATGAGGGCATCTAGACCCGATGGATCAAGCACAGCACCTGAAAGAATATGCGCGCCAACTTCTGACCCTTTTTCAAGCACAACAACATTTAGATCAGCGTCGAGTTGCTTTAAACGGATGGCTGCAGACAGGCCTGCTGGACCGGCCCCGACGATGACTACGTCGTAGTCCATTGCTTCGCGTTCAATTTCGGACATTTTCGTACCTTTGTGTTCAGTCGAGCGATCATACGCTGAGTTATTGATGAAATTATAGCAGCTTTTTTTCACCTGCAATTGGAACACGACGTCACACCGCGCACCTCCGACATCTTTCCGGCCTTGCACTTGACAGTAATCTAGCAAATTAAGGTATGAACAGGCGGATAGTTTTTGCCGGTAATAAGGATTTTGCGCCAAATGGAAAAGATTCCGTTGACCCAAGCGGGTTTTGATAAGCTCGACGGCGAGCTAAAGCATCTCAAAACCGTCGAAAGACCGTCAATAATTCGGGCCATCGCTGAGGCGCGCGAACACGGCGATTTGTCGGAGAACGCAGAATATCATTCCGCAAAAGAAAAGCAGTCTTTTATTGAAGGCCGCGTCAAAGAACTGGAAGGCGCGATATCGCTTGCCGAGGTGATTGATCCAGCAAAGCTGTCCGGCACGATCAAATTCGGTGCGACGGTGGGTCTTGTGGACGAAGACACTGATGAAGAGAAGACTTATCAAATCGTAGGCGAATACGAGGCAGATATTGATGCGGGTATGCTGAATATCAAATCGCCGTTGGCTCGCGCGTTGATCGGCAAAGACGAGGGTGACAGCGTGGACGTGAAAACGCCTGGCGGCACACGATCTTACGAGATCCTTTCCATCGTTTATAAATAACGGGCGCGTGGAATGACGTCACAACGCCCAACGCGTGCTCACCGAGACACTAACATCAGTTCATCTGAAATAATCGCAATCGTGCTTTCAGTTGGATGGCTAGCCGTTGTGGGATTGTTCTTTTTGATTTTGCCGCCGCAGTCCCAAACGGGAACTGGATTTGATAGTCTCCGCATTATTTTGATCCTTATCGCGATCTTTTTGCCTGTGGCAATGATTTGGGTCGCGGCTGTCGCAGCACGATCGGCCAAAGTCATGAAAGACGAAAGCGCACGCCTGCAGGCTTCGATCGACTCAATGCGTGAAAGCCTTGTTAGCCAAAAGGCATCTGCCAATGTGGCCGGGCCGACCGTTGAGCGCAAATTGAACGAAATTGCTCAAACGGCAAAAAAGACAGAAACTGCGCTTGCAACCTTTGCGTCCTCTCGTGAGACAGTCCCTCAAACTCGAACGCTTCAATCAGCTGAGGTGGCCGAAAACACAGATGACCAACCCGCTTTGGCACTTGGGACGACGACAGAAGACTTAACCCCAACGCTGGCCAAAGATGACTTGATCCGTGCATTGAATTTCCCTGACACGGATCAAGATACTGAAGGGTTTTCAGCATTGCGACGCGCACTTCGTGATCGGAATGCGCGCCAACTTGTGCAAGCTGCGCAAGATATACTGACGTTATTGTCGCAAGACGGTATTTATATGGATGATTTGCGCCCAGACCGCGCGCGGCCTGAGATTTGGCGTAGATTTGCAAAAGGCGAACGCGGACGTGCAATGGCAAGCCTCGGGGGCGTCCGAGATCGCTCATCGCTCGCGCTCACTGCAGGTAGAATGCGTGAAGATACGATTTTCCGAGATGCTGCTCACCATTTCTTGCGTCGCTTCGATCAGACGCTGATTAGCTTTGAGCCAATAGCCAGCGACGAGGATCTCGTCTCTTTGTCAGAAACTCGTAGTGCTCGGGCGTTCATGCTACTGGGTCGTGTGGCCGGGACCTTTGACTGAGGTTTTTCTGCAAACAGTTCCCTTTTTCGCGATTATTGCGCTGGGCTATGGCGCGGGTGCAGTTGGCTTTTTTGGACGCGAGGCGACCGCTTACCTAACCCGGTTCGTGTTTTATTTTGCCTTGTCTGCAATGCTCTTCAACTTTGCTGCCAATTTATCGCTGGCAGAGGTATTGGATTGGACTTTCATGGCGGCGTATTTATGCGGCTGCCTACTTATTTACAGCTTTGCAACTGGCGTCGCATTTTTGCGTGGCCGCCCAATGGCCGAGGGCGCGATAGAGGCTCAATGCGCAGTGATTGGAAATGTCGGTTTTTTGGGAATTCCGATGCTTGTCTTGCTCTTGGGCCCTGAAGCAATTGGACCAGTGATGATGGTCTTGGCAGTCGATCTAGTGGTGTTCAGCAGTCTAATTGTCATTTTGATCACTGCCTCCCGAGAGGGAACGGTGCGGCTTTCGACTATTTGGGCTGTATTGCTTGGGTTGCTAAAAAATCCAATGGTCGTGTCAATCGTATTGGGTTTTTGTGTTGCAGCCCTTTCGTGGGATGTTCCTAAACCAATCAACGAATTCCTAGCGCTGTTGGGGGCCGCCGCAACGCCTGGTGCCTTGTTTGCGATTGGCGCTTCCTTGGCTGGGAAATCCGCTGAGCGTGTGTCAGTGGCCAGTTGGCTGACCATGTGCAAACTTGTCTTACACCCGGTTGCCGTTGCGATCTGCGCGCTTTGGGTTTTTGATGTGCCTGTCTATGCTGCTGGTGTGATGATTGCTGCTGCTGCCCTGCCAGTCGCGGGCAACGTCTTTATGATCGCGCAGACTTATAATGTTGCTCCGGCACGTGCGTCTGCTGCGATATTAGTCTCAACAGCGCTTAGCATTGTGACCCTACCGTTCGTGATTGCATGGGTGACAAGCCTTTAGTCCTGCGGTAGCGATATCGAGCATAGATAAAGGAACCCGTCATGGAAGTTGTATCAGAGAACCGCTGTTTTGATGGCACGCAAGGTGTGTATCGACATGCATCTAAATCGACGGGTTGTGACATGACGTTTGGTCTGTTTTTGCCGCAAGAGGCGGAGTACGCGAAAGTTCCTGTTCTTTGGTATTTGTCCGGCCTGACCTGCACGCATGAAAACGCAATGTCCAAAGCAGGTGCGCAGTTATGGGCGGCCGAGCAGGGCATCGCTTTGATCTTTCCTGATACGTCACCGCGTGGCGAAGGTGTCGCGGATGATGAGGCCTATGATCTGGGGCAGGGTGCGGGTTTCTATGTGAACGCGACACAGTCGCCGTGGTCGCCGCATTTTCAGATGTATGATTATATCGTGCGTGACTTGCCGGAACTGGTTGGCAATGAATTTGCCATTGATATGGACCGCCAAGGTATCTCGGGTCACTCAATGGGTGGTCATGGCGCGCTGACGATTGCGATGAATGAACCCGGACGGTTTGCATCGGTGTCTGCATTTGCGCCGATTTGTCATCCGACCAAATCCGATTGGGGACGCAAGCAACTGGGTGCGTATCTTGGCGCGGATGAGGCCACATGGACCAAGCATGATGCAACGCTTTTGATGCAGGATGTTGGATTTGACGGACCGATCTTGATTGATACTGGCACGGATGATCAATTCGGCGATTTGTTGGGAACCGAGCATTTAGCGTCGGCTATTGCGACCAAGCGTCAGACGGCACAGCTGCGGCTACAATCGGGCTATGACCACAGCTATTATTTTGTTTCGACCTTTATCGAAGACCACGTATCTTTCCACGCACAAGCGCTTTACGCATGATCTACGTTGACGCAGATGCCTGTCCGGTCAAGGCTGAGATTGAGCGTGTCGGAACGCGTCATAAGGTGAAGATGTTTGTGGTGTCGAACGGCGGCATCCGTCCGTCGCAAAATCCGTTTGTTGAAACGGTTGTGGTCCCCGATGGCCCCGACGTTGCTGACATGTGGATTGCGGATCGTGCCACCGCAGGCGACGTCGTAGTGACGGGCGATATCCCTTTGGCCGCGAAATGCGTTGAGGCTGGCGCGCAGGTTATCAAGCACAACGGGGAAATGTTGACCGATAAGAACATCGGCAATGTGTTGGCGACGCGTGATTTGATGGCGGATATTCGTGCCTCTGATCCTTTTCGTCAGGGCGGCGGCAAACCCTTTTCCAAAGCGGATCGTTCGCGTTTTTTGGATGGTTTGGAACGCGCGTTGCGACAGGCGGCGCGGATTGCGTCCTAGACTGGCCTAACCTCTTGCCAAACATGTCGGTCTCGCCAACACTTGCGTGAATGCAAACTGGCGCGGATGGCACAAATGACCCAGCTTATCACCTTTGAAGACGCTGATCCTTTGTTGGATTGGATCGGTCTCACGGATGTCTTTGTTGAGGGGCACCGCGCGCCGAAGGCTGAGGTCGAGGACGTGTTTTTGTCCCAAGATGATGCGACGCTGCTGAACAGGTCAGCGTGGATCAAAGGGATGGGGGTTGCCGTCAAGTGCGCCACGGTATTCCCGGGCAATGTTGCCGCGGGCAAGGGGGCCATCAACGGCGCTGTGAACCTATTTTCTGACGAGGATGGACGGTTAGAAGCGATCCTAGATTTTCACTTGGTGACCAAATGGAAAACCGCTGGTGATAGCCTGTTGGGCGCGCGCAAATTGGCGCGTCCGAATTCGCGCAAGATCTTGATCGTTGGGGCCGGCACGGTTGGGCGGTCATTGTTGCAGTCTTATGGCGCGCTTTTCCCCGACGCCGAATTTTCAATTTGGAACAGATCACAGGCAGGGGCCGAGCGTTTTGTCGCACAACATCCAAACGTCACGCTGTGCACGGATTTGGAACAGGCGGTTGGCGAGGCAGATATCATCGCCTCTGCGACCATGTCACGCGAACCGGTGATCAAAGGGGCATGGCTGCAACCGGGTCAGCACGTTGATCTGATCGGTGCATTTAAACCCGACATGCGCGAAGTCGATGACGGGGCGCTGACGCGGAGCCGGATCTTTGTTGATAATCTGCACACGACCGCTGATCACATCGGTGAGCTAAGAATCCCGATTGCTGAAGGTGTTCTGAAACGGTCGGACATTGTTGCAGATTTCTATGATTTAGATGCGTTCAAGCGGCAGAGTGATGACGACATTACGCTGTTTAAAAATGGTGGCGGTGCGCATTTGGATTTAATGACGTGCCGCTATATTTTGAATGCTTGGGACAACCGATGATTACCGATACGCAAATTGCCGATTACCAACGCGACGGCGCAATTGTCGTGCGTGGCGTGTTCGCGGATTGGATTGATCGCATGGCCGAAGGGATTGCGCAGAACATTTCTGAACCGGGCGAATACGCGTCCGAAAACGCAGTCTCGAAGGGGCGGTTTTTTGATGATTATTGTAATTGGACACGCATTCCCGCGTTTGAAGATGTTGTTCGCAATAGTCCCGCAGGTGAGTTGGCAGCGGCCGTGATGCAAAGTAAATCCGCGCAGTTCTTTCATGATCATGTGTTGGTCAAGGAACCCGGAACCCCCAAGCCGACCCCTTGGCATCAAGATGCGCCCTATTATTTTGTTGAGGGCACGCAGACCGTCAGTATGTGGATCCCATTGGATCCTGTAAAAGAGGCCTCGTTGCGATTTATTGCGGGGTCGCACACATGGGACAAAATGGTGCGCCCTGTTAGCTGGGCGGATGACAGCGATTTTTACAACAGCGATGAGGACTGGACCCCGGTTCCGGATCCTGACGCTAATCCTGATGAGTCCAGGGTTTTGGAATGGGCGATGGAGCCGGGCGATGTTGTTCTGTTTGACTATCGCACGGCACATGGTGCGCGTGGGAACCTTTCGCAATCGCGGCGACGTGCTTTGTCGTTGCGTTGGGTTGGGGATGACGCGCGTTATGTCGAACGACCCGGACGGACATCGCCGCCATTTCCGGGGCATGACATGGTCGCGGGTCAGCGCCTGCGCGAAGATTGGTTCCCCATCGTTTGGTCGGCTTAGGCCGGTTGCGCCACGCGGTTTTCTTTGATCGGTAGATGCACCAAAGCACTAAAGGCCCCAACCGCAATGCCGACCCACCATACTGCGGTGTAGCTGCCGTAGATGTCATAGAGGCGACCACCGAGCCAAACGCCCATAAAGGACCCTAATTGGTGGGAAAAGAAGACGATCCCGTAAAGCGTGCCCATGTATCGCAGCCCATATAGATGCGCGACCAAGCCGGATGTTAATGGGACGGTTGCCAACCAAAGTGAACCCATCGCTAGCGAGAATATGATGACAGTCGTTGGGGTCATTGGGGTCATAATAAAGATCAAAGCGATGATTGTGCGACCAGTATAAATTCCCGCCAAAAGGTATTTTTTCGAATACCGATTTCCTGCCCAGCCCGCCAATAGCGTACCGCCGATGTTGGCCAATCCAATGAGCGAGATTGCAACTGCGCCCAATGCGCTGGTCGTTGTAATCCCAAGCCCCGCCAGCATTCCGCCAGCCATGATAGGCCCACAAACTTCGGTCACAAATGCCGGGAAATGCGCTGTAATAAATGCAAGTTGATAGCCACAAGAAAAGAAACCGAGGAAGATCAATGTATAAGACGGATCCTTGAAAGCGCGTTTTAGGGTGTCACCCATGCTTTCTTCGATTTCAGCCTTTGTCGCTACCTTGGGACTGCGCATCATCGGCAGAATGAGTAGGACCAAAATAATTGAACCCGCAAAGGTCACAAAGACCATTTGCCATGTCATAAAGCTCAGCAGTATTTCGGCAATTGGCGCACCGATGACTTGCCCAAGCGAACCGGCAGCGGTTGCAATAGCCAACGCCATTGATCTGTTCTTGTCACTCGCTGCACGACCGACGACGGCTAGAATGACGCCAAATCCGGTGCCTGCGATCCCAAAGCCGACCAAGATTTCGTAGAACTGGTGCGCGATTGGCGTTGTAGCGCCAGAGGACAGCAACAGACCGGCCGCGTAACACAATGCGCCAATGATGATTGCCTTACGATCGCCGATCTTTTCCGCAATTGCGCCAAATATTGGCTGCCCGATCCCCCAAGCGAGGTTCTGAATGGCAATGGCGAGGCTGAACTCTGTACGGGCCCAACCGAACTCACTCGCGATGGGGATTTGAAACACCCCAAAAGACGCACGAATTGCGAAACCCGTCATGATGATTACACAGCCTGCGATCAAAACGGGCGAAATGAGTTTGGTATCTGACTTCATAAGATCAGTTGCTCAGCCCGACGTTAAATTGTCAATTCCAGAACTGCCGGCTTTTCAAAGCAAGGGGACCATCGTATTTGAAGACCATGACGCTTTTGGCTGCATATAACGCAGCGGTCGCTGAAGGCCGCCTGATGTCCGATGATGCGCAGCTTGGCGCGATACCTGAATTGGATCGGATCCTTGCATCCTTGGCCGAGCCAAGAAAGCGTGGGTTTTTTGCACGCAAACCTGATCCAATCAAAGGCATGTATATGTGGGGCGGTGTTGGGCGCGGGAAATCCATGTTGATGGACTTGATGTATGATCAAGTCAGCACAACCAAAGAACGCTGGCATTTTCACGCATTTATGCAATGGGTGCATATCGAAATGACGGAAGTGCGCAAAACGGGCGTGGATGATGCGATCAAACCGGTCGCGGAAAAGCTATCGGGTCGATTGCGGTTTCTGGCGTTCGACGAAATGCAAATCACCGACATTACGGATGCAATGATTGTTGGTCGGTTGTTCGAAGGGCTGTTTGAAGCTGGCGTGGTGATCGTGACGACATCCAATCGGCATCCCGATGACCTCTATAAAGATGGGTTGAACCGACAGCTGTTTTTACCATTCATCGACGCCCTCAAAGAAAAACTGGTCGTGCATGAACTCAGCAGCGAAACAGATCACCGCCAAGGGCGCTTGATTGGAACAGCGACCTACTTTTCGCCGCTTGGGGCCGAAGCACGCGCCGCAATTGATAAGATCTGGCAAGATTTGACAGGCGGTCACGAAGAAGAATTAAAGCTTTATGTCAAAGGGCGTGAAGTTGTCATTCCCAAATTCCATAATGGCGTCGCTCGATCAGGGTTCTTTGAACTGTGTGGTAAGCCGCTGGGCGCTGGTGACTACTTAGCCTTGGCACAGGCGGTTCGGGTGTTGATCCTAGATGATGTTCCGCGATTGTCGCGAGATAACTTTAACGAAGCAAAGCGCTTTGTGACGCTCATTGATGCGCTTTACGAAGCGCGTGTAAAATTGATTTGTTCTGCGGCTGCCTTGCCCGAAATGCTGTATCTTGAGGGTGAAGGCACCTTTGAATTCGAACGTACGGCTAGTCGTTTGCGTGAAATGCAATCTCAGGATTGGATGTCTTAGGCCAAAACGACAAAAGGACAGGCTATTGCCTGCCCCCTCGCCCTGCCAAACACGAGCAAAACGCCAAGCGCTTTGGTTGGATCGACCCTATCTTGATCACTGATTCGGCGTCAATGGGGTGATTCGCAGTTTTGGTATTTCAGGGCTGAAATTATGCGCTCGCGTTTAGTCGCATCACATGGCCTGCCAAATACAGCGAACCACAGATCAAAATCCGGGCATTTGGCGTGCGGGACGTGATGTCGGATATCGCTTCTTCAACGTTTTCAGCAGTGCGCGCAGTTAGACCAACCGAGGCAGCTTCTTTCGCAGTCGTCTCGGCCGGTAATGTGTTCGCTTCACCAGGTATCGACACCGCTGTTAGGCTTTCGGCGATATTCGCTAGGGGCTGCAAATATCCAGCGATGTCTTTGGTGTTCAGCATCCCACAAATCAAATGCGTTGGCCTGTTTGCTTCGCTTTGCAACGTATCGGCCAGGGCGCGCCCAGCTGCGGGGTTATGTCCGCCATCAAGCCATAGTTCAGCCGGTTTCGCTAGATCAACCAATGCGCCTGAGGTCAGCTTTTCCATCCGGGCAGGCCAATAGGGGTTGGTGAGTGCGGCCTCACATCCTGCATCGTCGATGCCAAGTGTACGAAGACCGGCCAAGGCGATGCCTGCGTTCTGAATTTGATGCGGCCCGCGCAATGCGGGAAGGGGCAGGTCAAGAAGACCTGTTTCGTCCTGAAAGATCAGGTGATTGCGTTCGGTTGAGACATGCCAATGTTGCCCGTAGGCATTCAGCGGTGCGCCGAGACGTTCGGTTTTGGTTTCAATGACATCGAGTCCTGCTTCTTGTTGCGGACCGACGATACAAGGTACCCCACGTTTGATGATCCCTGCTTTTTCGCCCGCGATTTCAGGCAGTGTGTCGCCCAAAAATTGTTGATGATCCAGATCAATAGGCGTGATGACAGTGAGCGCGGGGTTTGCGACAACGTTGGTCGCATCAAGGCGTCCACCCAAGCCGACCTCTAGCAAGGTGTAATCTGCTGGTGTTTCTGAAAAGGCGAGGATTGCAGCAACTGTTGTGATCTCAAAATAGGTGATCGATGCGCCGTCGTTGGCAGCGTAGCAACGGTCAAGGATCTCAGTTAGGTGGCTTTCTTCAATGAGCGCGCCCGCTAATCTGATCCGTTCGTGAAAACGCGCGAGATGGGGCGACGTGTAGGCGTGCACCTTGGCGCCGCTGGCCTCTAACCCCGCGCGCATCATCGCCTGCGTAGATCCTTTGCCGTTTGTTCCGGCGATATGGATAACGGGCGGCAGTCTATCTTGTGGATTGTCTAGCCGTTCAAGCAATGCCCAAACGCGATCCAGTGTCAGATCGATGATCTTTGGATGCAGCGCCATCATCCGCTCTAGGATGACATCGGATGATTGCGTCACTCTGCTGCTGCCTCTGCTTTCGGCGTTTCCTCTGCGCTGGGCGGCGGCAGATCACCTTTGACGGCGGGCGGTTGTTTCATCAACAGACGAACAATTGTTACCAGTTCTTCTTTAAGATCGGTGCGGTTGGTCACGCGGTCAAGCATGCCGTGGTCCAGCAGATACTCAGCGCGTTGGAACCCTTCTGGCAGTTTCTCACCAATGGTCTGCTCAATTACGCGCGCTCCTGCAAAGCCGATCAATGCGTTGGGTTCTGCGATTTGAACGTCCCCCAACATCGCATACGACGCCGTGACGCCGCCTGTCGTTGGGTGCGTCAACACGACGATATAGGGCAGGCCTGCATCTTTCAGCATTTGAACCGCGATCGTTGTGCGGGGCATTTGCATCAGACCCAAAATGCCCTCTTGCATGCGTGCGCCGCCTGCTGCGGAGAACAGAATTAACGGGCGCTTCATTTTGATGGCACGTTCAGCAGCGGCAATAATCGCATTGCCGACATACATCGACATCGATCCACCCATGAAGGAAAAATCTTGAACGGCGACCACAACCGGCGTGCGGCCCATTTCGCCCTCGGCCACCAACATCGCATCTTTTTCGTTGGTCTTTTTGCGTGCGTCTTTGATGCGGTCTGTGTATTTTTTCTGATCGCGGAACTGCAGTGGATCAACGATTGGTTCGGGGACGTCAACTTCTACGAAAATCCCTCCGTCGAACAAAGACGCCAGCCGATCACGCGCGCCAATCGCCATGTGATGGCTACAATTGGTGCATACGTTCAAGTTGTCGGACAGTTCGCGGTGAAACAGCATAGTTCCACAACTGTCGCACTTGGTCCACAAATTCTCGGGCACTTCGCGTCGCGAGAATAGCGAATTAATCGTTGGTCTGACGTAGTTGGTAATCCAGTTCATGCGACGGCCCTTTATTTCTTAACTATGAAATATGCGTTGCCTGTAAGTTTTGCAATCAACGTCTTATTGCGATCCGCGCCGCAAACCACATCGCTAGCAAGACAATAATCGACTGAACTAGATCGATAATATAAATGGGGGCGAATACATCTGAAATATTGCTCTCAAATTGAGCAGGTTCGATGTAGTGGAGCAAGTGCCTAGCAAGACCAGATTTTTCCCAATTTTCAATACCGATGTAGAGCAGTGCATATAGATTGTTAACCGCATGTAACCCGATCGCAGCGCCCAAGTTTCCCGACCGAACAGTCAGATCCGCACAACATAACCCAAGCAGAGTTGCCCAAATTGCAAGCAAAACTCCATCCGTTATTCCAATACCATTGAAATAATGAGCAACTCCAAAAATGATCGACGGTAACCCCATCCAGATCCATTTCTCGGATCGATAGCTTGCGAACTGCTGCATTAGGTAACCGCGATAGATAATTTCTTCTGTTGCAGCCTGAATCGTAACCGCCGGGATCGCGAGCAAGGCAAAGAACAACCAAGTTGGGAAGGGTCGTGTATGCGCGATCTCACTTTGGGGTACAAATGGTGGAAGCAAACTTAGAATGAGTGAAAGCAATGCTACGTACAAAAACGCGCGTTTGTAGTTATTCCAGCAAGCACGAAATGGACCCATCATCGTTTCTATGCCGCGCCCATGAATAAATCTGACCAATGCGTGGAACAACACGATAATCATTGCGAACGCTGCGAATTCAAGAATTGTGCCTGTTGGCGTATCTGAAGCGAAAATGGTTTTTTGGCCATTTATTGCGAACAAGGAGGCGGAAAGCCCAAGAACTAGAAAGAATATGACTTCTGTTCCGACAAGGACTTTGATGATCTTACCTAATCCAGGTGCCTTCCTACCAGGCGCAAGAAAATCGTCCAAATACTGGGGCCGGCTCGATCGGGTCACAAATTGTCCTGCCATTATGAGATATTGGCGTGGTTTGCGCCTTGTGTCCTAACCCAGCGCAATTTAGACCAAACCGCAACAGTTTTTGCGGGAGGACACTCAATGTTAAAAGGCAAGGCCGACAAAACCAATCTACCCAGCCGTCACGTGACCGAGGGGCCATCGCGCGCACCACACAGGTCATATTTTTATGCGATGGGTATGGAAGAAGGTGAGATCGAACAGCCGTTCGTTGGTGTGGCAACATGCTGGAACGAAGCAGCGCCATGCAATATTTCATTGAACCGTCAAGCACAGGCCGTGAAATTGGGTGTGAAATCTGCCAATGGCACGCCCCGAGAATTCACGACAATTACAGTCACCGACGGTATCGCGATGGGTCACGAAGGGATGCGCTCTTCCTTGGCGTCCCGAGAAGCGATTGCTGACACAGTCGAATTGACGATGCGCGGCCACTGCTATGATGCGATTGTGGGACTTGCCGGCTGTGATAAATCTCTGCCTGGTATGATGATGGCGATGATTCGTCTGAACACGCCGTCTGTATTCATGTACGGTGGATCGATCTTGCCGGGTCGCTTGAACGACAAAGACGTAACCGTTCAAGATGTATTCGAAGCCGTGGGCCAGCACCAAGCCGGTAACATGTCCGACGCAGAGCTCGAAATTCTGGAACGCGTGGCTTGCCCATCTGCAGGCGCATGTGGTGGTCAATTCACAGCGAACACAATGGCCTGTGTGTCTGAGGCGATTGGCCTTGCATTGTTGAATTCGTCCGGGGCCCCCGCACCGTATGAATCTCGCGACGAATATGGAGCGGCTTCTGGTAAGGCGGTTATGAACTTGATCGAAAAGAACATTCGCGCGCGTGACATCGTCACTTTGGAAAGTTTGCAGAATGCGGCACGTATCGTCGCATGTACAGGTGGGTCAACAAACGCCGGTTTGCACTTACCCGCGATGGCACACGAAGCTGGTATCGATTTCGATCTCCACGACGTCTGCGAAATTTTCCGCGATACACCCTATTTTGTGGACCTAAAGCCAGGTGGCCAGTACGTGGCCAAAGATCTATTCGAAGTCGGCGGTGTCCCGATTGTGATGAAAGAACTGCGTAAAGCAGGCTTGTTCCACGATGATTGTATGACGGTCACAGGCCGCAGTATCGGCGAAGAACTCGACATGATCAAAGGCGAAGCTGACGGCAAAGTAATATACCCTGTCGAAAACCCAATCACTAAGACAGGCGGTGTTGTTGGGCTCAAAGGCAACCTCGCGCCTGAAGGCGCGATTGTGAAAGTCGCGGGCATGTCCGAGGATGAACAAATCTTCACCGGCCCAGCACGTGTGTTTGAAAACGAAGAAGAGACTTTTGCGGCTGTTAAAGCACGCGCATATAAAGAAGGCGAAGTCCTTGTGATCCGCAATGAGGGTCCAGCAGGAGGTCCGGGCATGCGCGAAATGCTGGCGACCACAGCCGCTCTATCCGGTCAGGGTATGGGCAAGAAAGTAGCGTTGATTACAGATGGTCGCTTCTCTGGTGCGACCCGCGGTTTTTGCGTTGGCCACGTTGGTCCTGAGGCCGCCCAAGGCGGTCCGATTGCTTTGCTACAAGACGGCGACATGATCACGATTAACGCGATAACCGGTGAATTGTCTGTTGATTTGTCCGAAGATGATCTGGCCGCCCGTCGAGCGGGTTGGGCTGGGGCAAAAGAAACGATTTATGCCTCGGGTGCACTTTGGAAATATTCGCAGCTTGTGGGCGCGACACGTTTCGGTGCTGTTACGCATCCGGGTGCGAAAGATGAACGTCACATCTATATGGACCTCTGATGCTTCAATTAAATTGGCCAGCGCGACCAATTGCGCTGGTCTTTGCACTTTCATTAGCAGCTTGTTCGGAGCTCGCTCTTCCTGCAATGCCGAGCTTTATTGGCGGATCATCTGGCGTTGCCAGTCTTCCTCTTTTGGGCGGGGGTGTTACCGCTAAGGGACCCAACGGATATTGCGTCGACCGATCTAGCAGTTCTGCGGGCACTGGCTTTGCCGTGATCGCGCCTTGTGACGTGCAGAGTGACGACGGAAATTCACCCAGTCGTCGGGCATTAATTACTCTGCAAATTGATGCGTCTCTTGATGGCGTAAACCTCACGTCGATCGCCGATGTGCTACAAGATGAGGAAGCGCGAGAGCGATTGTTGGGCGAAGTCGATTTGTTGACCAGCCTTACCCTTGAACAAAGCGCCGGAGCTACGTTGGTTATATACCGGACTTCTGGCGTAACAAATGATATATTCCAAGATCTAGAAGCGCGCGTATTTATGCCTTTGTCTGGTCGTCTTTCAGTTCTAACGCTACGTGGCCTAGCTGTTGCGCCCCTCGCTGTTGATGCGCTCGAGAGTCTTTCACTTGATGCAATAAACGCACTTCAGCAAGCCAATGAGGCGGGTGTTTCTGATCCAGCTTGACGGGCAAGCACCAAGCAAAGCAACTTCTTATTGATTAATCATTTTTCCGTTTCCTTCACTCACGTAAGTTACGAACAGGCAAATGACCAAAGGTTCTCAAAACTTCATCAAAGGTTTTGCCCACAAACGCGCGTTGCGGCGCTGGCGTGATGCTGCGGCAAATGCGGCAACGATTGAATTGTCGCGTCTAAGGCAGCAGCGCAACGTTGCACGAGATTTGCGTGGTCACTTGAATGATCTAATTCAAACAGCCGAAGGAAGGTTGGCGTTGCCCCGCGTTGGTTCGACAGCTTTCCCACGCCCGTCAGGGACATCATGGAATTGGCGGCCAGCGATCTGGCGTGGTGAAATTCCAGAAAAAGGGATCGTTTCAGTTAAATCCAGAACGAGACTCGGAAAAGAGGTCTCAATCTTCCACGATTGTACCGCAGCAGAACTCACTTTACGCCAACTACGAAATACAAATGAGGATGATCTTGCTCCGTTTGGGGTGCGCCTCGATGTCTTTCATTTCGCGGGCAACTTCTTGTCGCTTGTCTTGGATTTACCAGCCAGTGCCGTCGAGGGATTGGGCAAAAAGCACATCATTCGTATCGCGTCGATCATTGAGGCGGAAAGGCCCATCGAAGTATTTGTCCGACTGAATATCAAGAATGGACCGAATACCGAACAAATGGTTCAGGAACTTCCGCTTGCTCACGAAAATTGCATGGTTGAGTTTGACTTAGCTTATGCTGATATAAATGAACGACGGATTGAGTCACTATGGGTTGATTTGATCTTCGAAAATCCAGAGATGAATCAACTGACTATTCGTGATCTAACCTTCTGTCGCTATCCGAGAGCCGAAGTCTAATGCAATGTAAGGTGACAATATGGGTGATCTAGCACTCACGAAGTCAAGCGTGGTTTCTGGCGTCTGGACCGGAGTTCTTACGGGAGTGAGTGGTGCGGATGCTCCCACGATTACTGTTAGTTTGAATGACGGGGTTATCGCAGAGATCACACCCGAAAAAACCGATGGGGACGCCGGTTGGACTGTGCGCTTTGAGGTGCCCGGGAAAGCGCTGAGCGAAGGTGTTCAGTGCTTTCTTTTCTCTGAATTTGGAAAAAATGACGTTCTTACCAGCTTCACCGTGCTGTCTGGTGACATAGCCTCTGATGACGTTCGGGCAGAGCTTGCGCTACTGCGGGCTGAATTGGATATGGTCAAACGTGCGTTTCGCAAACATTGTATTGAGGCGAGGTGACGCGGCGTTTGGCGTGACGTAAACGTCAGGCTAGGGCACAGTTCACCCAACAGCAGGAGACCGTCTTGACCCAATACCCGCATATGCTTGCCCCGCTCGATCTTGGTTTTACCACTTTGAAGAACCGTGTGTTGATGGGATCGATGCATACTGGTCTCGAGGAAACCAAAGATTGGAACCGTGTTGCGGAGTTTTACGCAAAACGAGCGCGCGGTGGCGTAGCTTTGATGGTGACTGGGGGCATGGCGCCCAACCGCGAGGGCGGCGTCTTTCCGGGCGCAGCCGGCCTATTCTCAGACGACGACGTTGCGAACCATAAGATAGTGACAGACCGTGTGCATGAGGCGGGCGGCAAGATTGCGATGCAAGTGCTGCATGCCGGACGCTATGCTTATAGTCCCGATTGTGTGTCTGCTTCTGCGATAAAATCCCCGATTTCGCCTTTTCCACCAAAGGAGTTGGATGCAGACGGAATCGAAAATCAGATCAGCGATATCGTGACTGCCACCGTGCGTGCGCAGCGGGCGGGCTACGACGGCGTCGAGATTATGGGATCAGAGGGATACTTTATAAACCAGTTCCTTGTTGAGCATACAAACAAGCGGACCGATGAATGGGGTGGGTCCTATGAAAACAGGATGCGCCTGCCTGTCGAGGTGATCAAACACGTCCGTGCTGCTGTGGGCACGGATTTTATCGTCATCTACCGACTGTCGATGATTGACTTGATTCCGAATGGGTCTAGCTGGGACGAAGTTGTGACGTTGGCCAAAGCTATTGAAGCTGCTGGTGCTACAATTATCAACACGGGTATTGGCTGGCACGAAGCGCGGATCCCGACAATTGCAACTTCAGTTCCGCGTCGCGCCTTTACTTGGGTGACCAAAAAGCTAATGGGCTCGGTTGGCATTCCAATCATTACATCTAACCGTATCAATATGCCTGAGGTCGCAGAAGCGGTTTTAGCCGATGGATGTGCCGACATGGTGAGTATGGCGCGGCCGTTCTTGGCTGATCCTGATTTCGTGGCTAAAGCGGAGGCGGGCCAGGCAAATCAAATTGCGCCTTGTATTGCGTGCAACCAGGCCTGTCTTGATCATACGTTCAGTGGTAAAATGTCTTCTTGTCTTGTGAACCCGCGGGCTTGTTATGAAACGGAACTGGTGGATGACGAGATCCAATCAGTCAAGACGGTGGCAGTTGTTGGTGCAGGTCCGGCAGGGTTGTCAGCGGCTTTGACGGCAGCGCACCGTGGGCACCGTGTGACACTAATTGATCGAGCCGCCGAGATTGGTGGGCAACTTAATATTGCCAAGCAGGTTCCGGGCAAAGAGGAATTTTGGGGCCTTGTTGACTACTACCGTACGATGGTCGATGCCTCAGATATAACCCTAAAGCTCGGCCAAGAAGCGACGGCAGGAGATCTGAGTGGTTTCGACGAGGTAATTATTGCAACGGGCGTGACACCTCGAGATCCAAAGATCCCTGGCCAGGACGCCGATCATGTTTTGTCCTATATCGATGTTCTGCGGCACCGAAAGCCTGTTGGCGACAAAGTTGCGATTGTAGGCGCAGGCGGGATTGGCTTCGATGTTGCTGAATTCTTGGTGACTGACGATAGCCCAACAGAAGATCTGGATGAGTGGTTGGAAGAATGGGGTGTTGGCGACCCGGAAAACGTACGAGGCGGATTGCGCAAAGAGGGCCCCCAACCCGAGAAAGCGGTGCGTCAGGTCACTCTGCTGCAACGCAAAGCCCAAAAGCTAGGCAAGAACCTTGGCAAGACCACGGGGTGGATTCATCGAGCGTCCCTTCAGATGAAAGACGTTAAAATGGTCGGAGGCGTCAATTACGAGCGTATCGATGAATTGGGGCTGCACGTGTCATTTGGCGATGCGCGTGAAAACCCAACACTGATCGAAGCTGATACAATCGTTCTATGTGCCGGGCAGGTTCCTGCGCGAAACCTTGCCGATGAGCTGGAAGAACGTGGTACCAATGTCCACATAATTGGTGGCGCAGATGTGGCGGCAGAACTTGATGCCAAGCGCGCAATTGACCAAGGCACTCGTCTAGCGGCTGTTTTATAAGGCGTTTGTAGTTTTCCGTTCTTTGTTTCTGGATATTCACCAGTGTTGTTGAATATCGCCTTATTGTCAGCGTTACGTCGCATTCCTGCCCTGTTTCCGGGTCAAAACTTAGTTCAATCGAATTATAAGTCAGAGGAATGGCATGGATCGCCTTACCGAAATGGAAGCATTTGCAACCGTCGTTGACCAAGGGGGGTTCACTGACGCAGCCAAGAAGATGGGGATATCAAAATCCGCTGTCTCGAAACACGTCTCTTCACTTGAAGCACGCCTTGGCGCGCGTCTTTTGAACCGGACAACACGTCGGGTTAGCCCGACGGAAATTGGACTTGCCTATTATGATCGCGCCCGCCGCGTTCTAAATGACGCTGGCGAAGCCGACGCGTTGGTAACCTCGATGCAGTCTGCTCCGTCTGGTTTGCTCAGGATTTCTGTTGCGACAGATTTTGGCGTTAACCATATGTCGCCGATTCTGGGGGAATTTTTAACAGAGTTTCCTGACATTACGGTAAACATGGTTCTCAACAACCGTTACGTCGAATTGATTTCCGAAGGCTTTGATATGGCCGTTCGAATCGGTGAGTTGGAAGACAGCACACTGCGTGCACGTAAATTGACAGACACGACGCGTCGTATGATTGCGAGCCCTGCATATTTTGAGGAATATGGTCGTCCGCAAAAAATCGATGACCTAAACGATCATAAATTATTGCACTATTCCAACCAGGCTAACTCAGCAGTATGGAAGCTAACAGCACCTTCAGGTGAACGTCGTCAGGTCCGCACAGCCGGTTGGTTGACGGTCAATGATGGTCAGTCACTATTGAATGCGTGTGTTGGTGGACTTGGTATCGCGTACCTCCCATCATTCCTTTACGCGGATGCCATGAAAGAAGGTTTGGTCGAAGTTGCGATCCCAGACCTTCCTGTCGAAACGCAGGGTATCTATGCCGTATATCCTCCCGGACGGTTTACACAGCCTAAAGTGCGCGCATTCATCGACTTCTTGGTGCACGCGTTTGCTGAAAAGGGCCCTGATGCTTGGTGATGAGTTAAGAACCAAATAACGTTCTTTGAGTTTAGAAAACGCGGTCATCTTGGCCGCGTTTTTTTGTGAAAATTCGCATTATTCAAAATTGACAAGTTAGGTCGCAGGTAAGTTTTTTTGCCGATTATTGGGCAATGAAACGGTTTCAAATCGCAGCCAAGATCTTCAATTTCCTTGCCCTGCAAGGTTGGATTGATGCGTTGGTCAAGATGTTCATCATAATTTTGATCATCATGACTTCCCTAATCGCTTTTACATCGTCCTATTTGGGACCGGTGCCCTGGGGATATGACTATTTTGCACTGGCGGCGCTGGTTGTTGGCGGTCCCTGGGTTTTATTGTTCTTTGCAGTCAGTTCGTACCAAGTGAATTTGCAAAAGAAACTATCGCGCCTTTCACGCAAAGACGGTTTAACAGGGCTCAACAACCGGCGAACCTTTTTTGAGTTAGCACAAAGATTTAAAATAAGGGCCACCGGTGGTGTCGTCTTGATGATGGATGCAGACAATTTTAAATCAATTAACGATTGTTACGGGCACGCCGCTGGCGATGAATGCCTTAAGGCAATCGCATATCGGATCCGTCGTAATTTGCGTGAAACCGATGTTGGTGGTCGGCTTGGTGGCGAAGAATTTGCGGTTTACCTTGGGAATGCCAACCTAGCGCAGGCGCGTATAATTGCAGAGCGCCTTTTGACGCCGATTCCGTATAGCCGCGTTGACCACGATGACAATTTTACTGTGACACTCTCGATTGGTGGCGTCATTGCGCCAAAAAATGAAAGCATCGATCTGTTACTAAACCGTGCTGATGATGCGCTCTATCAGGCGAAAGAAGCCGGAAAAGCGCAACTGGTATTGTGGACAGATGACAGCGAAACTGACGAGATCGAAGCGGCCTAATTCAATTTGAGATTGACGTAATGACAACTTCGACGCGACGATTGGCTTCGCGACCCTCTATCGTTTGGTTGTTCGCTATCGGGGATAGATAGCCCATCCCCTGCGCATCCAACTGACGACGGCTAACGCCGTAAGTTGCGACCAATCGTTCAAGCACCGAACCAGCGCGTCGCTTTGACAACGCAATATTTCCTTCAAGCGTGCCTTCAGCGTCAGTATGCCCAACCAAAGCAATTTGAATCTTAGTGTTTTGAGCCAGATAGCTACTTAGTTCAGCCAAGGTTTGGAAAGGACCTGAACCCAACTGCGATGACCCGCGTTCAAACGCGAGGTCACCTAGAACTGCGTGACCGTTTGCATCTAGCTGGTCCGATATGTTTGCCAGGGAACTTACGATTGGTGATGTGGTGATATCCGTAATTACTGTCAATTCAGTTTCACCGACATGAGTGATTTGGAGGAACCCTGAGTCGCGAGTCTTTGAAGAGAGAATGAGAATTGCCAGGTTGTCGCGTCGGGCGGACAGAAAGTGAAAATCCGCCAAATTGACCTGCATCTTTGGTGGTCTGGCCACTTCTATAGCAAACCTAAAATCGAAGCCGCCGCAGCGCGCCCCATCACATTCAAAAAGGATATCAAAGCCGGCGTTGGAAACCTGCTCCTTTAATCCACGCATAATTTGTGCGCTTGTTAGTGAAGCGACGTCCAGCCGCCAACTGCGTTGCGAGACATTTCCATCCAGATAAACACTCGGTAGTGATCCCGCCTCGAATGCACCGGTTGGAATATCTTGCCCTCGGTCAACCCACTGAGATTCTGAGGTCAATTGCGCGCTGCTTGGCAACCGCAAATCTTGAGCGGTTGCAGCGTGACTTGCAATCAGGAAGCACAAAAAGAGGAAGCGGCCTGCGATCATCGTGCCAATGAATGATATTCATCATTGGGGCGCATGTCCGTAGCCGACGCAACACGGTTAGTCATATTGAAAAAACCCGCCACATTCGCAATATCCCAAATGTCACGATCCTCAAAGCCGACATCGCGCAGTGCCTGCCGGTCTGGTTCTGTGATTTTGTGACTTTCCACCGTCATTTTTTCCGCAAAGGTTAGCATTGCGAATTGCCGATCATCCAACGGGGCGGTGCGCCAATTCATCACGATCATTTCGCCCAAAATAGGGTCGCTAGACAGTTCGCGGATCGCTGCGCCGTGGGCTGTTAAGCAGTAGAAACATTTGTTGATTGCTGAGACGCACACAGCAATCATTTCGCGTTCAAGTTTACTCAATCCGCTGTTAGCCAACATCAGATCGTTATAGAGCGCGGTAAACGCGTTCAGTTTGTCCACGTCGAATGCATAGGCTTGTAGGACATTCGGGATCATGCCCAGTTTATCCTGACACACATCAAAATACTTTTGCGTATCTGCGGGGAGTGGATCCATCATCGATAGGTCCAAGGCAGTGGGTGTTGTGGTCAAAATCGAGATCCTATGGTTTGATGCGGTAATGATACTGTCCCACAGCCGTCATCCCAAGGGAAGAATAGAGCGCGATTGCTCCTTTATTCGCCCGTGTCACCAAGAGCGTCATCCAAAGTGCTCCCTGATTTTGGGCCCAATAGGCAGCCGAAACCGTCAAATCACGGCCAAGCCCGGTGCGTCGGAAAGTTTCCGTAACCTCCAATGCATGTAACATCGCGATGTTGTTCGAAACTGCGACGAAACCAGAGCCTGCTGGTGTGTCGGACCTACGGCCCAACAGGGTTGTCTTTGCGACTGAGCAACGATCCATGACATCAAGCCGAGGTTGCCCAATCCCGCCCAATGCCCAAATCTCTGTTTGGCACGCGAGTGGCGTCTCGATGGCAAAGCTGCTGAGCGTTTTGGGGCGGTATTGCGCAACGGTTTCGATAGGCGCAGCTAATACAACGACCGGGTCTTTGATCTGATAGCCATTGTTTTCAAGCGTCGTGTCAAGCGCCGCATCTTCTGGGCGGATCATGAACAGCTTATCTTGCCCCCAGCGCATCATAGTATCTTCGGCAACTCTGATGTCACTTTCACCTGCCACGCCATTCAAGGTTGCTGCGCTAACCCGACTTCCGCCACCCGCGCCACGTCGCAAGGTCCATGGCCCGTCTGCACGCGTTTGCGCTGCTGGCCAAGTTGCATCGACAGCTTCGAATAGCGTGTTTGGATCTGGTGTCTTCATTCAGGGAATATCGCAGAAAGCTCGCCCATGGCTACTTTCAGGGTGTCTTGATCGTGCCCGCGGATCACAAGGTTCGACCCATAAGCACCGTCTTGCTGAAACGGATAAGAACCCACCGATAGGTCGCTGTGCTTTTCAGCAAATTGTCCAAGCGGCCCGGCGATGTCACCTTCACCGCGCATGACCTTTAGCGTCATCGAAAACAAAGGCTTGCCGGTTTGCAGGGTGGCCAACAAGCTTTCAACCATAGCGACGAATACTTTGGGCACACCGGCCATGACGTGAACGTTGTTCAGGCTAAAACCAGGGGCAGTGCTAACCGGGTTATCGATCAATGTTGCGCCGTCTGGAATGCGCGCCATGCGCAATCGCGCCTTGTTCAATTCTTGCCCGCTGCGGTCATAGTGAGCCTGCAAAAGGGCGCGTGCGTCGTTGCGGATACCCACATGTGTATCAAAAGCCGCGCCAACACATTCGGCTGTAATGTCGTCGTGCGTCGGTCCGATGCCGCCAGAGGTGACAACATGATCATACCCAGCTGCAAGGTCGCGGACCGCAGAAATAATCGCGTCAGGATCGTCGCTGACTACGCGCACCTCTTTTAGGTCGATGCCAACTGCCGTCAGTTCGTTTGCAAGATGATGCATGTTGGCGTCGCGGGTCCGGCCTGACAAAATTTCGTCGCCGATGACGAGCATCGCAGCACTTGGGTTTGGCATATGACTTCTCCTTTGGTCTTCCCTTCGGTATAGCTCAGCACATGAAATTTGCCACTCCACTCGTGCCTGCAAGGCTGGTTAAGCGTTACAAACGCTTTCTTGCGGATGTAATTTTGGAGGATGGTCGCGAGGTGACGGCCCATTGTGCCAATCCGGGGTCGATGATGGGATTGGTCGAGCCGGATACCAAGGTTTGGTTGGAGCAGAACGACGATCCCAAAAAGAAGCTGAAATTCGGATGGCGTCTGGTTGATCATGAAAACGGTCATTTCTCGGGTGTGGATACATCGGTGCCAAATCGTGCGTTAAAAACGGCGCTGATCGCGGGTCAGGTGCCGGGGCTTGCCGGTTACGATCTGGTCCGGCCCGAGGTCAAATACGGCACAAACAGTCGGATCGATTTTCTGCTATCAAAAGAGGGCGCGTCAGACTGCTATGTCGAGGTGAAATCCGTCACCCTGATGCGCCAAGCGGGGCATGCTGAATTTCCAGACAGTGTCACAGCCCGTGGTGCCAAACATTTGGCTGAGTTGGCCAATGTTGTGCGCGAGGGACATCGGGCCGTTATGCTGTATCTAGTCCAGCGCACGGATTGCACGACTGTTGGCCTTGCAGAAGACATCGACCCCGCCTATGTCGCGGCGTTTCGTGCGGCGGCTGGGGTTGAGGTGATCGTTCTTGGATGCTCGATCGACCCCACGGGTGTCGAGGTTGGTGCGCCGCTCACATTTATCGCGCCTTAATCGCATCTGGTTTTGCACTGCAATGTGCACTATGTGCGTTTCGAGAAAACGAAAAGGTTGCGTGTCGCTATGACAAACAAAGGTCAACTCACCAAAGATGGCATTCGTATTTACCAAGAAGCCGATTTTGCTGGAATGCATGTCGCGGGTCGCCTGACCGCGCAGATCCTTGATGAAATTGCCGATCTTGTGGTGCCGGGTGCGACGACAGCGTCCATCGATGATGCGATCCGCAATAAGGTCGAAGAGGCTGGCGCAACCTCGGCCACGATTGGGTACAAGGGCTATCAACATGCCAGCTGTATTTCGATCAACCACGTGGTGTGTCACGGAATTCCGGGTGATAAACGTCTCAAAGACGGTGACATCGTCAATATTGATGTGACCGTGATCGTTGACGGTTGGTTTGGTGATTCAAGCCGTATGTATGTCGCTGGGAAATTGTCCCGCAAGACCGAGCGCCTGATCCAAGTGACCCACGATGCCCTGATGAAAGGGATCGAAGCCGCAAAGCCGGGCAATACGTTTGGCGACATTGGTCACGCCATTCAGACCTATGCGGAAAGCAATCGCATGTCTGTTGTTCGCGATTTCTGTGGTCATGGTTTGGGCCGTGTTTTCCATGCGCCGCCAAATGTGCTGCACTATGGTCGCGCAGGGACGGGCGCTGTCCTTGAAGAAGGGATGTTTTTCACGATTGAACCGATGATCAATCTTGGCCGTCCAGAAACCAAAATCCTTGCCGATGATTGGACTGCGGTGACGCGGGACAAGTCGCTGTCCGCGCAATTTGAGCACTCGATCGGGATTACGGCTAATGGATGCGATATCTTTACACTTTCGCCAGCCGGTAAATTTCACCCAACCTACGGCTAGATCGCTTCTAAGAATGTGATCCATGTTTCGCCGTAACGGCGGCTGTCCAACGTGGCGAAACCCTTTGGGGCGATTTGTGCTGTTGCCTCTTCCCAAACGACCAATGCTTGGTCTGCGACCCAGCCCATATTCTGCGCGGATTGTAGGGCTTTGATGCCAAGCCCTTTGCCATAAGGCGGATCCATAAAGATCAAACCGCAGGCGGTGGTGGCTTGGGTCAGTTGCGTGGCATCGACGTCCAAAACCTTGGTGTCTGCGTTGCGCCCAAGCTTGGTGATGTTTTCGCCGATCAGACGTTTCCCGGTTTTGCCGTTTTCTGCAAAGGTCACGTGCGCCGCGCCGCGTGACAATGCCTCTAACCCCAGCGCGCCTGTCCCGGCGAAGAGGTCCAAAACATGTGCGTCTTGGATCGGATTGCCAAAGCGGCCACCTTGCAAGACATTGAACAGGTTCTCGCGCACACGATCCGATGTCGGTCGCAGATGTGCCGCGGCATCGCCTTTGCCGACGTCGGCTAAATGAGTACCGCGATGAATGCCGCCAATAATCCTCACGCGCGCAACAGGGCTTTCATGTCCGTGTCGGGGTCCACAATAACCGCTGGTTCAGGGCTTTTGCCTGCTTCGATCAGGCGTTTGCCAACCATGTAGTTGCGTGGATCATTCATCGCGTCGACCGCGATCAGTTTAGTTCCGTTATAGTACCAATGCGATCGCGACTCGTCTTCGCCAGTACGCACGACGACGTCTGTGTACCCAATGTTCAATCCGGCGATCTGCAATTTGCAATCGTATTGATCAGACCAGAACCATGGTTTCGGAGTATACGTTACCCCTTTGCCCATCATGTTTTGGGCGGCGATTTCGGCTTGGGCGATGGCATTGCCAACGCTTTCGATTCTGATCCGAGCGTCGCCAAACAGGCAAGATGCGCAATCCCCAGCTGACCAGATGTGCGGGTCCGATGTTTGTGCAAACTCGTTGGTTTGAATGCCGTTGTCGATGGTCAGCCCCGCGCCCTCGGCGAGTGCCGTTGCAGGTGAAATTCCGACGCCAACAATGACGAAATCCACATCAATCGTACTGCCATCTGTGAGCTCGGCCGCGGTGACGTGATCATCACCGATCAATCGGTTTAGGCCGATGCCTTCTTTGATTTGAACACCATGTTTCGCATGGAGATCACGAAAGAAATCGGATGTTTGCGGTGCGGCGACGCGTTGTAAAATGCGGTCGGCCATTTCGACAAGTGTCACGTCGACGCCGCGTTTTGCGGCCACGGCTGCGGCCTCTAAGCCGATGTACCCGCCACCAATCACCAGTGCTTTCTTACCAGCGGTCACGTAGGGTGCCATGGCATCGGCATCGCGCATATCGCGCACGGTTAGGACGCCGTCCAAGGTGCCACCGATTGCAGCGGGTAATGTGCGAGGATGGGATCCGGTGGTAAGTGCAAGCGCGTCGTAATTCAGGGTTGTTCCGTCCGACAGGTCAAGTGTCTGGGCCTTTGGATCAAGATCCACTGCGCGGGTGTCCAACATCAAAGTAATGTCTTGATCGGCGTAATAACTCTCAGGCCGTAAGTACAAACGGTCTTTGGCCATCTCGCCCAATAGGTATGCTTTTGACAAGGGCGGGCGTTGATAGGGCGGTTCTGCCTCAGCCCCCACAAGGGTGATTTTGCCCTCAAATCCTTCGGTCCGCAGCTTTGATACCAATGACGATCCAGCTTGACCGGCACCGACGACAACAAAATGTTCCATTTTTCGCCCTGTTTGGTGGTCCTTGCACTGATGCGAGGCTATATCCCACACTATCTTCAACGCAATTCAAAATGGGGTGTCCTCATGACTATTTCGACTGGCGAAACGTTGCCTGACGCTAATCTCAATACTTTGGGCGATGCTGGCCCTGAAACGCTTTCTCTAAGTGAGCGGATCAAAGGCAAAAAAGTCGTCATTTTCGGTCTGCCGGGCGCCTATACAGGCGTTTGCTCAACTGCGCATGTTCCAAGTTTCATCCGCACCAACGACGCGTTTGCGGCCAAAGGCGTTGATGAGATTATTTGTATTACTGTCAACGATCCATTCGTTTGTGGCGCGTGGTCAGACAGCACGGGTGCTGGGAATGCTGGCATTGCAATTTTGGGCGACGCAGATGGGTCGTTCACCAAGGCAATCGGCATGGATTTCACGGCGCCGCCCGCAGGCCTTATGGGGCGTTCAAAACGCTATTCAATGGTTGTCGAAGACGGCGTCGTTAGCATCTTAAACCAAGAGGAAAGCCCTGGGATGTGCGAAATTTCAGCGGGTGAAACCCTTTTGGAACAGTTGGGTTAAACCATTGCATCAAGCTTGGCGGCAAGTTTGCCGTCAAGCACTGTAAGGCCGCCTGTGTCATGCGTTGTCAGCACCACATGCACGGTTTTATAGACGTTGGACCATTCTGGGTGGTGGTTTAGCTTTTCCGCCCAGATCGCAGCTTGCGTCATAAATCCGAAGGCTTGGACGAAATTTTTAAAGACGAAAGTTTTTTGAATGGCGTCGCGCCCGTCCACCATCGTCCAACCATTTGCCAGTAAGGTGGCGCGTTCGCCGTCAGTAAGCGTGGTCATTCTCGTTCCTCTCTAATGTCTTTTCGAAACGGTCCATAGCTGGTTAGAACTTCGATCTCGTGGTCCACGGCGTTTCGTTCGGCCACAAGGTATTTGTCGACGGCCTCTTTGAACCCTGCATCACGGAACCAATGAAGCGAATAGGTTGGCGTCGGTAGATACCCGCGCGCCAGTTTGTGTTCACCCTGCGCACCGGCTTCGACTCGGGCCATACCGCGTTCGATCGCGATATCGATGGCTTGGTAATAGCAGAGTTCGAAATGCAGACAGGGATGATGTTCGGTGCACCCCCAATATCGACCGTACAACGTATCGCGGCCAATAAAGTTGAGCGCACCCGCAACTGCGCGACCTTCGCGCAGGGCCAAGACCAGCACGATATCATCCCGCAGGGTTTCATGCGCACGATCAAAGAAGGCGCGTGTGAGGTAAGGTGATCCCCATTTGCGTTGTCCAGTGTCTTGGTAAAACTCCCAAAAGGCATCCCAATGTTCGGGTAGGATATCATCACCGGAATAGCGCACGATCTCGCCACCAAACGCCTGAGCCTGCGCGCGTTCTTTGCGGATGTTTTTGCGTTTTCGGCTGGAAAGCGTGGCTAGAAACGCATCGAAATCTTTATAGCTGTCGTTGAGCCAGTGGAATTGTTGGCCCAGTCGCACGGACAGTCCAATTTCTTCGCCGGCTAGGGCTTCGGCCTCGGTGCAGAACGTTGTGTGAATGGACGACAGCTCATCGTTGCTGGCTATTTGAACAGCACCTTGGATCAGGGCCGATATTCCAATCGCGTCATATCCGTCGCGGGTCAGGAACCTGCGACCAGTCGCGGGGGTAAAGGGTACGGCGATTTGCAATTTCGGATAATAGCGGCCGCCTGCGTCCTCATAGGCGTGCGCCCAGTTGTGATCGAACACATACTCACCCTGACTGTGTCCTTTCGCGTAGAGCGGGGCGGCCCCAATCATAAGGTCGCCCTGATGGGCGGTGATGTATTGGGGTTGCCATCCGGTTCCCGGGCCAACCGATCCTGACTGTTCTAAGGCATGTAGAAAACGATATGTCGTGAAGGGGTCCACAGGGTGCGGACCCGTTGCACCAGCACAGGCACCCCAATCAGCAGGATCAATTCCGCTGAGGTCTGGGTGCACGTTCAATGTGATTGGGGCGTCAGTCATAGGGAATAGGTGGGATGCGCCCGCGCTGGGTCAAGCAAGATAACCCTCAAATGTCACGTTATCGACGATGCGACGGGCTTCTTTTTCTTGGGCAGAAGACCGAATGGTCCAGCACAGAATATGGTGCCCCGCGGCTTTCAACTCTGCGACCCGTTCACGGTCTAGGTCCGCCGCTTCGTGCGAGATGAAACATGCATTGACCCGATCAAAATCTGGGATCTGACGCAGCTCATCGCGACGTGCGGCGGGAATTGTTGACCAGCCATCGGCGTCATAGGCTGCGGTGACCAAACCAAGCGGGCGGCCTGTATTATGTGATTTGATCGCCGCGATGCTGTGCGGGTTAAAGGACATAATTGCGGCATCGCCTTTGTAGCTTTTCAAAGCGTCCGCAGTCGCTTTTTCTAAAGGCCCGACGTTGGGCCCCATGATCCCGTCTTGATCCTTGATCTCGATCAACAATGGTACGCGCCCGTCGACAAGATCCAAAACCTGCGTCAGCGTTGGGATCGGTCCACCGTCGTTCAACAAGGCGATGTCATTCAACTCCTGTGCTGTGCGCTGGGCGGTGGCCCCGCTTTCGCACGTCAAACGGCTCAGTTCATAGTCGTGGAACACCATTGCCACGCCGTCTTTCGAAAGCTGCAGATCCAGCTCGATCCCATAGCCGCGATCAATGGCGGCTTGAAAAGATTTCAGGCTATTCTCAGCGCGAGTGTCTGATTTGTCATGTAGACCACGATGTGTAATTGGCCTTTCGAGGAAGCTTTGCGGCAGCGTCATGAGATTTCGAAAATGCCATCAATTTCAACGGCGACTCCGAACGGCAGGCTAGGGCTGCTGACCGCGGATCGGGCGTGCCGACCGATATCACCCAACGCCTCGACCATGAAATCGGAACATCCGTTCACGACCATTGGTTGATCTGCAAAATCGTCAGTTGAATTAACAAAGGCCCCCAATTTCACAACTCGCACCAATCGATCCAAATCCCCGCCACAGGCCGCTTTAACTTGCGCCAACAGATTGATGGCGCAGCTTCTTGCAGCTGCGGCGCCTTGTTCGACGGTGTAGTCGTCGCCCAATTTTCCTTTCATGACGCCACCCGCATCTGTCGCGAGTTGGCCGGAAATATAGACCGTATTGCCGGAGACGACATAAGGAACATAGTTCGCTGCCGGAGCTGGCGCATCGGGTAGTGTGACGCCAAGGGCGGCGAGGGATTGTTCTAGTTTACCGGACATGATGACCTCATCTTTGATGTTCGGACCTACAGTAGACCGATCAATTCAGAGTGCAATCACAACTCCCTAAATGCGCGCGAGAAATAGTCAGCCAGCGGTTTCACCAAATAATCGAGCGGGCTGCGGGCTGCGGTGCTGACGAATGTTTCAACGGGCATACCGGGAATCAATGTCATGTCATCAGGCAGGCGATCAATCTCACCCTCGTTCAATTGCACTTCGGCCCGATAATATGACCCGCTGCTTCCTTCGTCTTGGAACGCATCCGCAGATACCAGTGTAACCTTACCGTACAGTTCCGGTGTACGTCGTTGATCAAAAGCAGACAGGCGTAAGGTCACATCTTGGCCGACGAAAATCTGGTCAATATCGGTGGGTGGAACCTGCGTTGCAATCACTAACGGACGATCCTGTGGTACCAAAAACATGACAGGTTCCGCTGCACGCAAAACCGATCGGGGTGTGAAGACTTGTAGGCCATAGACAATCCCCGACACGGGTGCGCGAATGTCCAGCCGATCAAGCTGTTGTTTCAGAGTTCTGCGTCGCTCCGACAGTTCCAATTCGTTGTATTGCAGATCGCGAAGTTGGGTGATTGCATCCTCGCGTTGCGTTGTTGCAAGTCCGATAATTTGGATTTCAATTTCCGTCATGCGCTCGCTCGCTTGAGCGGCTGAAGCGGTTAATTCGCCGACGCGACCCAGCAAGTTAGCTTCGTCACGCTGTAGGGATAAAACCCGGCTGGCCTGCGCCAACCCGCGTTCCAAAAGGCTTTGTTGATCCGCGAGCTCTTCTGCAATTAAAGCTTTTTGAGTCTCGATCGCGGCTTTTTGTGCGGCTATGCCATCGAGCTGGCTCTCGATCTGTGCGCGCTGTTGTTGAAGTTGCTCGGTCGCGCTTTGGACAGAAACTCTGCGCGCTTCGAAAAGCCTATTCTGACCATCCATCAGCGATTGCGCATCAGTCGCATCATTTATGAGTTGGTCATCGAATGTGATCTCGTTGGCACTATCGCGTTCGGCTTCTAAGCGGCCACGGCGAGACATGATCTCAAATAGCTGACCTTCCACGACCGCTAATTCTGAAGTTAGAACAGAAGGGTCCAATTGGATCAGTAAGTCACCGGCTTTGACGGTGTCACCTTCGTCGACGACAATGGCATCAACAACGCCGCCGTCAGGATGTTGAACAACCTGTCGATTGCGATCGACCTCAACTTGTCCCGTCGCAATAACGGCAGCCGTAATTTGTGCTGTCACAGCCCAAGTGCCAAAACCACCGACCAACACTACCAGCGAAATAGCTCCGATCCAGAGTGGTCGTGCGGCCGACCAGTTGTTGGTTTTATTGCTCATGATACGCCTCCAGCCTTGCCGGTTGATTGCGCAATCTCTTCATGGTTCTTGACCATATCTTTTAATACTTTGTCCTTGGGGCCGAATGCCCGAAGGCCGCCATTCTCAACGACCAACAACAAATCACATTCTTGGATCGCAGCAGGGCGATGCGCCATGATAAAGACGATCTTTCCGGCCGCTTTGGCCTGTTTGATCGCTTTGTTTAAGGCCGTTGACCCATCGTTATCGAGGTTTGAATTCGGTTCATCCAATACCAAAACGACAGGGTCGCCATACATAGCCCGCGCTAGACCGATCCGTTGGATTTGTCCGCCCGACAGACGTCCACCATGCGATGAAACCAGGGTATCGTAGCCATCTGGCAGCTGCAGGATCATATCATGTGCGTCAGCCTTTTGCGCAGCAGAAACAACTGCATCATCTTCAGGTGACATCGACATTCTTGCGATGTTCTCTTTGACCGTCCCGTCGAAGAGATGAACACGCTGTGGCAGGTAGCCGATATGCTGACCTAGAATATCCGGATCGTATTGATCAAGGGCTGCACCGTCCAATCGGATCTTGCCACCAGCAGGTCGCCACACACCGGTAAGCGCCCGAGCAAGCGTCGATTTTCCGGATCCAGACGTCCCGATTACGCCAACGGCGTGCCCCGGTTCTACGTCAAAACTGATCGTGCGGAGCGAGGCGGTTTGTTCGCCCGGGGGTACGATGGTTAGTTGTTGAACTTTGATGCGTGCTTCTGGGGTAGGCAGGGCTGTGCGCTCTTCTTCCTCTGGGATCAATCTCAATAGGGTTGAAAGGTTGTGCCACCCTTCGCGCGCTTTCTGAAAGACGGCCCATTGGCCAACCATCAACTCAATCGGTGCAAGAGCGCGACCCAACAGAATTGAACCTGCGATCATTGCTCCGGGTGTCAGTTCCTCTTGGAGGACCAAATAGGCACCTAGCCCCAGCATAGCAGACTGTAGAAACAGGCGGAATGCTTTGGTCAGGGAGGTGAAAGTTCCTGAGGTATCGGTTGCCGAGACAGTGGCGTTTAGCGAGGCTTCCCGCGCGACTTGCCACCGATCAAATGCGGATCTTCGCATTCCAAGGGAATGCACCATCTCACTTTCGGCCCGAATTTCGGCACCAAGCGCCTCTGATTTGAAAGCTGTTGCATTGGCTGTCACTAAGGGGCGGCGGCTCAGTACTTGGTTCAAGATAGCGATGGTTAGCAAGATCGCGCCACCGCCGAGTGCAAGGTAGCCCATCGTCGGGTGAAAAATGAATATTCCAAGGATGAAAATTGGGGTCCATGGAATGTCAAAAACTGCCATTAAGGCAGGTGATGTTATCAACCTTTGAACGCTTTCGAGATCTCGCATCCCGGTTGCTGCTTCGCGTGGCGCGCGGTTTAGTGTTGTGGCCTTTAGAACAGCGCCAAAGACACGTCGGTCTAACCGGGCCTGAAAACGTGCGCCAACCCGGCCCATCACGCGCCCGCGTGCATAGTCCAAGATGCCCATCATTCCGTATAAAAAGGCAACCAGGACTGAAAGAGCCAGCAGCGTCTCTAGGCTGCGTGACCCCAAAACCCGATCATATACGTTTAGCATATAGAGTGGACCGGTAAGCATCAGGAGATTCACAAAGAAACTAAATATCCCAACGGCCCAATATAGCGCGCGGCTTTCCTTCCGGGCGGTCAAGAGTTCTTCGCGACCAAAATCTGTGTGGGTCTGAGCCATGCGCGTTATTCTGCCTCTGTCACTTTGCCCGTATTGTTGTTATTGCGGGCCTGCTGTCTAAGATCGAAATGACACTGAAACCGTATAAAATTTAGCCGCTATTGCGTCCATATTGCATCAAATTAACAAGTAAGCCCTAACCTGAACACAGAAAGTCTACATTTTGCTTCGTTTGTCTCTTTTTAGTGCTCTTTCCATGACGTTGGTCGCGTGTACACCAATGCCAGAAGCTGGTGCGGTGTTTGACCCGTATGAGGCGCAAAATCGGCAAGTTCACGCTTTTAACAAGTCGCTTGATTGGGCGCTATTTTCTAGTGGCGGGTCCGGTGGTGGGATTCCGGATGAAATAGCCATTCCGGTCGGAAATTTTGCTGACAACGTTGGCTTGCCAGGGATGGTCTTGAACGGAATTTTGCAAGCGGATGTCGAAGGTGCAGTTACAAACACGTTTAGGTTTTTGTTTAATACGACAATTGGGATCGGGGGGCTGCTTGATCCTGCTGGCGAAATGGGTTTGCTGGAACAGGAAACCGACTTTGGAGAAACACTTGCGGTTTGGGGTGTCCCAGAGGGAGCGTACTTGGAGCTGCCAGTGCTGGGTCCGACGACTGAGCGGGCGTTGGTGGGGCGCATTATTGATGCCGTGATTGACCCTCTTGATCGCGTTGGAACACGGCCACAGGTCGAATATGGGACTATTGCGAAAATTGCTGGTCGGATTGTGAAACGTTCGCAATATGGCGATACGATCGACTCGGTCTTGCGCGACAGCGCGGATAGTTATGCGCAACAGCGTTTGATTTACTTGCAAAACCGCCGATTTGAATTGGGAACGACTTCCGAGGCGGATGCCGTCGACCCTTATGATGACCTGTATGGAGATCAATAGATGATTACGCGTCGCTCGTTCGTTTTCACTACTTTCGGTTCAGCGCTTTTGCCGTCAACTGGTGTTGCCGTTACACCGAATGCGGCCCAAGCAATGGTCGAAAGCTTGGTGCGCGATGTAAACGATGTCATCGCATCTGGCGCATCAGAAACTGCAATGATCACCCGTTTCGGTCAGATCTTGGACCGTTATGCCGATGTGCCAACGATTGCGCGCTATTGTCTTGGGGCAGATGCCCGTCGCGTCACGGATGCTGAGTTGTCACGTTATACGACGGCCTTCCAAGGCTACATCGCTGCTAAATATGGACGCCGATTTAGAGAGTTTGTCGGCGGCGAAGTGCGCGTCGTTGGTGCTAAGCCAGTCAAGAATTGGGTCGAAGTCGAGACCACTGTTATGTTGCGTGGCCGAAGCCCGCTTCGGATGGATTGGCATGTGTCTGATCGTTCGGGGCGAGATGCGTTTTTCAACTTTATCATTGAAGGTGTGAACATGCTTTTGACCGAGCGCGAAGAGGTCGGAGCGATGCTAGATCGTCGCAGAGGTAGCATTGATGCGCTTATTTCTGATATGAACGATGGATGATCAAACAGTTTCTTCTTGGTTTTGTGTTCATACCCGTACTGGCTTCTGCTGAAGGTTTTGACGGTATTTATAAGCAATCCGCAAATTCTGAGTGTGGTTTGGTCGGGGTTGATGGTGGATCGCTAGAGATTCGCGACGGCATTTTTTATGGTGTCGAAGTTCAATGCCGGATGACGAAACCTGTCGATGTACTCGATATGAACGCGACGCTTTTCACGATGGAATGCAACGGCGAAGGTCAGGCATGGACTGAGCGAGCGATGCTCATGAATGCGGCCGAAGATGATGAACTCATCATGGTCTGGAATGGCTATGCATTCGTTTATGAAATGTGCGAACCGGCTTCTTAACCACCGCTCAGGAGGCCCTCGAGAATATTCTGAATTTCCTGACTTGCTTCGATTTCACTTTCTTGAATGATTTGGTTCGTCGTGGCGGCGACAGGCTCGCTATAGGGTAGGGGAACTGGCGTCATTCCTTCGGTCACGCGTGTCATCGTTTCACGCCAAATATCTGCAGGTAACCCACCACCCGTGACTTCTTTCAGCGGCGTGTTGTCATCATTGCCCATCCATACGCCCGTGACATAATCGCCAGTAAACCCAATGAACCATGCATCGCGAGAGCTTTGGGTCGTGCCGGTTTTGGCGGCGACCTGCCAGCCGTCTAACTGCGCTCGGCCGCCAGTGCCGTTCTCGACAACGTTCATCATCATCCAAGTCAGTTGTCGAGCCGCCGGTTCGCGGATGACGCGTTCTTGAATGCCACTTCCTGTGTTGTCCATCAACGGCTCCGCGTCGCCACGCATACGCAGATTTACAAGACCATAGGGAGTAACTGCTGATCCGCCATTCAGAATGCCAGCATACGCGCCCGTCATTTCGATCAATGTGCTCTCAGAAACGCCAAGCGCCATCGCAGGTCCGGCTGCTATGCCGCTTTCAATCCCAAATCCTTGCGCAACATTGCGAACGATTTCCCGCCCGACTTCTTCGTTTAGAATAACAGCAGGGATGTTCCGACTTTCGGCCATAGATTGGTTCAAGGTGATAGGACCTTTGAACTTGCGATCATAATTCTGGGGCTCCCACGGGCCACTGCCTGCGACGTTGATCACAATCGGGCTGTCATCCACCAGATCGAGGGGCGAGAAACCGAGTTCTAGGGCGGTGCCATAGATAAAGGGTTTGAAGACGGACCCAGTTTGACGTCGCGCCTGCGTCGCGCGATTGAACGCCCCGATGGCACGCACATTGCGCCCACCGACCATTGCGCGCACGGCGCCATCTGCTGACATGACAACGATCGCCGCCTCGGCGACTGAAGTGTCGCTGACCTTGTTTTCGAACACCCACAGCAACGCCTCTTCGGCAGCTGTTTGGATGCGCTGATCGAGTGTCGTTTGGATGATGACATCCTCGGTTGTATCGCGTGTGAAAAAACCTGGCCCGTTCGCCATTACCCAGTCAGCATAATACCCACCGATCCGTGCTGTTGCCGCAGCAGTAAGCGTGATTTGATTTGCACGGGCCTCATCGGCTTGTTGTTTCGATAGATACCCTTGTTCTTCCATAAGCCCGATGACCAGAGCCGAACGTTCGCGTGCCAGTTCAAGGTTATTCGTTGGTGCCATACGGGATGGCGCAGGCAAGATTCCAGCCAAAGTCGCCGCCTCTTGTGCATTGAGCTGCGCGGTCGATTTGCCAAAGAAGCGTTGAGACGCAGCCTCAAACCCACTGTTGCCGCTGCCCAAGAATGCACGGTTCAGGTAAATCGTTAGGATTTCGTCTTTGGTATATCGAAACTCCATCGCCATCGCGTAGACGGCTTCTTTGACTTTGCGCCAGATTGTGCCTTGTCGACAATCGGCTTCATACGCTGCTTCGCTGTCCCAGGTTTGTGGGTCAAAGGGAACGCCAAGACACAATAGTTTCGCAGTTTGCTGTGTTAGCGTCGATCCGCCATTTCCAGATAATGGCGAGCGCCCGTTTCTTAGGTTAATCCGAATGGCGGATGCGATACCGCGCGGATCGACACCAGGGTGCCAATAGAAACGTTTATCCTCAGATGCGACCACAGCGTTTTTTAAATGTGGGCTGACTGACTCCGTTGTTATAGCGCCGCCATGTTGATCTCCGCGTAAAGCGAAAACATCGCCATCGCGGTCAATTAGTGTCACGGACCCGCGCACCCGCCCATCCAGTTGATCTTCAATCGAAGGAAGCTGGGCTGCAAAATAGAATACACCAACTGCGATCAACGCGAATGTGACGGCGCCAATTCGCCAAGTAAATCGCCAGATGATACGGAGAAGCCAAGCGAAGGGTGAAAATAGCCAACCCAGCAAGCCGCGTTTTTTGGCAACTTTGCGTTTTCGCGGCGCAGATTTGCGCGGCTTTTGTTTCGGCTTCGTTGTTTTTTTCGGATAACGCCGATCGGCCACCAAAGGACCTCGGGTTTTCTTTGTTCCGCTCATCTGCCGCTCAGCTCAATTTTTATTGTTGGGACCAGTCTATCGCCGTTCATTCGGATTGTCCTTGGTGAATTCTCAGCCAATTTCCCTTTTTGGAGTGATTAAATTTTAATCGTTCGCCCTATTTAGTGCAAAAATTGTGCAAATAATGCGATTTCCGGGTCGTTGAGAAGGGGCAGAATCGTTGTCCTTTCCCTAATTCCTGCGTCTTCCTCTGGTCATCGTCTGCGCGGGAAACCGCTGTTCAGTAACCAGATCAAGGGGATCAAACGTGAAACTAATCATTGCGACGATCAAGCCGTTTAAGCTCGAAGAGGTCCGTGAAGCGCTGACCACAATCGGAGTGCGCGGCATGATGGTGTCAGAAATCAAAGGCTTCGGTGCACAGTCCGGCCATACAGAAATTTATCGTGGCGCGGAATACGCCGTGAACTTTGTACCAAAGATCAAACTCGAGATTGTCGTGGCAAACGACATGGCAGAGCAGGTCACGAAAACCATCGCAGACACGGCCAAGACCGACAAAATCGGCGACGGCAAGATTTTCACGCTGGACGTTGAAGGCGCGCTGCGTGTCCGCACCGGCGAATTGAACGAAGACGCGCTGTAAGCGCAAGAGGGGAAAACAGAAATGAAACTATCCAAATCACTCCTGCTTGGGTCGGCGCTTAGTGCACTCCCAACGCTGGCATTGGCGCAAGACGCCGCTCCGAGCTTTGACGAGATCGGTCCATACATCATGACCACTCTGTTGTTCTGTATGGCAGGCTTCCTCGTGTTCTTTATGGCCGCTGGTTTTGCGATGCTCGAGGGCGGATTGGTTCGCTCAAAGAACGTCACAATGCAGATGACTAAGAACATCGCGCTCTTTTCCATCGCTGCAATCATGTACTGGTTGGTTGGCTTTAACACGATGTACCCCGGCGATTTTAACGGCTGGTTTGCTCTTGGTGGCCAGACTGTACTTGACCCGGTAGGTGTCGCAGCAGCTGACGCAGCGCTTGACTATGCCTCAGTTGGCTCTGACTTTTTCTTCCAGTTGGTGTTTGTCGCTGCAACAGCGTCCATCGTGTCTGGCGTTTTGGCAGAGCGCATCAAACTTTGGCCGTTCCTGGCATTCGTTGTTGTCCTTACAGGCTTTATGTACCCGATTTCCGGTTCATGGCAGTGGGGCGGCGGCTGGTTGTCCGAAGCTGGCTTCTCTGACTTTGCAGGCTCAACTGTTGTACACTCTGTTGGTGGCTGGGCTGCTTTGGCTGGCGCTATCGTATTGGGTCCACGTTTGGGCAAATACAAAGACGGAAAAGTTAACCCAATGCCGGGCTCTAACCTTGCGCTTGCAACTCTGGGTACATTCATCCTGTGGCTTGGTTGGTTCGGCTTTAACGGTGGTTCGCAGCTTGCAATGGGAACTGTTGGCGACGTGTCTGACGTTTCGCGCATCTTTGCGAACACAAATATGGCGGCTGCAGCTGGTGCAGTGACTGCACTGATCATGACACAGATCCTTTACAAAAAGCCTGACCTTACAATGGTTCTGAACGGCGCACTTGCTGGTCTGGTTTCCATCACAGCTGAGCCATTGGCGCCAACTCTCTTTGGTGCGCTTTGGATCGGTGCTGTTGGTGGTGCGATCGTAGTGTTCACTGTTCCGATGCTCGACAAATTCAAAATCGACGACGTTGTTGGTGCGATCCCTGTTCACCTTTTTGCAGGTATCTGGGGGACAATCGCGGTTATTTTCTACAACTCCGACGCTAGCTTAGGAACGCAGATCCAGGGTATTTTGGCCTACGGTGTATTCACTTTCGTTGCATCCTTGATCATCTGGATCATCCTAAAGGCTGTTATGGGCATCCGTGTCAGCGAAGAGGACGAAATTAACGGTCTCGATATGTCCGAGCTGGGCATGGAAGCTTACCCAGAATTCTCAAAGGGCTAACACTTCTTTCCTGCTAGCTCTATCAACTGCCCGGGCGTACGCGCCCGGGCTTTTTGTTTTTGCCAGTATGCTCGGTGAAATATTGCGCAAAATTTACAAATTACGCGAAAAAATCCTGCATATATAGCGAACGGATTGTCAGTCAGAGAAGATTTCGCATCAGATATAAGAGATTATCGCGCACGAAACTGATTCTCTGGGATGGAGCTGCGCTATGATCAAAACACCTTACCTTCTTTTCCTTGGCGACGCGCCAGACCAACTTGCCGCCAAAGTTGCGCAAGGCATTAAAGATTGGCGTCCTGAAAATGCTGTTGGCCAATACCGGATGGATGGCTGTGGCGCCGACGTTGGTATCACTGACATGACATTGGCCGAAGCCAAGGAAGCGGGCGCACAAACACTCGTCATTGGCGTTGCCAACCGCGGTGGTGTGATCTCGGCGGCTTGGAAAAAGGTCCTGCTTGAGGCCATCGATATGGGCTATGATTTGGCATCCGGTCTGCACAACTTGCTTCGCGACGAAGCGGACCTTGTCGCCGCGGCTGAGGCCAAAGGCGCTGAGTTGCATGACGTGCGTGTTCCATCAGTCGACTATCCAATTGCAACAGGCGTCAAACGTTCTGGCAAGCGTTGCCTTGCTGTTGGCACAGACTGTTCGGTTGGCAAAATGTACACGGGCATGGCGATGGACGCTGAGATGCGTAAACGTGGAATGAAATCCACATTCCGCCCGACCGGACAAACGGGCATTTTGATCACTGGCGAAGGTGTTCCACTCGACGCAGTTGTGGCTGACTTTATGGCTGGTGCGGTTGAATATCTGACACCTAATAATGATGCTGACCACTGGGACCACATCGAAGGGCAAGGCAGCCTGTATCACGTATCTTATTCTGGAGTAACAATGGCGCTTGTACATGGTGGTCAACCAGATGCGTTGGTTCTATCGCACGAACCAACGCGCGCCCACATGCGCGGTCTGCCTGACTATCAGCAACCAGCACTTTCGGACCTACGGGACACGGCACTAAACCTAGCACGCGTTGCGAACCCGGCGTGTCAGGTCATCGGGATATCCGTGAACACACAGCACCTAAGCGATGATGAGTTTGAGGGCTATCTCGCCAAAGTCGAAGCAGAAATGGGGCTGCCAACTGTGGATCCATTCCGCCAAGGCGCCGGTCGTCTTGTGGATGCGTTGGCTGCGCTTTAAGCGGTTCCTCACGGTAGAAATGAACTGGCTCCCATTGAGTTGGGGGCCAATCCAGCAGCGGGTAGGGTGCGGATGCAGATCTCAGTCAAACAAGATGTTTTCAAACTTGCGCAGGTCTTTACCATCAGTCGCGGATCTCGGACCGAGGCAAAGGTGATCACCGTTTCCGTCACCAAAGATGGTGTGACGGGGTACGGCGAATGCGTGCCATATGCGCGCTACGATGAAACGATGGACAGTGTTCAGGCGGAAATTGAAGGGCTTCCAGCTGATATTGATCGTGGGAGCCTTCAGCGCGCCCTACCGGCAGGTGCGGCACGAAACGCGGTTGATTGTGCGCTTTGGGATCTTGCGGCCAAGCAAGCAGGCGTGCGGATGTGGGACCTTGTTGGTGCACCCATGCCCAAGCCTGAGATTACGGCCTATACGTTATCGCTTGATGCACCCGAAAAGATGCAAGAGCAGGCAGCCAAGAACGCTTATCGTCCTTTGTTGAAAATCAAGCTGGGGACGCCAGATGACATGGCCCGGCTTGAGGCCGTGCGTCGCGGTGCAGAAAATTCACGTATCATTGTTGATGCGAATGAGGGCTGGACCGCCGACGTTTATAGTGAACTCGCCCCGCATTTGTTGCGCCTTGGCGTTCAGATGGTAGAACAGCCCATGCCGGCAGGCGCTGATGACCTCTTGGCCGAAATTGAGCGACCACTGCCAGTCTGTGCCGATGAATCCTGCCACGACCGCGCCAGCTTGCCTGCGCTAAAGGGCAAGTACGATATGGTCAACATCAAGCTGGACAAAACCGGCGGCCTGACCGAAGCGATGGCTTTAAAAGAGGAGGCGCTTGCGCAGGGTTACGATGTCATGGTCGGCTGTATGGTCGGATCCTCTTTGGCGATGGCGCCTGCAACGCTCTTGGCGCAAGGTGTGGCCTTTACTGATCTTGACGGTCCTTTGCTTTTGGCCGAAGACCGCGACGAACCACTTTTATTTGATGAGCATGGCGTCCACCCACCGGCCGCCGCACTATGGGGATAAGATAATGCGCACTGTCTATGTAAATGGCGAATACCTACCTGAAAACGAAGCTAAGGTTTCAATTTTCGACCGCGGTTTCCTTATGGCCGATGGCGTTTACGAAGTGACCTCGGTTCTGGGTGGCAAGCTTATCGATTTTGACGGCCATGCAGTGCGGCTGGAACGTTCGTTGAATGAGCTCAGCATGCCGCATCCGATCAGCAAAGAGGACCTGCTTGAAGTGCATCGCGAATTGGTTCGCGTGAACGAAATCGAAGAGGGAATGATCTATCTCCAGATCACGCGTGGCGCACCGGACGACCGCGACTTTGTTTTCCCAGACGCTGAAACGACGCCTTGCACGATCGTTTTGTTCACTCAGAACAAACCGGGTCTTGCCAGTAACCCCGTTGCTCAAAAAGGCATCAAGGTGATCTCAATTGAAGATCAGCGTTGGGGCCGCCGTGATATCAAAACGGTTCAGCTGCTCTACCCATCAATGGGTAAGATGATGGCCAAGGCCGCAGGTGCAGATGACGCGTGGATGGTCGAGGACGGTCACGTGACCGAAGGCACATCGAATAATGCCTACATCGTCAAAGGCAACACGATCATAACGCGCCAGCTTTCCAATGACATTTTGCACGGGATCACCCGTGCGGCTGTACTGCGCTTTGCAAACGAAGCGCAAATGAAAGTCGAAGAGCGTCACTTTACGATAGAAGAAGCTCAGCAAGCTGATGAGGCGTTTATCACCTCTGCCAGCACGTTTGTCATGCCCGTGGTCGAAATTGATGGAACCAAATTGGGCGACGGCACACCAGGCGACGTCGCAGGCCGTTTGCGCGAAATCTATCTTGAGGAAAGCCTAAAGACGGCGATCTAATTACAAGACGGCTTCAAAGGTCAGAGACAACTGGTCGGGATCCGTTAGGCCTGCAATGGTCAATATAACATTGCCATCAATTTCTACATTGATGCCACTTCCGTCAGGAGCGGGGGTGGCAATCGCTTCGTCCACATCAGTCGTGGCAGGAACCTGCACCAAAATTTCTTCGCCAGCCTCATAATCAGTGATCAGCACTGGGTCATCCGTAGCAGAGTCAAATTCGACCACAAAATGATCGGCGCCTCCTCCACCATGCATTTCATCGCCGTCATCTCCGATTAGTGTATCTGAACCAAATCCGCCAAACAGCACATCGGAAGCATCGGTTGCTGAAGGATCGTTTTCGGTCGCATCAAGACGATCTGATTTTAGATCACCAAACAACTCATTCGCGCCTTCTCCATCGATGATTATGTCGTTTCCGTCGCCGCCACGAATGAAGTCATCGCCGAGAGCGCTGTCTATCGGTTTGTCGGGCAAGCCGTCATCGTCAATGTCGACAAATGAAGTATCATCACCGTCCGACAAGAATATCTGATCATTTCCGGCACCTGCCGATATTTGATCATCGCCGGCCTCGGAAAAAATGACCTGATCGCCAATGCCAAACGCGGCGGTATCATCAGTGTCGTCTAATCGAATAAATGTCCTTGAGGCTTCATCTAATAGTTGGCCTTCGTCGCTATCTGATTGGCCCAATGTCCCACTGTCTTCGCTTTCGGCGTCGTCGGATCCGACAAAAAGAAACCCGAGACCAAGGAGCAAAAGTGCAGGTAAAAGATATAGATCAGACATAAGGCACCTAAAAAACGAACCAACAACCGTTCTATGGTGCCTGCAGAGAGCCTATACCGTCAACGAATACGGCGAGAAACAGGCGGAAAAGTGACAAAAAACGGGCAAGGGCGTGATTGTTCCCTCTTTGGTTACAATTCGAAGACGGTGAGTAATTCCCGCCCTCTTTCCATTGCTTGCTGCGCGCGGTAAGACCCGCGCGACAGAACAGGAGCCTGGAAAAATGGGTTATAGAATCGCAATCGTTGGGGCCACAGGCAATGTGGGCCATGAAATGCTGAACATTCTCGCTGAACGCGCGTTTCCGGCGGACGAAGTTGCCGCATTGGCCAGCCGCAGATCGCTTGGAACCGAAGTCTCCTTTGGTGAAAAAACACTCATAACGCAGGATCTGGACGCTTTTGATTTTGCTGGCTGGGACATGGCTCTTTTTGCCGTTGGTTCCGACGCAACGAAAAAATATGCGCCAAAAGCAGCCGCAGCCGGCTGCGTTGTGATCGATAATAGTTCTCTCTACCGTTATGATCCGGACGTGCCATTGATCGTGCCAGAGGTGAACGCGGATGCAATTGAAGGTTACAAAGCCAAGAACATCATCGCCAACCCAAACTGTTCCACAGCACAAATGGTTGTCGCGCTCAAACCGTTGCATGATCGCGCGAAAATCAAACGGGTTGTTGTCTCGACCTACCAATCGGTTTCTGGGGCAGGCAAAGAAGGCATGGATGAGCTTTGGGACCAAACCAAATCTCTCTACAATCCGACTGACGATAAGCCAGCCAAAAAGTTCACAAAGCAAATCGCGTTTAACGTGATTCCGCACATAGACGTGTTCATGGAAGACGGAACAACCAAAGAAGAATGGAAAATGGTCGCCGAGACGAAAAAGATCGTCGATAAGTCGATCAAGGTCACAGCCACATGCGTTCGTGTCCCTGTTTTTGTGGGTCATTCCGAAGCGATTAACATCGAATTTGAAGAATTTCTCGACGAAGATGAGGCCCGCGATATTCTTCGCGAGGCGCCAGGCATCATGGTGATCGATAAGCGTGAAGACGGTGGATATGTGAGCCCTGTTGAGTGCGTCGGTGACTACGCGACTTTCATCAGCCGGATCCGCCAAGACTCAACGGTTGAGAATGGAATCAACCTTTGGTGCGTGTCTGATAATCTTCGTAAAGGCGCCGCGTTGAACGCGGTTCAGATTGCTGAAGTTCTTGGAAAAAGGTGCCTGAAGAAGGGGTGAGTCGCGTAAAGATTGTTTCCTGAGCGAAGACAGTGGTGCGATGCTAGGCTAATTGCCACAATATATAGCATTCATATGCACGCATAGGTAGTAAATGACACGAAATTGCCGTTTTCATGTCGCAATTCACTTTTGACGTGGTATGAAGCTTACGCGGTTAAATAAGTGTTAAGAAGTTAACGTGTGAAACTGCCAAAGGCCTGGGGGCGCATCAATTGCTGTACTACGCTGCCGTAGCCTCATTTTGTATTTTTGACGAGTGTTGACAATGGGGTGCCTCTGGGCACCCCTTTTTCGTTTTGTAATTATCGCGCCCGTACAACACATCTTCAGAGTAAGCGTCCCTCCGACCAAGGCGTTGGATCAAGCCCTTAGATTGAAGCCAGAATTTCTCATCGTCAAATCCATGTTTGAAATTTGGAAATGCTGGGGCACTTACCGAGCATTTTTCAGAACTTAGCGGCATTTTTCCGTTTGCTCTCAACTTTCTAGGAAGAAGTTGTGCATATCAAAATCGATATGAAAACTTGCTCAATTACCCAGTTTAAGCCCCGTAGCAATAGCGCGTCTATCGTATCGCTCGTCTACAAGCGCGACTGCGATCTCGAAGAAGCTCAACTCGAAGCGCTGCTGCAAACAAAAGACCGACAAGAAGCAGAAGACGTCTTGTTCGCGGCACTAGAAGAAATGGCCGCAAGAATAGAAGATATTCGATTTGCCATGCACGACGTGGAGTCAGTTGAAATCCCCAAAAGCGCCCGGCGTCTGGCAGGTATCGCTGGCGCTGTCGGATTTTTGTCGGTGGTGAAGGCCGTCAACGTATTCGAAGACCCTGTGCGGTTATCTGACCCGGTGCTTATGGCTGCAGGCTTTGCGCGGCTTGATAGATGTTTCGATGCAGCGGTGTCTCAGATTTGGGGGATGTTCGCAGAAGTTTGAGGTTGTCGTCTTTTGCAAAGCCATTAGGCTGGCAGCAAAGAGGACACACAACATGACTGTAAGACTTAGCCCGCCAGCAGAAACTGGCACGCCCATATATGTTGTTGAGCCCAATGCCTTTGATGGTGTTCCGAATACAGCCGTCGATTGGGCGGCTAAGATGGGGTTTGTTGGCAACCTTGGTAAAACACTCGTAGTGCCGAATAAGGTTGGCGATATCGACTGTGTATTGGTTGGAAATGGGACTGCGCATGCACGGTCACGCTCTCGCTTCGATCTTGGCGCCATCGCTGCGTCGCTTCCACTTGGGACATACGCACTTGAAACGGAAATGAACCCGCAAGATGCGGAGGCGTTCGCATTGGCCTGGCTTTTGTCTGGCTACAAATTCACGCGCTACAAAGGCGAGGAGAAAGGTCGACCAAAGCTCGTCGTGCCGGCTGGTGTCGACGCCGCCAGGGTTGAGGCGATTGCCGCAGGTGAGGCTTTGACCCGCGATCTCATAAACACACCTGCGTCCGATATGGGCCCGGTTGAACTAACCAGAGAAGCGGAAAAGCTTGCCAAGCACTTTGGTGCGACCTTTTCGGTTGTCGAAGGGGATGATCTGCTCGATCAGAACTACCCAATGATTCACACGGTTGGGCGCGCCTCAACGCGGTCGCCGCGGCTAATCGACATAACCTGGGGCAAAGAGGGACCGACGCTCGTCTTAGTTGGCAAAGGGGTGTGTTTTGACACCGGTGGTTTGAATATCAAGCCAGGTGGTTCGATGGGCCTGATGAAAAAGGACATGGGCGGTGCGGCTACGGTCCTTGGATTGGCAAATATGATCATGGCCCTTGAATTGCCACTCAAGCTGCGCGTTTTGATTCCCGCCGTTGAAAATAGCATCGATGGAAATGCCTTTAGGCCGCAAGATATTCTAACGTCTCGCAAAGGCCTGACCGTCGAGATTAACAACACCGATGCGGAAGGGCGTTTGGTATTGGCCGATGCGCTGGCCTTGGCAGATGAATCTACGCCTGATCTCGTGATTTCGATGGCAACGCTGACTGGCGCCGCGCGGGTGGCGGTCGGCCCTGATATCGCGCCATTTTATACCGATGATGACGGCCATGCACAGGCATTGGCCAAGAGTGCCGCGCGTGTTGCCGATCCGGTTTGGCGTTTGCCTTTTTATGATCCTTACGAGACGATGATTGAGCCGGGAATTGCCGACCTTGATAATGCACCCAAGGGCGGCTTTGCTGGTAGCATCACAGCCGCGCTGTTCTTGCGTCGATTTGTGGATGCATCACCCTACATCCATTTTGACATTTATGGCTGGCAACCAAATTCGGCCCCCGCGCGCCCGAAAGGCGGCGTCGGAATGGGTGCGCGTGCGATACTCGACGCTTTGCCTGAAATGCTATCGCTGTGACCGACCTGCGCGATACCGCGGCAAACGCGCGCGTTGCCTTGCGTGGTACAGTGGCGACCGATGCGCAAACTGTCGTCGAAGGGACACAGGTATTTGTCAAAGGCGAGGTCGTCGACCTGCTGAATGCCCCGAATGGGCGCAGAGAACGTCAGGTGCTGTTGGGTGAACCTCTCAGGCTGATCGAGACCTTCGAGGGTTGGAGCTTTGTCCAAGCCGCCAACGGTTATGTTGGATATGTGTCCGAGGGTTCATTGCATGAAATCGCGCCCCCCGATCACTTTGTCTCGACGCTTGCGACACATGCCTATGACGCCGAGGATATGAAATCGCCGGACATTGCAAGCTTACCCATTGGCGCGCGCGTGCGTGTGCTTAGTGAAATGCGCAAGTTTTTCGAGACAGATGTTGGCTTTGTCCCTAAATCGCACCTGCGTTCGCTGGACCGGCCTCTGACTGATCCGGTGGCCGCGGCCCAGGTGTTCTTTGGAACACCATACCTTTGGGGTGGTAACTCAAACCGTGGCATCGATTGTTCGGGTCTTGTCTCCGCGGCATTCGGTGTTTGTGGGCACATTGTTCCCGGCGATAGCGACCAACAAGAAATATCATTTTTGGATTATGTGCCAATCTTGAGCGACAAAAAACGTGGGGATTTGATATTTTGGGACGGTCATGTGGGAATCCTCGTGGACGAAGACGTGTTGCTGCACGCGAATGCCCATCATATGGCTTGCCGGTATGAGCCGCTCTCAAACGCCATTATTAGGATAGAAGCGCAGGGTGGCGGCGCTGTAACAGGGCACCGCCGCTTATTGGATTAATGGCTATTCGACCGCGCGGATCAGTTTGCGCTCCAAGACACGCAGTACCTGTTTCAGGTCATTCCCGCGTTTAAGGATTTGACCGTCCATCCCAACGACAGAGTATTGCCCCTGTTTCAATCGGAGCTTTGGGCGTTTCTCTATTCGATAGATCGGGTTTTCTGCTGTGCGTTTGAATACTGAAAAGACGGCAAAGTCCTTCAAAGCACTCATCCCATAATCGCGCCACTCACCGGCGGCGACCATTCTGCCGTACAAGCTCAAAATCGGAGTGAGCTCGGTTCGGTGAAACGCAACGACTTCGTAGCTCTGAGAGGTGAATGGAATTGGCGTTTGATCAGTCATGTAATTAGACTTGCGAGAAACGCGCCGCAAATCAAGCGCTGCCTTGAACTTGCCTAAAAAAGACCTCTGGTAAAACACGGGGCGCCCCCAACGCGAACACACTCAACATGCAAAAGAGTGTCATAGCGAATGCTACCTCAGGGCTGTGACGATATTGCCCCCACCCAGTTCACGGTCTTGAGGGCATTCGCTTAACTTCCCCTAGTATTATCCACATGTGATCCGTGAAATCCGTTCGTTTGAATCAATTCCGAAATTGATCCGAGTGGGTCGAAAATCCATCGTGACCACAGTTCCGGGTCGAATCAACCGGACCTGTCCGAGGATTAGGACACGTTCCAGAACTGTCGCATCCTGGCCAATTACTGATGCGTATTGTCGTGCGCTGCAGGTGTCCTGATCGGCTTCTGGCAACGGCGAAGGGAGCATTGCTGATGTGCAAGCCCCAAGGGCCAAAAGAAGAATAAGCTGTTTCATGCGATGGATGTTGCGCGCCGAGCTTCGAAAGAGCAAGCCAAACAAACAACGCTCGATCGTTCAAAATGATTGAAATCGCGGCCAAGATCGCAGACGCTCTACCCAACTTAATATTGGAAGGCCAACAGATGAGAACACGTGCAGCAGTCGCATTAGAAGCGGGTAAACCGCTGGAAATTATGGAAGTGAACCTAGAGGGGCCACGTGCCGGAGAAGTTCTGGTTGAGATTAAGGCGACTGGTTTGTGCCACACGGATGAGTTTACCCGCTCTGGAGACGATCCCGAGGGCATCTTTCCCGCGATTCTTGGTCATGAAGGCGCTGGTGTGGTTATTGAGGTCGGCGAAGGAGTTACCAGCCTGGAGGTCGGCGATCACGTGATCCCACTTTACACGCCTGAGTGCCGTGAATGCGAATATTGCCTGAACCCAAAAACCAACCTCTGCCAGTCGATCCGTTCGACACAAGGTGCAGGGTTATTGCCAGATGGCTCGACGCGTTTCTCTATGCTGGATGGAACTCCTATTCACCACTACATGGGCTGCTCAACATTCGCGAACCACACGGTCGTCCCCGAAATCGCGCTCGCGAAGGTGCGCAAGGACGCGCCGTTCGACAAAATATGTTACATTGGGTGCGGTGTCACAACCGGCATCGGCGCTGTCATCAACACCGCCAAAGTCGAGATTGGGTCCAAAGGTATTGTATTTGGACTTGGTGGGATTGGCCTCAACGTGATCCAAGGCTTGCGTCTTGCAGGCGCTGACCAGATCGTTGGCGTTGACTTGAACGAGGGCAAGATCGAGATGGCCGAACATTTTGGCATGACCGATTTTGTGAACCCATCAAAGGTCGATGGTGATTTGGTCGCGCATCTTGTTGAACTCACTGGTGGTGGCGCAGATTACACATTCGATGCAACCGGCAACGTCGGTGTTATGCGCACAGCGTTAGAAGCCGCGCACAAAGGGTGGGGCGAAAGCATCATCATTGGCGTCGCACCTGCAGGCGCAGAAATCTCAACCCGTCCATTCCAACTGGTCACCGGCCGTAGCTGGCGCGGTACAGCGTTTGGCGGAGCCTCTGGTCGGACGGACGTTCCAAAGATTGTCGATTGGTACATGGACGGCAAGATCGAGATCGATCCGATGATCACGCACAAGTTGTCGTTGGATGAGATCAACCATGGTTTTGATCTGATGCACGAAGGCAAATCAATTCGGGCCGTTGTGGAATTTTGATAGGGGTTGGCGGGCCTCAGGCCCGCCGCCTCTGCGCAAGGTTTTGCCGTAGCGCGCCAAAAATGTTTGAACCGCGCCTTCAGCGACTCGGCGTTTTTCGGCGTCGCTAAACGTGTTTGACACGTTAAACACCATGCGCGGGTGAAGATCGGCTTTGCAAAGCTCCGCGAATTGATCAGAGGCTAATTCGTAGTCATCAACTTGAACCGCACCGTTCTGCTGAGCGCATCGCAGCAATTCTGTCATATGGCCCTTAAACAGCCGCGGACCGCTTTCGTAGAAAGCCTGACCTAACTCAGGAAATCGATCGCTTTCCGCAACACAGATCCTAAAGATTCGCTGACCAAAATCTGATGTTATGAAATCAATAAAACGGGACGCGATTTCTAGTAAGACCACATCCAAGGGATCGTCATCTGATGTCTCGGCCAAAATCGCTTCTGCCTGCATTTGGCATTCAGCATTCGCGACTTCCATAAACAAACGGTATTTATCTGGGAAATAGCTATATAACGTTGCTTTTGAGACATTTGCCTGCCGCGCAATTTCATCGACAGCAGCCCCTTCAAACCCGTGAGTCAAAAATACCTCGCGCGCGCCTGCAAGAACTTGGTCGTATTTACGACCGCGTTTTAATGGTTGAGCGCCATCTGGCATTAACATCTCCAATTTGGGTGAACCGATATACTACATAATCCAAAGGGGTTCGTCGACAAGCCAATGATCCAGAGATCAGCGAACCTGCGCCACCATCGTCGTCGCGCTTTTGAACCTGAATATCCATTTGAGAGGACCCAAGCGTTGTTCTGCGATCGGTGTGAACCCGCTGCGTTCGTACAAAGCGCGCGCGCGTGGGTTGCCATCTATGACATCAAGCCTGATTTCATCATATCCGCGTGCACTAGCCTCGTTCTTGATCGCGGCTAGCAGCATCTTTCCCACCCCATGGCCTCGTGCGTATTCGGTGACAAAAATGCCGTCCATAAGGAACCTTGCGTTGTCGATATCTCGTTCTAAGAGGGACAATAAACCTGCCCGCCAAGTTGCGCCGAAAATACCGAAAACTGCTCTTAGGTCGTTGAACGTACCGCCGACCAACGCACCTTCATATGTCTTGAAACCGACCAGTCCGATCAGCGCGCCTGTTTCAGAATAGGCAGACAGTGCGTGATCGCTCTGCATGACACGCTCGAGAAATTTTAGTGCTTTTTCTTTCGGGCCGAGCGTTAGAGCAAGTTTCTGACCAAACGCTTCCCAATAAAGTGCAGCCGCAAGCGAATGATCTTCGGGATCAAAGCCAGATCTAATCTTCATAGTCCGAAGCTAGCGAATGGAATGAATTCGACTGGGTCGCCGTCCTTAATCTCAGCTGCGGCATGAGGCAGGCGGATTAATCCGGTTGCCCAGCTTAGCCCTGATATGCGCCCCGAACCTTCCGAGGGAAAAGGAACAGCGCGACCGTCTTCAATGCGCGCGCGCAAATACTCTGTACGCCCATCCTTCTTGGTCTTTGAGAACCCAGCCGGAAGCGGAAAACGATCAACCTGCGGCCATCCCTGCCCAGACATTTGGCAGAATGCAGGGTAGGCGAATATTAACGAACACACCTGCGCCGCTACGGGGTTACCGGGCAAGCCAAAGACAGGCGTCTTGTTCCACATACCTAGTGCAAGTGGCCTTCCCGGCTTGATCGCAATGCGCCATAACGCGAAATCACCGGTGTCATTTAGCAGCGCGGACATATGGTCCTCGTCGCCAGCAGATGCCCCGCCAGAGGTTAGGATCGCATCGCATTTGTTTGCAGCATCATCCAGCATTTTGCGCAGGACTGCACGATCATCGGGCGCACGACCCAAATCAACCGCGTCAAACCCCCAAGCGCGAAGATTAGCTAACAGCATCGGGCGGTTTGCATCATAGATATGCGCTGGATCGCAGGGTTCACCGGCTTCGCGCAATTCATCCCCGGTCGACAAAACCCCCACTCGTAACCGCATATAGACGTCAACTTGGGCAACTCCTGCAGCGGTCAACGTGCCTAAATCGGCGGGCGTTAAACGACGACCCTTGGGCAAGATCACGGCACCTGCCGTCATATCCTCGCCCGCTTTTCGGGCGTTGGCGCCGGCCTTTAACGGACCATGGAACGCGATTGATTGGCCGTCGGTTGTCACGTCTTCTTGCAATATGACGGTATCCGCGCCCTCAGGCATTGCAGCGCCGGTTAGGATACGAAGTGCCGCTCCCGGTTCAACAACGCCTGCATAGGGATGCCCCGCCGCAGATATTCCGTCGATAACCGGAAACTGGTACGCGCCTCCAGGGATTGGCCCAACTAGCGCATACCCATCAACCGCCGAATTTGGAGTCGGAGGATGTGAGCGTTCGGCCAACACATCAGCCGATAGGACGCGACCAGCAGCCTCTGGGACAATGCAGCTTTCAAAAGCCACAACGGTTGTGAGCACGCACTTGAGGTGCTGCAATGCGTCCTCTTCGGGCGTCCAATACGCGCCCTGTGGCATCGCAAAACAATCGTTTCGCAGGGGTGGCGGCGTCAAATCAGACGCAGCAGACCGTTTCAATGTGTCCTCATGGCCCAATCCGAAAATCCATCCTTCAGTCGTTTGGTCTATATTCATCATCTGCGACAGCTCTGTCTTGGGCAACCGGCTAATCGCGCGTGACATGGTTTCTACTTGATGTGCATCTTTGATGACAGCCTGCGGCATCGTGCGTTCGATAACGTCGCTGATCAATGATGGCCAAACCTCTGCCAAAACAATCCGTGCTTTCGGTGTCTCAATAGGCCATACCGATACGTCGCGTTCAAATCGTTTGCGCAACCGCTGCAAGACGGGAAGCCCCATCAAAGTCTGCGATCCAACGGATCCCGCGCCTGCCAATTGCCAAACCGTGAAAGCCCCTTTGGTCGCAGTTTCCGCTGCGCGTTTCTCAGCAAAGCCGTGATCCCTTCGGTGCGTTCCTTTGCGAGGAAGATCTGGCCAATCTGTCTTGGTCCCATTCCCCCAAAACGGTCCGACGCCTTCGCATTTACGGTTTAAGGTCGCAGCAACTTCAAAACGATTGTTGGTTCTAGGTTCGTCCGTGATCGCTTGCTCTAACCAGTTCCACAATGCAAACGGGTCCGACTGGCCGGTAATGTGTTCGGCGAATCCCCTTGGGTACCCAAAGGGGAAATCAAATCCGCAAAACACACGCTCACCTGCGGCGATGGCTGTGTCTAGGTTCTGCGTGATCCAAATTTCGAACGCTTGACGATTGCGGAAATAGATGGGTTTGTCTGTGATGCCCGCGCGCGCGACACAGGCCCAAATTGCGTCTTTGGTTGGTTTGGCCCCTCGATCATTCCCGCCCGACCAATCAACCACGATCACCTGATCAAAGTTCATTTCCCAAGATCAGCTAAAATAAAATCCGCAATCGCAGCTGTATCATTCAAATCCAATACAGGGCGGTCTGTCGTGACCGCACAATCAGCGGCAATCGCACGGACATAGGTGTCCGTGTTGGCGATCAACGGGTGACCTGTTTCGCTACGATGCGCCTCGATTTTTGGGTGTGCACCTGCTTTGTAACCTTCGACCAGAACGAGATCGACGGTGGCGAGTTGTCCAACCAAAGTGTCGAGGCTTGGTTCATCTGCACCACGAAGTTCCGTCATTAACGCCCAGCGATTTGCCGAAGCGAGAACCGTTTGCGACGCCCCGGCAGCACGATGGCGATAGCTGTCCTTGCCGGGTTGATCGACGTCGACGCTATGATGGGCATGTTTGATCGTAGAGACGCTATACCCGCGCGATGTCATCTCGCTTACCAGTCGCTCCATTAGCCCTGTTTTGCCAGCGTTTTTGAAACCAACGACACCGTAAATATTCATATCATGTCCTCGGCAGTGCGCAGATCATCGGGCGTATTGACGTTGAAAAAGGCAGTGTCATCTGAAAATTCTGCAACCCCGGCTGCGTGGTCATCCGTCCATCGCAATACCTTGCGCACTCCATTTTCAAGTGCTGCACGCAGATCATCGCGCAATGCGACAGGCCACAGACCAAAGGTTGGTTGCATCCCGCTTGGTGACTTTGCAAGGCAGAGACCCGCGTCGTTCGCATTCAGCAACAATTGCGGCACCAAATCACAGGGAAAGAACGGAGTATCAGCCGCAACGGTAACGATATGTGTGCCATCTTGCGCCGCCGCCCATTCCAACCCCGTCAAAACACCGGAAAGGGGCCCCGCAAACCCGTCAAACTGATCACCCTCAACAGGTAGATTGAAATTGGAAAACCGGGACGCGTCGCCGTTCGCATTCAGTATGATTTGATCCACTTGAGGAGCAATCCGATCCAACACATGGCTCAATAGCGGGCGCCCGCCAATCGGCAACAGACACTTATCCCCGCCACCCATCCGCGTGGCCAACCCACCAGCCAGAATGACACCCATCGGTTGCTTCATCGTGCAGCCTTTCGGGTTGACGCTTTTGGCTCTGCGGCGACAGCTGTCGGGTCAGCATCTCGCACTAGACGGTCCTCACCTGATAGACAGGTGAACCGCTGCCCGCGCATGCGCCCAATGACTGTCAAACCGACCTTGTGCGCAATTTCAACACCCCAAGCGGTAAAGCCAGATCGTGACACAAGAACGGGAATGCCCATAAGGGCCGTCTTGATCACCATTTCAGACGTCAGACGCCCAGTAGTGTATATGATCTTGTCATCAGCACTGACGCCTTCTGAAAGCATCCAGCCTGCGATCTTATCAACCGCATTGTGACGCCCTACGTCCTCCATATAGACCAAAGGTCGCTCGCCTTGGCACAGAACCGTGCCGTGGATCGCGCCCGCTTCTAGGTACAGGCTTGGAGTGCGATTAATCTTAGACGCCAACGCATACAGATCCGAGGTCTTGACCTGTACGTTTGGCAACACAACGTGTTCGAGACCTTCCATGATGTCACCGAAAACCGTGCCAACAGCGCAGCCGCTTGTACGGGTTTTTTTGCGCAACTTTTCTTCGAAGTCAGTCGTCGAAGTCGTCCGCACAACGACGGTCTCTAATTCTTCGTCGAAATCAACATCTGTGATCTCATCATCCGCCGACAACATGTGTTGGTTCTTTAGAAACCCAAGTGCGAGATACTCAGGATAGTCCCCGATCGTCATCGCAGTTACGATCTCTTGCCCGTTCAGAAATATGGTCAATGGCCGTTCTTCAACAACCGAGATCTCGGTCGGAATGCCGTTCTCATCAAATCCCTTAACGCGCCGCGTCAAACCTGTGCGATCCGGGGCAGGCGCAATCAGGTAGTCCGATGTGTCTTCTAAACGTGCCAATTGCCATTCCTCTTTTGGGCCGATATCTCGAACCTCAGATTAGTATTTAGGATAAAGCCATGCCCACGACCACCGTGAAATCCGTCTACTGGTCTGGGTTTCGCGACGGATTGCCCTTTATTTTAATGGCCTTGCCATTTGCACTCCTCTTTGGGGTGGTTGGCACCGAGGCCGGCTTGACGTTCATTCAAACCATGGCGTTCTCGTTATTGGTGATAGCAGGCGCAGCGCAATTCGCGGCTTTGCAGTTAATGATCGAGGATGCCGCAATCGTGTTTGTCGTCCTCAGTGGGTTGGCCGTAAATCTGCGTATGATGATGTACTCGGCATCTTTGGTGCCCTATCTTGGCGCCGCTCCAATGTGGCAGCGTGTGTTATTGTCCTACGTGAACTTTGATCAAACCTATGTCGCGAGTATCACCAAGTATGAGGCAGAGCCTGATCTTACTGTTGCGCAGCGCGTAGCATATTTTGTTGGGGTCGCCTCGCCAATTGTTCCCGTTTGGGTCAGCAGTACCGCTATTGGGGCCTTGGTTGGGTCAGCGATCCCGCAGGAATACGCCTTAGATTTCATTGTCCCAATTATGTTTCTGGCGATGGTGGGGCCTTTGATGAAAACCATGGCCCATATTGCGGCGGCGCTGACATCAGTGTGCGTCGCGCTGGCTCTGGTCAATCTGCCGTCAGGCACTGGTCTGCTGATCGCAGCTGCCTGCGCGATGATCGTCGGCGTCGCTGTGGAAGCATGGCAGGAGCGTTCAGCATGACCTATTCGGTTGCTCAAATTTGGATCGTTATCGCGATCCTCGGCGTCGCGACGTTCCTGATCCGCTTTTCGTTTCTCGGCCTGATCGGCGATCGAAATCTGCCAACCTTGGTCATGCGTTTATTGCGGTATACGCCAGTTGCGGTTTTGCCCGGAATGGTGGCACCGCTTGTTCTGTGGCCCGCGGCAAACGAGGGTGTTTTTGATCCGGCCCGTGGGCTCGCAGCCATCGCAGCACTGGGTGCGGCTTATAAAATGCGCAACCCGTTGTGGGGCATGATCGCTGGCGGGGTCGTTTTATATGCAGGGCTTATTGTGACAGGCCAGCTCTGATCTGCGCATCAATCTGTGCCGCAGCGATTGATTTATCGTCTGCGTCGTTCTCTCGAAACACTCTTGTTTCGAGGCCAGGCAACCGCGCAAAATCGTTTGAAAGGGTATTAGGAAAGAACGTCACGCCGATGCTTTCAAAGCCTGGTAGTCGATTCAATATCGACGACGTCGAACGTGTGCACATCGCTTGTGATACCGGCCCATTTGACAGCGCGAGGCCAAGCGCGATTTCAGCGACTTCCGGCGTCACAACAACTTTCTGCGAGATAACATAGAATGTTTCACGGGCATGGTAGGACGCATAAAACGCCTCGACCTGAGCGCTAAATCCAAAATGGACATCATCACGTTCTGGAATCGTTTCATGACCAAAGCTGCCTGCTGGATCAAACATGACCCGCTGGCTCGCATCGATCAAAAGCCCTGTATGCGCACCATTGTCTGACTCGACATTGCGCATCGTATAAAGAGTTAGGCTTTTAGGGCCGCTACTTGAAAAGGCGGCAGCACGCACGCGTTCGTCAGAAGCATAAACCGAAGCGGGGCCAGAACAGGCGGCCAGACCTAACGCTGACCCACCCAGAACAAACGCCCTGCGGTGCATTTATTAAGCGCCGATAAGTGCGAGCAAGATCAGGACCGCAATGATGGCGATCGTGCTTTTTGTTACCATGCTCATGAAGCCATTGAATGTTGCTTCTTGAACTGATGTGTCCATTTCGCCGTGCTTGTGATCAGCCATCTGTTATTTCCTTACAAGAGTCGTGCCTGATTTAGTGGATTGCGGCTATATTGTCACGACCCGAAATACAGGTCACGACGTCGCATCGTCAGAGCGTTCCAATCCCTCTGCAAGCTTAAAACCAATCCGATTTGGTTCGGCTTGATCTTGCTCTTTTGGGCTGGCGCGCAGCATCACGTTTAATTGGCTGACATGTTGGACCAATTGAGTTTTGGCGCCGGACCCGTCTGTTCCATAAAAGGTGATGAGGTCAGGATCGAAGAAACCCAGTCCTTCGATCTTGATGACGCCTGCGTCCCCACCGGTGAAACCCATCCCAACTTCTTGGTCATTATCCAGCTGCTTTTCAAAATTTTGGATGTAGAGGATAATCCGTTCGTATGCCCATTGCGCGGGGCTTTTTTTCTGGGGTGATTCCTTAAGCGCTGCTGGCAACTCGCCAGTGATTGCGCGACCTTTCGCACCCTCGCTCAGAACCTCTTTGATCATTGGAATAACCGCATCTTCACTCAACTCTGCAGAGGTATCGATTTGGTTCATTGGGTGTTTGTGTCTGGTCATAGGGGAACCGCCGTTGTATCTTTGATATCCTCCATAACGAAACTTGCCGACATATCCGATACAGAAATTCGTGATGTGAGCCGTTTGTAGAAATCGTCATAGGCGGGCATGTCGGCTAACCGAACGCGCAGGATGTAATCGAGGTCACCGGTCATGCGGTGTGCGCCGACAACTTCTGGCATCGTTGAGAGGACAGTTTGAAACTTTTTGATCCAATCAGATGAATGTGCGCTGGTCTTGACCAGAACAAAGGCAGTCAGCGGTACGCCTACTTTTTCTGGATCGAGCAAGGCGACACGTTTTCGAATGATGCCGTCGGCCTCCAATGCTTTGATGCGGCGCCAACTGGCATTGCGTGACAACCCGACCTCATCACTTATGTCATCCACAGAGAGTGAGGCATCGCGCTGCAAGCTACCCAAGATTCTGCGGTCTATTTCGTCTATCGAACTGCTCATACGTGAGATTGTATCCCAATTCCACATATATTGATAGTAAATTTGGGACGTTTTCTGCCCGCTTAGGGTGTATTCTTTGGGTAACAAAGAAATAAGGACATCAAAAATGGCAAGCCGTACCCTTCAAAAAGTCTTCCTCGATCATCCTGCATCTGTCGATGAGGGTTACTTCCAACACATGCGTTTTGCCGCAAGCTTTGGATTCTGGCTATTTGTCGCGGCGGGGGCTGCACTGATTCACGCAGTTATCCCTTCACTGTGTGAAACAACAGCGAGCCGTATTCTGACACGGTTGCATAACCGTATGTCAGCGCGTCACTGACATGTGCCGAATAGCCGCCCACATCGGTTCCCCTCGATTCTTAGCCGACCTTGTCGTGACGCCAACACATTCCTTGCTTGAACAAAGCCAACACGCAGAAGAAGCGAAGCTAGCCGTAAATGGTGATGGGTTTGGCGTTGCTTGGTATCGGTCAGGTGATCCGACCCCAGGTACATTCCGGGACGTCCAACCCGCGTGGTCGGACCAAAACTTTCAAAGCCTGTGTCGGATGGTACAAGCACCATTGTTCATTGCGCATGTGCGGGCTTCTACTTCAGCCACAACAAGTCGCGAAAATTGCCATCCATTCACGTTCGGAAACTGGTCGTTTTGCCATAATGGTCAGGTCCCGCACATCGACCGGATCAGACGGCGCCTAGAGGCCGCATTGCCTGATGATCTATATCATGCCAGATGCGGCACAACGGACAGCGAGCTGATTTTCCTAACGCTGCTCAAGAATGGATTGGATCAAGACGTGGACCGCGCTTGGAGGCTAACCGTTGCCGATTTCCAACCTGAGACTGGCGAAAAACCTGTTCGAATGACCTGTGTTTTTTCGGATGGAAAGACGTTGTTTGGCACGCGACATGCATCTGACAAACGTTGCCCAACGCTTTATTCAACAAATGATGAGCAAGGGCATACGTTTGCGTCCGAACCATTGTCGGGGAACATGACCAATTGGACTGCATTGCCGACAATGGGTGTTACGCGTGCGGCCCTTGAATTGGCGCCAGCTTAGTCGAGACGCTTAAATACATATGCTCCGTCGGCGCGTAGGTCGCGACTGACTTTGCCAGATTGGTGGAGGTGGTTCAAATGCGCGACTGCTTCAACCAATGCCAAACCATATTCACCGGCACCGATCTTTCGCTTGAACAATGGTGGGAAACATTCGCCTGCGGCACGCGGTTCATTCAGGAATTCTAACAAGCGATCCAAGGCCTCATTGTGATTTGATATCAACTGCTCCAACCGTTTGGGCAGCCCACGATAGATGAGTTTATGACCCGGTAGTATCAGTTGATCAGGCGTCGCAAAGCCTTGAAACTTCTCGCAACTTTCCAGCCATTCCTGGACTGGGTCGGCTTCAGGTTCTGTCGGGTAGACGCCCAAGTTAGGGCTAATCGATAGGATCAATTGATCGCCGCCAATCACCAGTTCGCCACTTTGATCCCAAAGTGTTAGGTGCTCCGGCGCATGGCCATTCCCCATCCGAATGTTCCAAACACGCCCGCCAAATGCGATGGTGCCGCCTTCGGCCAACCGCGTGTATCCTTGCGGCAGCGGTGCGACACAATCGGCAAAGTTAAATGGACGCTCAGTCTTGCGGGTCTTTAGGATCGCAGGGTCCATGCCTGCGCGCGTATAGAATGTGATCGCTTCGGGTGAGGGAACCGGCTGTTCGTCGAATGTCAGCATGCGGGCCATCAGCCAGCCTGTGCGCGGCATACATAGTTCAGCACCTTTTCCGATGAACCAACCTGCGAGGCCGATATGATCTGGATGGTGATGTGTGACAATCAGTCGGGCAACGGGCTTTCCGCCCAAAGGCCCGGCAAGCAGTTTGTCCCAGATCGCGCGGCTGCGTTTGGACGCGAACCCGGTATCGACAATCGTCCAGCCATCTGGATCATCGAACGCAAAGACATTTACATGATCGAGCGCCATAGGAAGCGGCAGGCGCATCCACAAAACACCCGGGGCGACTTCAACGGCTTCGCCCTCGGTTGGGGGTGTTTCAAATGGCGTCTTGATCATGCAGCCAAGTCATCTGGGGTCAGCGCCATTAAGTCAACACCGCCCTCACGGACCTGTGCCAACAAACCGGTGTGCTCGGGCAACAGGCGTTTGATGTAGAACGTCGCGAGACGCTTGCGTGTTTCATCACCCGACATAGCCGCCTTTAGATGCGCATCAGCACCCAAGACACGAGCAAACGCGCGCAGATATGGCACAGCACCTGCAAAGCGATCAGTTAGATCCTGCGTAACCAACCATTCGGTTGTCTCACGTAGACTTTCCGCAGCACTCCAGACCGCCTCGGCGAGATCAGCATGGTTGGCTTTTGCGGCTTCTGTACTGGCTTCGATTTCTTCGATCAACTGATAGGCAGCGTCGCCACCGTCCATCATTTTGCGCGCCACCAAATCCATCGCTTGGATGCCATTGGTGCCCTCGTAAATTGCCGTAACGCGCACATCGCGTGAGAATTGCGCTGCACCGGTTTCTTCAATGAAGCCCATCCCGCCATGCACTTGGACGCCCTTGGACGCAACTTCGATGCCGACATCCGTGCCAAACGCCTTGCAAATTGGTGTCAAAAGGGCTGCACGCGCGGTCCAGTTTGGATCTTGTGTCGCTGTCGCCATATCAATCGCGACAGCGTTCATCATTGCAATCGCGCGGCTGGCAAAGATGTCAGATTTCATTTCTGCCAACATGCGACGCACATCTGCATGCTCGATGATTGCACCAGACCCGGGCGCTTTGCCCTGTTTGCGATCTTGCGCATAGGCCAGTGCGTGCTGATATGCGGCCTCTGCGACACCCAACCCTTGGACGCCAACCCCAAGGCGCGCGTTGTTCATCATCGTAAACATCGCTGCCATCCCGCCATTTTCTTTGCCGATCAACCAGCCCGTTGCACCTTCATATTCCATGACCGCGGTCGGGGATCCGTGCAGACCCAGTTTATGCTCTAGGCTGACCACGCGCAGCGCGTTGCGTGCGCCGACATTACCCTCTGCGTCTGGGATTAACTTCGGAACCATAAACAGACTAATGCCTTTGGTGCCCGGAACGCTATCTGGCAGACGTGCCAACACGAGGTGGCAGACGTTTTCACTAAAATCATTGTCACCCCAGCTGATATAGATTTTTTGGCCAGACACCGAATAAGTGCCATCACCATTCGGTTCGGCCTTGGACCTCAATGCGCCAACATCCGAACCAGCCTGTGGTTCAGTCAGGTTCATCGTTCCACACCACTCGCCAGAAATTAGCTTGGGAATATACAGTTTTTTGATCTCGTCAGAAGCGTGATGCTCCAACGCTTCGATTTGGCCTTGGGTCATCAATGGATTCAGCTGCAGCGACAGGCACGCGCTCCCCATCATTTCGTTCACGGAAGTGGTCAACGTCATGGGTAAACCCATGCCACCAAACTCAGGGTCGGCGGACATTCCAATCCAACCACCCTCGGCGACGGCGGCATAACCCTCGGCGTAACCCGGCGACGTTCGCACAATTCCGTTTTCGAGTTTGGCAGGATGCAGGTCGCCATTGCGTTGCAACGGGGCCAACACTTCTTCGCTTAACTTTCCCGCTTCACTAAGGATTGCATCAACCATATCGCCGCCAGCCTCGCTAAACCGCTCGGTTGTGGTGACTTGTGAATAGCTCACCACATGATCCAGCAAAAAACGGATGTCGTTTACAGGGGCGCGATATGGCATTTTAAGGCTCCAAAATAGCTTGGGTTGGAAAGTGATCGTTTCGGCGATATGGGTCTAATCCATAGCGAGAGGTTAGCCTAACCTTAGGTCAAAGAAATTGAAACGCAGCGTCACGTCCGAGATTCAAACAGCGGTCCTGTCCAAAGGGTCAATAGATTTAGCAAAAGCCGCAACAGTTTTGCGTGACGGCGGTCTTTTGGCATTCGCGACTGAAACTGTCTATGGGTTGGGCGCAGATGCGCGCAATGACCACGCCGTTGCCCGAATTTACGAAGCGAAAGGCAGACCGAGTTTCAATCCACTGATTGTTCACGTTGGTTCACTTGAGGCTGCAAAAGAAATCGTTGAATTCAATGACCATGCTGAACGGCTTGCAGCCGCGTTTTGGCCCGGTGCATTGACCCTTGTTCTACCGATCCGGAAAAATGCGGGGATTTCGCGCCTCGTAACTGCGGGTTTGGATACTTTGGCTGTGCGTTTACCCAATCATGCGCTCGCTCAAAAGCTTTTGGAAACGGCAGGTATTCCCGTGGCCGCACCTTCTGCCAACCCCTCTGGCCGGATTAGCCCAACAACCGCTGCACATGTCGTTGCTGGATTGTCTGGACGTATCGAGGCAGTTCTAGATGGAGGCGCTTGCCCCGTGGGCGTGGAATCGACGATCATTTCATGCGTTGGCGACCCAGTTTTGTTGCGATCTGGCGGTGTCCCACTGGAGGCGATCACGGCTTGTCTTGGCGCGCCACTTTCCCGTGATGAAGACGCCGAAATGCCAACTGCGCCCGGGCAATTGGCATCCCATTATGCGCCAAAGGGCACAGTGCGTCTAAATGTTGAAACACCGCGCGACGGTGAAACTCTACTAGGGTTTGGGCCTGTTGATGCGTCGTATTCCCTGTCGCGCAGCGGTGATTTGGTCGAAGCGGCTGCAAATCTTTTTGACTGCCTCCATCAATTGGACGAGGCTGGCGTGACACAAATTGCAGTCTCGCCGATTCCACATCATGGTCTTGGCGCTGCAATCAATGATCGGCTCAAACGCGCGGCAGCTCCGCGCCCGTAAAGGATACGCAGATGCCAAATGACTATGATGCTGGCCGGCTAAACCTACCCTTTGTCGGGATCGCGACCTTTGGCAAATATCCCTATGTCGAAAACTGGGATGCGATTGATGCTGATATTGCTGTACTTGGTGCGCCATTCGATTTTGGAACGCAGTTTCGCCCCGGTGCACGGTTTGGACCGCGCGCAGTTCGTGAGGCATCGACCCTGTTTTCTTTTGGCCACGCAGGCGCTTATGACCACGAAGATGATGTGACTTATTTGGGCGAAGGAACCAAAATTGTCGATCTTGGCGACGCTGATATCGTCCATACAGACACCATCAAGAGCCATCAGAACATTGAATTTGGCGTACGTAAAATCTTGGCTGCGGGTGCGATCCCCGTTGTTATTGGAGGGGATCATTCGGTTAACATCCCCTGCATTAACGCGTTTGACGATCAGGGGCCGATCCATGTTTTGCAGATCGATGCCCACCTCGATTTTGTAGATGAGCGCCATGGCGTTCGCTATGGTCACGGCAATCCGATGCGCCGCGCAGCCGAAAAACCCTATGTGACAGGGATATCTCAGTTCGGCATTCGAAATGTGTCGTCTACTGCCAAAGAAGGTTACGCGGACGCCCGCGCTATGGGCTCAGACATTCTGTCTGTTCGCCAATGTCGAGCAGAGGGCGTTGACGCACTGCTGAGTCGCATACCAGCTGACGCAAATATTTATCTGACGATCGACATCGATGGGTTTGATCCTTCGATCGCGCCGGGTACGGGAACGCCCAGCCACGGTGGATTTCTGTACTACGAAGTGTTGGAACTAATCGCCGCAGTCGCAAAACGTCAAAGAATCGTCGGCATGGATTTGGTCGAGGTTGCGCCGGACTACGACCCGACGGGTAGTACGTCCACACTCGCTGCACAGGTCTTGCTGAACATTATCGGGCGCATTCTGGCCGCCAAAAATTCCTAGCTGGCGTTTTGACGCTCGACATAGGCGCGCAGTTCTTCGGCCTCTTGGCGGGCATCGCGTAGGCCGTCCATAGCGGCGCGCAACTCCGCCTCGGTTTGGCTGATCTGGTTCGATAACTCAGCTTCGCGCTGCTGCATATAAGTGATCGCATGATCGCGGGTCTCTTCGGCTTCGTGTAAGGACTGCGCCATCTTGTCCAACTCGCCGATTTCGGCCTTGGTGACACGGCTAAACCGTCCAACCAGCCAATTTGAAAACCAGCCCAGCATATAAGCCACAAACAAAATGACAGCGGTCGCGATGATGAATTCTGTTCTGTTCATAGGTTTGTCCTACTGGCTTTCTGCGTCATCTGACGGCGTTTCAGCTTCGATTTGCTCTAACGCTGTGGGTTCTTCTTCGATTTCTTCAGGTACGATCAAACTGAACTCAATGCGTCTGTTGGCCTCGCGACCTTCTTCGGTGTCATTATCCGCAATTGGATTAGTTTCGCCAAATCCTACAGACGTAAAGCTGCTCGTCGGAATGCGGCGCAAACGCAGCGCATCCAAAACAGACCGGGCGCGGTCTTCTGATAACTGTTGGTTCATGACTTCGCGGCCCTGACTATCGGTAAAGCCGGCAACCTGCATTTTAAGATCTAGACACCGTTCTAGAACTTTGGCGATATCGTCCATAACACCTTGGGTTCCAGCTGAAATAGTGGCCGAGCTTGGCTCAAACGAAATTTTGCGAACAGACGTAATTTCTTGGATCTGCGCGATACATTCTTCATGCGTTGGAAGGCCTGCAACGGGATCCAGCTGCTTGACATAGGTCACATCAATCTGAACGTCAGCAGTCTGGCCCAGCTTGTCGATCATTAAGCGGGTAATATCCGCGCTGGCGTCGGGGTTCCCAGTGTTGCCACGTACCGCGATTGTGTTTGGCTCAACGGTAACTGCACCGTTCGAGAGTTCAGAAAGGGCTTCGAGGCCTGCTAACATTCGCACTGACCACGTTGACGGGAGGCCGTCAGCGACTCGCGTACCCATCGTCAATTGACCTTGCCCGAACCGCGCTGCGGCATAGTTCTCAGCAACCGTATTAATAGCATCATTTGGCACACGACCACGTAGTTGGACCATACCTTCGGGGCTTAACGTTGCCACAAACTGAGGAGGTCCATCCGCACCATCTTCAGGCGATGCGGGCAATTCAGCGGCGACCGCGAAGGCTGCTGGCAATGAGTTTTCCAAACTGCCGATGGTGTCATCAAACACGCGTTGATCAGTCCCCTCTAGAGCCACAATGGTCACATCTGTGTTCGAAACCGTTACAGTACCACCGCCGAGATCACCGACTGCGTTGATGGCTAATTCGACGGCTTGGCCCCATTGCCGCGAAGGGGACCCCAAAGCCTGTACACACGATGTTTCCGTCGGCTGATACCCCAACGTGGTCGCTGCAGCCAGAATGCGTCGCTCCGCGTCGTCGTCGTCAACGGCACAAGCCGCCAGAACTGCACCATCTTCGCCCAAACTAAACCGCGTGGTGAACGGCGCGATCACTGGGCGCGGGGCACTAATTGATATCGCGAGGGCAATCCCATTCGGAGTGTTTCGAGCCAATAGCGCTTCTAACTGCGCGCGTTCTTCGCGGCTATCTGATATTGCATCAATTGACACACGCTGTGCGGTCACCGAGATCTTTGATCGCTTAAGCAAATCCAAGGCGCGCACAGCATAGTCGACAGCTGGGCCCCAAACTTCTGGTGCTTCATAGTCGGCGGTTTCCAAAAGATCCGAGACGGGCAGGCCATCTGCAAGACGCTCCAGATTCCGATTTAAGGCGTCGCGATCGGTGCTGGATGGGATCAGTCCAATCAGGAAAATCCCGCTGTCATTCCGCAGCATTTCGATCGCGAATTCAGGTGCCGCGATGCCCGCGCTTTCGGTAACCGACATGCCGTCGATCACCCGGCTAGCGTCCACAATACGTCCGGCCGCTGAGATCGCTCGAAACCGCGATGATTCTGTGGGTGCTTCCCCTTCAATGATGACTTGCAAACCATCACCCACGACCGACGCCCATTCGTAATTTTGATCGATCAGGTTTTCCTGAACAGCCAACACAGACCGGGTTTCAACGGCGACCACGGACCAAGTTGCGGCCAAAACTGACAGCAACCCAGCTATGATAAAAATACCAATTCGGAACAGTAACGGGGGCAAGAATATCTCACTTTGAGTGGCTTAGTCCGAGCGCACCCTACGCCGCCCAGAGTTTGGGTTCAATCACAGGAACCAAGCAAGCGCGAAAAATGGTACAGGGATCAATCCAGCGTCGCGGTTGGACCTGAAGAGTCGTAGCAATCCTTGGTCATCTTCAGGATTAAACTGTACCAACTGCCAGGTTAGATGCCATCCCATTGCCCATGGTCCGCCCAAAGCAACAACCAATGACAAAACCGAACGGTCTGACCCAAGGCAGGCAAAGACTACGGCCGTTCCCAGCAATAGGACGACACCGACGGTGAACCCGCGTAACCAAAAACGGGCATTGCTCCCAAACAACCGAGCCGTTGATTTTACCCCGATCAAGGCATCATCTTCTGCGTCTTGGTAGGCGTAGATCGTATCGTAGAATAGCGTCCAGACGATCCCACACAGATATAAAACCATAGCAGGCCAACCCAATTCACCCGTATGTGCAGCCCACGCCCATAATGCGCCCCAGTTGAACGCGAGACCCAAAAACGCTTGTGGCCACCACGTGAACCGCTTTGCAAATGGGTAAACCGCGACAGGCAACAAAGCCAAAACGCCAAGCGCAATGGCGAGCGGCGGAAACGTGATCAGAATTAAGAATGAGATCAGTGCCTGTGCTGCCATCCAGAGAACGGCTTGCCTAACCGAGACTTGCCCTGATGGAATTGGTCGCGACCGCGTTCGTGCCACGGATCCATCAATGTGACGGTCTGTGATGTCATTCCATGTGCATCCTGCTCCACGCATTAAGAATGCGCCAATTGCGCTGCCAATGAGGATCCATAGATCAGTTAATCCAAAGTGACCCGTTGATAGGCTGGCAAGCGCCAATCCCCAAACACAAGGCAAGAATAAGAGCCAGGTTCCAATGGGGCGATCTGCCCGTGACAGGCGCAAATAGGGGCGCACTGCGACCGGTGCCCAGCGATCAACCCAATTTCCGGTGCTATCGGCAACTATTGTGTCTGGTGTCTGCGAAGGCTCGGTCATAAAGTTGGTCCATGGCGTCCAAAGTTAGGCTTTATGTAGATCACCCACTGGGGGCAGGGCAATTGGTTCCGTTGACGCGGGATCAGGCAAATTATCTATTCGCGGTCATGCGTCTGCCCAAAGGCACTCTGCTTTCCTTGATCAACGGAAGTGACGGCGAATGGGATGCCGAAATTGTTGAGGGCAACAAGCGCGGCGGCATATTGAAATGCACGACCCATACTGCACCCTTAAGGATGCCGCCTGATGTCTGGTTGCTCTTTGCACCGATTAAGAAAGAGCGCACAGCGTTCATCGTCGAAAAGGCAACTGAGCTGGGCGCGGCTAGGATTTGCCCCGTCGAGACTGAATTCACGCAGCGAAACGCGCGTATCAAACATGAACGCCTCACGGCCTATGCTGTTGAAGCGACTGAGCAGTGCGGCGGCACCTTTGTCCCTGAATTAACCGAGGTGCGGTCCTTGTCCGACCTGCTTGCCACTTGGCCTCAAGATCGCAACATTCTATTTTGTGACGAAACGCTTTTGGATACGGCGTCTGGATTTGCTAGCTTGCCCAAAGGCCCATGGGCGATCCTGATCGGCCCCGAGGGCGGGTTTTCGCCTGCCGAACGTCGTCAGCTCCAGGCCCACCCAAAGTGTTTCCCTGTAAGTCTAGGCCCACGTATATTGAGGGCTGATACAGCAGCGGTTGCGGCGCTGACACTTTGGCAGTCGCATTTTGGCGACTGGGAATGATCCGACCTGCAACGACATCCGATTTGCCACGGATCGAGGCCTTTCTAACTGCCCATATTGCGACGGCTATGTTCCCCTTATCAAATTTGCACCGCTATGGCGTTGAGACAGATCATCCGCGTTCCATGCGTTTTTGGGTGTTAGAAATGGCAGGCGAAATCACGGGCGTTCTTTCAGTGACCAAAGAAGGAATGATCTTTCCGCAACTTGCAGAAGGTACAGCGCAAAACGCCGCCGCGTACCTCGAGGGGGAAACCGCCATCGGGGTCATCGGGGCAGCGTCACAAGTTGCTGATTTCTGCGCTGTTATCGATAATCGGATCGAAATGTCACTGAATGCAGTAGAAGCTCACTTTGCGCTGCATCTAGCTGACCTACAAATCCCAACATGTGCTGATGCTGAATTGGTTCCGCTAGGGGATGCCGACTATGATCAAATGTTGGATTGGCGGACGGCGTATGATGTTGAGGCTCTGAATGCGGACCCAGTCGCTGCGCGTGAAATAGCATCCAGAAATATGGATGAATATCTCAAACAGGACAGTCACCGCGTCTTGATGATAGACAGCGAACCGGTTTGCACGACAGGCTTTAACGCTACTGTCCCAACTTGCGTACAGGTTGGCGGCGTCTACACGCCTCCAGAGTTGCGCGGGCGTGGCTTTGCACGTTTAGCAGTTGCACTTCATCTGGAAGACGCGCGTAACGCTGGTGCAACAGAAGCAATTCTCTTTGCCTCTAGTACCGCGGCTGCCAAGGCATATATGGCTATAGGGTTCCGCCAGATCGGCGAATTTACCCTAATGTTGTTCAAAGAACCGACGGTGATACATGTCTGACTTTCTTCGCCCTGCAGCCCGTGATGCTATCTGGCGTTTTCGCGATGTTATTGGCGCTGCGTTTCTAATTGCCTTTGGCCTGTGGTGGGCCGCGACATTTTATAGCCCCGTGCGTTGGGTAGGCTGGGCGTTGATTGGTGTCGGCGCGATCTGGGCGGCTGGTGCATTCCAGCGGATCCGTTTTGAACAGGACGGGCAGGGTCCCGGCACGGTCAAAATCGTAGAACGCCGCCTTGCATACTTTGGGCCGCTATCGGGCGGTGTGATGGAAATGGACGATGCGGCGATGCTAGAATTAGATCCAGAAGCTTACCCAGTCGCGCATTGGATCATAACGTCACAATCGGGCGACCGCCTTGAAATCCCTGTCAATGCCGAAGGGTCGGACGCCTTGTTTGATCTTTTCGCCAGCTTGCCTGGGCTGGCAACAGAGCAAATGCTGCACACACTTTCTAACCAACCTGATCAGCGGGTTGTGATCTGGCAAAGGTCTAAACCTGTCTTGCATTGATCCGCGCATTCGGTCACATCGAAAATAACACAGTTCATACGGAGCCTCGTACCATGTCTATCCCTCAATCTGGCGGTGGCCCAATTGAACATCACGACCAACTGGCCGAGTTATTGTCGGATGGCTGCAAGCCCAAAGAAGATTGGCGTATTGGCACCGAACACGAAAAGTTCGGGTATTGCGTGGATACACACAAACCACTTCCGTATGAGGGTGACCGCTCAATCTATGCGGTTCTGAGTGGTTTGCAAAACCGATTTGATTGGGCTCCGATCAAAGAAGACGGCAAACTGATCGGTCTCAAAAAAGACGGCGCAAACGTTAGCCTTGAGCCAGGCGGTGCGCTTGAACTGTCTGGCGCACCCGTCGAGACGATTCACCAAACCTGTGACGAGGTGAACACCCATTTGGCCGAGGTCAAAGCGGTTTCGGATGAGATTGGCGTGAAATTCATTGGTCTCGGCGCCGCCCCCGAATGGCAGCATGAGCAAATGCCCCTGATGCCCAAGGGCCGCTATAAGCTGATGAACAACTACATGGAAAAGGTCGGCACGCTTGGCACCGCGATGATGCGCCGGACCTGTACCGTTCAGGTGAATCTCGACTTTGGGTCCGAGGCGGACATGGTGAAAAAGCTACGCGTGTCGCTTGCACTCCAACCCGTTGCCGTAGCGCTGTTTGCAAATTCGCCGTTCTTTGAAGGCCAGATCAATGGCCACAAGTCGTGGCGTTCTCGCATTTGGCGCGACCTTGATGCCGACCGCACAGGCATGTTGCCCTTCGTGTTCGAAGACGGTTTTGGGTTTGAGGCCTGGGTGCAATATGTGCTCGATGTGCCGATGTACTTTGTATATCGCGATGGCAAATATATTGATGCGCTGGGCATGTCGTTCCGTGATTTTCTAAAAGGCGAACTGCCTGCTTTGCCGGGCGAAAAGCCATTGCTATCAGACTGGGCTGATCACCTAACGACTGTTTTCCCTGAGGCGCGTATCAAACAATTCATCGAACAACGTGGTGCCGACGGTGGGCCATGGCGTCGCCTGTGTGCTTTGCCTGCGTTCTGGGTCGGCCTGCTGTATGATCAAGAGGCACTCGATGCAGCTTGGGACCTCTGCAAAAACTGGACAGCTGAGCAGCGCGAAGCATTGCGTGTCGCGGCATCGATCGATGGGCTTCAAGCCAAAGTGGATGATCTAAACCTGCACGACATTGCACGCGAGGTTGTCAAAATCTCAGAACTTGGCTTGAAAAACCGCGCGCGGCCGGGTGCCGGTGGCCTCGTTCCTGATGAAACACATTTCCTGAACGCGCTGCATGAATCGATCGAAACGGGCAAAACGCCGGCTGATGAATTGCTGGATCGATATAACGGTGATTGGAACGGTGATCTTTCCCGGATTTACGCAGATTACAGCTACTAAGGGCCTAGCCCTTAGCGCCAATCTTGCTTTCCTCACCGCGTTTCAAACGGCCGATGTTTGGCAAGTGGCGCAAATAGATGCCAAGGCCTAGAACGACACCCATGAAAAAGGTGAACCCATTGCCCGTGAACACCATTACGATGGGTGTCCATCCCGCTGTGATCAAAGCAGCCAGCGAAGAATAACGGAATATCGCTGCAACGGCTAACCAGATCAGGCAGGACGCCAACACCGCAGGAAACGCCATAACGGCCATTATGCCAAAGTAAGTTGCGACGCCTTTGCCGCCCCTAAATCCGAGCCAAACGGGAAAGCAATGACCAAAGAATGCAGCGACTGCTGTAACCTGTACAGCGTCTTCACCCACGAAAGCGCGTGCCAATAGGATCACCGCAATCGCTTTGCCTGCGTCAAACAGCAGGGTCAACAAAGCGGCCTTTTTGTTGCCAGTTCGCAGTACGTTTGTCGCGCCAATGTTGCCCGAGCCGATTTCGCGCAGGTTCCCAAGACCCATAGCCTTGGCCAAGATTACGCCGCCGGGGATTGATCCGAACAGGTAACCGATAACGCCCCACAGAATGAGAACGCTAATACTGGATTCAATGATTGGCATCGGTGATGTCCTGACCTGCTACCCATGTGCGCAGAACTTTGCCTTGCATCCGTTCGCCATCAAAGGGGGTATTTTTCGATTTCGATTTCAAGGTGCTGCGATCCAACACAAACGGCGCATCGGGATCAAAGAGGATAAGATCAGCAGGTGCACCAGCGATCAAACGACCCGCTTCCAGCCCCAATCGCCGCGCTGGATTCAATGACATCGCACCAAACAGTTTCGGCAGGTCAATCAGCCCATTGTGATAAAGCCGTAAAGCAGCGGGCAAGAAAGTCTCAAGACCAACCGCACCACTCGCCGCCTCTTCAAAGGGCAGACGCTTACTTTCTTCGTCTTGGGGTGTGTGCATCGAACAGATGATATCGATCAAACCGTCCGCGACGGCTTGGATCACTGCCATACGGTCGTCTTCTGATCTGAGTGGGGGTTTTAGCTTAAAGAAAGTGCGATAATCCGCGACGTCTAACTCATTCAGCGTCAGATGGTGGACACCAATCCCGGCCGTGATGTCCAAGCCATTGCGTTTGGCGCGTTCTAAAGCGGGTAGGGCACGAGCGGTGGTGATTTGATCAGCGTGATATTTCGCGCCAGTCATTTCCAGCAGACTGATGTCTCGGTCCAGCCCCATGCGCTCGGCCATCGGAGACACCGACGGCAAACCGCGCAAAGTTGCGAATTTTCCGGATGTGACAGCAGCGCCGTCTGACAGAATGGGTTCTTGAATATGCGCGATCACAAGAGCGTCGAGCGACTTGGCGTATGTCAACGCGCGACTAAAGACTTTGGTGTTTTCCACGACCCGGTCGCAATCTGTAAAGCCAACCGCGCCAGCATCGCTGAGCAGCCCGATCTCGGTCATTTCATGCCCGTCGCGACCTTTGGTCAAGGCGGCAAGCGGCAGCACATTCACCGGCGCATCTTCATTCGCGCGCGCGGCCACAAATTCGAGCGTTTCAGGCGTATCAATCGCTGGCAAAGTGTCGGGGCGCGTCACGATCGTCGTGACACCACCAGCAGCGGCGGCGCGTCCAGCAGATCTAAAGCTCTCTTTGTGGCGCTCGCCCGGTTCGCTGACCTTGACGCCAATATCAATGATCCCCGGTGCCAAACACTTGCCCTGACAATCGATGACCTCGACCGCACCTGTGGCTTGCGGGTTTGTTTCTTCGAACACCTCTTCTATTCGACCGGATACGATCATTACACTGCCGGGTTGATCGGTCAGTGTCACAGGGTCAATCAGACGCGCATTCTGAAGTAATGTTTTGCTCATGCGATCAGTCCTTGTCGTGTGCTCATCATCCACCAACCCAAACCATGACGCCCACAAGGACGAACATTAGAATTAGCGCCACAGTCGCGACCATGCCCCCAATCCGCGCGTCGGACTTGGGTGGTTTGCCAACGGGGTCACCGATTGCGGCGCTCCCCTCGGACGATTTCGTGTCGATCTGCGCTGAAACGGTCATCCGGGCGCCACGGCCCAGCGTCGTAATGTGACGCACGCCTTCGGCCAGCGACAACGTCACCTCGCGGCCTTCGTGCGCGCGGGACATGATTAGAACAACAGTTCCCTCAACCAATGAAAAGGCGCCGATATCACTTTCGTCCGGTTGGATATCATATCCTTGAACAACATAGTCGACCAAAGACATATCGTCCAAGTCATCCGTGTGGATTACATCAACAAAATCCGGATCTAGAGGTGCATTCCCAAAGGTCGCGACCAATGCTTCGATCTCGCGATCTGACAACCCGTCCACAGGATCAGAAACGCTAAATACGCGTATTTTGCCATGATCGGTGTCTGGGATTATCAGCGTCATACCATGACCCCGGCCTCGGCCCGTGCAGCGCGGCGATTTCGGGCCAATAGATCCATTGCGGCCATGCGCACGGCAACACCCATTTCAACCTGCGTCTGAATGACGGACCGATTGATGTCGTCGGCAATCGTGCCATCGATCTCAACACCGCGGTTCATTGGGCCGGGGTGCATCACGATGGCGTCGTCTTTGGCATGGGCCAGCTTGGCCGCGTCCAATCCATATCGATGGAAATACTCGCGCTCTGACGGGATAAATCCACCGTCCATGCGTTCGCGTTGCAGGCGCAGCATCATCACGACGTCGACGTCTTCTAGGCCCTGTTCCATGTTGTCATAGACTTCGACACCGAACTCTTTGACCTGACTTGGCATCAACGTCGGCGGGCCAATCAGGCGCACGCGGTTTTCCATCTTGCCCAGCAGAATGATATTGGAACGGGCAACACGGCTATGCGAGATATCTCCGCAAATCGCGATATTCAAACGGTGTAACCGGCCCTTAGCACGCCGGATCGTCAGCGCATCGAGCAAAGCCTGCGTTGGGTGCTCATGCTTACCATCGCCAGCGTTCAAAACCGATGCGTTGACTTTTTGCGCCAACAAATCGACCGCGCCGGAATGCGGGTGCCGCACGACCAATAGGTCAGGGTGCATCGCATTCAACGTCAACGCCGTATCAATCAGCGTTTCACCTTTCTTGATAGAACTGGCCTGCATCGCCATGCTCATCACATCCGCACCCAATCGTTTTCCAGCCAACTCAAAGCTCGCTTGCGTACGGGTGGAATTTTCAAAGAACATGTTGATTTGCGTCATACCCGTCAGGACACTGCGATGTGCCATATCTGTTGGGCGGTCGGCGTATTGATCAGCCAAATCAAGAAGTGCGGTAATATCTGACGGGTTCAGGTGCTCAATGCCGAGAAGATGCTTGGCGCCGAAACTCATATCTCACCTCTGTTTTGCTGAAGGCGCTTATAGGGGCAAGTTTGCGATCCATCAATCGGTAGATCATCGGAAAGTTATTATGAAACACACGACAGCACGTTACATTTACTGCGGCGGTTCGTAAGTTACACCTATGGAATCACCAAAAACATATTGGAATGACCGCGCGCTGTTGGAATGGCAGATCGAAATCGGCGCGGATGAGGCGATCATGGATGCGCCCCTAAACCGATATGAATTGGATCCTGCACCTGCGAAACCTGCACCTAAGGCATCTGCAAAGCCCGTTGCGCCGACGCCTGTGCAAACGCAAACCGTTGATCCAATCGCCGAGGCCAAGCAGCTGGCGGCATCTGCAAGTGATTTAGCAGAGCTGTCAGCGGTTATGCAGCGGTTTGAACATTGTGAACTGAAACGCGGTGCGCGGAATTTTGTGTTTAGCGACGGAACACCATCGGCACGCGTGATGATCGTGGGCGAGGCCCCGGGCAAACAAGAGGATCAAGTTGGCAAACCGTTTGTCGGGCAAGCCGGGCAGTTGCTCGATAAAATGCTGGCCGCGATCAATATGGATCGTCAATCCGAAGACGTGGCAAGTGCAGTCTATATTACCAATGTCCTGCCTTGGCGCCCTCCCCAAAATAGAACGCCCGATGCCAATGAAATTGCGATGCTGTTGCCATTCTTGGAACGCCACATCAAGCTCGCCGATCCTGATTTTCTGATCCTGATGGGCAACACGCCCTGTCAGGCCTTATTGGGTCGGACCGGCATCACGCGTATGCGTGGCAACTGGGTCGAGGTGCTGGGCAAGCCAACCCTGCCAATGCTCCATCCTGCGTATCTCCTGCGTCAGCCCTTGGCAAAACGCGAAACATGGGCGGACCTTCTTAGCCTTCAGGCGAAATTGCGAGGCACTGAATGAGCCGTATCGACGAAACCCGTGAATTTATTCCAATCCGCATTGCGATCCTTACTGTTAGCGACACGCGGAGCATGGAGGATGATCGCTCGGGCAATACTCTTGCGGGTAGGGTTGAGGCCGCGGGCCACATCATTGCGGGTCGCAAAATCTTGCGCGATGAGCGCGCCGAAATTGCGGACCAACTGCGAGAATGGTGTGCGGACGAAACTGTTGATGTCGTAATTTCGACGGGCGGCACTGGTCTAACTGGACGCGACATTACGGTCGAGGCGCACCGCGACGTCTATGAAAAAGAGATCGACGCCTTTGGGATCGTGTTCACCCACGTCAGCATGGCCAAGATCGGGACATCAGCCGTTCAATCTCGCGCGACAGGTGGGGTAGCCAACGGCACCTACCTCTTTGCACTGCCCGGCAGTCCGGGCGCATGCAAGGACGCATGGGACGAAATTTTGGTCAAACAGCTCGACTATCGTCATCGTCCTTGTAACTTTGTTGAGATTTTACCGCGCCTTGATGAACATCAGCGACGGAAATAACGGACTGCCCCGTATAATTATCGGGGGCACGTCTTCTGGACTACGGATGCAATTGGCCTAAGTCGTCTTGAATAGCTTAGTCCCACGGCAATTGACGGTAGATTTATGCGATTTCTAAGACGAACTTTTGTAGGCCTTTTTCTTCTCGCGATGACGATTGGTCTGTTGGCTTATGCTGGAAACACGGTGCGCGGCGCTGTGGACGCACGCATGAACCAAGAACCTCGCTCTTTTCCACAGCGTGAGCGTGTGATTGCGGTCAACGTGGTCGAATTGGTGCCGCAAACCATCGCCCCGATTTTGACCGTCTTTGGCGAAGTTGAAAGCGCGCGGTCCCTTCAAATTCGCGCTGGAGTAGGCGGAACAATCGTCGAAACTGCGCCGGAACTGGTCGAAGGTGGTTCTGTAACAGAAGGTCAGTTGTTGCTGCGTGTCGATCCTGCGACTGCAATGACCCAACTTGATCGCGTCAAAGTAGACCTGCAAGACGCTCAGGCCGAACTGCTGGACGCGGAACGCGCCATGAACCTTGCCCAAGAAGAACTCGCATCGTCACAAGGCCAGGCAGACTTGCGTGAGCAGGCCTTGGCGCGGGCTCAGAATTTGTTGGAACGCGGCGTCGGAACGGCGGCCGCAGTTGAAACGGCTGAATTGTCTGTCGCCTCTGCAGAGGCATCAATATTGTCGCGCCGGCAATCTTTAACTTCTGCTGAGGCGCGGCTTGATCTGGCAAGCACACGGGTTGCACGTGCCGAAATTGGGTTCAGAGAGGCGGAGCGCGCCCTAGAGGATACCAACGTCTACGCCTTATTCTCGGGTACTTTGGCGAACGTCACGGCAACCAACGGCGGCCGTTTGTCACCAAATGAACAGGTCGCAACCTTGCTTGATCCAACTACCCTAGAGGTGGCGTTCCGCGTTTCGACAGCACAGTACGCACAGCTTTTGGATGCGTCTGGGGGATTGATCGACAGTGCCGTCACCGTTGGGCTGGATCTGTCTCAAGATGGTCTCAACACAACTGGTCTTATTGTCCGCGAAAGCGCCGCTGTTGGTGAAGGTCAAACCGGGCGCTTGCTTTTTGCACGCCTCGATCAAACGGGCGGGATGCGACAGGGCGATTTTGTGACCGTCCAAGTTCGCCGACCTGAATTGCGCGGTGTTGCACTGGTTCCGAATTCTGCGGTCAGTACGGACAACACAGTTTTGGTTCTTGGTGAAGAAAACCGTTTGGAACTTGCTGAAACGCAGGTCCTTCACCGCCAAGGCGATGACGTCATCATTCGTGTCGGTCCACTTGCAGGCAAATCAATTGTTGCGGAAAGATCGCCGCTCCTTGGCGTGGGGATTAGTGTGCGACCAATCGGACCGGGCGCATTAGACGAACCGCCCGCAGAACCTGAAAACATTGCATTGGATGATGAACGGCGCGCAAAGCTGCTGACCTTTGTTGAGGAAAGCCGCATGCCGGCTGAGGTCAAAACCCGCCTCAAGTCGCAACTTTCAGAGGCCGAAGTGCCTGCCGCAGTGGTTGCACGGCTTGAAAGCCGGATGGGAAGCTAGTCATGGCCGCATCAATTCCAAAAACAAACGGTATCCTATCCTATTTCACGCGTCACAAAACGATTGCGAACCTTTTTCTTATCTTAATGATCGGTGCGGGGGTTATTGCCTTCCCGAATATGCGTGCACAGTTTTTCCCAGATGTCGTCGTCGATGATGTCGATATCTCGGTTCGCTGGGACGGCGCAGGCGCAGAGGACGTCGATGCTGCCATCGTGCAAGTTCTTGAACCCGCTCTTTTAGCTGTTGAAGGTGTCACCGAAAGCAGCTCGACTTCGTTTGAAGGGCTTGCAAGCCTCACCCTGGAATTCCGTCCGGGTACTGATATCGAAGCAGCGCGCGAGGACGTACAGTTTGCACTTGATAACGTACAGAACCTTCCATCTGACGCCGATGATCCCGAAATTAGAAGTGGCGGTTGGAGTGATCGTGTAACGGATGTGGTCATTACTGGGCCGATTGGGGTCGATCAGCTGGGTCGTTTTGCCGATGAACTGGTGACCCGATTATTTGCAGAAGGCGTCACCCAGACAATCATTCGTGGCGTTGCGGCTGGATCAACTGTGGTGGAAGTGCCCTCGACGTCGTTGATCCGACACGACATCGGACTGGCAGACATTGCAGCGCGCATTGCGGCAGAGGTGAATGGTGACCCCGCAGGCGACGTTTCCTCGAATACCCGTGTGCGCACCGGCGTTGCAAAACGGTCCGCAGACGACATCGAAGCAATTGTCCTGCGATCGAATGCAGACGGATCTAAACTGCGCATCGGCGATGTCGCGCGGGTGATCAGCGAAGGAGTAGACCGTAATCGCGCCTATTTTGTTGGGGAAAACCCAGCCGTGCAGATGCGGGTCAATCGCGATGCCACAGGTGATGCAATCGGCATTCAAGCTGTCGTCGAAGAGGTCGCACAAGAGATGCAGGCGACCTTACCCGCGGGAACAAGTATTGAGCTTGTGAACACATTGGCTGAAGTCATCAGTGCGCGCCTTGATATCTTACTGGACAACGGCTTGATGGGGCTTGGCCTGGTCGTTTTGCTGCTGTTTCTGTTTCTAAACGCACGCACCGCGTTTTGGGTCGCAGCAGGTATCCCTGCCGCGATGTTTGCCGCCATTGCGATGATGTATTTGGCTGGGGTCACGATTAATATGATCTCGCTTTTTGCGTTGATCATTACGCTTGGGATTGTTGTCGACGATGCGATCGTGGTCGGTGAGCACGTGGATTTTCGCGTAAGACGGTTGGGTGAAACACCAGTCGTCGCAGCAGAACGCGCCGCTGCTCGAATGTTTTCGCCTGTTTTCTCGGCGACTTTGACCACAGTGATTGCGTTCTTTGGACTGGTCGCAATCGGGGGTCGCTTTGGTAGCTTGATCGCCGATATTCCTTTCACAGTCATTATTGTTTTGATCGCGTCGCTTTTTGAATGCTTCCTGATCCTGCCTCATCACCTTAGCAAATCGATGGCCGCAGCGGCCAAAGACCGCTGGTATGACTGGCCATCCCGGACATTCAACAAAGGTTTTGATTGGTTCCGCCGCACCGTGTTCCGCCCCTTTATGGCTGGTGTCATCTGGGCGCGTTACCCGGTCGTCGCAGGCGTGATATTGATCCTCGCAAGCCAAGTCGCGCTATTAGTGCGCGGTGATGTGCAATGGCGGTTCTTTAATGCGCCAGAACAGGGGCAAGTCACGGGTAACTTTGCGATGTTGCCGACAGCGACACGCGAAGACAGCATTGAAATGATGCGCGAAATGCAACGCGCGACCGAGGCGTTGGGCGCTGATTACGAAGAACGCTATGGTGTGAACCCGCTGACATTTGTTGTGGCCGAAATCGGCGGAAACGCCGGTCGTGCGATCGCAGGGTCGGATCGCAAAGACCCTGACCAACTCGGGTCTATCTCGATCACATTGGTCGACGCTGACAGTCGACCCTATTCCAGTTTTGCATTCGTTGCGGACCTTCAGGATGCAGTGCGCCAGCACCCACTGACCGAGACCGTCAGTTTCCGCAGCTGGGGACGTGGACCGGGCGGGGATAGCCTAGCGGTCGAGATTTATGGTGCGGATACAGATATCCTCAAACAGGCCGCCGAAGCACTCAAATCAGAGCTTTTGCCCTACAGCGAGATCAGCGGTCTCGAAGATAGCTTGGCCTATGACAAAGAAGAGCTGCTGCTAGAGTTGACCCCGCAGGGGCTGGCGTTGGGCCTCGATATCGAAAGCCTTGGCAGGACATTGCGCAATCGGTTGGGTGGTCTTGAGGCTGCGACCTATCCTGACGGACCACGCAGCGCCGCGATCCGCGTGGGGCTGCCTGACAATGAACTGTCAGCTGACTTTATGGACCGCATGTTGATCCGGACACAAACCGGGGATTATGTCCCGCTTGCAGATGTCGTCTCAGTCGAAAGCCGCATTGGTTTTTCCACGGTCCAACGCCAAAACGGGATCGCTTTGGTGTCTGTTACGGGCGATTTGGATGATGAAGACGCAGAACGTGCAAGCGAAATACAATCGATAATCAATGAGACGATTTTGCCTGAAATCGAGACGCGGTTTGGCGTCGAAACCCAGCTTGGCGGTCAAAGCGCACAAGAACGCCAATTCCAGGCAGACGCACAGACTGGTCTTATTCTTGTCTTGGCCGGGATATTCTTGGCGCTGTCATGGATCTTTGGCAGCTGGACACGTCCGCTTGTCGTGATGGCAATCATCCCCTTTGGTTTGGTCGGCACAATCTATGGGCACTATGTCTGGAACATTCCTATGAGTCTGTTCTCGGTTGTTGGACTAATTGGCATGGTTGGGATCATCATCAACGATTCAATCGTGTTAGTGACCACCATCGATGATTACGCGACTGAGCGCGGGCTTGTTCCCGCAATTATTGACGGTGCGTCTGACCGATTAAGACCTGTTTTATTGACGACGCTGACAACCGTTTTGGGTTTGACGCCTTTGCTCTATGAAGGGTCTAACCAAGCTGAATTCCTAAAGCCGACAATCGTCACACTGACCTTTGGTCTGGGTTTCGGGATGGTGCTGGTGTTGATGATCGTCCCCGCGCTAATTGCAATGCAATCAGATGTCAGTCGCCATATGCAAACCGTGCGACGCGCCTTTGGGGCCCGTCATCTGGCGATGCGCTTACCTGCACTGCTTGCAGGCGCTATGATCGCGGGTTTGTTCGCGGCGCTCATTGGTCCGGTGCTGGTTACAGGCGAACCATTGGCGCAACTGGGCGCGGTTCTACCGATGTTGAATAGCGGGTTCTGGCCTGCATTCGGTGTCTATTTGGGGGCAGTTACGGTGGTGCTCGTCGTGATCTACGTCATCAGTGCGATCACATTTGGCGTACGGCGTCGCCGCGCTTAGCCCAAGCTGCATCCTTGGAGGTCTACGGCCCAGCCATCGCGCAGGATTGTGATGCGGATCTGGGACCGGTCCATCGCAAAAGCATCGCCTGCGACGTGGACAAGGTCTGAGGTTGCTGTGATCTGACCTGCGGTAACGGTGACATCAGGCTCGGACACCCAGACCTCTGGATTGCCGGTTTCTATAACAACACTTTCGTCGCCGCGAAGGCCGGGTAAATCGATTGTGGTTGTCAGCGCTGTTTGGGAATTCTCAATCGTGAATTCGCAGGCGACTTTGTCAACACCGGCTTCGTTGGGGCTAAGTGGGCGATCAATGAGCGAAGCTACGATCGCGCTGTCGCGTGTGCCCTGAGGGGGCAGTTCCGCGGTGATTGGGAATTGCACCGGAATACATATCTCTTCGCAGACGCCGATGGTCATCGTGCCAGATAGGCTGATACCTTTCTGCGCGGTTGCGCCAGACAGCGTCATCGGAACAACAACTGAGTTCTCATATCCGACAGAGCGCATGCCGTCTTGATAGAAAACTTCTGGAACGGGCCAGTGGAAAGATGCGGCGTCGACACCGTTGGAAAAGCTCAAAGCTATCTGAGGTGGGATGCCGCCGTCGCCGGGCGACCGCCAGTAGGTTTTCCAACCGTCTGCTAGGGTGACACGCAGGCCAGCAACGTGTTCGCCACCCTCATTGCGCCAGCCCGGCAAGACCTCAAGCGAGACAATGTCGTCGAGGCTTTGAGCTAGAGTGCCAGTTGCGGTTGTACACAACAGAATCGATGTCAGTAGCGTTTTCATGGGATTGGTATTGAAAGAGTTTGTTTGAAATAGAAAGTCACGAAACAGAGACTTCACAGCGGCGTGTTCCCCTTGCACATGTGCGCAGAGGGACGCATCTTTGATTCATGGTTGAAATGAACTCCGATCTTTCGGGTAAACTCCTGATCTCGATGCCTGATATGACGGACCCCCGGTTCGCGCAGAGCGTTGTTTATATATGCTCTCATTCTGCCGAAGGGGCGATGGGATTAATCGTAAATAAACCGCAGCCAAAAATTCAATTTAGGAATCTGTTAAAGCAGCTTGATATCCTGGCGCAAACAGACACGTCCGAGGTTCGCGTCCATTTTGGTGGGCCGGTTGAGGGGACACGTGGTTTTGTTTTACACACCTCTGACTACCGGTCCGAAATGGGAACGATGGACATTGACGACTCCATCGGAATGACGGCCACGCTGGATGTCTTGGAGGATATCGCCGGTGGCACCGGACCAGAGACCTCGATGCTTGCCCTAGGATATTCAGGATGGGGGCCCGGGCAATTAGAAAGTGAGATTGCCGAGAACGGTTGGCTGACCTCTGAATCTGAGAATGACATCCTATTTGGACGAGACAATGAACAGAAATGGTTGGCGGCGCTAAAGCTTTTGGGGATTGATCCGTTGATGCTGTCGAGTTCAGGCGGGCGGGCGTAACCCATGGGTTACCGATTAATCCTTTGGTAATCGATAACCCCCTTAGAACGCTGTATTAAGTTATTCTTCAATCAGCGCCTTGATGATCGCAACTGCGCTATCGCTGTGCCAATCTGCGTCACCTTGAAGGCGCGCAATCTCGTTGCCTTCGGGATCAATTATCAGTGTCACAGGCAGGCCCAAGACACCCAAACTGCGCGAAAGGTTTTGGCGTTCGTCTGCGTGCAGGGGCAGGTTGTCGACACCGATTTCGGCAAAGAATGCCTCCATCGCGGGACGGGGATTGCGGCCAGTGGCGATTGTCACGACCTCAAAGTCGTCACCTTGGAAATCAGATTGAAGTGCGGCGAGGTCGGGCATCTCTTTTCGGCAAGGGGCGCACCAGGTTGCCCAGAAGTTCAGAACGATGTGTTTGCCTTCAAAAGCGGCCAATGTCATTTCGCTGCCGTCTTCGCCAAGGAACGTAACATCTGACCCTGCCAGCGGTTCGGTGTGGACTGTCAATTTTCGCATATCGCCTTCGCGAAGGGCCTCGATCGCTGCTGTGTCCGCGGCTGCGCTGTTTGCAAGCACGCCGAAGCTTAGGTAAAGCAGAACTAATTTCAAATATCCCATAGGGTTTCCTTTATGACCAAGACCGCGAACACGATGTGGGGCGGGCGTTTTGCCGCCGGACCAGACGCCATCATGGAGGCGATAAACGCCTCGATCGGCTTTGATCAACGACTGGCCGCGCAAGACATCGCAGGTTCACGTGCCCATGCCGCCATGTTGGCCGCCACAGGCATTATTACGAATAATGATGCTGAAGCGATTTCGGAAGGCCTGCTCACGGTCTTGTCAGAGATTGAAACGGGTGACTTTGCATTCTCGACAGCATTGGAAGACATTCACATGAATGTTGAAGCACGTCTGAAAGAGGTCGTAGGTGAGCCCGCAGGGCGTTTGCATACTGCGCGCAGCCGAAATGATCAGGTTGCCCTCGATTTCCGCATGTGGGTGCGCGATCAGTGCGATGCGGCTGATGGGGCGTTAAAGGCGTTGATCGAAGCATTGATTGGTCAGGCCGAGATTGGTGCGGACTGGGTGATGCCAGGATTTACCCACTTACAAACCGCGCAGCCGGTCACGTGGGGGCATCACATGATGGCCTATGTTGAAATGTTTGCACGGGATCGATCCCGTTTTGCCGATGCGCGCGCGCGTATGAATGTCTCGCCTTTGGGTGCAGCAGCTTTGGCGGGAACATCGTTTCCGATTGACCGGCATATGACCGCAGAGGCGCTGGGCTTTGATGCGCCCATGGCCAATTCACTTGATGCTGTGGCAGACCGTGATTTTGCGTTGGAGTTCTTGGCGGCGGCGAGCATTTCGGCGATGCACATGAGCCGATTGGCTGAAGAGCTGGTGATCTGGTCCTCGGCACAATTCCGGTTTGTGAAGATGTCCGACAAATGGTCCACGGGATCATCGATCATGCCGCAAAAGCGTAACCCGGACGCGGCCGAGCTGATCCGCGCCAAGATTGGGCGAATCTTTGGGGCCAATGTCGCGCTGATGACCGTGATGAAGGGTTTGCCGCTGACCTATTCCAAAGACATGCAGGAAGACAAAGAGCAGGTCTTTGATGCGGCTGACAACCTTATGTTGGCCTATGCCGCGCTGTCGGGGATGGTGGCGGATATGTCTGGCCAACAAGAGAACCTGAAAATTGCGGCGGCAAGCGGATTTTCGACCGCGACGGATTTAGCGGACTGGCTTGTGCGCGAACTTGGGCTACCTTTCCGGGATGCGCACCATGTGACGGGATCGCTGGTGGCCATGGCCGAGGGCAAAGGCGTTGATCTGCCAGATTTGACGCTGAGCGACATGCAATCGGTTCATGGTGAGATCACAGAGGCTGTATTTGATGTGCTGGGTGTCGAAAACTCAGTCGCTTCACGCACCAGCTTTGGTGGCACAGCCCCGTCCGAAGTGCGCAAGCAGATTGCGGCTTGGAAGGAACGGCTATGAAGAAAGCAATTATAGGTTTGGGCGTGGTGGTAATGCTGGCGTCCTGTGGCGCGCAAAACGATCCTATTCGACCAACGGCGAATTTGGGGTTGAGCATTGGATCAGGTGGCGTGACCCCAAGCGCAAACGTAAGTGCGCAGTCCGGACCGTTGACTGTGTCATTGGGTCTGTAGGATGCGCTGGCTGTTCTTAGCGATCGCAGTTTGGGGCGCGATCCACCCGATGTATTATTTCATCCGATGGTTCAACGCGAACGGCTATGACATCATGGCGATGGTAGATGCATGGCACGTGAATGCTGCGGCCAGTGGGCTGGTTTGGGATCTAACGATTGCGGCTGTCGCGCTGACCATTTGGATCATCTACGAGGTCGTGCAGCGACGTATGTGGTTGGGTTTAGTCGCAATTCCGGCGACATTTTGCATTGGTGTGAGCTGCGGTTTGCCGCTTTACCTATTCTTGCGGACGCGCCCTGCGGCATAGCGCCCCTTCGGGGAAGGTATTTTTTGCTAAAAGAAGGGTTGGGGTTCTGCGCTGATCTGATATGTCGAGCTGCAGTTTTCTAGGAGTGCACGGGCATGGACCATTTTCTATATCGTGACGGCGTTTTACATGCCGAGGACGTTCCAGTTTCTGAAATTGCAGCGGCTGTTGGGACTCCGTTTTATGTCTATTCGACCGCGACGCTAGAGCGCCATTTCAAGCTTTTTGATGATGCTTTAGAGGGGACAGAACATCTGGTTTGTTTCGCGATGAAGTCGCTCAGCAATCAGGCGGTCTTGAGGGTTCTGGCAGGTGTCGGCGCGGGCATGGACGTTGTGTCAGGCGGTGAATATTTGCGGGCGAAGGCGGCGGGCGTGTCTGGCGATAAAATCGTTTTTTCCGGCGTCGGTAAGACTGCGGATGAGATGCGTTTGGCATTGGAAGGCGGTATCCGTCAGTTCAATGTTGAGAGCGAGCCGGAGATGCAGGTCTTGAGCCGAGTAGCGAGCGAGATGGGCGTTGAAGCGCCGATTACGGTACGTGTGAACCCGGATGTTGATGCCAAGACCCACGCCAAGATTGCGACCGGAAAATCAGAGAACAAGTTTGGCATTCCGATCAGCCGCGCGCGCGACGTCTATGCGATGGCTGCTTCTTTGCCCGGCTTGAAAGTGATTGGGATCGATGTGCACATTGGATCGCAGTTGACCGATTTGGCACCGTTTGAATTGGCCTATCAGAAAGTTGCAGAGTTGACCGAGCAGCTTCGCGCTGATGGGCACGAGATAACGCGCTTGGATTTAGGGGGCGGATTGGGAATTCCTTATGCGCATTCAAACGAAGCGCCGCCTTTGCCGTCAGATTACGGCGCCTTGATTAAACGGACCGTCGGTCATCTGGGTTGCGAAATCGAGATTGAACCGGGACGTTTGATTTCGGGCAATGCAGGATTGATGGTGAGCAAAGTCATCTATGTAAAGGAAGGCGAGGATCGTAAGTTCTTGATTATTGACGGCGCAATGAACGATTTGATCCGGCCAGCCATGTATGAGGCACATCATGATATAGTGCCTGTTATTGAACCTGTTGTTGGTGAAGAGCCTGCAACCTACGATATCGTGGGCCCAATTTGCGAGAGCGGGGACACCTTTGCCAAGGGACGGACGATGGCAGCTGTTGGCCCTGATGACTTGATCGCGTTCCGCTCGGCTGGTGCGTATGGGGCCGTTATGGCGTCGGAATACAATTCGCGGCCTCTTATTCCGGAAGTTTTGGTCCACGGTGATCAATTTGCGGTTATTCGCGCACGTCCGACCTTTGACGAAATGATTGCGCGCGATACCTTACCAGAGTGGCTATGATTCACTGGCCCCCACTGGAGAGAGTGTCTGACCCAGAAACTTGATACGCTGCCGCATTTGCGGCGTCCAATCGCGCTGACCCGAGCAGGGTTGATTGCGGAGCAACTACTACGCGCGTTTTGGCCGTTTTGGACAGTCGCTTGTTTGTGCCTTGCACCGCTTGTGTTCGGTTGGCACGAAATCGCATCTATTGAGATTTTCTGGGGATCAGCGATCCTTAGCGTGTTGGCCTTGCTCACTAGTCTGATCTGGGGCGCACGTCGGTTTGAGTGGCCATCTCGCGCCCAGGCGATTGAAAAGGTCGATGCGCAATTGTCTGGCCGCCCGATTGCGGCGATTGCTGACAGTCAGGTGATCGGGGCCGGCGATGCCCAGTCAGAGGCCGTATGGCAGGCGCATATGGTTCGTATGCAAGAGCGCACGAAATCCGCGACATCGGTAAAGCCCAATCTGAAAATTTCAGACCGTGATCCATATGGCGTTCGCTTTATCGCGATGTTGTTTCTGGCTTGTGCTTTGTTTTCAGGGTCCGTTCTGCGGATGGCCACGATTGGCGATGTCGTTGGAAACACCGGGCAAACGCTTGCCACGGGCCCGGTTTGGGAAGGGTGGATAACGCCTCCAAGTTACACGGGTAAACCGACGCTCTATCTGAATGACATCCCAGAAGGATCTGTTCCAGTTGTCGAAGGCGCCGAGATTGTCCTGCGTCTATATGGTGAGGTTGGTGCGTTGACAGTAAATGAGACTGTATCTGGCCGTACCGAGGAACTGGGTGCAGCCTCTGATGCGCAGCAGTCTTTTGAAGTCGCTCAAACTGGGATGCTTGAGATCTCAGGCGAGAACGGAGCGGTTTGGACCTTGGATGTCCTGGCGGATCTCGCACCCGAAGTATCCTTGAGTGGCCCAATCGAAGTCTCGGCAGAGGGTGAGATGTCTCAGCCTTTTGTGGCAAGCGACGATTATGCGGTGGCTGGCGGTACAGCAACAATTTCGCTGAATTTAGATGCTGCTGATCGACGCTATGGGCTGGCAATAGCCCCGGAACCACGAGAGTCGGTCATCGTTGATTTGCCTATGCCCTTTGGTGGAGATCGAGCTGAAATCGAAGAGTTGCTGATTGACGATTTCAGTGAGCATCCGTTTGCAAATCTGCCAATAACTTTGACCCTGAGCGTGACGGATGATTTGGGGCAGGTGGGTGTATCAGAGCCTGAGAGTTTGACCCTGCCCGGGCGTCGGTTTTTTCAGCCCTTTGCGCGGGCGATTATTGAGCAACGTCGTGATCTGATGTGGTCTAAAGAGAATGGTCCGCGTGTTGTCCGGCTACTGAAAGCGATTGCGCATCGACCCGAGGGATTGTTTTCGAACGAAGTGACGTTTCTACGGATGCGAGCCATCACGCGGAATTTGGATGGTTATGTCGCTGATGGCCTGACGGATGAGAACCGCGAAGAGATTGTAACCGCGATGTGGGATTTGGCGATCCAGTTGGAAGACGGCACGTTGGCCGATGCGCGTGAGCGGTTGCGTCGCGCCCAAGAGCGGTTGTCCGAAGCGATGAGGAATGGTGCATCGGAGGAAGAAATCGCTGAGTTGATGAATGAATTGCGCGAAGCGACGGATGACTACCTTGATCTGTTGGCACAGCAGATGGAGCCGTCTGAGGATCAATTGGATCAGCCGCAGACGAGCGACAACTCCTCTGATTTTACCCAAGACCAACTGGACGCGATCATGGATCGGATTGAAGAGCTGATGCAGGAAGGTCGTATGGCTGAAGCTGAGGCTTTGATGGAGGAATACAACCGCCTGTTGGAAAATTTACGAATGACCGAAAATCAGAGCGGGCAGGGAGGTGAGAACAGCCGTCGGACGCCTGGCCAGCAGTCGATGGAAGACTTGTCCGAGACATTGCGTGATCAAGAAGAATTATCTGATGATGCGTTCCGTGAGCTTCAAGAGCGCAGCAACCAAAATGGCCAGCAACAAGGTCAAGAGCAAAGACAGCAACAAGGACAACAGGGCCAACAAGAAGGTCAGATGCAGCCAGGTCAGCAGAACGGTCAAACGGGCGCGGGGCGCGAAGGCGAAGAAGGTGATCAACAGGGACAGCAATCGCAAAACGGCCAAGGCGAGGGAAGTAATGGTTCTAACAATCGTAGCGGCGACGGAGATGAAGAGACATTGGCCGAGCGCCAACAGGGTTTACGTAACGAACTTGAACGCCAGCGCGGTGAGTTGCCGGGATTGCCGGGCGAGCAGGGTGAAGCCGCACGTAGATCGTTAGATCGTGCAGAAGGCGCTATGGATGGAGCAGAAGATGCCCTACGTGAAGGGGATTTGGGCGAAGCAATAGATCGGCAAGGTGAGGCACTTGATGCTTTGCGCAACGCACTCCGCTCGATGCAGAATGCGCTCGCTGAAAATGAGAATCCAACGCCGGGCCAAGGGTCAGAAACGGGCGATGCAGCCAATCAATCTGAACCGAACCGCCGTGACCCTCTTGGGCGCGAAGCAGGTAACACTGGGCAATCAGCTACGGGTGAGGCGATGTTGGGTGACGGCGATGTGCGTCGGCGTGCTGGTGAACTACTGGACGAAATTCGTCGACGTTCGGGCGAACAGGCACGACCAGAAGTCGAACGCAACTATTTGCGACGTTTGCTAGATCGTTTCTAATGGCAGGTTAGCTGCCGTTGGCATCGATAGCGCTTTGCATTGAATCGCGGAGCCCAGAAAGCAGACCATCCAACCACGAACGGCCACTGTAGATTAGGTCAACATAACTGTTCAGTGGCCCTTCAAGTGCTGGAACCATCGAAGCCAATCTTGGCGCGAACATATAGAGCACGACAAGGATCAGCACGATTAGCAGTACTCCGAAGAACCCAGTACGGAAGCCGCGCTTCTTCGTCTGTTCAACGACTTCGGGTTCTGGGGCAATATCGTCACCGCGTTCTTCACTAGAGCGCAGTGTTGAATTGATTTCCTCAATGTCGGGAAGCATTTCTTTGCGCGTCGCGGCTGCGACGGCTGCTGCTGTCGCGGCAATTGCTTCGTCGCCGCGAAGTTTTGATAAACGCTCTTTTGTTTCTTGGGCGCGAAGATCTTCTTCGGCTTCCAGTTGATCTTCTAAACCAAAATCGGGTTGGCTTTCGATCGGATCGCCACGTTCAGCTGCACGGACATTTTCTTCTCGTGTCGCTTCTTCTTGAAGAATGTCAGCAACGGTTGGGTCAACGCGCGCTGGCTCACGATCCGGAATAATCTCTTTTTCTGGCTCTGGCGTAGCTTCGGCCTCTTGGGCTTGGCTTGCTTGGGCTTCTAGTTCAGGCTCTTGATGTGCTGGAACCGGCGCAACAATTTCTTCGACCGCGGCGGCCTCACCAGGAGCTTCAAACCATGTATGACCGCAGTTTGAGCATTGCACGTCACGACCTGCAGCTGGGATGACATCATCACCAACTTCGTATTGGGCCGCGCAGTTTGGACAAACCAATCGCATTCAATGTTCCTTCGCAGCTAAGCGCCTAATGTTCGATTTGTACCATTGGCGGTGTCAAACGCAATGCGCTTCGCACACAAGTGACCGGAGATCATTGAAACCTGTTGCAAATTTGGGCAAAACGTCTGCAAGCAACGCCTTAGGAGAAGAGCCGTGATTGAGTTGGAAAACGTGGCCTACAACTATGGCGGAGGCGAGTTGTTTTCTCAGGTTTCATTGACGTTAGAGCCCGGATCGTTCCATTTTTTGACCGGACCATCCGGGGCAGGAAAAACGACTCTCTTAAAGCTTTGTTATGGCGCGCTGCAGGCGACATCTGGTCACGTTCGATTATTTTCGAAGAATGCGCTGGAATTTGATCGCGATGATATTGCTCTGGTGAGGCGCAGGATTGGCGTGGTGCACCAGAATTGTGAGTTCTTGGATCATTTGAGCATTTACGAAAATATTGCGTTGCCGCTGACAGTTTCTGGAAAATCAGCAAAAGACACCCCGGATTTGGACGATTTGATTGCCTGGGTTGGATTGCGCAATCAGCGTGGGCAAACACCACCTGAGCTATCAGGTGGTGAACGGCAACGGGCAGCATTGGCGCGCGCGGTCATCAATTCGCCCGAAGTTATTATCGCGGATGAGCCAACTGGGAACATCGATTGGGAGATGTCGCAGCGTCTATTAAACCTGCTTATCGAATTGAATCGGATGGGAAAGACCATCCTGATTGCAACGCATGACATGAACTTGATCCGTACCGCCAAATCGCAGGTTGGGTCACGCGTTCTGCGCCTAAAGGATCGTCGATTGCAGCAAGCGGGTGTCGAATTATGAAGGGCTTAATCGCTCGGCTTGGCCGGATAATTTCTGGAGATCCCGAGGCTGACCGCACGGTCCCGCCAACTGGATTTACCGCCCGACTAACCGTGTTCACTGCGGGTGCGATGGCATTCCTGTCAGTATTTGCATTGGCTTTATCAATGGCAACGGATCGGTTGGCGGATCGTTGGGCCTCGGAGTTGGCGCAAACTTCGACCATTCGGATATCTGCACCTTTGGAACAAAAAGAGGCACAAATCGCTGCCACTTTGCGCGTTCTTGAGACTACGGCAGGGGTGGCATCGGCCCGAGTGTTGTCTGACGCAGAACAACGCGCGTTGTTAACGCCTTGGTTCGGGCCAGAATTGCCGTTGGAGAACCTAAGTATCCCGGATCTGATTGAGGTTATCGAAACCGAAACCGGGTATGACGCGGCTGGTTTACGGGCACGTCTGCAGGCCGAGGCGCCGGGGGCAGTGCTAGATGATCATACGCGTTGGCGCGAACCGCTCGTCGCAGCTGCGTCGCGATTGCGCACGCTTGGGGTTTTGTCACTATTTTTGATTTTAGGGGCGACGGCCGCAATGATCACACTAGCCGCACAATCGGCGCTGTCGGCAAATGTCCAAGTCGTACGTGTATTGCGGTTGGTTGGTGCACAAGACACTTATATCGCGCGCGCTTTTGTACGACGTTTTACGTTACGGGGCGTTTTGGGTGCGGTCATCGGGTCGGTTTTGGGCGCGCTTAGCATCATGCTATTACCAAGAACAGATGACGATGGTGGATTCTTAACCGGTCTCGGCTTTCAAGGCGCTGAGTGGTTCGTGCTCTTGATCATTCCGGTTTTGGCTGGAACAGTTGCATTTCTAGCCACGCGCACGGCGGTGCTGCGCACATTGAAGGAACAATCATAATGTATGCAATTCAGTGGGTGCGGTCTTTGATTTTTAACATCTGCATGTATGTCGCGATGTTGGTGGTTGGATTGCTTTACTTCCCTTGGGCATTGTTATCGCCAAATGGCGCGCGCGCTGGGTGTTTGGCGTATTGTCGGTATATTCGATGGTCCGCGGCCTGGATGATTGGATTAAAGGTCGAGGTCCGCGGAACGCCGCCGCAAGATGACGTCATGGTCGCTGCAAAGCACCAGTCATTCTTGGATGTGATCCTTATCTTTGGTGCTATCCCACGCGGGAAATTCATAATGAAGAGCATTCTGAAATATGCTCCAATCCTTGGTCAGTACGGTCTGCGGATCGGCTGCGTGCCAGTTGATCGTGGTAAGCGCGGTCAGGCCATTCGCAAGATGCTAGCGGATGTTGCGTCGGGTAAGGCACAAGGCGGGCAATTGATCATATATCCGCAAGGGACGCGAATTTCGCCGGGTGTCGATGCACCCTACAAGGTTGGAACGGCAGCGCTCTATCGAGATATGGGGCAGCCATGTGTGCCTGTCGCCTGCAATGTTGGCGTGTTCTGGCCTAAGCGGGGCGTTTACCGGAAACCTGGGACGGCAGTCGTCGAGTTCTTGGACCGGATTGAACCGGGATTGGAGACCGATGTCTTTTTGAAGCAATTGAGCACGTCGATCGAAACACGGTCGAATGCTTTAGCTGAAGAGGCTGGGTTCAAGGTCGATGGCTGAAGATATCATCACCAATGTTGAGGCATTAGAAGTAATCTACGGTCATCCCGGCGAAGCGTCTGTGATTAAGGTCGTGGATCAAATGATCCCGGTCTATGCTGATTGGATCATGCGATCGCGGCTTTGCGTGCTGTCGACCGTTGGGCCTGAGGGAACCGACGGTAGTCCGCGAGGTGATGATGGGCCCGTTGTTCAGATTGCAGATGCCAAAACGTTGCTGATGCCTGATTGGCGCGGGAATAACCGAATGGATTCTTTGCGCAATATTGTGCGGGATGGTCGCATTAGTCTGATGTTCTTTATACCGGGATCAAACAACGTGGTGCGTGTGAATGGCACTGCTGTCGTCAGTGTTTCTGACGAGTTGCTTATCAAATTTCAAGACAAAGGCCGGCGTCCAAGATCCGTGATCGTGATCACGATTTCCGAAGTTTATAGCCAATGTGCACGGGCGCTGATGCGGGCGGGCACATGGGCGTCTGGTGATGAGAGTGCTGATTTGCCGAGTGTTGGTCAGATGTTGGCGGCGGTCAAAGATGGCTTTGACGGTGCTTCTTATGATGCTGAATGGGTTGGTCGGGCAGAGCAGACGATGTGGAACGCTGATTAGATTGTTTCATTTAACTTGTTCCCGAAGCTGATGTTGCTTGGATCGCGGAGCAGGAGGCGTATTGCGGTACCGATCGTCAAGACACTGATCGCAAGCCAAATACCCCCCCAAATCAGTGTGGCACCGCCAATTTCTTCAGCCAACATACGCGCATCTGACTGTAGATTTGATCGGAGTATCGTGTCGGACAAAATATCATAAGGGACGTAAATCATACTGGCGAGGCCGATAGTGCGCAGGGCTAGATCGCTGATCTCGTTTCGTAGCCACCAACCTACCGCGCACATTGATGCTCCTGTGCCAAACGTGAAAGCAAGTGCAAAAACATCACGGATGTAGAGCGCCGCGCAAAGCAAGAGGCAGATTCCGCACACCACAAGTATTAAACGGTCTGCATGGCTTCGCAACGCGCCGATTAGCAGTGCAAGGCCGATCAGGAGGGATCCAAGGTACCCAGCCGTCAATGTCCAGAACCGGCTCCCACCACGAGAAACGACCATCCCACCTTGGTCCGCAGATACCGTAAGGCTGATGACCTCGCCGCCTGTCAAGATGGTGACGGCGGCATGGGAAAGTTCATGGAAAAACACGACGAGTATCTTGAGCGGGACCATGAGGGGCGTTGACCAGAGGGCAAATATCACGGCCAAGAGCACGAAGAGTTGCCAGTGCCCGCGCACCCAATTCATGATTAAGCGGCAAGGCCTTTGGAGCCAAGCTCGAGATATTTTTTACGGCGATCGTTGCGGATCTTGTCGGTCGACTTGCTTTCGAGCTGGCCCAGAAGTTTGCTGATTGCATTTCCGACAGCTTCAATTGACGCTTTGGAATCTCGGTGGGCGCCGCCGACGGGCTCTTTGATTATCTCATCGCAGACGCCTAGTTTCTTGAGGTCTTGCGCTGTGAGTCGCAAGGCTTCTGCCGCTTCGCGCATTTTTTCGGCATCTTTCCAAAGAATGGATGCGCAGCCTTCCGGACTGATCACGGAGTAAATCGAATGTTCAAGCATTGCGACCTTATTCGCGGTTGCAAAGGCGACGGCTCCGCCGGATCCACCTTCGCCAATGATGACGCTGATCAAGGGGACGCCGAGTTCGAGGCACTTTTCGGTTGCGCGTGCGATGGCTTCAGATTGGCCACGCTCTTCGGCGCCTTTCCCAGGGTAGGCGCCGGGTGTGTCGACGAGCGTGATGACAGGAAGCCCGAATTTATCGGCAAGGCCCATAAGGCGGATTGCTTTGCGGTAGCCTTCTGGACGGGCCATGCCGAAATTACGTTCGATCCGCGATTTCGTATCATCACCTTTTTCGTGACCGATCACCATGACTGGGCGTCCATCAAGACGCGCAATGCCGCCCATAACTGCGTGATCGTCAGCAAAATTACGATCACCTGCGAGCGGTGTGTACTCGGTAAAAAGCGCGTTGATATAGTCTTGGCAATGCGGGCGTTCTGCGTGCCGCGCGACTTGGCATTTTCGCCAAGGCGTCAAATCAGCATAGAGAGATTTGAGAAGGTCTTCTGCCTTCTTGTCGAGGGCGGCGGCCTCTTTTTCGACGTCCATTTCATCGTTCTCGCGAGCGAGTGCGCGAAGTTCTTCTGCTTTGCCTTCAATTTCGGCCAGCGGTTTTTCGAATTCGAGGTATTGCGTCATGGTCGCCCTATTTCTTTTTTTTAGATATAGGCGCTAGCGCATGTGGTTTGCAATGGTGGGACGACGCTCAGCTGCGCTGCCGCCCCGCCCACCATCCCGCAAATGTCATCCGTTGATGAGTTCGGATTGTGCAACGATCACTTCAGCTTGTTTGATCGAGGCGATATCCACCAGACGGCCTTTGTAAACTGTGGCCCCTTCGCCGCGCGCTTTGGCGTCTTCCATCGCGGCCAGGATTTCGCGGGCTTCAGCGACGGCCTCATCGGACGGGGTGAACACTTCGTTAGCCAACGCGATCTGTTTTGGGTGGATCGCCCATTTGCCGACCATCCCGAGTGTTGCGCTGCGACGGGCCTGAGCGCGGTAACCTTCGTCATCAGAGAAATCACCGAAAGGGCCATCGACGGGAAGAACACCATGTGTGCGGCAGGCCGCAACGATGGCGGTTTGTGCCCAGTGCCATGGATCTGAATAATGGCGCGTTTCTCCGTGGAGCATGTAGTAGTTGTCCTGTGTCCCACCGATACCTGTTGTTTGCATGCCCATGGAGGCGGCAAAATCGGCGGCACCGAGGCTCATCGCGGCCATGCGCGGAGAGCTCGCAGCTATTTCTTCAACATGTGCAAGGCCGGCGGCGGATTCGATAATGACCTCAAAGCTGATTTTCTTTTTGCGACCTTTTGCGACCTCGATTGCGGAGACGAGTGCGTCGACAGCATAGACGTCGGCAGCGCAGCCGACTTTTGGAATCATGATTTGGTCAAGTCGGTCTGAGGCCTGTTCCATGAGATCCACGACGTCTTTGTACCAGTAGGGCGTGTCGAGCCCGTTGATCCGGACGGAAAGGTACTTGGAATTCCAGTCTACGTCTTGCGTTGCCTTAATGACATTCGCACGTGCTTCGTCCTTGTCGCTGGGTGCGACACTGTCCTCGAGGTCAAGGTTTATGACGTCAGCAGCAGAAGCCGCCATTTTCTCAAACAGTTTGACGTTTGAGCCGGGGCCAAAGAGCTGACAGCGGTTCGGGCGAGCTGGGGGCGTGGGTTGGAGGCGGAATGACATGGCGCGACCTTTGAGTATGAATATTTCGTCAAGTGTTGCGCGATGGATAGATTGTTGCGCTGCGACTCGCAAGGTTCATTTTGCAGTCGCAGCATTTTGGGTAGAGATGCCTCCGGCAGAGGTATTTAGTGCTAGAAGAATTCCGGACACTTAGATTCCGGCGTCGACAATCGCCTTGGCCAACACGGGGACGGTCTTTTCGTTGAGCCCAGCGATGTTCATGCGGCTGTCGCCAACCATGTAGATGCCGTGGTCCGCGCGCAGCTTTTCAACCATCTCAGGGGTCGTTCCCAAGCGGCTGAACATACCTCGGTGATCGGCAAGGAAGCTAAAGCGATCAGAGTTGGTCAGGCGTTTGAGTTCGTCGGCAAGTTGTTGACGTAGCGCCAGCATGCCTGTGCGGGTTTCTTCAAGCTCAGCCTCCCAGTCCGCGCGTAGGTCAGCGTCTTGCAAGATCGTTGTAACAACACGTGCGCCGTGGTCTGGTGGGAAAGAATAGTTTTGGCGGTTGAGGAATGCCAAGTTCTGTTGCGCAAGCGCGGCTTGATCTGTGTCCTTGGCGACGGCCATCAGGATGCCGGTCCTTTCGCGATAGATGCCAAAGTTTTTCGAGCAAGACGCGGCGATCAAGCAATTGTCGAAGGCGGCGGCGATCTGGCGTGTTGCCGCTGCGTCTTGATCAAGGCCATCTCCGAACCCTTGGTAGGCGATGTCTACAAGAGGCATCGCTCCACGGGTTTTAATGAGGGTGATGACATCAGCCATTTGATCGGATGTAAGGTTTGCGCCAGTTGGGTTATGGCAGCAGCCGTGCAAAAGAACGACGTCGCCAGATGCAACGTTTCCAAGGTCAGTTAATAAGCCATCAAAGTCGACGCCACGGGTTTCGCTGTCAAAGTAGCGATATTCAGCCATTGGCATGTCGAGGTATTTGATGATTGACGGGTGGTTCGGCCATGTTGGATTGGAGAGCCAAACGGTGGCCTCAGGGTCCGCAAGTTTAATGAGTTCAAGGGCCTGGCGAATGGCGCCGGTGCCGCCGGGTGTGGCAACCGCCCCGACGCGATCGCGCGCGATCGTGTCGCCTAGGACGAGATCGATCATCACGTTTGAAAATTCGGGATCGCCGGCGAGGCCGACATAGGCTTTGGTGTTCTGATCTGCGAGAATCCGGCGCTCGGCCTCTTTGACGGCGCGCATCACTGGAGTGTTGCCAGTTGCATCCTTGTAGACGCCGACTCCGAGGTCAACTTTGGTATCGCGTGGGTCGGCACGGTACTGCGCAACAAGGGCGAGAATTTTGTCGGCGGGTTGTTGGGAGAGTTTATCAAACATTATTCTGTACCTGTTGCGATAGGAAGATCATGGAACATGCCCCATTCGGACCATGAACCATCGTAAAGGCTATGATCGGGTATTCCGATCCGTTCGAGGGCGAGGCTTAGCACAGCGGCCGTAACGCCGGACCCACATGTCGTGATAATGGGTTTGGTGAGATCTGCGCCGGCTTGCTCAAAAATTGTCTTGAGCGTTGCTGTATCTTTCATCGTTCGGTCCGCGTTGAGAAGATCACGAAAGAACACATTCTGCGATCCGGGAATATGACCAGACCGCATGCCTTCGCGGGGCTCAGATGCCTCACCTCGGAACCTGTCGCCCTGACGGGCATCAATAATTGTATGATCGCCAAGTTTGGCCGCGCGCGCCACCTGCGTCACATCGCGTACCAATTTTTCTTGGCGTGCGACGGTCATATGGCGATCACGGATCACTGGGGGTTGGCTCGACACTGGGTGACCTTCAGCTTGCCATTTTGGCAAACCACCATCCAACACAGCAACATTGGTTTGCCCCATCAGACGGAACAACCACCAAACGCGCGCGGCTGAGAACAGTCCATCGCCATCGTAGACTATTACCTGATGCCCATCTCCCACGCCCATTGCGCGCAGTCGTGACATAAATTTCTCAATGGGCGGCGCCATGTGCGGTAATTCTGAGCGATGATCACTTATGTCATCGATGTCGAAAAACCGGGCGTCTGGAATGTGGCTCTGGTTGTATTCTGCTTTGGCATCCCGATTCATGTTTGGAAGGTACCAAGAGGCATCCAACACCCGAAGATCTGGATCTTTTAGGTGTTCGGCGAGCCAGTGTGTTGACACCAAAGTCTTTGGATCGTCGATAAAATCTGTCATGTCGGAACCTCGGTCAACGCCTCTTCGCATTCTGCTTGGCTGTACCGTGGTGGCGGATCCGTTTCAAGGGTGTGGCGTATATGAAAAGGGGCACGGGAAAAGCCCGCGCCCCTTTCGAAAGATTTACAAGGTTGCGCTTAACCGGCCATCTTGTTTTTGATCAGGCCAACGACTGCAGTCAGGATTGCACCGCCGCCAGCACCGCCGAGTAGGCCCATGATATCAAAGCCACCGGCACCCGCTGCTGCAGCGCCGCCAGCGCCAAGCATGCCTAGAAGCTGTCCACCACCGAGGCCGCCAACTGCGCCCGCGATTGTATTACCTGCTGTTCCGGCCGATAAGCCTGATGATGCTTTGCCCAACGCGTTGCCGCCAACTGCGCCTGCGATCAATTGAATAATTAGTTCCATAGTACCCCATTCCTTCATGTCAGGCTGAAATCTTAAATGCCTCAAGTGGCGCAGCCCGTCGCCGACTTGCCAAATAGCCTAACATTTAAGCATTTTCTGGGAAGGGGAAATTTTAGAGATGTCGCTACACGTACAGGTTTAGCTATTGTTTCGAAGTAAACGTGCTTTGCTGCGGTTCCAGTCGCGTTTGGCATCGCTCGCACGTTTATCGTGGTTTTTCTTACCCTTAGCCGTCGCAATCTTAAGCTTAACCAACCCACGGTCATTAAAATACATCACTAACGGAACAAGTGTCATACCTTCGCGCTTAGTGGCGTTCCAAAGCTTTGCAAGTTCACGTTTTGAGCACAAAAGCTTGCGCTTGCGACGTTCTTCGTGGGTGAACATGGCGCGTTCATAAGGGGCGATATAGGCGTTCGTTAGCCAAAGTTCGCCATCGTCAACCGATGCGTAGCTATCCGCAATGTTGGATTGACCCGTGCGCAGAGACTTAACTTCGGGACCATTCAAAATGATTCCAACTTCCAAATCATCTTCAATCGCGAAGTCGTATCGCGCGCGCCGGTTCTCAGCGATGACTTTATAGTTCTTATTCTCAGGTTTTTTGGCCATAGTTGGCGTGAGATAGGGCAATCACGCCCTCAAAACAAGTGTACTCATGAGGACGAGCAGGCATGTTCATACAATTGTTCATTGGAAGTAGCCTGTTGCTTTTTTCCTTGCTTTTCTCTGCGCTCGGATTCTGGATCATCGAAGCGCGCCTGTATCAATTGCGATTTTGGTTGCGAAGAGCACGCATGAGCATGCGCATGCTCGTATTCCTTTCGATGGCTTCGGTTTGGATCTTGGTTCAGTTGACTGTGGCAGTGTGGATGTGGGCGGCATGTTTTTGGAGTTTGGGGATCTTTGAAACTTGGGAACCTGCTGTCTATTTCGCATTGGTTTCTTTTACGACGCTCGGCTTTGGCGACATTTTGCTGCCACAAGACTGGCGGCTTCTTGGTGGCATAACTGCTATGAACGGCCTTTTGAATGTTGGTGTTGTGACGGCTATTCTGGTTGAGTTTTTGCGTCAGGCGCGCCTTGCGCCAGAGGACAACTAGAATGGTTCGTGTCTTGGATAATCGGACCGCTCGCCGAATTTTCTTGGTGAAGCACGGATTGGTTGATGCGCCGAGCGGAGTAGGTAAAGGCGCAGATTTGTCCGGCGTGATCCATAAACTAGGGTTTGTTCAGCTGGATAGCGTCAACACATTTGCGCGCGCCCATGATCTGATCCTTTGGTCGCGTCGACAACAATATCGACCGAAGGCGCTCGAAGATTTATTGGGGCGCGAACGAGCCGTTTTTGAGCACTGGACGCATGATGCCGCAACCATGCCGATCGCCTTTTTTCCAATGTGGCGCTTGCGATTTCAACGATCGGCTCAAAACCTCGAGAAACGTTGGACCAAAGATCGTCGCGGGGATTTCCTGAAAAAGACCGAAGAGGTTATGGCACATATTTCTGATCATGGGTGTTGCGGCAGCGCGGATATCGGCAAGCATGAAAATAAGTCATCAGGCGGCTGGTGGGATTGGAATCCAAGTAAGACGGCTTTGGAGTATCTGTGGCACTCAGGGCACTTGTCGGTTGTTCGCCGCGAAGGATTTCGCAAGATTTATGATCTAACCGAGCGCGTCATCCCGGCTGAATATTTGAATACATATGTGGCTGATCAAGACACGATCGATTGGCACTGTCGCGAGGCGATTGAGCGATTGGGATTTGGGACGAGCGGCGAGATCGCGGCATTCTGGGACACTGTTAAGCCGCAGGAAGCGAAGGATTGGTGTCAAACCGCTTTAGCCTCTGGCGATCTGATTGAGATCGATGTGACGTGCGTGGACGGACAACTTCGTCGTTCATTTGCCAAGCCAGACGTAATGGATCTGAGTGTTGGGACCGCATCTGATCGCGTACGAATTCTATCACCCTTTGATCCCGCATTGCGAGATCGAAAACGCGCCGAGCGGCTATTCGGGTTCCATTATCGCATCGAGATTTTTGTACCTGAGGCTAAGCGCCAATATGGTTATTATGTCTTCCCAGTTTTGCAGGGGGACAAATTGATTGGGCGGATCGACATGAAAGCGGATCGCAAGGCCAAGCTCCTGAAAGTTCGTGCGCTTTGGCCTGAAGTAGGGGTTCGACTGGGATCTGGCCGGCTGGCACGTTTAGAAACTGAGCTGCGTCGCGCAGCCGGATTTTCCGGCTGCGACGAAGTTCAATATGCAGATGATTGGATCAGAGGGTGATCTAGTTTAGCAAACCAGCAAAGATCATCGCATCTTTGATCTTTGCCTTCGTTTCATCAGTCACTGTCAAAAGCGGTGAGCGGACTTCATCTGAACAAAGGCCCAAAACAGACATACCGTATTTTGCACCACAAAGGCCCGGCTCTGTAAAGATGGCTTCATGCAAGGGCATTAGGCGGTCCAATATCGTTAGCGCTCCGTCATAATCCTTGGCTAGGGTTTTTTCCTGAAACTCAGCGCAGAGTTTTGGCGCGACATTCGCCGTGACGGAAATACAGCCAACACCGCCGTGAGCGTTGAAGCCAAGCGCAGTCGCGTCTTCGCCAGAGAGCTGAATGAAGTCTTTTCCACTGCGGTGGCGTGTTTGTGGGACGCGTGATAAATCGCCCGTCGCATCTTTGACGCCGATAATCATCTCATGTTGGCTGAGTTCAGCCATCGTGTCTGGTGACATGTCGACCACAGAACGTGGTGGGATGTTGTAGATGATGATTGGCAAGCCGCAATCTGCTGCTGCCAAGAAGTGCGCGACAAGACCGCGTTGTGTTGGGCGGTTGTAGTAGGGGGTCACGACTAGCGCAGCGGTGGCGCCCGCGGATTTCGCGGCTTGAACTAAACGCACGGTTTCTTCGGTGTTGTTTGAGCCAGCACCGGCAATCACTGGGAATCGGCCCGCGGCCTGATCCACGACCGTTTGAACGACCAAATCGTGTTCTTGATGAGTGAGCGTCGGGCTTTCGCCGGTTGTGCCCACTGGTACCAATCCGTGCGATCCTTGATCGACGTGCCAATCCACAAGTTTTTTAAGCGCATCTTGATCCACATTTCCGTTTGCGAACGGTGTGACAAGTGCTGGCAAAGATCCTTTGATCATAACGCGCTTCCTTATGTTTGGTGGCCATTTTGGCCGGTCAAAATCGCGCGGACACTAGACGCGTTTCCGCTGAATGCCAAGAATTACTGTGGCCAAGTGATAGATGCGGCTCTAGCTTTGATTAAAAGCGGCTCCAAAGGGCAGGCATCATGCGATATATCTTATTGTTTTTGTGGGTGCTGGGGGTGCCAGTCGCCCAAGCCCAGGTGATGCCTGCAGACGCAATTGAAGCTGTGCGTCTCGCTGGCGGCGAAGACTGGGACGCTGCCGAGATGATTGCCGTAGGCCGCACCCAAGATCAAACGACGTTGGACCTTGTGGAGTGGATGCGGTTGCGATCGGGTGACGGCACTTTCACAGAATATCAGCATTTCCTGCGATTGCGTCCCGATTGGCCCGGATTGAGTAGGGTTCGTTCCAAAGGTGAAGAAGCGATCCCTGAAGGCGCTGATCCCGGTGATGTTTTGCAATTGTTTGGTGATATCCGACCGCAGACCGGTTTTGGCGCGGTGCGTTTGGCACAAGCGTTGGAAGCGCGCGGATTGAATGAGCTCGCTTCTGAAGTGGTTATTACTGCGTGGACCGATTTACGATTGTCTGAAGAGGGGCAGCAGGCGCTTTTCGATGCCTACCCATTAGAAGTTAAACCGCATCACGCAGCGCGGGTTGATCAATTGTTATGGCGCTGGCGCACGGATGAGGCGGAGCGGATGTTGGATCTTTTGTCAGAGGATCAAGCCGCTTTGGCAGCGGCGCGCATTGGATATATCCGCAACCTTGATGATCTATCGGAGCGCGTGGAAAAAGTTCCTGCGGTCCTTAAGCAAACGGCAGCTTTTCAGTACGACCGTTACTCATGGCTCGCAAGCCGTGGACGCCGTGAGGAAGCGATTGCGATTTTGCTCGAACGATCGGTGAGTGCCGAGGCACTCGAACAACCGTTCCGCTGGTCCGGCTGGCGTCGCATTTTGGCACGATCTGAAATGCGCGAAGGGCGTCCACGTCAGGCCTATCGATTGGCGACGCAGCATTTCATGGAAGATGGCGCATCTTTTGCTGATCTTGAATGGCTGGCGGGGTATTTGGCCCTAACTTATCTGGATGAACCTGCAGCAGCCATTGGGCATTTCCAAACAGCTCGGGCGGTGGTCGATACGCCAATCTCAATTTCCCGAATGGAATATTGGATCGGCCGTGCCTTTGAAGAACTTGGCGATCCACGCGCGACGGCGGCATTTCAGCGGGCCGCTGTGCATCAAACGGCCTTTTATGGTTTGATGGCCTCTGAAAAGGTTCGTGTGCCCTTGAATGTGGCCTTAACGGGTGCGGCCGACCCGCGTGACTGGCGCAATTCGAACATATTAGAGAATGAAAAGATCCGTGCGGCCCTGACTTTGTTGGAGGCGGGCGAACGTGGTCTTGCAGTGACGTTTTTTGCGGACCTTGGACGCACATTGGACGCGGAAACTCTTTCTTTTTTGGGTGCGCTGCTCGAAGAAAAAGGGGAAAGTTTTTATGAGCTGATCCTAGGCAAGTCAGCGGTGTCCAAAGGTCGTTTGGTTCCCTCTAGCTATTTCCCGATTCATCCCTTGGCGAAAATGGACCTGCCGACTGAGATTTCTCTGGCGCTGTCCATTGCCCGGCGTGAAAGCGAGTTTAACCCAGTGATCGGCAGTCCGGTAGGTGCTCTAGGATTGATGCAACTCATGCCTGCGACTGCGGAAGAGGTCGCGGGTTTTCTGGGTTTGCCTTATAGCCGTGGACGCTTGACAGCGGATTGGGAATACAACGCTCAGCTTGGGTCAAAATATCTTGCAGTATTGGAAGAGGAATTTGGCTATTCGCCAGTTCAGATCGCAGCTGGGTATAATGCTGGCCCAAGTCGCCCCAAAACATGGATGGCAGAACGCGGTGATCCGCGCTTGGGCGAAGTTGACGTTATCGATTGGATTGAACACATCCCGTTTCGCGAGACGCGCAATTACGTGATGCGTATTACTGAATCCTTGCCAGTTTATCAGGCACGATTGACGGGTAAGGTTGGACCCGTTCGGTTCACCGAATTACTAACTGGAATCAAGCCTAACATCCGACCTGAAGCGCGCCCTGAACGAACAGCGGACACAGCGATTGGTTTGGGATCGTCATTGCGCCCGACTGCCCGGCCCTAGGCCAAGCGCGCGCGCCACAGAGTATACAGGCCCGCGCAGACGATGATTGCACCGCCAAGCGCGACGTGTGGTTGCAGTGTTTCGCCAAAGACGGTCATGCCGATGAAGATCGCAAACACCATTTGTAGATAGGCAAATGGTTGGATCGCGCTGGCCTCAGCAGCTTCGTAAGCTTTGATCAGGGTCCAATGGCCCATCGCGCCTGTTACACACAAGGTCGCCATCCAATACCAGTCGGTTTGTGTCATCGGCTCCCAGAACCAGACCCCAATTGCGGTCATTACAACTGCGCCCACTGTCCCGGTCCAAAAAAACGACGTAGCAGCGGTATCTTTGCGCGCAGCGTAGCGGGTAAGCAAACTATAGAGCGCAAACATTGCCGCCGAAGCAAATGGGATCGCTGCGCCAATCGCAAAGACAGTTCGGCCTGGTTGCAAGATGATTAAGACGCCAACAAACCCGATGGCGATCGCCATCCACCGGCGCCACCCGACCTGCTCGCCCAAGATCGGGCCCGACAGTGCCGCGATAAGGAGTGGGTAACAGGCAAAGATAGCATGGCTTTCAACAAGCCCGAGGATCACGAACGCGCTAACCATGACGCAAATTTCGAGTGCTAGAAGTGCGCCGCGCGTGATTTGAACGATAGGTTGTGATGTCGCGGCTGCCGCGCGGATTGATCCGGTTTGACGACCTGCGACGGCAATGACAAAGGCTGCAAAGAACCAATAGCGGATCATCACAACCATGTAGACGTTGTATTCACCCGCTAGGTGTCGAGAAATGCCATCCTGAACCGCGAACACAAATGCCGTGATCACCATAAAAATGATACCAAGCCGTACGTTGTTAGATTGCATTGGCTTTGGTTCCAATACTCATATGGCGTTTGCGCCCATAGCCGGGGATACGCTGGACGCTGAACCCGGCTTCTGTCAGTGCGCGGCGAACATGACCAGCGGCTGTGTAAGTTGCGAAAGTACCGCCCGGCTTTGTGTGCGCGCCAACGGCTTGCAACAGCGCGGGATCCCAAAGTTCGGGGTTCTTGGCGGGAGAGAAGCCGTCGAGGAACCATGCGTCAGCCGCAACCTGCCAGTTAGGGAGAGTTTCACGCGCGTCACCAGCGATGATGGTCAGAGTAAAGTCTGGACCAACAATGGGCTCGGAGAGGTCACCCGATAAAATGTCAGTGGGTAGGTCGCCATAGGGTTGTAGCGCTTGTGCCAAATCGGCGGGCGACATCGGGAACGCTTCAAAACTGGTGAAATATAAGTGGCCAGATTTGCCTGCATTGCGAAATGCCTGAAGGCTGGCGAGAAAGTTTAGGCCTGTCCCGAATCCGAGTTCTGCAATGTGGAACCCATCTATGAACCGAGCGGGCAGATCGTTTCCATTCAAAAAGACATGGCGCGTTTCGGCAAGGCCGTTCTCGAGCGAATAGTATGGATCATCGAATTGAACCGAGATTGGCACGGCGCCAAGTTCGGTGTCACGCCATTCAAGATCTGCAGTCTGGTCGCTCATGGTTTATTGCCCTATCACACGGGGCGAAGATGGCGCGGGGTGCAGCGAATGGCAACGGCTGATGTTACTGTGTTGGGGGCTGGAATTTTTGGCCTTTCGGTTGCCTATGCCTGCGCCAAACGTGGGGCACAGGTTCTCGTCATTGACCCTGCAGGTGTCGCAGCTGGGTCCAGTGGCGGTATTGTCGGCGCGTTAGCACCACATGTGCCCGAAAACTGGAACCCAAAAAAGCGGTTTCAATTTGAAAGCCTTTTGATGGCTGAGGCGCATTGGGATGAGGTTGAAATGACCTCGGGGCAGAAAACTGGTTATCGGCGTAGTGGTCGTCTGCAGCCCTTGGCCGATGACCATGCGGTTGCTTTGGCCAGAGGGCGCAAGGAAACTGCGCAAGAGTTATGGCAGGGTCAGGCGATTTGGGAATTGGTCGCGGCGACTGGTGATGGCTGGGAACCGCCCAGTGCGACGGGTATATTGGTGCATGATACCTTGTCTGCGTTGATCCACCCTCGGTCCGCCACGCATGCGCTGGCGGCTGCGGTGGTAGCGCTTGGCGGTGCAATTGTCACCGAGGGAACAACCAGCGGTACCGTCGTTTGGGCGACGGGCTGGCAAGGTTTGGTTGACATGACACGTAATGCCCCCCGACAGATCGGGAATGGCGTCAAAGGGCAGGCGGCGCTGTTGGCGTACGATGCCAAAGGGGCACCGCAATTGTTTGCTGATACCTTGCACATCATCCCACATTTAGATGGCACGGTGGCGATTGGATCAACGTCTGAACGCGATTTTGCAGATGCTACGACAACAGATGATGCCTTGGATGACGTATTGGAGCGGGCGCGCCGAGCGATGCCCGTCCTAAGAGACGCGCCTGTGATTGAGCGCTGGGCGGGGGTCCGACCACGGAGTCGCAGCCGCGCGCCGATGTTGGGGCGTCACCCGCAGCGCCCAGATGAATTCGTGGCGAACGGTGGGTTTAAGATTGGGTTTGGGATGGCACCGAAGGTGGGTGAGGTCATGGCCGATTTGGTTTTGGATGGGCGCGTAACTTATCCCGACGATTTCGATGTATCGCGGAACCTTTAGTGCCTAAGCAAAATCAGCGAGCATCAGCTGGCGTCCGTCTGATCCCTTGGCCCAGAGGTTGCGACCGTTTCGACAAAAGGTTGCGGTTTCGGTGTGTAACAATGGCGATGTGGCACGATAGGAAAACCGTGTAATCGGGCCCGCAGCGGCGTCGGCCATCAACATTAAAAGTTGCGCAATCAACGGGCCATGCACGACGAGACCGTCGTAGCCTTCGACCTCACGCGCGTAGCGTTCATCATAGTGGATGCGGTGGCCATTGAACGTGAGGGCGGAATATCGAAACAGCAATGTAGTATCGAATGTGATTTGGGTCTTTTCGGTTTCGCCTTTGGGTGCCACTGGTGGTTCTGGAGCGGTTTGCGGTTTGTCTTCGCGATAGACCAAATCTTGCCATTCGGTGATCGCAAGAGTGTGACGCTGCCTGATGTCATGGCGCACGCGGACAAAGGAGAGTGGACCGCTGCGGCCGGTTTTATGCTCTACCCGTTCAATCGAGCTGATCTTCTCGGCACGCACACCTGCCAACAGCGGGCGGTGGAACGTCAGTTTTCCTGCAGCCCACATCCTGCGCGGGAGACCCGTGTCAGGTACAAAACCACCAGTTTTGGGATGGCCGTCTCGGCCAAGTGCCTCTGGTGGTTGGGCATCCCAAAAATAAAGGTGATGAAAGAACGGTGGCAACGGGTCGGTTGGCGAAAGTATTCGCTGATCGCCGAGCGCCGTTAGAAACGCGTTTGCACGTGAGACATCGAAGGGATCGATCAGTGTTTGTGTTTTATATGAATCGTCTGACATGGTAGGAACTCTGAAACATATGGGTGTGAAATGCCGAAGCTTAGTGGATTAGATCATTTGGTTTTAACGGTCGCCGATATTGATCGGACGGTGGCATTCTATGAACAGGTTTTAGGCATGAGAGTCGAGGTCTTTCATCCAAGTGACGGTTCGACGCGGACGGCTTTGACCTTTGGAACGCAGAAAATCAACTTGCACGCCGCTGCGAATCCATTTGAACCCAAGGCCATTGCGCCACAGCCTGGCAGTGCGGATTTGTGTTTCTTGACCGAGGCTCCAGCGTCGGATTGGCTGAACCATTTCGAAAGTCTCGACGTGGACGTTATTGAGGGACCTGTGCGCCGGACCGGTGCAACGGGGCCGATCATGTCGCTGTATTTGCGAGATCCGGATGGAAATTTGATCGAAGTCAGCAAGGTTGAATAGAGCCGAGATGCCTGCGCCAATCGGCACACTTGTTCGGACTGGATAGGCGCGCTAAATCCGACATATGCCGTATGAATGGTCCCCAGAACCCCCACACAACGGGCCCGATTGGGCGTTAAGTCTTTGGCCCTATCGCTCTTTGCTGCGCAAGGATTTTGTGTTGTTTATAGGATCGACAGCGGCTCTGGTCGCTTTGCCATTACTGACCATGCTCGGGTCACCGGTTCTCTGGGCACTGCTACCTTTTTTTGCAATCATGGTCGCTGGGATTTGGTACGCGTTGCATGTCAGCTACAAGCGTGGCGAGGTTTTGGAAGAGTTGGTCGTGTCTGAGGAACGGGCGCTTTTAGTGCGTCACAATCCAAATGGTCAGCTCCAAGAATGGGAAGCCAACAGGTATTGGGTAAGCGTTCATTTACACCCTAAAGATGGGCCTGTTGAGAATTACATCACTTTGCGCGGTGGCGATCGCGAGGTCGAGCTTGGTGCTTTTTTGGATCCGAGCGAGCGGCTAGCGCTCTTTGATGAACTCAAGTCTGCCTTGCGTGTTAAGTATCCTTAGATCTGGGCTTTGAGCTGGTCCATGAGCTCCTGCAGAGCAGCTTTGTAACGATCATTTGTTAGCTTACCATTTTCATCGAACTCTTGGTAATTTGATCCGACCAAGACTTCTGGACCTTGGATCAAATTTGCACGGAATGGCGTCATGCATAGACGGAGCGAAAACTGAGCCCGCTCGCCACCTGCACGACCCGCTGTTGCTGAAAGGAGGGCTACAGGTTTGCTTTGCCAAGGGTGGCCTTCTGTCCGACTGACCCAATCAAGTGCATTTTTGAGGACGCCAGAGACTGATTTATTGTATTCGGGTGTCGAGATTACGACGGCATCGGCTGCCGTGATTTGATTGGCCAAGGTTTGCACGGATGTTGGTAAGCCTTCCGCTTCTAGGTCGCCATCATAAAGTGGGAGGTTGAGGTCTGCCTCAACGTAATTATCTGGGTTAAAGGCATCGCGAGCAGCCCGGATAAGAAGACGGTTTGTTGCCGCTTTGCGTAGCGAGCCGGAAATACCAAGCAGAGTGGTCATTATGGAACCTTTCATCACATTTGATTTCTTACTTAGACGAGATTTTGTGAGAACCAAGAGGCTTGCCTGTGCGCCACAGCAGGCGCATTGTGCGCTGACGTTAAGGAGAAATATATGATGCGGCACGGCGGAAAAATTCTAAGTGATCAACTGGATCTTTTGGGTGTGCGGCGTGTGTTTTCAGTTCCGGGCGAGAGTTTTCTTGCGGCACTTGATGGGCTGTATGACAGCGACATTGAAAATGTCGTTTGCCGCCAAGAAGGCGGTGCCGCGATGATGGCCGAGGCCTATGGTAAAATGACAGGTCAGCCGGGCGTGTGTTTTGTAACACGCGGACCGGGTGCGACAAATGCGAGTGCGGGTATCCATATTGCGATGCAAGACAGTACACCGATGGTATTGTTCATCGGGCAGATCGATAACCGCCTGACGGATCGCGAAACTTTTCAAGAGGTCGATTATCGCGCAATGTTTGGTGGTGTAGCCAAATGGGTGGCACAGGTCGATCATACAGAAAGATTGCCCGAATACATTGCACGTGCATTCCGGATCGCGATGAGTGGTCGACCAGGACCTGTGGTTCTAGCTTTGCCAGAAAACATGCTGAGCGCTGAGGCAGATGTGCCTGATTTGCGCGGGCAAATGGTTACCGGGTCTTCTTTGGATGCGGCTGTTGCGGCTGAAATGATGGCGGCGTTGCAATCTGCGCAGCGTCCGATGGTCGTAGTGGGCGGACCGCATTGGAGTGCGCAAGCTGCTGCTGATTTGGCGGATTTTGCTGAGAAGATGGATCTACCGGTAGCGGTTTCGTTCCGACGCCAAGACTATTTCGACAACACCCATCCAAATTATGCTGGTGATTTGAACGTTGGGATAAATCCGTGTCTGGCCGAACGGATAAAACAGGCGGACTGTCTTTTATTGCTCGGGACCCGTTTTGGTGAGATCCCAACGCAGGCCTACACACTGGTTGATCCTGCGGATTCGCAAAAAACGATCTTGCATATTCACAGCGATCCGGATGAATTGGGTCGTGTCTATCAGCCCGACTTAGGCGCTGCTGTGCGCGGCGACGCGGCGATTGCAGTACTAAGACATGTCGCAGAAAATGGTAATCACGGCTCGTGGGTCCCAGAATGCCGTGCGGGTTATGATGCTTGGTTAGAGCCACAAGAGAGCCCGGGCAAAGTAAAGCAAGAAGCGGTTATCGCGTGGCTTTCAAAGACATTGCCCGCGGAGACGATTTTGACCAGTGGTGCGGGGAACTATGCCGCTTGGTTGCATCGTTATTTCGTCCACAAACAGTATGGTACACAGCTCGCACCGACTTCGGGGTCGATGGGGTACGGGTTTCCCGCGGCCGTTTCCGCATCGCTCGAGTATCCTGACCGCGATGTTGTGTGCCTAGCTGGCGATGGGTGTTTTCAGATGACCTGCAATGAAATGTCGACAGCCATTCAGCACGGGGCAAAGCCGATTGTCATTGTAATGAATAACGGTCGCTATGGAACCATTCGGATGCACCAAGAAAAAACCTATGCGGGCCGTGTGTCTGGAACTGATTTGATGAACCCAGATTTTGCAGCCTTTGCGGCCTCTTATGGTGGGCATGGTGAGACGGTGAGAACCCAAGCTGAATTCGCCCCTGCCTTTGAACGCGCGCGCGCGAGTGGTGTCGTGTCGGTGATTGAGGTGCAGCTTGACCCCGATGTGCTGGCCACCGGAGCCTCGTTATCTGATTTAAAGGACTAACTCTGCTTCCAATTGCCCGCTTGGCTGGGCAAAAACGCTTCAACTGCGGCTGTCGCTATGACAATCGTGTCGCCGTCTGCATTTGGCACGTTTTGACCACCTTTAACGGCAGTAACTGACGCTCGTCCGCGTGGGAGCTTTTGCGCCAACGCGATCGTGTCCAACTTGTCGGGCTCTTGAACGCCAACTGTCACCTGAACGCGCATCTCTGACGGTTGGATATCCAGAGCGTTGAACATTGGAATGGAGGAATGGCGGAACGCATCCTCGATCGCGCGCGCGGCGGCTTTTTGATAGTCCATTCCGTGCAGGTCATTGCCCATACCCATTTCGATTATGAAACGTTGATCGGTCATGAGCGCACCATCTCAAAAGAAACATTGATCGCCGCGTTCGCGATCACGGTTGGATTGCCATCGGGGCGTGGAATATCGAGGCCTCCTCGGCTGGCTGTAATTGCAACTTGGCCATAAGGAAAAATTGATTTCAGATCATCTAGGTTCAGCGCGTCAGGGTTCTGAACTGCAATATCGACGTCGATGATCATCGCTTCTTTGGGAACGCCAAAAAGCTCAGCCATGTTGATTGAGTTGTGCCAAAGCGCGTCCTGCAAAGCACGTTTTGCGGCTTGCGTATAGTCCTGTCTGCGTAAGGACGATCCCATTCCGAACTCTGTTAAGACCCGATATTTTGCCATTGTTGCCTCTATATTACCTTGTTGCTTACTTACTCTGAAGTGGAAGAAAATCAACGAACACCTTTGCCGTTTGCCCCGCCGTGGCCTAAACGGTTTGAAAAAGAGCAGGCACAGGCAAGACATGACGACGGATAAAACAGCATTGATCACGGGGAGCGCTGGCTTCATCGGATTTTGGTTGAGCCGAGTTTTGCTTGATGCTGGGTATCAGGTTGTCGGGTTAGATAGCCTGTCGGACTACTACGATGTTGGCCTCAAGCAAGCGCGCCTCGCGCAATTGACGGACCGCGAAGGATTCACTCAATACCATGCAAAGGTCGAAGACGACAAAGCTGTGCGCGAAATTTTCGCGAACCACCGCCCGGACGTTGTGGTGCATTTGGCCGGGCAAGCGGGTGTTCGTCATTCGCTAAAGGCGCCGCGCGATTATGTGGACGCCAATCTGATTGGCAGCTTCAACATTTTAGAGGGCGCGCGCGAGTTTAAGTGCCAGCACTTGCTGATGGCTTCGACCTCATCTGTTTATGGGGCGAATACCCAAATGCCGTATCGCGAAACGGACAAGGTCGATACGCAGATGTCATTTTATGCCGCGACCAAAAAAGCCAATGAAGCGATGGCGCATTCTTATGCGCACCTGCACAAAATTCCGACAACGATGTTCCGTTTCTTTACTGTTTATGGGCCGTGGGGACGCCCCGATATGGCGCCATATTTGTTTACCTCTGCAATCCTGAAAGGTGAACCGATCAAGGTTTACAATCACGGCAATATGAAACGGGACTTTACCTATGTTGCCGATTTGGTCGAAGCAATCAGATTACTAATTGATGCAGTCCCTTGCGATGAACCCGTCGAGGGTGACAATCTGTCGAATGTCGCACCGTTCCGAGTCGTAAATATTGGCAATGCGGATCCTGTAAAGCTTGGTGATTTTATAGCCGCGGTTGAGGATGCAACTGGGACGATTGCTGAAAAAAATCGTATGGATATGCAGCCCGGGGATGTGCCTGCAACTTGGGCGGACACGTCGTTATTGCGGACACTTACTGGGTTCCAACCCAAAACAGACATCAAGAACGGGGTCGCAGAATATGTTGCGTGGTTCCGAGAATATTACCAAAGTTAGACAAGGTTAATCGGCTATGAAAATCGCAGTTATTGGAACCGGATATGTGGGTTTGGTATCGGGTGTTTGCTTTTCCGATTTTGGCCATGAGGTCGTTTGCGTCGACAAAGATGCGGCTAAGATCGATCGTTTACGTACAGGAGAGGTGCCAATATATGAACCGGGTCTCGATGACGTTTTGGCGCGGAATATCAGTGCTGGTCGGCTAAGTTTTAGCGTTGATTTGGGAAATGCGCTAGCTGGCTGTGATGCTGTTTTTCTGGCCGTCGGAACGCCGACGCGCCGCGGCGATGGCCATGCTGATTTGACCTATGTTTTCCAAGCCGCGAAAGAAGTTGCCGAAGCCCTGACCGGCTATACCGTTATCGTTACCAAATCGACTGTTCCGGTTGGTACCAACCGCAAAGTTGCTGAAATCGTGGCTCAGGAGAATCCTGATTTGGAGTTTGACGTAGCGTCGAACCCTGAGTTCTTACGCGAAGGTGCTGCGATTAGTGATTTCATGCGGCCGGATCGTGTCATCGTTGGCGTTGAAAGCGAGCGCGCAAAAGCTGTTATGGCCGAGATCTATCGCCCCCTGTTTTTACGCGAATTCCCGGTTGTGTATACTGATTTGGAAAGTGCTGAGATTATCAAATATGCAGCCAACGCGTTTTTGGCGACGAAGATCAGCTTTATCAATGAAATCGCGGCCCTCTGTGAGGCCGCAGGTGGCGACGTCAAAGCCGTTTCCAAGGGCATGGGATTAGATGGTCGTATCGGCAAGAAGTTTCTGCACGCCGGTCCTGGCTACGGCGGCTCATGTTTTCCGAAGGATACCCAAGCTCTCGTAAAGATTGGCGAAGATTACGACGTACCGATGCGCATCACAGACACCGTTGTATCGGTCAACGAAGCTGTCAAACAACGGATGGTACGTAAGATTGTCGCGCTGTCTGATGGTGACTTAGCAGGAAAAACGGTGGCGGTGCTTGGGGTGACGTTCAAACCCGAGACTGATGACATGCGCGAAGCTCCCAGCTTGACCATCGTTCCAGCCCTGCAAGAGGCGGGGGCCACAGTTCGTTTGGTCGATCCGCAAGGCCGGCATGAAGGCGAAGCTTTGCTACCAGGCGCTGACTGGATCGAGGATCCCTATGAAGCGTCCAAAGGTACAGACGTTGTTGTCCTTTTGACTGAGTGGAACGAATTCCGGGCACTGGATTTGGCGCGAGTTGCGAAATCAATGGTAACCGCAAGATTGGCCGACTTGCGAAATATCTACAGCGCCGAGGACGCGGAAAAGGCGGGATTTGAAAGCTATGTGAGCGTAGGACGGTAAATCGTTTACTCTATTTTGCACTTTTTGCGCCCCACGTGAGCCGGATTAGCGCTCGACTTCGTTATTCAGCGTTGCCTGGAAGCACATAAACCTGCGCTCGGCTCCTGAGCCGAGCGTTTTCGAAAAGTAATCTGTTATTGGTTCCGTCAGGATCTCTAGCAAGATCCGCAGGTGATCAAAATTCGATCCCGACCTGTGCTTTGATTCCTGAACGAAACGGATGCTTAATCAGCTCCATTTCTGTCACTAGATCTGCAATTTCGATCAGGTCATCGTGGGCGTTACGGCCTGTTAGGACAACGTGGGTCATCGATGGTTTGTGTTCGCGAAGGAAAGCTACGACCTCAGCGATGTTTATGTAGTCGTATCGAATTGCGATGTTGATCTCGTCTAGCAGAACCATGTGGTTGGTTTCATCCAGAATTAGCTCTTTCGCTTTGGCCCATGCGGCCTGCGCCATTTCAGTGTCACGCGTTTTATCTTGAGTTTCCCAAGTGAACCCTTCGCCCATTGTATGGAAAGCGCATTTGTCTGCGAATTTGTTGAGGATCAGATCGCGTTCGCCGGTCGACATCCCGCCTTTGATGAACTGGACAACACCGCATTTCATATCATGTGCGATATGGCGGAAAATCATACCGAACGCGGCGGATGATTTGCCTTTGCCTTTGCCCGTATGAACGATCACCAGTCCCTTTTTGTCGGTCTTGGTCGCCATGATCTTGTCGCGAGCCGCTTTCTTCTTAGCCATTTTCATCGCGTGGCGATCAGTATCGTCTGACATATGCATTCTCCTTTTCAGTGACATTAGCGAAAAGGAGAATAGAGAGTACAGCGCTCATTTAACACGGTCCGCCACGCACTTGCAGATGCAAGTGCGTGGCGTAGGCGGAACTTGTCGAAGGGTGATCAAGTTCACTGGGTTGTTACAAATCAACTGAACCGTGAGTGCGGTAGTCGTTGAACTCGGTTGTTCATTTGACGTTGGCGCGCATCTGCAGCGTCGTCACCAAAAAACACTTTCTTTATAATTGTTGGAATGAGCAATACCAGCAAGTATACGCCGATATTCACTAATACATTTAAATCGTCGCCGAGTAACTCATTCACGGCATGAGCTGTGACCAAGGACACAACTACAGTAATATTTAACACGGGCTGGGCGGATTTTCGATCCTTGCCGTGAGCCAAAATAGCCTCCTAATCTTTAGCCCCCCCAGGCATCGTTAATTAAATATTAATAAAGCATCGTTAATTAAATATTAATAAAGATTGTGTCTTCTGACGATGGACAATCTCGCAGGTGTGGGACTGCGAGTGTGCAGGCTTCTTTCTAGTTATCCGGACGAATTTCTGTCAAAAACTATGCTTTAGTATAGCTAGGGATATACGAACTGGGGGCTATTGTGACCTTTTAAGAAAAGCAAAGGCGCACTTAGCTTACTAAGATATTGAAAGGAGCTAGAGCCGATTTAAATAAAGGTCATAGCAATTGGGGTCTGGCAATGATGAAAGACTGGAACGATCTTAAGTACGTTGTTGCTCTAGCTAACGGCGGGACAATGAAGCATGCTGCAGAACTTATTGGCGCCGACGCAACGACAATCTCGCGGCACATTAAGAGTCTCTCTACTGACATGGGCGCTGTGCTTTTCACGATGTCGCGGAGTGGAACATGGGAAATCACCTCGGAGGGCCAGCTGCTCTTGGATGTCGGGCTTCAAATGCAAAGCAATATTGAAGCGCTCAATCAAAATGGCCACATAAGTGATGAACTCAAAACCGTAAAGATAACCTCATTGGAGTTCTTGCTGACGCACTATGTTGCGCCTCAAGTCGGTAACTTTTATCGCACTGTCGACGATATAAAATTGGAATTGCATGGCTCGGACAAGCGGCTGTCTTTGGCCTATGCCGAAGCCGACTTAGCGTTGCGCTTTGGTCGACCCACTGAAGGGCAGTTGGTCGCATCGAAAGTTGCCGATATCCCACATTTCATATGGTCAGCTGATCAGTCTAAGACACGTGATTGGATTGGGTTAAACGAACATCTCGACTGGACACCTGAAATGCAGATGGGCTTTACATATTTTGACAAAGAGCCCGTGCTAAGGGTGACGTCGTTTGCTGCTGCTCGGAGAGCATCTCTTAGTCTTGGTATCCCCTTTATTGCACCCAAAATTCTTATTCAGGATGGTGACCCGTTCGAACGTTTGCACCGAACTGAAGGTGCAAACCGCGAGATTTGGAGCGTGATTCATGAAACGAAAAGGCATTCCCAAACTTTGGCGCTCGTCAAGGAATGGATTAAGGGCGTTTTCGCCCAACAACAGGTTCCTTGCGGAACGCTCTTGTAATATGGTCAATGAGGGTGAGAAGTTCTAGTAATTTCCCATCGACTGAAATGGTTAATCTTCGCTACTGCAAGGTAGGAGGCATTGCCATGAAATATGTAAGTTTGATTTTGTTTGTTGGTTATCTTGGAACTGCTGCGTTGGCATCGTCGTTCTGACTTCGCCCAATTTCGACCAATCGCGCTTTGGCCGAGTTTGATCTCGGCACCCATAAACCGCGATCAATAGCCTCTTGCAATCGATCAGCGATGTCTTGAAGGGCGGGCGCATTATTCTCCGCAATAAACGCGCGCGTGTCATCGTCGGCCAAAAATGCTTCTTCACATAGATCAAAGTGATGGTTTTTGACGGCGCCTGTGGTCGCTGCGAAGGCGAAGAGGTAATCGACAGTCGCGGCGATTTCAAAGGCACCTTTATATCCATGACGCTTGACCCCATCGATCCATTTAGGATTGACGACTCGGGAGCGGACGACGCGACCGATTTCATCTTCTAGAGTTCGAATTACTGGACGTTCTGGGCGTGAGTGGTCATTGTGATAAATCGGTCGGTCTTGACCTTGAAGCGTACTGACGGCTGCCGCAGCGCCGCCTTCGAACTGGTAGTAATCATCGGAGTCCAGGATGTCATGTTCACGATTGTCTTGGTTTTGCACGATCGCTTCGGTTTGGCTGAGACGTTGCGAGAACGCTGCCTTTGCCTTGGTACCTTCCGCCTTTGCAGAATAGGCGTACGAACCCCACTCTAGGTAAGCTTCGGCGAAGTCTGACTTATCTGACCAAATACGCTCGTCGATTAAGGCCTGAAGGCCTGCACCATAGGCGCCGGGTTTTGATCCAAAGACACGCGCCATGTCTTCACCAGCTTTTGCACGGCCTGCTGCAGGGTTAAGATCGTTTGGTTCATCAAGTGTTTGCACAGCGCGAGATGCCGAGTCGACGAGTGCGATAAGTTGGGGGAAGGCGTCGCGGAAGAAACCTGAGATTCTAAGCGTCACGTCGACACGCGGTCGGCCAAGGGCAGTGTGGGGGATGATTTCAAAGCCAGTGACGCGACGGTTGGCGCTGTCCCACGTTGGCTTGACGCCCATCAAAGCAAGCGCTTGTGCGATATCGTCGCCACCTGTGCGCATATTTGCTGTGCCCCATGCTGTGAGAAGCATGGTGCGTGGCCAATCACCGTGGTCCTGAAGGTGTTTTTCAATCAACAAGTTCGCGGATTTCCAGCCCAGTGCCCAAGCGGTGGGCGTCGGGACGGCGCGGCTATCCACAGAGAAGAAGTTGCGACCGGTGGGCAGCACATCAAGGCGGCCCCGTGTGGGGGCGCCTGAAGGTGCCGGGGCGACGAAGTGCCCTTTGAGGGCGGTGAGAAGGCCCGCCCCTTCGTCAAGTCCACAGCTTTCGAGAATCGGGCGGATTGTGGTGTTGATTTCGTCGATGACGGCTTGTGATGCGGGGCCAGGCGCAGCTTGGCTGTCGCCATCGCCCCACCCGCCGTCCTGCAACAGAGCTTGGCTGAGGGTTTCGAGGCGTTCAACGGTGTCGCCGTTCGTACGCCATATTCCTTCGCCGACCAATGCGGCGGGTTTCTTCGAGGCCGGCGCTGCCAGATCGCAATCGAGTGGGTCAATATTGAGTTCAAGGTCGGCGGCAAGCGCTCGCAGCAGAGACGCATCTTTGCCTGACCCATCACCGCGTGGAACGCGAGCGAGTGCGATTGCGAGGTCACGTGCGAGCGCGCCCTCGGGTGATTGTCCAAAGATGTGTAGGCCGTCGCGGATCTGAGCCTCTTTGAGTTCGCACAAATAAGCGTCAAGTTTGGCGAGATCCGTGTCCTCTTCGCCTGTAAATGACGCGTCCTTCGCGAGACCAGTCACCTCGGCAAGTGACATGATTTCTTTGCGCAGATGTGTGATCCGACGAGGGTCAACGCCCGCCGCCTCATAGTACTCATCGACCAACGCCTCTAGGTCGCGCATGGGGCCATAGCTTTCGGCACGCGTCAAAGGGGGAGTTAGGTGGTCGATAATGACCGCGGATGTCCGCCGTTTGGCTTGGGTACCTTCGCCGGGATCGTTGACGATAAAGGGGTAGATATGCGGCGTTGCGCCAAAGATCACCTCTGGCCAGCACTCTTGAGATAAGGCGACAGCTTTGCCAGGGAGCCATTCAAGGTTTCCGTGTTTGCCCATGTGGACGATTGCATCTGTCCCCCATTGGTGGCGCAGCCAGAAGTAGAAGGCGAGGTAGTTGTGCGGCGGTACGAGGTCCGGTGAGTGGTAGGTTTCGGTCGGATCGATATTGTAGCCGCGCGCAGGTTGCAGACCCACAACAGCATTTCCGAATTTGTGGATGGACAGGGCAAATCCGTCATCGTCAACGAAAGGGTCGGAAGTTGGGGCTCCCCAACGAGATGTGATTTGCTCTTTGAGCGCCCAGGGCAGGTCGTTGAAATGCGCTTTATAGACAGAGAGCGGCAGTCGTTCCCCGCCCGTTTTCTCCGCACGATCAGTCAACCAATTGGTTGGCCCCGCCATGATTTTATCCATCAACGCTTTGGCATCTTTTGGTGCTTGGGTTGTTAGACCTTCTGCCTGCAATAAATTTAAAACATGTACGGTGGCTGCAGGCGTATCTAGCCCGACGCCGTTGGCTAAGCGGCCATCTTTGTTTGGATAGTTCGCGAGGATCAACGCGACTTTCTTGTCGGCAGGCTTAGTCTCGCGCAGTAGGGCCCAGTTTTTGGCCAATCTGCTAACGAATTCAATGCGGTCTCCGTGTGCTTGGTAGGTCGCGATGGGGCATTCGGTGGCTTCGTCAAAGAAGGCCTCGCCTTTGAAAGAAATCGCGCGTGAAAGAACGCGACCATCGACCTCGGGCAAGGCGACGTTCATTGCGATATCGCGGGCTGAGAGCCCTTGGGCACTGTCTGACCATGCCTCTTCAGAAGCGCCTGACAAGATAACTTGAAACACTTGCGCATTGTTGGCGGCGGGCATTGTCAGCGGATTGTTTGTCGCTGGATCGTCCTGATGCGGCGAACCGACAGCGAAGGCTGTGCAGTTTAATATGACGGATGGCGGCGCGGAACCAAATAGGGTTTCGAGCGTTGCTCGGCTGATCGGGTCTTTGAGTGACGCCACGAAGATCGGGAGCGGATTTAGTCCCGCTCGCGACAAGCTTTTGGTCAAACGGTTGATTGGGTTTAGACCACCACCCTGGACGAGTGCGCGGTAAAATATGATCGGTACGACAGGTTGGTCATCCTGCCAAGCAGCCTGTGCCGCATCAAGGTCGGATACGCCTGCACCAGGCCAGTACACACCAGCGCGCAGCAATGGGCGCGCGGCCTCTGGTGTCTCGGATTTGCCAAGCAGATGCTGACAATAGAGCAGAAAGTTTGTGCTGTTTTCAGGCCCGCTTTCAACGAGGTAGGCCCAAAGTGCGTCATAGGCTTCATCGCTCACAGTTGAGAGCGCACGCAGTTCGGAATCTGGTTTGTCGTCGCCCGGCAACGCAACAAACGGTATGCCCGCCTCGCGAAGGCGCGCGGCGTATTGCGCGAAGCCGTATTTCCAATAGCCCGCACCGCCTAAAATACGCGCGACCACCAGTTTTGATTTGCTCGCACAGTTGTCGATGTGCAGATCAACCGACATTGGATGCTGGAGGTGCATCATATTGGCCAACCGCAGTTCAGGCGCATCGGCCATTTCTGAACGTGCAACCGACAGTGCAGCGAGTTCGGTATCAGCCGCCGAAATAAAGACGACCTCGGCCGGCGTTTGACCGAGATCGACGGGTTCGTCTCCATCGTCGATGGAACCTGGTGTGGCGGCGAGTAAATGCATCAGATCAATGCTTTTTCCATAAAGATGGAGCTGTTGGCATCTGCGTATTCGCCAAAGACGCCACAGTCGGTAAATCCATGGCGACGGTAGAGTCTATGCGCGGCGTGCAGAACGTTACCGGTTTCGAGCTTTAGGAAACTCACGCCTTCTTCACGCGCTGTATCTTCTATTTGGCGCATAATCGCATCGGCGATGCCTGTTCCACGAGCGGCTTTCGCGACGAACATCGATTTGATTTCGGCATAGCCTTCTTTGATTGCCAGCGCGCCGGTTCCTTGGATTTTTGCGCCGTTACGGGCTGTGAAAAAGTGGATGTGATCTGCGCAAAGGTCATCGATATCGAGGTAAAAATTGTCTTCAGGCGGAAAGAGGGACTCCATCAACGCGTGGCTTTGTTTCAACAAAGCCGTTGCATCAGGGTGATGAGGATCAGTCCGCTCAACGATGATCATGCTTGGAGCGCTGCAGTGATCGCGGCGAAATCCAAACCGGCCTCGCCAATGACAACGAGGCGTGTTTCGCGTGGGGCGTTGCCAAAAGGTTGGTCAAAGTATGTATCGACGCGTGGTCCAACAGCTTGGAGCGTGAGGCGCATGGGTTTGCCGGTGACGGCAGCGAAGCCTTTTAGGCGCAGGATGTTGTGGGTGCGGATGACATCCGCGACTTGCTCTGCAAACGCAGCCGCATCTGCGATTTCCGCACGGGCTACGACGAAGCTTTCGAATTCATCGTGACCATGCGCATGTTCGTGGTCATGGTGATGATCATCGTCATGGTCGTCGTGGTGATCATCATCGTGGTGGTGATGGTGGTGAATTTCGTGGCGGGCTTCTAGATCGCCTTCTGCCCCAATCCCTTGCCCCAATAGGACATCAACGGGTAGGGCGCCCATCTTGGCCTTAACCACTTGCACGCCGTCGCGGCTTTCGGTTTTTAGGCGGGTGGTCAAAGCATCGGCTTCGGCTGCGTCCAAAAGGTCGATTTTGTTGATAACGATCATGTCAGCGCAGGCAACCTGATCTTCGAACAATTCAGATAGCGGTGTTTCGTGGTCTAGATTTTCGTCTTGTGCACGCTGGGCGTCGACTGCTGCTACGTTATGGGCGAATTGACCATCGTGAACCGCGCGGCCGTCAACAACGGTGACGACACCATCGACGGTTACTTTGGTAGAGATACCGGGCCAGTTAAATGCGCGGACGAGTGGTTGTGGAAGTGCGAGGCCAGAAGTTTCGATAACGATATGGTCTGGTTTGTCGTCACGCGCCAAAAGCTGTTCCATTGTTGGAATAAAATCATCAGCCACGGTGCAGCAGATGCACCCATTGGACAGCTCCACAATGTCATCTTCGGTGCAAGTTTCTTCGCCGCAGCCTTTTAGGATGTCGCCATCGACGCCAAGGTCGCCAAATTCATTGATGATCAATGCGATGCGTTTGCCTTCGGCATTCTGCAACATATGCCGGATTAAAGTCGTTTTGCCCGCGCCAAGGAAGCCGGTGACAACAGTTGCTGGGATTTTTGCAGGCATTTCAGTTTCCAATTCTAATGGGCTGGGCTATGGCTGAGGCCATGAACAAGCGGCTGACAATTTGTGGGTTATGCGACGGGCCGGGTGCCGCCTTGGTGGACGCTGTACGACCCAATTTACCGGATTGGGACGTTGTGATCCACGACTGCCTATCTGTTTGCGCTGAGCCTGTTTCGGTGGCGGCGCAAGCAGACGGTAAAGCGACGTATGTTTTTGCAGGCGTCACGGATGGTGACGCAGACGATGTATTGGCCTTTGCCAAATTGTATGACGCTACGGCAGATGGCTGGATCGAAGATGCGCGACCGCTTGGTCGGCTGCGATTTTGCCTTAAAACACGGGTACCAGCGCTGTAGTTCATGGTACTTTGATCTCGGCTGCGATCGGTTGGCCGTTTTTACCCCAACCGGCGTGGTCGTTGGCATTTAGCGTTACGCGAACGGTTGCGCCGCTTGGCACATCGTTCAAGTGTGCCCACGCGCCATAGGCGCGCATGGTTTTTTCGCCATTGACGTAGATGTGGGCGTGGCCCGTTCCGGGTGTGTTTGGACCGTTCACCTGTTCAGGTGCAAACACGAAGCCTTCTGTCAGAATATGCAGGTTCTGCGCATCATCGATGTCTGGCAATAAAATTAGATCTAGGCGCGGCGTGTCCCCATCCCATTCTATCAAAGCGCTATGGTCGTGATCTGCGTCTCCGTGTCCTGCGTGGTCGTGTGCGTGGCCGCTGTCGCCAAGACCGCCCGCGCCGAGGAAACCAGCTGTTCCCCCAAACACGATACCAATAACAAAAAGCAAGAGACTACGCATCGTCGTTAACAAGTTTGGAGTTCCAAATCGCACCGATCAGCAAACCAAGGACGACCCAAACTGCAAGACCATTGCCGATGACGCGCGCGCTGAATTCAGCGCCGAGTTCGGGTGGAGCTGGGCCAGTGAGGACATCGGGAAGCGGCGCACCAATCACATGAGGTGCTGCAAGCAATACAGCGGCCGAACCCCAGACCATCCAGTTGGTGCCGAATGCAATGAACCAAAGCCCGAGGCCAGTCGCCGCAACCGTTCCAAACCACCAGATTTGCCGTGCTGTGATGTCGGCGGCTGCCATACCGGGGAGTTCTGGAGACAATCCGAATGCTGGAGCAAGAACTACTGCCACGAAACCCGCGACTCCCCAAACCATCCCGCTTCGTGCATTTATTTCTGCTTTCTGTTCTTCGGCGAAGGCCATCACGGCCGCTGCTATCAGTGCGTACCCAACATAAATCAGGGACGAGAATGCAACACTCAAACCATTACGCAGAAAATCGATCCCGCCTTCATGCGGGACATGGGCCGCTGATGCGTTTGCGCCAAAATGGGTCAATTGACCGGTTTCAAAGAGTTCCGCGTGTAGCAAAATAGGCTGCACGAATGCGAATTGGAGCAGAGCTGCGAATAAGCCTGCGCCGAAGCCAGCGATCAACGCGCTGGTTACAATTTTTGTAAACATAGCTTAGTGGCAGGGAAAGCCAGTTGCGTGACGCACATCGTGTGCAGCGTCGTGCAAAGTGGCGGCCTGTACATGGCCAGCAACAGCGATAATGCCAACGCCCATAAGGGCCGCGGCAATCAACGAAAGCGTTGAAGAAGCTGCTTTTGACTGTGGGGCCGTGACGGCCTGAGCTTTGACGTTATTCATTTCTTTGTCTCCTGTGCCCGTCACACCCGACGGGGGTTGGTTGGTCGTCTTGCGCGGCCGGTCTCCTGGCTTGTGGGTCGCTGCTGATGCCTGCCTTCCCGGTTTCCCAGTGGCGTGTTTGGCATCCGCTCTCCACATACAGTCGCGGGGGCGGCTGTGGTTTTGGGCCTCCAAGATGGATCGGCCTTGTCCACATTCCCAGTTTCATCCCCAAGGCGCTTTGCACCTGACGGGGAACCGTGCTTGGCTTTTGTGCGCGCAATGGGGGGATGCGTCAAGGCGGATTCCGACGCCGAAGGATCCGTTTCCGCCCTGGTTGGGACTGCGGATGTCTCCGGCGGAGGTATTTTTGCCTAAAAGAAGCAACCTGATGCGCGGGGTTTGCAATATGTTGTGGATAACTATGTGAACTGGGCAATATGCGGTGTGTTTTCGTTGACTTGGTTCTGTTGGCGACGTCATCCTGTGCAAACCTAGGAATCATCGGAGGCGTTTGCGTGCGCTTTTCCAAACTGCGACTGAATGGCTTCAAGAGCTTTGTCGACCCGACCGATTTAATTATCGCGGACGGGCTGACAGGTGTTGTGGGTCCAAATGGGTGCGGAAAGTCGAATCTGTTGGAGGCGTTGCGTTGGGTCATGGGCGAAAACCGCCCAAAGGCCATGCGTGGCGGTGGAATGGAAGACGTGATCTTTGCCGGTGCCGCGACCCGTCCGGCCCGCAATTTTGCCGAAGTCGCCCTGTTGATCGACAATGGTGAGCGTTTGGCGCCAGCAGCTTTTAATGATGCTGACAATTTGGAGATCGTGCGACGCATTACGCGGGATGCGGGGTCTGCATATAAGGTTGGGGCCAAGGACGTCCGAGCGCGCGATGTTCAGATGCTATTTGCTGATGCCTCTACAGGCGCGCACTCGCCTGCTTTGGTGCGCCAGGGTCAGATTTCAGAGTTGATTAATGCCAAGCCGAAAGCGCGGCGTCGCATTTTGGAAGAGGCCGCAGGCATTTCGGGCCTGTACCAGCGGCGCCATGAGGCAGAGTTGAAGCTCAAGGGTGCAGAGACCAACTTGACGCGTGTCGACGATGTGGTTGAGCAATTGGCTGGACAATTGTCGCAACTTGCGCGGCAGGCACGGCAGGCAGCGCGGTACCGCGAAATTGGCGAATCCCTACGATTGGCAGAAGGGATGTTGTTGTATCGACGTTGGCGTGAAGCCGATCAGGTCTTGGCGGCTGCGACAGAGAGTCTGCGAACGGGGACGAGTTCAGCCGCACAAGCTGAGTTGGCTGCTCGCGAGGCTGGCAAAGCACGCCAGGCCTGTGATGAGGCAATGCCACCATTACGAGAAGAAGAAACGGTTGCGGGTGCTGTGCTTCAACGCTTGCAGGTCGAACGTGATGCGCTGAGCGATGAAGAGGAGCGTGCCCGTGCAACGGTTGTCACTTTGCAAGCGCGTATTCAGCAATTGGCACATGATATCGAGCGTGAAAGTGGTTTGAACCGGGATGCGGGCGAAACAATCGAACGACTTGATTGGGAAGCCGCCGAGTTAGAAAAAGCGGGATCTGGACACGAGGCACGGTTGGACGCCGCGCGCCAGTCGTCAAGCGAAGCGGCATCGGTTTTGCAATCGCGCGAAGAAGATTTGTCGCAAGTGACCGAAGATGTAGCCCGACTTGCAGCCAGGCATCAATCGGGACGCAGGTTGCTGGATGAAACCCGTGTGCGAGAAGAAAAGGCGCAAGCTGAGGCTGAACGCAGTAAGATTGCGCAGGGCGAGGCGCGTGTTTCCTTGAGCGCAGCGCAGACCGCTTTGGTGGCAGCAAAAGAGGCTGAGGTCGCCGCCGCTGGCGCTGCGGTCGCGGCGGAAGAAACTTTGCTTCAGACCGAGCAAAAACGCGCCGCACTTCAAGATAAGGAAAGTGACGCACGTGCCGCGCGCTCTGAGGCGGAAGGCGAGGCGAATGCTCTGCGCGCCGAAGTGGCTGCGTTGGCCCGTTTGGTTGAACGCGAGACCCAAGAAGACGGGCAGGTCATGGATCTGTTGCGTGTAGAGGCTGGTTATGAGCTGGCGCTTGGTGCTGCCTTGGCAGATGATTTGCGCGCCCCGGAAATTGCCGGTGATATTAAGTCTGGTTGGGCTGCATTGCCGGGGTATAGAGCACCCCCTTCTTTGCCCGAAGGGGTTAAGGCGTTGACCAATTATGTATCGGTCCCGATGGTTTTGGTGCGCCGTATGGGGCAGGTTGGTTTGGTGTCACGTGAAGACGGGACCAAGCTTCAAGAAGATTTGTTGCCGGGGCAACGATTGGTTTCAGTCGAAGGAGACCTTTGGCGTTGGGACGGGTTCCGGGCCGCTGCTGAAGATGCGCCATCGGCAGCGGCGCTAAGGTTGCAGCAATTGAACCGATTGGTTGAATTAAAGCGTGATCTGGAAGAGCGAAATGCGCAGGCGATTGGTGCAGCGCAGGCTCACGAAAATCTGACTGGTCAATTGAAAGAACTGACAACCGCCGATCAAGCGGCGCGTCATGCGCGGCGCGATGCTGACAAAGCCGTCGCAGATGCCAACCGCGCAGCAAGTCGGGCGGAGGCTGAACAAAATTTGGCCGAGGGCAAGCTTGAAACATTGGGGCTGTCCCTATCGCGGTTCGAAGAAGATGCGATGGCGGCCCGCGCGGCAGCGACAGAGGCGCAGGCGGCCTTGTCCGGGTTAGAAAATTTGGACCAGGCTAGGGCGCAAGTTGATGAGATCAAACTGACGGTTGAGGCAGCACGGATCACGATGATGTCCAGGCGCACCGGGTTCGATGAAGTTCGGCGTGAAGGTGAGGCGCGATTGAAGCGCAGCCAAGAAATCACGACAGAAGTGTCGGGTTGGAAACATCGTTTGGCCACAGCTGAAAAGCGGATTGCGGAATTGGCTTCGCGCAAGCAGGCGTCTGAAGAGGAGTTGGAAACAGCGGTTTCTGCGCCGGGTGCGATTGCCGAAAACCGTGCGAAGTTGGCAGAGTCGATTGGTGTCGCAGAAACGCGTCGAAAGGCAGCGTCGGATGCATTGGCAGAAGCGGATACTGCGTTGAGACAAGCATCTGATGCAGAGCGCGACGCTGAGCGCAAAGCGTCTGAAGCGCGCGAAAGCCGCGCACGCTCAGAGGCCCATGCAGAAGCCGCGCGTGAGGCCGTAGGCATGGCAGAGGAACGGATAAGGGAAGCATTGCAAGTCGCTCCTGAAGAGCTCTTGGCGGATTTGGAATTGGATCCTGAGAAAATGCCAGCGTCTGAAACCATTGAGGCGCAAGTGGCGCAATTCAAACGTCAACGCGACGCATTAGGTGCAGTGAATTTGCGGGCAGAAGAGGATGCCAAAGACGTTCAAGAAGAACACGATGCGCTGGTGTCTGAAAAGGCCGACTTAGAAGAAGCGATTGCCGCCCTACGCAACGGAATTGCAAGCCTGAATAAGGAAGGTCGCGAACGGCTGTTGACTGCCTTTGAACAGGTGAACGAAAGCTTTGGCGTGTTATTTACCCATTTGTTCGGTGGCGGCGAGGCAAAGTTAGTGCTCGTTGAAAGCGATGATCCGTTGGAAGCTGGTCTAGAGATTATGTGCCAGCCACCGGGCAAGAAGTTGTCGACGTTGAGCCTTTTGTCGGGGGGCGAGCAAACGCTGACTGCACTGGCGCTCATCTTTGCGGTGTTCCTGGCCAACCCAGCGCCAATCTGTGTACTGGACGAGGTTGACGCGCCCTTGGATGATGCAAACGTGACGCGCTTTTGTGATCTGCTAGATGAAATGACACGCCGGACGGAAACACGTTTCCTGATTATTACTCACCATGCTGTAACGATGAGTCGGATGGATCGCTTGTTTGGCGTGACGATGGGCGAGCAAGGTGTATCGCAACTTGTGTCTGTTGATCTGAAGAAAGCCGAGCAATTGGTGGCCTGATCACGAATGTTTGTTAGGTAAAACGATATCGTGAGCCTAGGCATCAGAAGTTTCGGCTAATATGTTTGAAACAGGAGACTCCCTTGCGCCTTTTCATTCTTGTCCTGTCGTCTTTTTCGGCGACTGCTGGTCTTGCTCAGACATTTGCACCGAAAACAACTGACCGTGTGTTAGACAGCGCAGCGATGTCACGCGACGTTGTCGGGCGGACGCATCAGTTCTTTGATGGCGGCATTTCATTTTATTCGGTGAGTGGGACGTATACCTACACTTATTCGGACGGTGGGCGTGCCTATGGCACTTATCAATTAAGCGAAGATGGCGCCGATGGGGTCGTATGTTCGGCATTTGCGAATGGGTTTTCGCGATGCGACATGTATGTTCATGATGGCACACGCCTTGTTTTGATCACTGAGCAAGGCGATAGGTTTCCAGTCAAAGCGGTTCATTAGGACTGTAGGCGACGCGCTTGCCCATTTGGGTAAGGCACTCCACCCGCAGTCCCATCAATTACAACGCGTTTAGAAGTTGTTGAGTTGGCCATGCGTCTGCTGGCAGACTAAGACGCAATTGTTCCGCTTGTACGGCTGCGCGCGTCTTTGCGCCCAAAATTCCATCCACGCCTCCGACGTCGTAGCCACGACGCTCTAGTTTTGACTGCAAGGATTTGATCGCATCGCCGCTAAGTGCAGCAGTTGGCGATCCTGCATCATAGACGGGGGCACCCATTAAACGCGTGCCAAAATAAGCGGCTGTCGTGACGTAGACAAAGCTTTTGTTCCATTCAAAATAGACGTTGAAGTTCGGGTACGCGAGGAAGGCGGGCCCATTGCGTCCCATTGGCAAGAGAACCGAGGCGGGTAGGTTCGACGGGCCAAGGCTGCCTGCTTGCGCTGTGACGCCCCTCGAAGCCCAGTCTGAAACACGTCGGGTTTTGTCGAGGCCGGTCAAAGACCAATCGAGTGATTGCGGCACACTGATTTCTTGAAGCCAAGGTTCGTTGGGGCGCCAGCCGAGCGATGACAAAACGCTTGCACCGGACATCAGTGCATCGGGTGACGATCCCTTAAGATCGACGCGACCGTCGCCGTCGCCATCTCGGCCGTTTTCGATTATGTCTTTCGGAAGCATTTGCACTTGGCCGATTTCACCGGCCCATGCGCCTGTCGTGCGCTGTGGATCGAATTCGCCGCGCGAGAACAGTTCAATCGCGGCAATAAGTTGTGGCCGGAACAATTCGGGGCGGCGGCAGTCATGCGCGAGGGTAAGCAGCGCGTTACGCGTATTGAAATTTCCTTGCACTTGGCCAAAGTCAGTTTCAAAGGCCCAAAAGGCGAGCAGCACACCGCGAGGAATGCCAAACTCTGCTTCGATACGGTCAAAGACGGCGTCAAAGCGTTGCCCATACACACGGCCGTTGTCGATACGGTTCTGGCTGATCAAAGCCCGTGAAAAGCTGATGAAATCTTTTTGGAAAACACCTTGTGATCGATCAGCACGAAGCACGGCTTGGTCAATCGCGGCACCTCGGAAAAATTGCTCGGATGTTGCGCTAGGAATGCCTTGGCCGGCGGCCTCTGCTATGACGCCATCGATGAATGCATTCACGTTGCCTCCACAGGCATGGGCTGCAGTGCTGATACATGTGATAGCGATTGCTAAGGATTTGCGCATTTGACGTCTCCGAATTGCTGTTGTGTTAAGCTAACAGGACTTGGTGTGCGTCAAAAGAGGGCAAATATCAGGGCGGCGATTAATGCCAAGCCCCAGACTTTCCATAGCGTAATTGACGCGGCCTCGATTGAATCGGCTGTTAGCCTTTTGTGGCCCGTTGGGTTTACAAAAGGATCAGCGGTCAGGCGCCCCTCGTATGAGCGCGGGCCACTTAGCGCTACGTTTAGATGATAGGACATCGCTGCTTCGGGCCACCCTGCATTCGGCGATCTGTGGCGGGGTGCTTCTGCAAAGATGTATTTGGGCGTTTCTGGGTTCGGTCCGGTTAGCCAGATCAACAATGCCGTTAGTCTCGCGGGGATTAGATTCAAAAGGTCGTCGAAACGTGCAGCGGCCCAACCAAATTCAGAATGACGTTCTGTTTTGTAGCCAATCATGCTGTCTGCAGTGTTCGTGATCTTATACACAAGCAAACCTGGCAAGCCGCCGATGGCAAACCAAAAAATAGGCGCGATAACACCGTCGGATAAGTTCTCGGCGGCGCTTTCGATAGCGCTGCGGGCAACCCCAGATTCGTCAAGTACTGCGGTGTCACGGCCAACTATCATCGCAACAGAGCGCCTGCCATCAGACAATGAAAGGCGCAAAGCGTCCGCAACTGCAGATACGTGCTGAGCAAGTGATCTTTGCGCCAGCAGAACCGCGAGGATCAGAACCTCGGCGATCTGGAATGGGAGCGCCTTTAGGATTGTTCCGAGGAGAAGTGAGCTGATTACGAGAACCAAAACAACGACAATGCCCTTCATTTTGCGGCGCGAGCCTTTGTTGAACCGAATGTCGAACCAACCAATAAGACGACCCATAAGAATTGCCGGATGCGGCATCCGCGACCAAAGCCAGCGGGGTTCGCCGAAGATTGCGTCAAGGATCATACCGATGACGAGGCTCATAGAGCGGCTTCCAAGCGGTCCCAATCAGACGGGGCGGGTAGACCCAAACGTAACCAGTGGTCTGAATATGGAAAGATCCGAGACCAAATCTGATTTTGCGCCAGACGATCCTGCCAATCTTGCGCATTGTTTGTTCTATAAAGGCGGAAGAGGTCGGTTCCGCCAAGAGCTTGCGCACCTGCATGGGTCATTAATGCGTCGAGCCGAATTGCGTCCGTTGCTAGCCGGGAGCGTGCGTTGCTGGCCCAATCAGTGTCAGCCAATGCTCTTGCGCCAATATCCAACGCAGGGCCCGAAACTTGCCATGGCCCAAGCTGGGTGGCGAGTTTAGCGATGATATCGGGGTCGCCAATTGCAAAGCCCAGTCGCAAACCAGCGAGGCCCCAAAATTTGCCGAAACTCTTCAGAATTACTGTGCCGGGCTTTTTCGCCAAAAGCATATGGCTAAGATCAGGTGTAACGTCGCAAAAGCTTTCATCAATAATCTGGGTTTGAGTTTTTAGTTCGTGTTCCGCCCAGATACGGCCGTCTGGGTTATTGGGATGAACCACGACACCGACATCAGCAGAACCGGTCGTTGGCTGCCATCTATTTGCTAGAAATGCCGCCTCGTGTTCGTTGTAGGTTGGTTTCGTGATTGCAACTGAGGTGCCCTTAAGAATGGCAGGTAGCTGCGCGATAATTGAGGATGCTCCGGGTGCGGCCAAAACTGAAGCGTCATCTGGAATGCTCCAGAACCTTCGCGCCGCAAGTTCCAACGCATCAAATGCTGCGCGATCCGGAAGTGCAGTCCAACTGTCCGCGGGGAAATCGGCAATGTCGTATGGCACAGGGTTGATCCCGGTGGACAAGTCCACCCAATCCTGTCTTTGGCCCCCCCATTTGGCAGCGGCTGCGTCTATGCCGCCGCCGTGATCGCGCTGCTTGCTCATTCGTCTTTAGGAAGTGGAGTGTGGCGCGTCACAAAGTGACCTTTAATTGCAACTGGCCATTCTCGGAAAGGGACGCGTCCTGTCTCACTTTCAGAATGGGCACATGCATAGGAAACGATGCCTTCGGCGGCCTCTTGCGTCGGATCAAAGGTGCCAAGTGTGTAAGTGAGTTTGTCGTCCGCTTGGATAGCGATGTTGCAGGCCCGATCACAGCCCATCAGGCAGGATAGCCTTCTGGTTTTGATGTTTTCCTTACCAGCAGCTTCCTGCTCGATCAGCGCAGCAAAAAGCTCGCCATCAGTTTCCGGCTGTTCTTTCGGGTCCCAGCCTTCACGTTTGCAGGTATCGCAGATTGTAATCCAAGTTGTCATTCAAATGCCGCCTTTGTTCTGCGCGTTTCAAGCGGAAAATTGCTAGTATTGCAAGTAATGTTGGTGGGTTTGATGTTTATTTGAGCCGTATTGACGCTGTTAACACTTCGTTAACTATTTGGGTCAATGGAAGTAGTGCATCTTCGACGTTTGGGGACTTGACGGGCATAGATGCTTAGCAATGAGGTGAGGCGGTCGTGAAGACGCTGATAGTTCAAAGTGACAAGGATCTTGGGAAGATCTGGAAAGCGCATTTGGTGCGTTTGGGCGCATTGGTAACAATCGCATTGGATGGGAATAGTGCGATCGATTTGATCGAAGAGGAAACATTTGATGCAATCGTTCTTGATCTCATGTTGGAGGAGGGTAACGCGCTAAGCGTTGCCGACATGGCTTCTTTTCGACAACCAAGTGCAAACGTCATCTTTGTAACTGATACAACCTTCTTCTCTGACGGGTCAATTTTTGCCCACAGCGGAAATGCGCGGGCTTTGGTTCAAAGCAAGACACCGCCTAATGATCTAGCCCAAATAGTTTACCACTATGGCACTGCCACTAATCGCGATGATGCGGTTCATGCAGATCCAAATCTGGGTTAGTCGGAATGATCCGGTGAGGGTTAATTGACTCGTGGCTAAAATGATAATGCCGTACGATATGATCCATGTTTACGGTCTCGGCGATACCTTGCATTTGATATAATTCACGTGTGTAGGCCCAAATATTTGGATAATCGATAATGCGTTTGCGGTTGCACTTGAAGTGAAGGTGATACACTGGGTCGAAACGGACTAATGTCGTCCAGAGGCGCCAATCGGCTTCGGTCAGGGTTTCGCCCATCAAATAGCGCTTCGTCTCGAACCTCGTTTCCAACCATTCGAGTGTTTCAAAAAGTGGATCTATCGCGGCGTCATATGCGGTCTGACTGGTCGCGAATCCAGATTTGTAGACGCCATTGTTGAGTGTGTCGTATATCCGGTCGTTCACGGGCTCAATCTCGGTGCGAAGATTCTCTGGCCAAAAATCCAAGGTATTGCCCGTAATACTGTCGAAGGCACTGTTGAACATACGAATGATTTCTGAGGACTCATTTGAAACGATGGTTTCGCGCTCTTTGTCCCAAAGGATTGGAACTGTAACGCGACCGGAGATCGTTGGTTCTGCTTTGGTATAAATATCGCGTGCAAAAGGTAAGTTGTAGAGAGTGTCACCTGTTGCGCCATTTTCGTCGGTTTCAAATGTCCACCCGTCTGAAAGCATATCAGGATGAACGGCAGAAATGGTGATGTGATCTGTCAGCCCTTTGAGCGCGCGAAAGATGAGCGTCCTGTGTGCCCAAGGGCATGCGTATGAAACATATAGGTGATAGCGACCAGAAACGACGGGGAACCCGCCTTCGCCAGAGGGCCCGGCACTACCGTCGGCTGTGATCCAGTTGCGAAACTTTGCAGTCGTCCGCTTGAATGCGCCGCCTGTTGATTTTGTATCATACCAGACATCATGCCACGTTCCGTCAACCAATTGTCCCATTGTGAACTCCTCTTTCCGTTACCATCCAACTAATCGGTGTTTGCAGGTTGACCAAGATCTTTGAGCGCGCATGTTTGGTGCATCAATGCACAGGTCGGGAACGTGGGGTTCAGCGGCGTTTCTTGGATTGCGAGGCGGTAAGACGCCTTGTATACGAGACCTTGACGGAGCCCTACTGGGCCAGAGAGGTTGGTGTTATTCGGGTCGACCCACATAGGGGACCAAGATGGCACGTCGTCACGGCGCTTTGTGTGCTTCTCTCTTATTTGAAATGAAACGCAAAGAGGATCCCATGCGCATTTTAACAACAGTTCTTGCATTACTTTCCGCTACTTCTGCAGTGGCGCATCCCGGTCATATTATTGAAGTCGCAGGTCATGATCACTGGATCGCTATTGGCCTTATTGGAGCAGCTGGATTGGCAGCGCTTTTGGGTAAACGCAAAGGTCAGGAGGCAGAATCAGATGATGATGCCGATTTTGATGGCGACGAAGAGCCAGCATAAGGCCGGATGATCCACTGTGCGCCCTTACATAACAGATCCACAGGCGATTTACGCCGAGAGCTTTGACACTGTGCGCCGTGAGGCGCGCTTGGATCGCTTTCAGTCGGATATGCACCCGCTAATCACACGCGTTATCCATGCCTGTGGCATGGTTGAAATCGCAGATCGATTGGCCTGGTCTGCGGATGCGTACCGGGCTGGTCACGCGGCACTGGTCGCAGGTGCGCCTGTCCTTTGTGATTGTGAAATGGTGGGGGCTGGAATTATTCGGCGTTACCTTCCCGCGCAAAACGACGTTATCGTGACCCTAAATGATCCAAGCGTTCCAGCTCGCGCGCAGGATATTGGCAACACGCGATCTGCAGCAGCAGTTGAACTGTGGGAGCCGCATTTGGATGGGGCTGTCGTTGCGATTGGCAATGCACCAACGGCGTTGTTCCATTTACTCGAACTGATGGAACTAGGTGGACCAAAACCTGCTGTGATCTTGGGCTTTCCAGTCGGCTTTGTTGGCGCGGCTGAATCAAAGGCCGAATTGGCGAACAACCCACGTGGGTCCGAATTTGTTGCTCTTCGCGGCCGCCGCGGCGGATCCGCGATGGCTTCGGCCGCCGTAAATGCGTTGGCCGTTGGCGTGCCTGAGGGGCAAAGCACATGACGCAAACCTGGTTGCATATTGTCGGTATTGGTGAGGACGGGTTGGACGGTCTAACGCCTGCTACTCGTGCAGTCGTTGAAGCCGCTGAGGTTATCATTGGCGGTGATCGTCATCATGGATTGTCCAAGAGTGTTGGCGCAGAGCGGATTGCATGGCCATCGCCCTTTGATGCGATGATCGCGCAGATAAATGCACTTCGCGGTAAGCGAGTCGTCGTTTTGGTGACCGGTGACCCGCTATGGTTTTCGGTAGGGGCCAGGATTGGTCGCGCTATTGATCCAAATGAGATTGTGTATCACCCGCAGTTGTCCGCGTTCCAATTGGCGGCGGCCCGGATGGGATGGTCGCTGGCCGATGTTGAAACGCTGACTGTTCATGGACGACCTGTTGAGCAGATGATTGCGTTTATTCAACCAGATGTGCGTTTGCTGATTTTGACGACTGGGGCTGAGACGCCTGCCCAAATCGCGAAGTTCTTGGCAGATCGCGGATACGGCCAGTCGAAATTGACGGTTTTGGCAGCGATGGGTGGCGAGCGCGAGGCGCGGTTTGAAGATACGGCAGAAGCGTGGTCACATGACGTGCCGGCCTTTAACACTCTTGCCGTTGAGTGCGTCGCAGCAACTGATGCTGCGTTGTTGCCGCGCGTTCCTGGTCTTGATGATGCATTGTTTGAAAGCGACGGGACAATCACCAAGCAGGAGGTTCGTGCCGCGACAGTTTCAAAACTGATGCCGATGCGTGGTGCCCTAATGTGGGATGTCGGGTGTGGGTCTGGATCTGTTGCGATCGAGTGGATGCGTGCTGCGCGATATGCTCGAGCGATTGGGATCGAACCGCGCGATGATCGCCGTGCAATGGCTGCCTCGAATGCATTGGCGTTGGGCGCGCCGAAATTGGAATTGGTAAACGGTACTGCACCTGATGGATTAGAAGGTCTGCCAGCGCCGGATGCCGTATTCATTGGCGGCGGATTGAGCGTAGAAACGTTTGACGCGGCTTGGACCGCGCTGCGACCGCTTGGTCGATTGGTTGCCAATGCGGTGACTTTGGAATCTGAAGCACAATTGCTGGAATTGCATCAACGCTACGGTGGCAAGCTTGTACGATTGTCCGTATGCCGTGCCGAGGCCGTTGGTCGGATGACTGGCTGGAGACCTGCAATGCCAGTTACTCAGTTAAGCTTGGTGAAGCGATGAAGGGCCGTTTATTTGGTGTCGGGCTTGGGCCCGGCGATCCAGATTTGATGACGGTGCGCGCATCGCGTCTGATCTCACATGCGGACGTCATTGCTTATCCGTCTCTTGCGGGTGGGGCGAGTTTTGCCCGTGCGATTGCGGCGGATCTGATTAAGCCTGCCGCACAAGAGATTGTCATGGATGTGCCAATGACAGTCGCGCGTGAGCCAGCTCAAACCGCCTACGACGCTGGGGCTGCTGAGATTGCCATGGCCTTGGATGCAGGTCAGGACGTCGTCTGTTTATGCGAAGGGGACCCATTTTTTTACGGGTCCTTCATGTATCTCTTTGCACGGCTGTCAGATCAATATGATGTTGAGATTGTTCCTGGCGTGACCTCGGTTACTGCTTGCGCGGCACGGGCTGGAATGCCGTTGGCTGCTCGGAATGAACGGCTAACAATTTTGCCGGGACCGCTTCCCGAGGCGGAACTGCGGAGCCGCATCGATGGTGCGGAAAGCGTGGTGGTGATGAAGATAGGTCGCCACCTTGGAAAGATACGTCAGGTGGTAACGGATCTGGGTTTGTTGAACGAAGCGGTTTACGTCGCACGTGCCACCTTGTCTGACGAAGAAGTTTTACCGCTGGCCGACGCACCTGACCCGGCCCCCTATTTTTCAATGGTTTTGATAACGAAAGGGGCTGATCCATGGCTCTAGATCCAGTTGTTGTCGCGTTGTCGCGCTCTGGCGAGGCCGTCGCACATCGCGTCGCTGCCCTGTTGAATGCGCAGGTGCATGGTCGGGAAGGACGCGTTGATCAGGCAGATGCATTCTTTGCCAATGCGCTAGATCATGTACGTGATTTGTTTGCAGCTGGTCGACCGATTGTGGGCGTCTGCGCGTCTGGGATTTTGATCCGAGGGATTGCGCCGCTGCTGAACGATAAATTGACTGAGCCGCCTGTTGTGTCAGTCAGCGATGATGGGGCGGTCGTCGTGCCTTTGGTTGGTGGGCACCGCGGTGCCAACCGATTAGCGCGCACGATAGCCCAAAGTTTGGATGCTACCGCAGCAGTAACGACGGCGGGTGATGTCGCATTGGGCGTCGCACTTGATGAACCTCCAGCAGGTTGGAATCTGGTCAATCAGGCAGATGCGAAATCTACGATGGCGGCTTTGTTGTCAGGTGAGGGGGCTACAGTTTCAGGTGATGCGCCGTGGCTCGTTGATCTGCCTGCGGGTGACGACGTTTCGATCACGGCCTCAGTTTCTGACGATGTCACGGTTGGTCCGACACATCTGCATTTCGCGCCTCACCAAATTACGATCGGCGTCGGTTGTGCGCGTGGTTGCGCCCCCGAAGAGTTGATTGAACTGACCATGGCGTCATTGAAGGCAGCTGGTGTCGTACCAGCGGCAGTCCATTCGGTGAATTCGGTTGATATCAAGGGCGATGAGCCTGCCATGATCGCTCTAGCAGAGCACCTAAACTGCGAATTCCGTTTGTTTGAGAGTACTGAACTTGAGGCCGAAACTGCGCGTGTTCCGAACCCTTCAGAGGTCGTGTTTGCCGAGGTCGGCACACATTCGGTTTCAGAAGCCGCGGCATTACGACAGGCTGGTTCTGACGCTGTTCTGATCCGTGAAAAGGCGAAAACAGCAAATGCGACATGCGCGATTGCGCAAGCGTCTGCGCCGTTAATCGAAATGCGCGGCCGTAGTCGTGGGCGTTTATCGATTGTTGGCATTGGACCGGGGCAAGCCAGTTGGCGGACACCTGAAGTTTCGCAACTGGTAAGCGAGGCAGAAGAGCTGGTTGGATACGGTCTATATATTGATTTGTTAGGGTCGCTTGCGATTGGCAAAACGCGATCTGATTTCCCTCTTGGGGGAGAAGAGGAGCGCTGTCGTTTTGCGTTGGAGCAAGCAGCGAAGGGTAAGAATGTCGCGCTGGTGTGTTCTGGTGATGCAGGCATTTATGCGATGGGGGCGCTGGTCTTTGAATTGATGGACCGGGGTGCGGATGCGTTGGGCGTAAGCCAAGCGGCGAAGTGCGTTGAAGTTGTCTGTTCGCCCGGAGTAAGTGCGTTGCAGGGCGCGGCGGCGCGCGCAGGCGCACCGTTGGGTCATGATTTTTGTGCGATTTCACTGTCTGATCTGCTGACGCCACGCGAGGATATTGTGAAGCGTTTGAAGGCCGCATCAGAGGGTGATTTCGTCATTGCTTTCTATAACCCGGTTTCAAAGCGACGCCGGACATTGTTGGCAGAAGCGCGTGAAATTTTGCTGGAACACCGGCCCGCAGATACGCCTGTCATGCTGGCCAGTTCGCTGGGACGTCCAGAAGAGCATGTACGATACCGTCGGTTGGATGAGTTGGATGTGGATGAGGTTGACATGTTGACCGTTGTCCTCGTTGGATCATCGCATAGCCGTTTGGCGGCGCTGGGAACCGGGCCGCGTATGTACACACCGCGCGGCTATGCGCGCAAAATTGATGGGGATTTGGCCGGATGATGATGGGCCTCGCGCGCCTTCTGCGACGCCCCACCCAACATCCCTCAGGAGATCATAAATGACAGTTTACTTTATTGGTGCGGGTCCGGGGGATCCGGAACTTTTGACACTGAAGGCCGCACGGATTATCGGGCAGTGCCAAGTATGTCTATATGCGGGGTCTTTGGTGCCCGAAGAAGTGGTGGGCTGTGCGCCAGAAGGTGCGTTGGTCATGGACACTGCACCGATGCATTTAGATCAAACGCATGAGCAGATCGTCGCGGCCCATGCACGTGGTCAAGATGTGGCCCGTGTACATTCTGGCGATCCTTCGCTTTATGGCGCGATTGCCGAGCAGATCCGCCGTTTGAAGGCGGAAGGGATCGATTACCAGATCATCCCAGGGGTGCCAGCATATGCCGCTGCGGCTGCGGCGTTGGGGACGGAACTGACGGTGCCCGAGGTTGCGCAGTCGATCATCCTGACGCGGATGTCGATGAAGTCGACAGGGATGCCAAAAGGCGAAACGCTGGAAAACTTTGCGACATCTGGTGCGACGCTTGCGATCCACCTTGGGATCAAGGCATTGCGCGACATTGTTCGGAGATTGACACCATACTACGGGGCGGACTGTCCGTGCGTTGTTGGCTATCGTGTGTCTTGGCCTGATCAGCTACTAATCCGGGGAACTTTGGAAACCATCCACGCTGAAGTGCGTAAGGCGAAATTGACGCGCACTGCTTTGATCATGGTTGGTCCAGCATTGGCCGATTCGCACGGTTTCCCTGACTCGGCGCTCTACGACGCAGCCAAACCGCATGTGTTGCGTCCCGTCGCAGGCGTTGAATTACTGGACGATTAGCGCAATCGCTGCACTGCGGCGGAATTGTTACTTGATTTTTACCTCTCTCAGCCAGTTTCATGGTGACGGGAGATACGATTAATGAATGATTTTTTACCAGTTGACGTCCTAAAGGGACTACAGGCCGCGCGCCGCGCCTCAATCAAGCGAAACAACAAATTATGCGTTCATGATGGGGACGACGTGTACCGCATCCGTCGGTTTTGGGAAGACGGCTTGTCGTTGGATATCGAGCATGGAACCAAATTGCGCGGTCGGGTCGAGATTTATGACGGTGCGAGGCATTTGTATCAGTGCTTGATCACCAATTCCCGCGAGGACGGCGAGGAAGCCATTTTCGATCTCAAATGGGTGCATCCTGTGTCGGCGACTGCGCCAGTGGATTTTGTTCGTCCAGATGACGCACCGGTCGCACTGATCGAAAAAGCGTAACGCGAACTACTGTAAGTCGGCGAAAGCCTGCTGCATCCGCTCGACGGCCTCGATGATTTGTGCCCGTGGTGCCGCGATATTAAACCGAAGGAAATTGTCCCCGCCTTTGCCAAATGTTGGACCGTGATTTACGGCGAGTTTCGCTGTCGATTGCACACGATCTGTGAACTCTTCGCGACGCATGCCTGTGCCTGAGAAATCAACCCACGATAGATATGTGCTTTCGAGTTCCATCGAGTTAAGGCCCGGGATTGCATTGATGCCAGCGTCGAATATCTGGCGGTTACCATCGAGATATGAGCGTAGATCATCGACCCAGGCAGCCCCCTCGGGAGAGTAGGCCGCCGTTGCCATGAACAGCCCAAAGCTATTGGGCGAAAGACCAAGCGCGGCCATTCGGCCCGCGAATTGCGCACGTAGGTCTGCGTCTTCGATAATCACGTTGCCGGAATGGCTGCCTGCGATGTTAAACGTCTTAGTTGTCGCTGTCATTGTGACCAAGCGATCTGTGATACCCTCGATGTGTGCCATCGGAATGTGTGTTTTCCCGGGCATCGTTAGGTCGTGATGAATTTCGTCAGAAACGATGATCAATTCGTGGCGTTTCGCAAATGCTGCCACTGCTTGAAGTTCCGTTTTGGTCCAAACGCGACCGCCAGGGTTATGCGGCGAACAAAGGATCAGCATACGTTCGTTGCCGGTCATCTGAGCGTCATAGGTATCGAAATCGAACTCATATCGACCGCGATTGTTGACCAATTCACATTCGACGATTTCGCGATTTGCGGCCGCCAAGACGCGCGCAAATGCGTGATACACGGGTGTGAATAGGACGACACCATCGCCTTCTTTGGTGTAGGCGTCGACACACATCGCAGTGCCATTAACCAACCCATGTGTGGTAAAGATCCAAGACGGATCTATGTGCCAATTATGTCGCCCCGCCATCCACCATTGGATTGCTGCGCGGTACGGGCCTTCATCACCAAAGTAACCGTAGACGCCGTGGTCTTTCATGTCTTGAACTGCGCGTTGGATACAGTCCGGTGCGGGGAATTCCATATCTGCGACCCACATCGCAATTCCATCATCTGGTGAGACACCGTAGAGTGCTTCCATGCTATCCCATTTCACGCAATGTGTGCCGCGGCGGTCAATCGGTGTGTCGAAATTCATGGCCGAACCTTTCGTATCTATCCGGCGCAGGATTAAGGGCTCAGACGCGGGGCGCAAGGGCCAATTGCCTTGCGAAGTTTCAGACCAAGCGCTAGATCAGCCGCATGACTGTTAGACCAATATTAATTCATCCTGATCCGCGGCTGAAAAAAACGACATCCGTCGTTGTTGAGGTGACCGATGAGCTGCGCGAAATTGCAGATGATATGCTAGAAACCATGTACGACGCGCCAGGGATCGGCCTCGCTGGCCCACAGATCGCTGTGATGCAGCAGATTATGGTGATGGATTGCGTCAAAGACGAAAATGAAAAGCCGCGCCCGATGGTTCTGATGAACCCAAAAGTGACGTGGTCCAGTGACGATCTGGGTACTTACGAAGAGGGCTGCCTATCGATCCCTGATCAATTTGCGGAGGTAGAACGCCCCGCTGAGGTCGACGTTGAGTGGCTGGGTCTTGATGGCAAACAGCACGAGCAGCGGTTTGATGGGCTATGGGCGACATGTGTTCAGCACGAAATCGATCATCTTAACGGCAAGCTCTTCATCGATTACTTGAAGCCTCTCAGACGGCAAATGATCACGCGCAAGATGCAGAAACTAAAGCGTGAGATCGCAAGGGGGTAGGCGTGCGCCGCATTGTTCCTTGGCCCAATCCAGTTTTGAAATCACCAGCATCGCCTGTTGAGGCGATTACGGATGGCACTCGTGACATCTGGGACGACATGATCGCAGTTATGGACGCGATGCCAGGATATGGTTTGGCCGCTGTTCAATTGGGGGTACCGTTAAGATTGGCGGTTGTTGACGCCAGCGTTGAACGCGGGCGAGCAATTCGATTGGCCAACCCAGTTTTGCTTGAAGTCAGCGAGACGTTGAGAGATCACGAAGAAGCAAGTCCGAACCTGCCCGGTGTCAGTGCAAAACTTGCGCGCCCGGCGCAGGTAACAGTTGCCTATATGGATGAAACGGGTGCAAGCGTCACAAAAACGTTTGAAGGTATTTGGGCAACGTCGGTGCAGCACCAGATCGATCATCTGAATGGGAAAATGTTTTTCGATAGTTTGAGCCGCACTAAGCGATCCATGTTGTTGAAAAAAGCTGCGAAACAAAAGCAGTAAGCGAGGGAGTGAAAATGCGGATCATTTTTATGGGATCACCAGCGTTCTCGGTACCCGTCTTGGATGCCTTGATCAATGCAGGACATGAAATCGTCGCCGTTTACGCACAGCCCCCGCGACCTGCCGGTCGTGGCAAGAAAGAACGCCCGGGACCGGTTCACGCACGGGCGCTGGAGCATGGGTTGGATGTATACACTCCAGTGAGTTTACGCACATCTGAGGCGCAAGAAACGTTCGCAAATCACCAAGCCGATGTGGCTGTGGTTGTTGCTTATGGATTGATCTTGCCACAGACCATTTTGGATATGCCTGTAAATGGATGCTTGAATATCCACGCATCCCTGTTGCCGAGGTGGCGCGGTGCGGCCCCGATCCATCGCGCGATCATGGCAGGCGATGCGAAGACGGGTGTTTGTATTATGCAAATGGAAGCTGGGCTGGACACTGGACCGGTCCTATTACGCAAGGAGATCCCAATTGGCGCGGAGGTCACCACGGGTGAGCTTCATGATGAATTGGCCGGTCTGGGTGCGGTATCAATTGTGGATGCGTTGGGGTCCCTGCCGTCATTGAGCGCTGAAATACAATCGGAAGTTGGCGTGACCTATGCGGAAAAGATCGACAAGTCAGAGGCGCGAATTGATTGGGCCAAGCCTGCGGTTGAAGTTGATCGGCAAATTCGTGGGCTATCACCTTTTCCCGGTGCGTGGTGCATGGTTGGCGATGAGCGCGTAAAGTTATTGGGTAGTCGGTTGGTGTCAGGCAACGGTGCGCCGGGTCAGGTTTTGGATGGGTTTCAAATCGCCTGCGAGAATGGTGCCGTTGACATCACACGTGCGCAACGGGCTGGCAAACGGGCAATGACAGCCGATGATGTTTTGCAAGGTTTGGATTTGGGTGAACAGATAACTTAGGGTTGGTCTGCGAACGGGAGTGGTTTGATGCGGGTTTGTAAAACAGTCGACGACGTGCGTGACTTTGTTCGCATGTGCAAAGCAGACGGCGCGGTGGGGTTGGTCCCGACTATGGGTGCGCTGCATGCCGGTCATATGGAACTGGTATCGCAGGCCATGGCAGAAAATGATGCGGTTGTTGTCTCGATCTTTGTGAACCCGACGCAATTTGGAGATCCGAAAGATCTAGAAAAATATCCGCGCGATGATGCAGCTGATTTAGCAGCACTTGAGGCTGCAGGTGTACAGGCGGTTTTTTTGCCAGAAGTTTCAACCATGTACCCAGAGGGTGACGACACGATTGTCGAAACGCAGAAGCTGGCGTCTGTTTTCCATGGCCTTGTACGGCCTGGTCATTTCCGTGGTGTTGCGACGGTCGTTTCGAAACTGCTGAACATCGTTGGACCAGATTATGTGTATTTCGGCCAAAAAGATTACCAGCAATTGGCAGTGATCAGGCGCATGGTCACAGATTTGCACATGCCTGTTGTCGTGCGCGATGTGTCAACTGCGCGGGATCACGATGGATTGGCGTTATCATCGCGCAATGTGCGCCTGACGCCTGAACACCGTGCGGCAGCGCCTGTTTTGAACCAAGCTCTGATTTCAGCGGCTACAGCGTTCGAAGGTGGTGCAACTGTTGAAGAGATCACAGAAGGTGTTCGCGCGGCCATGGCGCAAGAACCATTGGCCGAGCTTGTCGCCTTTGATTGTGTCGACGCAACGACCTTTGAACCTGCCACTGGTGATTTCCGTGGGAACCTTGGTATGATGATTTCAGCCCAGTTTGGGGACATTTTATTGATCGATCAGCGGGAAATTACGCGATGAGCAAGCAAACAGAGACCATTCGGCGTACAACTGTACCCCATATACGCGCGCGCAAAGGCGAGGAACCTATCGTTTCATTGACGTCTTATCATGCGCATACCGCGGCCATCGTCGATAAACATGCAGATTTTATCCTTGTGGGTGACAGCCTTGGCATGGTGATGCACGGCATGGAAAGCACCGTTGGTGTGCCGCTTGATCTGATGATCATGCACGGCAAGGCAGTTGTGCGCGGAACACAAAAAGCGTTGATCGTCGTGGACATGCCGTTTGGGACGTATGAGGAAAGCCCAAATATGGCGTTCCGCAACGCCGCCAAGATCATGAAGGAAACGTCGTGTGGGGCGGTAAAGCTTGAGGGTGGCGCGCGCATGGCGGAGACGATCAAGTTTCTTGTCGAACGCGGCATACCGGTCATGGCGCATATTGGTCTGACACCGCAATCGAGCCATGTGATGGGCGGATTCAAAACGCAAGGCCGTGACGAAGACACGTGGGCCGATCACATTGCCGACGCCCGTGCTGTGACTGAGGCGGGTGCCTTTGCCGTCGTTCTTGAAGGAATGGTTGAACCACTGGCCGCTAAGATCACCAAAGAAATCGATATTCCCACTATCGGAATTGGCGCATCAGCCGATTGCGACGGTCAGATTTTGGTCTTGGAGGATATGTTGGGGCTGAATGAATGGACGCCAAAGTTCGTACGTGTCTATTCGGATTTGGGACCTGCGATCGAAAGCGCCGTTGCACGCTATGCGTCAGATGTGCGTGATCGCAGTTTTCCGGGTGAGGATGAAACCTATTAACTTCAGCTGGTTCTCGTGACTGACCTGCCGACTTTTGTTCCGCTTGTGGTGCTGGTGTTCCTGTTTGCGGGGCTGATCAAAGGGACGATTGGCATTGGATTACCGACGATATCTGTCGGCTTAATGTCGCAGTTTTTACCACCGCACACAGCCATCGCAATTGTCGTCTTTCCGATCGTAGCGTCGAACTTTTGGCAGGTTGTTCGCGAAGGCTCTGTATTATCCACCGTTCGAAAGTACCTTTGGTTAATAGCGCCATTGGCACTGACGCTTTGGGTCACGACTTTCTTTACATCCCAAACCTCGCCAGAGTTCTTGCTTGGCGCGATTGGTGTCTCGATTGTGGTATTCGCGCTGACCAATCTGATCGGGCGACCACCTGAATTGCCAACGCAGTTTGACCGCCCGGCACAAATCGCAACAGGGATCTCAGCAGGTATCTTGGGAGGTTTGACTAGCATCTGGGCGCCGCCAATTGTAACCTATTTGGTCGCCCGCCGCACACCGAGTGATGAATTCGTGCGTGCTGTTGGTGTGTTTATTTTTGCAGGTAGCCTGCCGCTCGCAATCGGTTTTTGGCAGTCTGGATTGCTTACGGGACCATTGGCGCAACTTTCGATGGCAATGATGATTCCAGCGATTATTGGGTTCACGGTTGGAGAAAAGCTACGTCGTAAAATGAGTGCTGATACTTTTCGATTGGTGTTGCTTTGGATGTTTCTGTTGATGGGGCTCAATCTGTTGCGCCGCGCGATTTTTGGTTAACGGATTGGGTCAAGTTGTGCATCAGATAAGCTGCAATCGCGCCTTACATCTGAGCCGCAACTGCGTAATTCCAAATCACGCGTCAAACAAATGCGGGCTTCTTGGATGTAACCTTGTTTGCAGGTCACTGTGATCTGATCGCGTTCTAATTCGGGGTTTGCTTGAATAAACGCGTCTTCGATGACAGATGCAGGTAGTGTGACCGCGCTATCGAGGCGACGAAATACAGGTGGTCGTGTGATCTGCGCGTAGGCCTCCCGAGATAGGGTGTAGTAGTCTGCGCTATCCAAACCAGAACACACACCGTGTTTGTTCCATTGGTGCCAGGCGAGACCGGATGTTCCCATGATATCCGCCATTTCTGACGTTTCCCGCCGAGACGGTGCGCGAAAGTTTGTACGGCAGTTTGCTGGCCAACCCTGTTCGTATTGTGGCCAAAGGCCATGCAAAATCCAGCCAAAGTCCTCGGACGCGTCGCATTGTGGAGACTGGCGCGCATCGCCCTCGATTGCGCACCAAGTCGGCGACCAAGACAGGGCCATGACGTAGTAATCAAATTCGCCTGCGATATCTTGAGCGGTTGCTGGAACAGCTGTCAAAAGAAGGGCGGATAACAGTCGTTTCATTTTGGACCTTTTCTAACCGGTTTGATCGCACTATATACGCTGCAAGTTCCCCGACAATGCGAACCCGGCCCCTGCGGTCAGCCCCTGCAAGGGCACAGGATAGGATTGTTCGCACCCGATAGGAGTATAGAGATGTCAAACACACCAATTATGGCCAAAGCAACAGCTGTTTGGCTGTGCGATAACACAACAATTACGTTCAAGCAGATCGCTGATTTCTGTGGCTTTCACGAGTTGGAAGTCCAAGGGATCGCTGACGGTGATGTCGCAACAGGTGTCAAAGGTTTCGACCCAATTGCAAATAAGCAGCTGGTGCAAGAAGAGATCGACAAAGCCGAAGCTGATCCGATGTATCAGTTGAAACTGCTGTTCAACCCGGCAAGCGCTGGAGAAGAAAAGCGTCGCGGGCCGCGTTATACACCTTTGTCCAAGCGTCAAGATCGCCCAGCGTCGATTTACTGGTTGGTTAAGTTTCACCCAGAGCTAACAGACGGTCAGATTTCTAAGTTAGTCGGAACCACGAAGCCAACCATTCAATCGATTCGTGAGCGGACCCACTGGAACATCAACAACCTAGAGCCAATTGATCCCGTTGCCTTGGGTTTGTGCAAGCAGTCTGAACTCGATCTGGCGGTTCAAAAAGCAAACGCTAAGAAGGCCAAAGACGGTACAGTTATGTCTGATGACGAACGCCGTAAGTTGGTCTCGACTGAGCAAAGCCTGTCGATGGAAACAGAACCTAAGATCCCAAGTGCGATTGCTGGTCTTGAGACATTTAGCCTTGGCGACGACGTGTCTGAAGATGCAGAAGCCGAAGTTGATGTTTCTGACGCGGATAGCTTCTTTAACTTACCGGATGATGCGTCATCTGACGAAGAGTAAGTACTCTACCTCATGATGAATTAGGGCTCCGTAAGGCGGGGCCCTTTTGTTTTGCAACCAAACGTTCTGGTGCAAGGTCAGGTTTTCCACCATTTGGAAACAGTGCGTTTTCGCATAGACATTTAATACGGCCACTAAAGTGGCCTCAACCTGCAAAAGTTGTTGGTGAGTCTTAACGAGTTGGTTGTAAGTGGTGGGGGGCAAGCTAATGCGCGGCATGCGCACCTGATAGAATTTTGCGCATCAAGACGGCAGCTGAAACGCTGCCGTCTTTTGCTCTTAAAGGGCTTTTCTCGCGTTCAACGCAGCGGTGATTGTCCCATCATCCAAATAATCTAATTCGCCGCCAACTGGGACACCTTGTGCGAGCGATGTTACAGACACCTGTGGCAGCTGATCTGCGATGTAGTGCGCCGTAGTTTGACCATCAATTGTTGCGCTGAGTGCAAGGATAATCTCGGTGATGTCTTCGCTTCGACAACGGTCCATCAGTTTTGGGATTCGTAACTCATCTGGACCGACCGCATCGAGCGCTGACAGAGTGCCGCCGAGCACATGATAGCGCCCTTTAAAAACTGAAGCGCGTTCCATCGCCCAGAGATCGGCAACATCTTCGACGACGCAAATTTGTCCGATATTGCGTTTCTCGTCAGTGCAGATCGCGCAGATATCCTGTGTACCGATGTTCCCGCAATTTAGGCACTCGCGGGCGGTGGCGCCAACTCGATGCATTGCTTCTGCCAATGGGATCAGCTGTAAGCTGCGTTTCTTGATCAAGTGCAACACTGCGCGTCGTGCTGAGCGTGGCCCGAGGCCGGGCAGTTTTGCCATAAGCGCAATCAGGTTTTCTAGGTCTTCGGTTCCGTTACTCATGCGAAGGCGTTCTTTCTAACGAAAGTTTCGATGCCTTCGGCGAAGGTATTGTGAGCTAGAAGAAACACTTTCTATCTAGAAAGGGAGTTTCATGCCCGCTGGCAGACCCATGCCCTCGGCCATCTTCGACATTTCTTGTTGGCTACGCTCTTGGGCTTTGACTTGGGCGTCTTTGATGGCGGCAAGAATAAGGTCTTCAACAACTTCTTTGTCGTCACCGTTGAAGATTGACGGGTCAATGTCGAGCGCCGTGAGCTCACCTTTGGCAGTGGCTGTTGCTTTGACCAAACCTGCGCCACTTTCGCCAGTGACGGTCATGGAATTTAGGTCCTCTTGGACTTGCTCCATTTTGCCTTGCATTTCTTGGGCTTGTTTCATCATCTTGGCCATGTCGCCAAGTCCGCCGAGACCTTTGAGCATTCTTATTTTCTCCGATTGTCACCGCCGATCAGTCGGGCGGATAGAGTGGTGTTTGACTACATATCGCAACCGTGGTCGCAATCGACAAGGTTTTAGGTGAAATCTTCGGTTCATACGTCGTCGAACGGATCCCATTCTTCGTCAACTTCTGGCAGCGCGTCGTGTAAGGCGTCGTTTTCCAGATCATCAGGCGTGCGAATGTCTGTAATCCGCGCTTTGGGAAATGCCATTACGACTGCTTGTACAAGGGGGTGCGCCTCGGCCGCTTGCCTGACTTTCAAGGTTTCGGCATCGCGAATTTCTGCGATTGTGGGGTCACCTTGTTCATTTGAAACAGAAATCGCCCAGCGGTTGCCAGTCCATGCTTGGAGTCGTGAGCCAAGACGTTGAGCCAAATCATTTGGCGCTGCATCAGACGGGCTAAACTCGATCCGGCCGGGTTGATAGCTAACGAGACGGACACCAGTCTCGACTTCGACCAAAAGCTTCACGTCGCGGTGTGTGCGGATCAACTCAACAATATCCTCAAACCGTGCGTAGTGAGCTAATGCGTCTGATGCGATTTCTGGGGCGGTGGCAGCACTTGCAGATGGGCCCGCGTTGCCCGGATGTGTAGGAGCTGGCGTATGTGATGTAGCCTGTGTTGTTCCGCCAGTTACTGGCGCAGCACGTACCCCCCCAGAGGGGCCGCCATTTGGCGGTGGTGTGCTGTCTTGGAGTTTTTTGACCAGTTCTTCGGGTGTGGGAAGGTCGGCAACATGGGTCAAACGGATAATCGCCATTTCCGCAGCCATCATGGCATTGGGGGCCATGGAAACCTCTTCCAAGGATTTCAGCAACATTTGCCACATTCGAGACAGAACGCGCATCGGCAGATCATCTGACATCTGCTTGCCGCGAACCCGTTCATCGGGGCTAACAGTCGGATCTTCTGCAGCATCCGGGGTGATCTTGATTACGCTGACCCAGTGAGAGATTTCAGCTAAGTCGCGCAGGATCGAAATTGGATCAGCACCGTCGGCATATTGGCCAGATAGCTCGGTCAACGCCCCGGCTGCGTCGCCCTTGAGGATCATGTCGAATAGATCGAGAACGCGCCCGCGGTCAGCGAGGCCCAGCATTGCGCGCACTTGTTCTGCGGTGGTCTCACCTGAGCCGTGGGAGATCGCTTGATCGAGAAGTGATTGCGCATCACGTGCAGAGCCTTCTGCAGCGCGTGTGATAAGGGCCAAGGCCTCATCCGAAATTTCGGCATTCTCTGCCGTTGCGATTTTCCGCAAGAGCGCGATCTGATCTTCTGGTTCAATCCGACGTAAGTCAAATCGCTGACAGCGCGAAAGGACCGTTACAGGTACCTGTCGGATTTCAGTCGTCGCAAAGATGAATTTGACGTGCTCGGGAGGTTCTTCAAGTGTCTTTAGCAACGCATTGAACGCGTTCTTGGACAGCATGTGAACTTCATCGATGATATAGATCTTGTAGCGCGCAGAAGCGGCGCGATAATGCACGCTGTCGATGATTTCGCGGATGTCGCCAACACCAGTGCGGGAGGCGGCATCCATTTCCATGACATCGACGTGCCGGCCTTCGATAATCGCAGTGCAGTGTTCGCATTTACCACATGGATCGGTTGTTGGGCCGCTGGTCCCGTCGGGCCCAATGCAATTCATTCCCTTGGCGATAATGCGCGCGGTTGTGGTCTTACCAGTACCACGAATACCGGTCATCATGAAGGCTTGCGCTATACGGTCGGCCTCAAAGGCATTGCGGAGCGTACGAACCATTGCATCTTGGCCCACTAGATCGGCAAACGTCTCGGGCCGGTACTTGCGGGCAAGGACTTGATAGACGGGTTGGTCTGACATGTGCAGCCTTCGATAGGATTCGTAGGGGTCGCCACAGATTACGGGGTGAAGGCGGTGAGGTCTACAGTGCAGATCAGGGTTGGTCGTGTTCGTACACCTGTGTATGTCCATGGCATGGCTGAATACGCGATTTCTGAATTATCTGTTGCAGGGGGCACCATCGGGATGGGGCGCATGCCGGGCAGGGCCGGGACCTATGCGGCGGACTGGGCAACGCTTGTTAGTTGGGCGCCTGATATGGTCATAACACTAACTGAACAACATGAGCTGGATCGGTTCGGCGCTGGGCTATTGGGATCAGAGCTGAAAGATGTTGGGGTTGATTGGCATCATTTGCCAATTTCAGATTTCGGTGTCCCTAGCACCGAAGGCGATGCGCAATGGGCTGCGTTGCAGCCTTTGGCAAAAGGACTGTTGCAACGTGGGGGTCGGGTGTTTGTGCATTGCTTTGGTGGCTGTGGACGGACCGGGGCCATCGTTTTGCGTCTGATGGTTCAAATTGGGGAAGATCCAAAGGATGCCTTGATCCGGTTGCGTGTGGTGCGGCCCTGCGCAATTGAAACGGATTCCCAATTCGATTGGGCTGCGAAGGGCCCGGTTTAGCGTTTCTTCTTTTTCATAGCGGACTTAACAACTTTACCAAACTTGCGCTGTCTGAGGTGGGCTTCGGCTACCGTTTCGGTGGCATAGTAATCTTCGCGTTTAAGCTTTTGGAAACGCTTCAGCCGCTCTGGGTCGACTGTACCGTTTGCCACGGCCTTGGTCACGGCACACCCGGGTTCGCTTTCGTGTTTGCAATCGCGGAATTTGCAGTTCTCAACTAGTTCCGAGATTTCGGGAAAGGTCGTATCGATTCCGAAACTTACGTCGGCGACGCCCAATCCGCGCATGCCGGGTGTATCGATCAACCAGCCACCTGAGGCAAGTGCATGAAGGCTCCGGCCCGTGGTTGTGTGTCTGCCGCGTGCATCGTCTTCCCGAATACCTTGTGTCGCGCCGGTGCCGCCGGTCAAAGCATTGGTGAGCGTAGTTTTGCCAACCCCAGACGACCCAACTAGTGCAACTGTTTGGCCTGTCCCGCACCACGGAAGCAATGTTTCGGCACTGCTTGTTTCTGTCGCGTTAAGTGCCAGAACCTCTAGATCGCGGCTTAGCTTCTTTGCTTCATCGACATAGGTTGCGGGATCATCGGTTTGATCTGCTTTGGTGATCACTATGATCGGAGTTACCTCAGCGTCGTGGGCGAGGGCTAAGTAGCGTTCAAGCCGCGCAACGTTGAAGTCAGCGTTGCAGGACGTAGTGATGAAAAGCGTATCGATGTTGGCCGCGATCAATTGGCGTTCACGGACATGATGTTCTGAGCCACGCTGCAAAGTGCTCTTGCGGTCCAAAAGGCGTATAATCTGGCGCGCTTCGGTTTCGGCAAGAACCCAATCCCCAATCGCAATATCGCCTGTTGAGACACCGGTCTCGGTTACAAGGTCCAGAGCTCCCTGTTCCGTTATGGTACCAACACGGTTTCTATGGACGCTGCTTACCCGAGCAGCCGTTGCGCCATTAACCTCATCAATGTCGAGCTGTGACATGAAAAAGGGCGACCAGCCAAGTTCTGCAAGGGTGAAGGTCTTCATAAACAATTGTCCGACTTCTTTGTTCGTTTGACCCAAACTGCAGTAAATCGAGCGGGTTCACAAATAGCATACAAGGGAAACAGCGACAAATCCCATGATCGGATCCTGGCAAAGATCGATAACGAAGCGCGTGTCGTGTGGGTGAGAGGCTGACATCGACCCAAGCGGGGCTCGTTGTGGCTGCTTCCTTCCGGACCTGACCAGGTTGGCGAGGCGCCTGCCCGCGCCAACCTCTCGATCAGTCATATAGGGTTAAATCCTACCCCGCGCAAGATCCGGAAAATTGTAATGCAGCCGTATTCCGTTGGGCGTTCTCTCAGGTTGAAATTTGGTTTTTGCCAAATCTGTTTGAGGCAATGACTTCGTAGGCAAATCTACTGCGACCTGGGTTTGCCCTAGTTCAGAGAATTGCCAACTGGGCGATTGGTCTACTCCCACACCGGGGTTTTGGCCCAAGTAACCACGCAGAATTGGCCTTAGCGTCGGGTGAAGACGCCATACGATTTGATTTGGGCTAATTGCGAGATGACCACCGGCGCCCTGTGCGCGATATGTGCTAACTGCTACAAAGATCGGATCCGAGTCTTTGAGGGGATTACCTTGATAATTTAGAATTGGGCTTCTTTGATTTGGTTCTTTGGCATCCGCGGACAAGTTAATTTCGTAGTTAACGCCGGACATGACATCAAATTTATAAGACGGCTGCCAGGGATCGATTAGGAGCTGATTGGAGGCGGTGGCGTTGATCGGTAAAAACAAACGAGAGGCATGGCTCAACCAAGTTCTAACCTCACGCCCGTTCAGCTGGACAACACAAAACTGGTTATCAAAGGGCGCAATGAGAAAGAGGTCACGCTCTTTGAGTGTTTTGCTTTCTGAGTTCAGGAACCTTGGCGCATCAGAGCTACCGCCTGACCAAAATGAAGCATTTGCCGCAATCAATGGTGCCGCACCAACTTTGCGCCCAAAGGAGGAGTTTTTCACATGATCACAAATTGCCTGATTCATAAGCGCAATGCCATCATCGTGCCCCATAAACGCAAAGTGGTTGGTGAGTTTGCGGTCTGTGGTGCCGAGAGATCTATCGAGACGTGTTTCAGTTTTGGCGTTCTGCTCAATAAATTCTTTGTTTAGGGGAAGCGGCGCGCTGCATTCTGTTGCAAACCGGTGGCGCGCGGCCCAACTTTTCACTGACCATCGCTGATCTTTCTCAAGGTATAAATCCAAAACCCCGATCGCAGAGGCAAAAGCGCCTGCTTGAATATGCGGTTTGGTGTGCAGCTGAGGTTCCTGATTTAGAGGCGGATGGTACTCATGCGTATGACCCGCGACGACTGCATCGATCTGAGGAATGTCGATGAGAGGCCAAACTGCGTTTTCCATTCCATCGATTGCAGTCTTTGGGCCAAATCCGCTGTGCGCGAGAGCGATAACAATATCCGCGCCACTACTTTTCGCTTTCTTCGCCGCATCTCTTGCGCACTCGACGATATCTAGAATGTCGAGGTCAGCATCGGGAATATCGTTCCAATTTTTTGTGATTGGGGGGAGTAGCCCAATCATTGCAATCGTCAGGTCGAGATCTTGGAAAGGTTTGTGCAGGGTCCTGTGCAATACGATTGGTTCGAGCGTTGCGCACTTGAGATTAGTTGAAACGACCCTTGCATCAAGCTGTGACAAAAATTGCTTCAAGGGCGCTAACCCATAGTCGAAATCATGATTACCGAGCGTCACAACATCATAGCGGATGTCATTCATGAGTAGCGCCAATGGGTGCTTTGCAACATCTGGGATATCATCTGCCAATGGTGTCCCTTGCAGAAAATCACCATTATCGACCAGCATTGACACGGCGCCGTCACGTTCTTGATCAATCAGAGAACCCAGCCGAATAAGACCTCTGTCTGTCCTGCCGATCTTTGAAAGCGCGTCATGGCCCGAAATCTCCATATGGAGATCAGTCGTGCAAATAATGCGTAGTCGACGTTGCTTCAAGAAATCACCCTTAAGTTGAGTTGAGAGCTTTGCACAACGTATGGCAATGTAAAAGCAGCATTCGGATTGCATGGTGGGTCACAAACTGCCATTTCTGCGTATATGAGACATGCAGAACTTGTGACATTTGGCGGTTCCGCCTTGGACAGAGCCGCGGAGCTTCGAGGGAAACTCGGCATAGATGACTTGCATGTTGCTGATTTTATTGTGTTTTGGCGTGGTAAGCCGTTGATCATTGACGACGCGTTGGCGCGACTTCGGTTTGATCATCCGATGCTTCACGGGATCAATGAACCGGTTTTTTTGGGCCGCGAAAATGGCCGTCTCACTTTTGCAGCTGACGTTTCATTTTGGATGCCAGAAGATGATCTAGAAACACTTGAAACTTTTGCAGATGCCTCTGAGCAGGCCCATCCTCAGGCACCCAAAGGTGCCGTTTTTGTTGAGTTACGTTTGCATATGGTGCGCTTAAGCGTGCGGGATGCGGAACTCGCTGCGACCGCGAAAGCTGTAATGTCGTGGCATGTCTCTCATCAATTTTGCGCCAAATGTGGGGTAAAAAGTGAGATGTCACAAAATGGCTGGCAACGCGAATGCCCAGCCTGCAGTGCCTCACATTTCCCGCGCACCGACCCAGTTGTGATTATGTTGGTCACTCGGGGGAATTCGGTTCTGCTCGGGCGATCGCATGGTTGGCCGGATGGTATGTACTCTCTATTAGCCGGATTTGTAGAACCGGGCGAAACTTTAGAAGCAGCGGTGAGACGCGAGGTTGTTGAGGAAACCGGAGTGCAGATTGGCGCGGTTTCATATCTCGCTAGCCAACCGTGGCCGTTTCCGACGTCATTAATGTTTGGGTGCGCAGCCGAAGCGACCAGTGAAGCGATCACAGTTGACGCGGAAGAGATTGATGACGCGATCTGGGTCACACGCGAAGAGCTGGCGGATGTTTTTTCTGGGCAACACTCGTTTATTCTTCCGGCTAGAGAGGGTGCAATTGCGCATTTTTTGCTAAGAAACTGGCTAGCGGATCAACTGGATTAATCCCAGTTCATAGAAGGCAAGCACCAAAAATGAAATTCAGCACAAACGAAGATATTGAGGCACCTGCGGAATTCGTGTTTGCACAATTGGCCGACTTTCATTCGTACGAAAGGCAAGCGCTTCGGCGTGGCGCTGATGTGAGACGATTGGACGACGGACCATATAAGGTCGGAAGTAAGTGGGATGTCGTATTCAACTTCCGAGGTAAAGAACGGAAGGTTCATGCAAATATAGTAGAGAAAAAGCCCCCAATATCACTTCAGATTGCTTCGGAATCATCGGGTTTGGAGGGGGCCACAGTTTTGGAAGTCGTCCCTATGTCGCTGCGAAGGACTCGAATCTCTGTGTCGATTGATCTCAAACCAAAAACACTCTCGGCCCGCCTTTTGCTGCAATCTCTCAAATTGGCGAAAACAAATCTCACCAATCGGTTTAAGCGCCGCGTTGCAGACTATGCGAGTGACCTTGAAGAAAAATATCGTACTGAAGGCGGGAGCTAAGGACGTTCAAATCTGCGCTCAGAAGCTGGGTAAACGCCTAGGAGTGCAATGTGATCGGTAAAGTAGTCCAGTTCTTCTAACGCAAGCTGGACATTCCGGTCATCTGGGTGGCCTTCGATCTCGGCGTAAAACTGGGTCGCCGTGAAATGCCCGCCGACCATGTAGCTTTCGAGTTTGGTCATATTAACGCCATTTGTCGCGAATCCGCCCATCGCCTTATAAAGAGCAGCCGGAATGTTCCGCACTCGAAACACAAAGCTTGTCATCATTCCATGAGCGCCACGAAATTTGAGGTCCGGTTCGCGGCTCATTACCAAGAAACGCGTGGTATTGCGGTCGTGATCTTCGATGTGGCGCGCAACGACGCTTAGCCCGTAGATTTCAGCTGCCAACTCTGATGCGAGAGCACCCTGAGTGATGTCATTTCCTTCGGCAACTTCGCGTGCGGCCCGGGCATTATCCGTGCTGGCGACTGGCTTGATGTTGTTCGAACGAAGGTATTGGCTGCACTGCGGTAAAATCACGGGATGCCCATGAGCTGCGGTAATTTCCGCGGCTGTAACACCATCTTTGCCAAGCAGGTTCACATGAACCCGCACAAATGCCTCATCGACAATATGAAGGCCGCTCTCAGGCAATAGAGAATGCACATCGGCTACCCGGCCATATGTGGAATTTTCGACCGCTATCATCCCAAGATCAGCACTGCCGTTTCTAACCGACTCAATCGCGTCGACGAATGTTGGGCAGGGCAACGGCTCGTGATCTGGACGAGCGGCGATACAAGCCTCATGCCCGTAAGCACCAAGTTCACCTTGAAACGCAATTTTTTTGGACATCACTGTGTCCTCCTGACCCAGAAATTTATCTCTTTTCCCATTTTGGGCAATTCGTCGCGCCAGTATACCTTGCAAGTGTTATTGGGAACAATGTAGACAGCCGTCAAAGACCGAATAGACGGGAACGCGACATGTTCGACACAATGACAATGACCAAAGCAGCCGGCGCGCTATGCGGGTCACTCCTAGTACTCTTGCTTGGTGGCTGGGCCGCTGAATTGATTTATCACGTCGGAGGCGATGACCATGGTGCTCATGGCGAAGGTCATGCTCAAGGTTATTTAATCGAGGTTGCATCCGAGGATGTCGAACTCGCATCGGCTGAAGAAGAAATCGATGTTGCAGCTCTTTTGGCGTCTGCAAGCGCTGCCGATGGAGAAGGCGTTTGGCGGAATTGTCGTTCTTGCCACGCACTTGAGGCCGGGGTGAACGGGACGGGCCCATCATTGTATGGTGTAGTTGATCGTAATGTTGGTGCTGAGGACGGGTTTTCCTATTCTGGAAACCTTGTTGCTGTTGCTGATGTTTGGACAGCAGAAAACCTATTCGCTTTCCTTGAAAACCCAAAAGGTTGGGCACCGGGAACAGCTATGAACTACAACGGATTGAGAAAAGCAGGCGATCGCGCAAATCTAATCGCATACTTGGATAGCTTAGACGATTGATCCCAAAAACTTCCAATTAATGAGCCGCCCGCAGTTTGGGCGGCTTTTTTTGTGAAAAAACGCAACCGCACGGTGCATTCACGCTCTGTTCACGGAATCTCAACTTGAATATTTGCCAAACGCGTCGTTAGCTTCATGTTATCTGTAGAAGATGACCACCAATCGGAGAGACATATGCAACATCGTCCAAGTTCTGCTGCTAGAGTTCGCGTCAAAAAGAATGATGCGGGAGTATGGAAGATGTACATGTTGGGAGCCGCCGTGTTGGCGGGTGGCGCATTGTGGGCGCAAGACGCACTGGCCGACGGTCATGTAACTGTGACCCATGCGTTCAACGAATACGGTGAGATCAAGTACCCAGCCGATTTTGAATATCTTGACTATGTTAACCCGGATGCACCGGTGGGCGGAGAGATAAGCGTCTCAACAAGCGGCACCTTTGATAGCATGAACCCTTTCGCGACTTTGAGTGGAACGCCCGGAGCGATGGCTTCAAGTCCCTTTGAGCGTCTAATGACTACGACTTCTGATGAAGTTGGAACGCTTTATTGCCTCCTGTGTGAAACTATTGAATATCCGGAAGATCAGGCTTGGCTGATTTTCAATCTGCGGAAAGATGTTACGTTCTCGGATGGTACGCCGATGACCGCAGCCGATATCATTCACACGCATGAGCTATTTCGTGAACAAGGAACGCCATCATACGCATCATACATCAAGGATTTGATTCCAGAGTATGAAGCAATCGACGATTACACAGTCAAATTCACCTTTTCCGAAGATGCGCCATTGCGTGGTCGAATTTCGCAGATGGGAAGCTCGATTGTTTTCTCAAAGGCTTGGTTTGAAGAGACTGGTCAACGCCTCGATGAACCTACTTTAGAGTTCTCTCCTGGAACGGCCGAGTACATAATTGGCTCAACCGATCCGGGTCGGCAGATCATTCTAGATCGTAACCCAGACTATTGGGGTGCTGAACTGCCGATCAACATTGGTCGTGGGAATTTCGATAGCATCCGGATTGAGTATTTTGCCGATACCGCTGCTGCGTTTGAGGCTTTTAAAGCGGGAGAATTCACATTCCGCCGCGAAAATAGTTCAATTAACTGGGCGACTGCCTATGACTTCCCTGCGATTGAGAAAGACTGGGTTGTTCGTGAAACGTTGGATGACGGGACACCGCCCTCTGCGACGGGTTTTGTTTTCAACATGCGCCGCGCAAAGTTCGAGGATAAGCGCGTGCGGCAAGCAATTGGCCTCATGTATAACTTCACATGGACAAACGAAAACCTTCAGTACGGCCTCTTCCAACAGCGAGAAAGCTTCTGGGAAAATGATCGCTTAAAGGCATCCGGACTGCCGGAGGGTCGTGAGTTGGAGATGCTGGAAACCGTACGCGACCAATTGGACGAAGTGATATTTACCGAGCCACCGGTTCTACCACACACAAGTGGCGAGAGGCCATTGGATCGGCGCAATTTACGCGCGGCTTTGGGCCTAATGGCCGAAGCTGGCTTTACACCCGGTGAAGATGGCCTGCTCGCGGATGCGAACGGAAACACGCTCAATGTCGAGTTCCTTGAAACGCGTCAAAGCTTTGATCGCATTCTAAATCCATATATCGAAAATTTGCAGCGTCTTGGCGTGAACATCACTTATAATCGTGTTGACCCAGCACAATACCAAGCTCGAACCCAAAGCAATGACTTTGATATGATCTTTGGTGGCTGGCGTAGCGGGCTTCAAGAAGGCAGCGGCCTTGAGCAAAAGTATGGCTGTGACGATCGCGACGATGTCTTCAATCCGGCCGGTTATTGTAATCCTGCTGTCGATGAGTTGGTGAAGTTCGTCCGCGATGCTGAGGACTATTCCGAAATGGCCGCTGGTGTCCGAGCCATCGACCGGATCATGCGCAATGATTACTTCCTCGTGCCGGTTTGGTATCTGGGTAAGAACTGGGCCGCCTATTTCGATATGTATGAGCATCCTGAAGAACTGCCAGAGTTTGGCTTGGGCCATCTTGATTACTGGTGGTTTAATGCTGAGAAAGCAGAAGCTTTGCGCGCCGCTGGGGCGCTGCGGTAAAGCGGCGAACTAGGACACGTAAATGGGCGCCTATATCCTACGCCGCTTGTTGTTGATCATTCCGACCTTGCTTGGGATTATGATCATCAACTTTGCGCTGGTCCAATTTGTCCCAGGTGGACCGATTGAGACGATTATCGCGCGTGCAGAAGGCGGCGGTGATGTCTTTGAATCGATCGCAGGGTCCAACGATGATGCTGATCTCGGTCGCGAAGGTGAAGAAAGCGCCTATCCCGGTGCTGCAGGTTTGCCAAAGGCATTTATCGAGGAACTTGAACGCGAGTTTGGGTTTGATAAGCCACCGTTAGAACGTTTCCTCAATATGATGTGGAATTACATCCGCTTTGATTTTGGGGACAGCTACTTCAGGTCCATTAGCGTCGTGGATCTCGTCATCGAAAAGCTGCCTGTTTCGATAACTTTGGGCCTCTGGACCACGCTATTGGCCTACCTCGTTTCGATACCGCTTGGGATTAAGAAGGCCGTGCGCGATGGTTCTCGTTTTGATACGGTGACCTCTGGAATCATCATTGTTGCATATGCAATCCCCGGTTTCTTGTTCGCGATTATGTTGATCGTTTTGTTTGCGGGCGGATCATACTATCGCATCTTCCCATTGCGCGGACTAACGTCGACCGATTTTGAAACGCTCACTTGGTTTGGGCAGATCAAAGATTATCTCTGGCACATAACGTTGCCGATTATCGCGTTGATGATCTCGGGCTTTACGACGCTCACGCTTTTGACCAAGAACAGTTTCTTGGACGAAATTCGCAAACAGTATGTGACAACTGCCAAGGCCAAGGGCCTGAAGGAATCTCGCGTTTTCTATGGGCACGTTTTCCGCAATGCGATGCTAATCGTAATCGCGGGCTTCCCCGGTGCCTTTATTAGTGTGTTCTTCGGCGGCTCGCTGATTATTGAGACGCTGTTCTCACTCGATGGGCTAGGGCGTTTGGGATTCGAGGCCGTCGTGGCGCGCGATTACCCGGTTGTCTTTGGAACGCTATTCACCTTTGGCTTATTGGGTCTTTTGATCGGGATTCTGTCCGACCTTATGTATGTTTTTGTCGATCCACGTATCGATTTCGAAGGGAGAGGCTAGATGACATTGTCCCCCCTTAATCGTCGCCGCTGGACTAACTTTAAGCGGAACCGTCGCGCGTGGTGGTCACTGATCATCTTCTCGATATTGTTTACGGTTACACTATTTGCTGAGTTCATTGCGAACGACAAACCAATCCTTGTGTCATACCGCGGTGAGTTACGGATGCCAGTCATGACGTTTTACTCCGAACAGGATTTCGGCGGTGATTTTCAGACTGAGGCGATCTATGGCGATCCTGAGGTCGAATGTCTAATCGTCACCGGCGGCTTAGTTGATTGTTTTGACATCCCAGAGGATTTGATCGCGCAGGTTTCAGCGGGCGAGACTGTCGATATTGAGGGCTTCGAAGCTGGCTGGACACTTTGGCCAATCATTCCCTATCACTACCGAACAATAGTGGATGTGGGCGGTATTGCCCCGGCGCCGCCGTCATCGACCAACTGGTTTGGGACCGATGATACGAAACGCGACGTTCTTGCGCGGGTTATCTATGGATTCCGCCTCTCGGTGGCCTTTGCTTTCATTGTGACGATTGCCTCTTCGTTTATCGGGATTATTGCGGGTGCTGTGCAGGGTTACTTTGGCGGCTGGGTCGATCTTTTATTTCAGCGCTTTATTGAGATTTGGGGTGGAACGCCGTCGCTCTATATTATCATCATCCTAACTGCGATTTTGGGGCGAAGTTTTTGGTTGCTTGTCATCTTGACGGTCCTATTTGGTTGGACCGCTTTGGTCGGGCTGATTAGGGCTGAGTTCCTGCGTGCACGGAATTTTGAATATGTCCGAGCGGCCAAAGCTTTGGGCGTTTCCGATCGGACGTTGATGTTCCGCCACATCCTGCCAAATGCGATGGTCGCGACCGTAACGTTCCTGCCATTTATCATTACTGGCGCGATTGGTGGTTTGGCTTCTTTGGACTTCCTAGGGTTTGGGTTACCGTCTTCTGCGCCGTCTTTGGGTGAACTGACACTTCAAGCAAAACAGAATTTACAGGCGCCATGGCTCGGGTTCGCGGCGTTCTTTTCTTTTGCGATCATGCTCTCGCTTTTGGTCTTCATCTTTGAGGGTATTCGCGACGCCTTTGACCCAAGAAAGACGTTCTCATGAGTAAGGTTCTAGACGTCAAAGACCTGAACGTTCGGTTTCGTCAGGATGGTGAAGTCACGCATGCAGTGCGTGGTGTGTCTTTCCATGTGGAACGCGGTGAAACTGTTGCCCTCGTGGGGGAGTCTGGCTCCGGTAAATCGGTGACGGCGCTATCAACAGTTGATTTGCTCGCTGAAAGCGCGACGATAGATGGGTCCATTATGTACGAGGGGACCCAGATGGTTGGGGCACCCGAGAAGGACCTGCGGCGTGTCAGGGGAAACGACATTAGCTTTATTTTCCAAGAGCCGATGACATCGCTGAACCCTTTGCACACATTGGAAAAGCAATTGGCAGAGTCGATTGAGCTGCACCAAGGGCTAAGGGGCCCAAAGGTCCGTGAGCGTGTGATCGAGTTACTAAACCAAGTTGGTATTCGCGATCCGGAAACACGCCTTGGATCTTATCCGCACCAATTATCCGGTGGGCAAAGACAACGCGTAATGATTGCCATCGCTTTGGCAAATGGGCCAGATTTGTTGATTGCCGATGAACCAACCACAGCGCTCGACGTTACAATCCAAGCTCAGATATTGGATCTTTTGGCTGACCTTAAGCGTGACGTTGGCATGTCGATGTTGTTCATTACGCATGACCTAACCATCGTGCGCAAAATCGCGGACCGCGTTTGCGTCATGAAGGATGGCGAGATCGTTGAACATGGGCTGACGGCGGATATTTTTGAGAACCCGCAGCACCCTTATACGCAGGCGCTTTTGGCTGCTGAATCTGGGGGCTTACCCGCGCCGGTCCCAGAAGGCGCAAAGACCGTTGTCGAAACAGACAGTCTGCGTATTTGGTTCCCGATTCAACGTGGGTTGTTGAAGCGTACAGCAGGCTACGTAAAGGCTGTGAATGAGGCGACCCTCAACGTACGCGCAGGAGAGACTCTGGGTGTTGTTGGCGAATCCGGTTCGGGCAAGACGACGCTTGCCTTAGCGATCATGCGATTGCTGAAATCTGAGGGCCGCATTGCATTTCAAGACACTGATATTCATGCGTTTAGCCAACGACAAATGCGCCCGTTGCGCAGTGATATGCAAATCGTGTTCCAGGACCCTTTTGGCAGTCTGAGCCCACGGATGACGGTTGAACAGATAATTGCAGAAGGTTTGACCGTGCATCAGGTTGATCCAGATCGAAATCAAAGGGATCTTGTTTCTGAGATCATGACTGAGGTTGGCCTAGACCCGGTTCTGATGGATCGCTATCCGCATGAGTTTTCGGGCGGCCAACGGCAAAGGATTGCGATTGCGAGAGCAATGATCCTGCGACCGAAACTGGTTGTACTAGATGAGCCGACCTCTGCACTCGACATGACAGTACAAGTGCAAATCGTTGAGCTGCTGCGTGATCTGCAGCAGCGACATGGTTTGGCTTATCTGTTTATCAGCCATGACCTTAAAGTCGTGCGCGCATTGTCTCATAAGGTGATGGTGATGAAGCAAGGCGATGTCGTTGAGGCAGGGGATGCCGCCACGATTTTTGACAATCCGCAATCCGAGTATACCCGAACGTTAATGGCTGCCGCTTTCGAGGGGCGGGTCAGTTTAACCGCCTGAGCCAATCATGAAACAGGATGTGCCGCGTGCTTGCAGCCTACGGCAGGCAAGGTCGGCCCCTTCTCGCGTCAATCCCATGAAATTTGCGTCATAGCCCCCAGTACGCTGAACGACGCGACGCAGGGACCCGTCAAGTGAGCTCATCTCATTTAGGGCGACACGCAGCAGGACACGTTCTGCTTCAAACCTTGATGGGAAATTGCCAACGTTGACCCCCCAATGTCGTCCTCCAGATGTTGAAATGCGCGTCACTATTTCTTGGATTTCGGTCTGCGGGATAGTTGCTGTGGCTTGTACTACGTCGGATGTCGTAACGTTTGCTGGGCGGGCTTGTGGTGCCGGGCTTGCAGTGAGCGAATTAATATCGGCATTCGACACTGATGAAGTTTGCACTGCTTCGACAAGGGCTTCAGCGATGCTGCCTGTGTTTACCGCCAGCATCAAATCTTCTGTGGGTTCCGCTGTAAGAGATCTGGCTACGGGACGCAGGCTTCTAGAAGGCGCACCGCTGACGCGCACGGTTTTGGCGCCGCCATCAGGCGCTGCTGCTGGCGGTTCAGGCCGACGGATGGTTGCGCGTGATGGAGCACGGTTGAAACCCATATCCATGAGCTCTGTGATGCGCTTGTTGCGGGCCGCTGTGGATGATCCACCAAACATGGTTGCAATGACGCGTTCTTGTCCACGCTGCGCAGAAGCGACAAGATTGAACCCGGCTGCACGCGTGTAACCTGTTTTGATGCCATCACCACCTTCGTAGCTGTTCAGCCAACGACTGTTCGTATGACGTACTGTGCGAACGCCTGCATCGGCGGTTCGGCGCGAAAACAGGTTATAATACTGTGGGTAATCGTAGATCACATGGCGACCCAGGATAGACATGTCGCGGGCTGTGGACATGTGGCCCGATTGGGTTAGCCCATGCGCATTTCGGAATGTCGTGTTGCGCATGCCCATCGCTGCTGCTGTACGGTTCATACGGCGCGCAAAGGCCTCTTCGGATCCCGAGATTGCTTCGCCAATCGCGGTCGCGGCATCATTCGCGGATTTCACTGCGGCGGCCCGTAATAGATAGCGGAGGCGAATTTTTTGCCCAGAACGCAGCCCGAGTTTCGAAGGCGGCTCCGATGCTGCATGGGATGAAACTGTAACCTCGGTATCGAGGCTGATTTCACCGCGCTGAACCGCTTGGAATGCGATATAGAGCGTCATCATTTTTGTGAGTGAAGCCGGGTGCAACCGTGTGTCGGCATTACGTGAGTGTAATACTTCACCTGTCCGCGAATCCATAACCATCGCGGCATAAGGCGCGCTGACAACTTGCATTGGCATTAGGGCCAAAATGAAAAGGAAAAATATCTGCATAGCCCAACGAGGGGCCAATTGTCCCAGACGACTGTTCACGTCGCTTGCCTCATAAATCTGCCTCAATGACCCCAGATTTTTCTGGTGGCCTAAATTATTGACACAGACGTAACACAGCGTCACGAATCCGCAAACACCTTATTTTTATGGAAAAAATGTGTGTTCTTCTTGCAAAATTACTAGATGTAGGCGTTTACCTGTGATCGGCAGCTAGATGATGCGTGTATCTGTTGATCTCGACAAAGATCGGAAAAGTGAAAAGTTGACAGTTTCATTGGCCTTGAGGGGTTTTCTTGCTGCTTGTGAATCTTATATTATTCACTTAACGGCTGATCCAAAGGATACCATCCGCACCAATGCTTGCTGACTTCTATATGATGACCAAGGGGTCTAACGACGACGATGGAGAGATCGGCGTAGCGTTGGACGTGAAGCCCAAGACCAAGCGTCCCCCAATGTACAAAGTCATGATCTTGAATGATGACTTCACTCCTATGGAATTCGTAGTCATGGTGCTGGAACGTTTCTTTGGGATGTCTCATGCGCAGTCATTCGAATTGATGCTTACAGTGCACAAAAAGGGGCTCGCTGTTGTGGGTGTATTTAGCCATGAGATCGCGGAAACCAAAGTCGCGCAAGTGATGGATTTTGCGCAACGGCATCAGCATCCACTGCAATGCACCATGGAAAAAGAATAGCCGTTTGGCTTTTCTCTGATCATGGCCGCATTATCCCGCATCCGTACCGCCTTAGAAGACGGACTCCTAAAGCTGGATGACAGTAGCGTATCATTGGTCCGCCCGGACACAATGTTCGACATGGCGACTGTCCCGCAATCGAGTCTAACAATTGTTGAGACTTATTTTCCGAATTCACAAAACTGGCAAGCGGCTGGATACAATACTTCACAAAGTATGGTTGACGCTGACACCACCATTGTTGTCATCCCAAGATCGAAAGAATTTGCGCGTTCGCTGGTTGCAGAGGCGGCGCTAAGGTCCAAAGTTGTGATAGTCGACGGATCCAAGACTGACGGGATCGAGAGCATATTTAAAGCATGCCGCAAGCAACTTGGTCCGCTGCCATCAGTTTCCAAAGCGCATGGTCGGATGTTCTGGTTTGAAGGAACAAATTCATTGTCAGACTGGCTGATCGCCGGACCAAAGACCTTGATCGACGGATTTATGACGACTCCAGGTGTCTTTTCTGATCGTAGTGTCGATCGCGGATCGCAAGAGTTGGTGGCTGCTTTGCCGGAAAAATTGCCTGCTCGTGTACTGGATCTTGGCGCGGGCTGGGGTTTCCTTTCGTCAGCGATCCTTACGAAAGAGGGCGTAAAGTCCGTCGATTTGGTAGAAGCAGAGGCGTTAGCACTGGATTGTGCACGGCTGAACATCTCTGACCCGCGCGCGACATTTCATTGGGGCGATGCAACAACGTTTACCAGCACAGAACCTTTCGACGCGGTTGTCATGAACCCGCCATTTCATGTCGGGCGTGATGGCAATCCGGCGTTGGGCCAGTCATTTATTCGTGCAGCAGCAAAATTGCTAAAGCCCAGTGGACGTTTGTGGATGGTCGCAAATCGGCATTTACCATACGAACAAGTGCTGGATGATAGCTTCCGCGATGTCTCGGCGCTGCCCGCTAGTGGTGGGTTTAAGTTGTTCAAAGCCTCTCGCCCGAAGCGGTAAAATCGGGTAGCGTCGCGATTCTGGGAACTGTCTGGAGACAACCATATGTCCTTTTCACTCGCTGGTAAGACGGCAATTGTGACCGGTGCGGCCAATGGGGTTGGTCTGGCAATCGGCCGGCATTTTGCGCAAGCAGGTGCAAATGTCATGTTTGCCGATATGGATGAAGAAAAGCTTCAACATGAGGTGGGCGACGAAGCCGAAGATGAGGCGAATATCAGATTGTTCGCAGGCGATCTTCGTAAGAAACTGACAATCAAGAACCTGATTTCAGCAACAGTTGACGCCTTTGATCGGGTCGATATTTTAGTAAATGCCAGTCGCCAGGTAATGGAAACCGAACCTCTGGATCCAGACGATACGAGCTTGGACGAACTGCTTAACCAAAATTTGGTCACTGCGATGCGTCTATCGCAGGCGACGGCGCGCCGCATGATAAAACAGGCGGCGAAAAGCCCGGAGGAAGGTCCGATAGGTTCGATCGTAAATATTAGTTCGATCGCCGCGCGGCGGACGCATCCCAATTTGCTCGCCTATTCCGTTAGCAATGCCGCTTTGGATCAAATGACGCGCAGCTTAGCCGTTGCTTTGGCTCCAAAAGGAATTCGCGTCAATTCGGTGGCGTTTGGTTCAGTCATGAGCGCTAGTCTTCAGGACCAGTTGTCCGAAGATGAAACACTGCGCGAAACTATTGTCGACAGCACACCATTGGCGCGCATCGGGGGAGCGAGTGAAGTCTCTGATGCAGTCCAATATCTCGCATCTGACGCGGCTAACTTTGTCACGGGTCAAACGATCACGGTCGACGGTGGGCGTACCTTATTGGACGCCGCAAGCGTCACTGCACATTAACTTATTCAGGAAATTGCGCGCGGCATTGTGCCACTGTCGCGTTTACAGTCTCGCGCAATTGTAGCTGGCGCTGTTCAAGCGAAGCAAGTTTAGCCTTTTCTGCGTTCAGATCGATGGCAACGGGCTCGCGTACCGTCCGTGTGTCAGTTTTTTCGCATTCAACCTCGAACTCAACTCCCTCGTCGGTCTCGCCGACGCATGTCCCAGTTCGCACGACGATTTCTTCGCGCTCTGATATCGCAAATCCCCGTGCGACATTTGCGCGGGTCTGATTCACAAGTTGATTAACCACAGATAATTCGCGATTTGCATCACTGATGCATTGTTGCTGCGGTGTGGCACAAGCGGCTAGTAGCAGCGGGAAAGCGATGAATGTTGAGCGCATGGTATTCTCCGGGTTGAACTCGGTACGTGTTTCGTTGACGTTTGCAGTTAAGTAGGGGCGACACGTCCTGTTATACAATATCAAAGGGTAAATCGGCGATGTCGAAAGGTATGAATGAGCAAAAGAAGCAAGCTGCCGCTTGGTTTGGAACCTTAAGAGATCAGATCGTCGAATCTTTTGAACTTCTTGAGCAAACACACACTGCGGGGCCGATGGCTGATCGGCGCATCGGCACATTTGAGAGAACTGTAACCAAGCGGACCGCTGATGACGGTGCAAATGCGGGTGGCGGTGTCATGTCGGTCATGAGAGGCGGTCGTGTCTTTGAAAAAGTGGGCGTGAATACTTCCGAAGTCTACGGCGAATTGGGTCCAGCTGCGCAAAAGGCGATGGCGGCACGTGGCGTTCCAGGGATGGAGGACGATCCGCGGTTTTGGGCGTCTGGCATTTCATTGGTTGCACACATGCAAAACCCGCATGTGCCCGCCGTTCACATGAATACTCGAATGTTCTGGACGCCTCATGCTTGGTGGTTTGGCGGTGGTTCGGATTTGAACCCGTGCATTGAATACGATGAAGATACTGAGCATTTTCACGATACGCAAAAGACGCATCTCGACCCGCACGGTCCAGAGCTATATCCGCAGCTAAAAGAATGGGCTGACGAATATTTTTACATTCCTCATCGGAATCGGGCGCGCGGTGTGGGTGGAATATTTATGGACGACAAATGCACTGGTGATTGGGCGGCAGATTTTGCGCTGACCCAAGACATCGGGCGTGCGTTTTTGCCCGCCTACGTTCCATTGGTCGAAAAACGCCGGACTATGGATTGGACAGATGCAGACAAAGATACGCAACTGATCCATCGCGGGCTCTATGCTGAATACAATCTGGTGTATGACCGAGGAACCAAATTTGGTCTAACGACCGGCCATGACGCGAGTGCAGTTCTTATGAGTTTACCACCGCTCGCAAAATGGGCCTAGTTGACGCGCACAAAGACGGCGCCGCCTGCCTCGATGCGTCGATTGCTGACTTTGTCGGCTGAACGCGGTTCCGCCATCACCGTTTGAAGGCTTTCACCTTGTGCCTTCGCGACAAGTTGAGCACGGACAATTTCTGGTGGTAGGTTTGTAACGTTCGCAAATTGCTGCACTGCCAAATCTGGTGCAACGCGCATGAGGACACCTGCCAGACGCATTTCAACGCGCTCAATCCTTGAGTGATCGGCGCCCAATGCACGTATTTCGATCGGCGTTGCCGGTGCAAGGGACAACGTCATCATCAAACAAGATATCAGCCCGGTCACGCCAAGCATGATTGATCGCAGTACAAGTTTCATTCACATCCCGCCCAGGAAATTATGAAGTCCGTACAGTTTCGATCATGATTGCGACATTTTTGGGGTCAGCATCGGGCGTTATTCCGTGACCGAGATTAAAAATATGCGGACCTTGGTTAAGGGCCTCACAAATCTTACGGGTTTCTGAAACAAGTTCCGCTCCGCCAGTTACCATATGCTTCGACGCGAGATTTCCTTGCACGCAGCCATCGGCTTGGACATTTCTGGCAGCCCATTCTGCACTGACACCATCATCTAGGGCGACGCAGTTTGCCCCTGTTGCAGCATGTGCACCGATATATCGTTCGCCCGCACCACGTGGAAAGGCGATCACAGGCACACCAGGGTGGCGTGCATTTATCGCCGTAATGATCTTTTTGAGAGGTTTTAAAGAATAGTCCTCAAAATCAGTACCCTGCAAAGATCCTGCCCAACTATCAAATAGCTTTACGACTTCGGCGCCTGCATCGATCTGCCGCGAAAGGTATTCGATGGTCCCGTCGGTCACGCGCTCCAAGACGCCTTCAAAGGTTGCTTTGTCGCCTGCTTTCAAGGCGTGGGCGGGACCCTGATCTGGAGTGCCACGACCCGCAATCATGTAAGTTGCTACTGTCCAAGGAGCGCCTGCGAAACCAATTAATGTGGTTTCCTTTGGTAATTCTTCGGACAGAATTTTTACTGTTTCATAGATTGGGTTAAGAACCTCGTGAATGTCCTCGGTCGGCTTAAGGTTCGCTAGGTCCTGCGCATTGCCAATCGTTGACAAACGCGGTCCTTCACCAGTTTCAAACCAAAGGTCCATTCCGAGCGCCTGAGGAAGGAGTAGAATGTCAGCGAACAGGATCGCCGCGTCAAATCCAAATCGGCGTATCGGTTGCAATGTTACCTCTGCTGCCAATTCAGGGTTATAGCACAACGACAAGAAATCACCGGCTTGGGCGCGTGTGGCTTTGTATTCTGGAAGGTATCGCCCCGCCTGTCTCATCATCCAAATAGGAGGTGTAGGCAGTGTTTCTCCGGCAAGCGCGCGCAGAATGGTTTTTTCGGTGGTCATGCTGGATCCTTCTTTGGTATGTCGTCCCAAGCACATGAAGGCTTGTCAAGCGAGATTGACGCAATGAAAGCGCTAAGATGATCAAAAACCTGCCAACACCTGCTTCACCATTCAAAATTGGAACACGTGGGTCTCCACTTGCCTTGGCGCAGGCCTATGAGACCCGCGACAGGTTGATGGCGGCGTTTGATCTGCCCGACACAGCCTTTGAAATCTGTGTCATCAAGGTAACCGGCGATATCGTCCAAGATCGTGCGTTGCGCGAAATTGGGGGTAAAGGTCTCTTCACGAAAGAGATCGAAGAAGCGTTATTGGATAAAAGTATCGACGTCGCTGTGCACTCAATGAAAGACATGCCCGTCGTCCAGCCTGTGGGAGTGCTGTTAAATACATATTTGCCGCGTGAAGACGTCCGTGATGCGTTTGTCTCGTTCTCTGGTTCTGGTTTGCGGGATTTGGAAAATGGCGCAACTGTTGGAACGTCGTCGTTGCGCAGACGCGCGCAGCTATTGGCCCGACGTCCTGATCTAAATGTTGTTGAGTTTCGGGGTAACGTGCAAACCCGCTTGCAAAAGCTACAGGACGGTGTTGCCGTTGCGACATTTCTTGCAATGGCGGGTTTGAATCGGCTTGGTTTGGATCAAGTTCCCAAAACACCGATTGATCCAGATGACATGCTGCCAGCTGTTGCGCAGGGCGCCATTGGGATTGAGCGTCGTAGTTCAGACATGCGTGCGGCCGAGATGTTAGATGCAATTCATGATACCGCAACGGGTGAGCGTTTGACCTGTGAACGATCATTCCTGGCGGCGCTCGATGGGTCGTGCGAAACGCCAATCGGCGGACTGGCAGAACTTGATGGACCCAATCTGCGTCTGCGTGGTGAAATCCTACGCGAGGATGGATCAGAGGTCTTGGCAGACGATGCGACTGCGCCAATTGAAGATGGCGCAGAGCTCGGTGTTGAAATGGCTCGACGTTTGCTAAGCTGGGCTGGACCAAATTTCTTTTCGCATCTCAACAAACACTAGATCCTAGGGCAGAACTTTGCCCGGATTTAGGATAGCGTTCGGATCAAGAGCAGCTTTGACGGCCTGCATTGCGGCTAAGGCAACCGGATCTTTGCGCCGTTTCATGGTCTTGAGCTTTGATACGCCAACTCCATGTTCTGCACTGAATGATCCACCGACTTCTTGAACGATATCCTCAACCGTCTCAACAAATTGGTCTGAAACGTTGGCACCCGTAATCTTCGGATAAATTGCATGATGGATGTTCCCATCGCCCAAATGCGCGACAACGACTTCCCATGCATCTGGATCCAGTTCGTAAATTCTGCGCGTGATTTCTTGGAGCGTGTATTCAACTTTTTCGACAGGTACGGCGATGTCGGTATCGACGCGTGGTCCCTCATTATATCCAATGCGACCTGCTGCCTCGCGACGTTCCCACATGGCACGACGCTGAGCTTCGTTTTGTGCAACGATGGCATCGAGGATTGCACCTTCTTCAAGAAGGGTTCCCAACGCGTTTTCGAGTTTTTCAGATAACCGGGTTTGTCCGCTGTCCTGAACCACGGCGTCATCTGTGGCTGTGGCGCCGACCTCAATCATGATATTCGTGTCGTATTTTTCATCAAAGGGTTCTTTTGCGCCGTCAACTTGCCGCAGGTGCAAATCAATGTAGGATCGCGTCATCAGTTCAAAGGCTTCTACGGCGCCGCCTGTGTCGTCTTGAATTTGATAAAGCAGCTTTAGTGCGTCGGCGATGGAAGGTGCTGCGACCATCGCAGTTGCATAGGCCTTGGGTTTGGTAAACAGCTTCAGGACGGCGCGTGTGATGATGCCTAATGTCCCTTCGGCCCCAATCATTAGATGTTTGAGATTGTATCCTGAGTTGTCTTTGTGAAGGGCACTCATCAAGTCCATCACGCGGCCATCTGACAACACGACCTCTAGACCCAAGCACAGGTCGCGTGTGTTGCCGTAGCGGACAACGTTGGAGCCACCTGCATTGGTCGATAATGCACCGCCGATCATCGCCGTACCTTTGGCGCCAAAGGTCAACGGAAAGATAAGATCATGCAGATCAACAGCCTCATGAATGGATTGCAGAATGACGCCTGCGCCGACTGTGACGGTACGACCATCAGGGTCGATGCGTTCAATCTGGTTGAGGCGGTCAACAGATATCATGATGGCGCCGTCGTTTGATGTCGCGCCAGTTAACCCGGTATGGCCTGAGACCGGAACAACAGGCAGCCCCTGCGCGTTTGAATAGGCCATGATGCGCGAAACCTCTTCGGTTGAGCCAGGCCGCAGCACCACTGAAGGGTTTACAGTGTATTCGCCGGTCCAATCCTGCCGCCATTTATCTGCTTCAGCGCCAATATTGGCATAGGCATCCCCAACAATGCTGCGAAGTTCGGCGATATGGTCCATCAGAATCCCCCTTTTGGGCGCACGCTATCGGCAGCGCTCAGAATTGAAAAGTGGTTCTGAAGGGAATGGGTGGTGGCGTGAGAGAGACTTGAACTCTCGACCTCGCGATTATGAGTCGCGCGCTCTAACCAACTGAGCTACCGCGCCGTACCACGACGGATCGATTACGCAATGGCTGGGGCGCTGTCAAACCGAATCTTCGAAGTTTATGAGCTTTCGCTCAATTGGGACCAATCCCAATCAGCTAGTCGTACCGTAGCTCGGTCGCTTTGCCGCGGAAAATCGTGTAAGATAAGATCGTATAACCCATGATCGTTGGCAAAACGATGCAAGTCCCGATCAGGATAATGAACAAACTTTCGGGTGCACTTGCTGCGTCATAGATCGTTAGTTTTTCCGGAACGACATACGGGTAGAAACTATAAGCCATCCCAGTAAATGCTGCGATCCACAGCAGGCTGGCAACAGCGAAGGGCAACCAAGATTTTTTGTCGTTCGCATATGGCATCCGGCGAAGCATCACCCAAAGCCAAATAACGAGCGCGGCTGAGATTATCGGGAGTGGAGCAAGGTAGGCAAAACTTGGGAAGCTAAACCACTTGTCGAAAATCCGATCACTCACAAATGGCGTTGCGAGGGAAATTGCACCAATGCCGAAGATCAGGCCCCAGATCCCACCTTGCGCCCATGTGACGGCCTTGCGTTGGAGTCTCTCATCTGTTTTGTGGATGATCCAAGTCGCACCAATAAAGCTATAGCCAACGGTCAAAAAGATCGCAGTTAATAGTGCAAATGCGACATTCCCCCATGCCCAACCAAGACCCATGATGTAGATACCCAACATGAAACCTTGAGACAGCGCGGTAATTAGACTGCCCGTAAAGAATGCAGTATTCCATAGCTGTTTGTAAGCTGCGGGTGCCTTGACGCGGAATTCGAAGGCGACGCCACGCAGAATAAGCCCAACCAGCATGATTGTGACTGGCAAGTACAATGCGGTCAGGATTGTCCCGTGCGCCGCTGGAAATGCGACAAGCATAATTCCGATTGCGAGAACAAGCCACGTTTCGTTGGCGTCCCAAAATGGACCAATTGAGGCTATCATGCGATCCTTTTCCGCGTCGTCTGCAAAGGGAAAAAGGATCCCAACACCAAGGTCAAAACCGTCGAGGACAACGTAAATCAGGATTGAAACACCCATGAGCAGAGCAAAGACAAAGGGTAGCCAAATTTCAGGGTCACCGAATAATTCCATATCATTCACTCCGCTGGAACGGCGTTGGGTGCTTGTAACCCGCCATTGATATTCTCGCCGCGCGAAGCCTTGCGCGCGAGATAAAAGATGACACCGATATAGGCCACCAAAAGGACTGCATATACGGTGAGGTAAGTCAGCAAAGTCGACAGAACCATCGGGGCGGGGACGTCGGCTACCGCTTCTTTTGTGGTCATTACACCTTGAACTAACCACGGCTGACGGCCGATCTCGGTAGTGTACCAACCTGCAAGTGTCGCGAGCCATCCGCTGAAGGATGTACCAACCAAAGCCCACAGCATGAATTTAGGCAGACCATCAACGCCGCGGTTTTTGCGCAACATCATTATGCTTGCGCTCCAACTCAACAAGAGCATCGCCATTCCAGTTCCCACCATTATTCGAAAAGACCAGAACACCGGTGCTACGCGTGGATGCAAAACCTCGCCATCCTTGGTTACAAAGTCATTAAGCCCGGGAACGACTCCATCCGCATGGTGTGTCAGAATAAGCGAGGCGAGGTTAGGGATGCCAATTTCAAACCGGTTCTCGCGCGCGTATTGGTCAGGTATCGCGAATAGCAGCAGCGGAACATTGGGCTGCGTTTCCCAATTTCCTTCCATCGCGGCCACCTTTTGCGGCTGATATTCCAAAGTGTTCAACCCGTGCATATCACCGACGTAAATTTGGACAGGGATCAGCAATGCGGCGCCAAACACAGCGGTTCGGAGTGCGACACGCACGCCTTCTGTTTTGCCGCCTATTAGCCAACGGAATGCGGAAATGCCCGCGATCAAGAAGCATACGGTCAGAAAACTGGCAAGCAACATGTGCGCAAAGCGGTAGGACATAGATGGGTTGAAAATGATCTCAGCCCAACTTGTCGCATGGGCAACGCCGTCAATCATTTCAAAGCCCTGAGGGGTGTGCATCCATGAGTTAAGGACAATGATCCAAAATGCCGACATTGTGGTCCCGAATGCGACCAAGAATGTCGCGAGCGTGTGGACCCACCCTGGTACTTTGGAAAACCCGAAAAGCATGATCCCAAGGAATACAGCCTCAAGGAAGAATGCGGTCATGATTTCGTAGGCCAAAAGGGGCCCTGCGATATTGCCGACCTTTTCCATAAAGCCGGGCCAGTTTGTGCCAAATTGAAAAGACATTGTGATGCCAGACACAACACCGAGCGCAAACGACAGCGCGAAAATTTTCACCCAGAACTGATAGGCTTCCATCCAGCGGAAATCTTGGGTGCGCGTAAAGCGCCATTTAAAGAATAATAGTACCCACCCAAGCGCGATGGTGATCGTCGGGAACAGAATGTGAAACGAAATATTCGCTGCGAATTGAATGCGCGACAAGAGCAGTGCGTCCATCATGACAGATCGTCCTTTAACTCAACTTTCTGAGGATAAGGATAACCTTTTTATGCAGGAAATCATCGGGGTGCGACAGCAGACCGCAATTGGGTTATCTATTTGATATAAAAGGATAACCATGTTGTTTGCATTGCATATCAGTTATGCTTTCTAGTGCGTTGAGCAAAGTCATAGGGTAAACATTGATTTCTGCTGCGAACCTAAATCAGTGTTTGCCTGCGTTAAATTTCCAAATTGTCATCTGATGATACGGTTCGTTTGGCGTCACCCGAATGTTTGGAAAGTGACGGAACGATGGTGCATCAGGCCATCCTTGGGCTTCGATTGCTAGGCCTTGGTATTTGCTGCGTTCATCGAAAACTTGGATACCGGTTTGGTCCGTCGCAACCGTCAATTGGACGCCAGTGGTTCCACGTAACATAAGTACGTTGCGGACCGGTTCGTTGGTGGTCGAAAGACAAAAATTGTTGTCGAGCTTTGGGTCTTGCGGCGATATCTGGCGTGTTTCTCGAAAATCAAACGGGGTATCTGCAACACTAGTGACTTCACCAGTTGGCAAGTTGTCGGCTGTCGTCGGCAGGTATTGGTTGGCAGAAATCTGAAGGCTATGACCTTCCCAAGATTTACTCCCATCAAGATTCCAATAGCTGTGATTGGCAATGTTCATCAGGGTCGGCGTGTCGGTCGTGCCATCGATTTCCAACGATAACGAATTGTCATCAGTTACTGCGTAAGTTGCGGTAATAACTCGATGTCCCGGCAGTCCTGCCTGCCCATCGGTCAGGATACAACTGAGCGTCACTGCACTGGGTCTCTGTTCGACGATGTCCCAGACTTGGAACAGCGTTGAACCGCTACCGGAATGCAGATGGCTTCGCTTGTTTTCATTGCGCTCCAGCTCATACATCATGCCGTCAATCTCGACGCGCGCTGCGCCAATGCGATTGATGATTGGGCCAATAAGTGAACCGTGATACCGCATGTCACCCTGATAGTCCGCGACATTATCGGATCCATTGGTCAGGGAATAAGGAATGCCTGACAGTCGGACATCTTGCAGAATTGCGCCAAGTGTCAGGATCGAAACGGTCAAATCACCACGTGTGATTGTGACTTTTTCAACGGTGCGGCCATCCTCGAGGTGTCCAAATACTGTCATTTCAACTCTTCCCAATGCACATTCGCGGCTGGAATGTCGTTTCCGTTCCAGCTGAGTGTATCGGGAGAGTAATTAAAGACAAAGCGATGCGTGTCCGTATCGCGAATCCGCAGCCCGTCGGGCAGGTCGTGGGTTTGAACGTTTGCTTCATCCAAAATGTCTTTGGCGATATCGACGAAAGTCGGATCGTCCGGCCAGCCGGCAAGGTAGCGCAGATTTTGACCACCAAAAATCGCAGGCAACCCAGCCTCTGTCTGGCGATATACTTTGGCTTCGCCCTCAAGATGCTCAAACCAGTGACGGAATGTTCCGCCACCCTTGATCTTGATCTGATCGGTTGGTGGAATGCTTTCGGTCAGCGCTGCGGTAACGTCTGTCTTGGGCAAATTCGGACCCATTGGGGATTGAAAAGACATCTCTGTGGTCTTCGTATCAGTGCGAGGTCCGATCAATGCGATCCCTTCGAATGCGGCTAACGCTGCGCGCATTGGATCGCTCAGTGTCATGAGGCCCGGTGCAAAGACTGCTTTGTATGCTGAAAGATCCGATGTTTCTGGGCGGATGATGTCAATATTGACGCCTAGTTTGCGTAAGGCTCGATAGGTTGCAAAAGCCAGTCTGAACATGTCGAAATCTGCACCCTGGGGCTGGGTGTCCCATGCCCAAGAGCTTTCGTAGTCAAACACCAAAGCGACCTGAGCCTTCGCCGTTCCCACTTTCGGCATGCTGGAAATCTCATCGGCAACTTGACGTGCCTCAGCTTGAGCCGGTGCATCCTTGCTGTCAGGGCGTAAAAGGCCCGCATGCATCTGTTCTTGCGCCCAAGGGGCCTGCCGCCAACGGAAATAGCAAACGGTTTCTGCGCCGTGCGCAAACGCCTCCCACGCCCAAAGACGTGCCATTCCTGGAAAGGGTGCTGGGTTGTAGGGCGCCCAATTTACAGGGCCGGGTTGCTGTTCCATGACCCACATGCGGCCTTTGCCAACTGCCCGGTACAGATCATGGTGGAACGCTTGATTGTCCGGATGTCCTTGACGCAAATAGCGCTGCTTCTCTTCGGGTGTCCCTTCGAGTCGGTCACTGAGAAATCCTATGGGGTAGCTATCCCATGACGCGATGTCGAGATCATCACCAACAGCCCAATGATCGAATGTTGTTACGCGACCCATGTAGTTGTGGATCAGTGGGGCATTGGTGTGGTGGCGCAATTCATCAGCCTGCACCTTGTTGAATGCCACAACTTGATCCGAGCTGTAACGACGAAACGCCAAAACATGTGCGGGATTTGGTTCAGTGACGGTTAGGTTCGGTAGTTCAATCTGATCAAAGCTGTCGTAGTCCATCGACCAAAACACATTGCCCCACGCACGGTTCAATGCGTCGGTTGATTGGTAGCGCTGTGCCAACCAATCACGGAAACCCTTTAAGGCTACTTTAGAGTAACTCAGCGTCGTGTCATGGCAGTCGTATTCGTTGTCGATTTGCCATGCCGCGATATGTGGATTGCCGCCGTACCGCTCGCCCAAGAGGCGCGCAATGCGCAGGCACTCAGCGCGATACCCAAGGTGGCTGAAATCGTAGTGACGCCGCGACCCAAATTTGCGGGTGTTTCCGTCCTTATCAATGGGCAGCATGTCCGGCATTTCGTCAATCAACCAACGCGGTGGCGTGGCAGTTGGTGTGCCCAGAATTATCTTAAGCCCGGCATTGCCTAAAATTTCGACTGCGCGATCAAGCCAAGCCCAATCAAAATTTCCGCGACTTGGTTCAAGCCGCTGCCAAACAAACTCACCAATCCTCACCCAGTCCAAACCCGTTTCGACCATACGACGAGCGTCTTCAGCCCAAATGTCTTCGGGCCAGTGTTCAGGGTAGTAACAAACGCCAAGTGTACGTTTCATGGGCATCCTAATAGAATTGTTTGGGTCTTCAGGTTAATCGCCGTCAGTTTATAGAATAACAGCGTGCTCGGTCTGACCAGTATAAGGTGTATGGAACACGAAAGTTTTTCCATGATCACCACCTGTTTGGCCGACCGCAGCCGAGGTGCAGAAAAGAGTTTGCGCGTCTTCACCACCGAATGCGGGGCAAGAGGATTGTATCGCAGGGACGTCATAGGCCTCGAGAAAGCTTCCGTCGGGCGCATATCCTGCGACGCGACCGACGCCCCATTGAGCGCTCCAAAGATTGCCGTCGGCGTCGATGACGGCGCCATCCGGTCTGTAAGGTGTGCCGGTCAAATCAAGATAGACCTTTGCATCACCGATTGGCCAGCCAGAGGCGTCTAAGGGCAATGCCATAATTAACTGCGTATCCGTGTCAGTATAGTAGGCGAACGCGCCATCGGGCGAAAAACAAATACTATTTGATATGGTCACATGCCCAACGATTTCTCGAAGTTCCCCTCGATAATAACGATAGATGGTGCCTGCGTATTTATTGGCTGATTTGCCCATCGTTCCGATCCAAAAGCCACCATACGGATCGGCTCTGCCATCATTGGATCTGGTTGTTGGGTCATCCGCCTCAAGATCAATTACTTTCTTTTGAGAGCCTTCAGATAGATCAAAGCGCAATAAGGCTGTCTCAGACGCAATCAGCAGGATATCTTCCGATACCCAACCAGCTGCAGAGACATGCTCGTCAAACTGCCAATGCTGACCTTTGGTGTGCAGTCGTTTTCCAAGGATATCGAACCAAAACAGCTGCTTGCGCAACGGGTGCCACATCGGCCCCTCACCGAGTTCGCAAACCGTATCATCAAAAATCATCTAGCAGCCTCATCGTAGGCAGCAACCATATCAACTGCGCGTGCACGTACGTCGGCGACACTTAAACCTGGTTTATAAAGCGCTGAACCGATGCCAAACCCATCAGCCGTTGCCGCCATCCAGGTCGCGAAATTGTCTGCTCCCGCGCCACCAACGGCAAAAACCTGTGTGCCCTTCGGCAATACCGCGCGGATGGCTTTAATTCCCTCTGGCCCAAGGAGGCTTGCAGGAAAGATTTTTAGTCCATCAGCACCCGCTTTGAGCGCAGCAAAGCATTCGGTCGGGGTCATTACGCCCGGCCAACTTTGCATACCCGCAGTTTTAGTTGCGACGATGACGCGTTGGTCGCAGTTTGGTGAAACGATAAGTTTGCCGCCTGCATTTGCGACACGACCAACATCATCTGTGGATAGGACTGTTCCCGCACCAATCAGCGCGTCACGACCAAATGCTTCTGCCATGTTTTTGATGCTATCGAACGGGTCAGGTGAGTTTAGGGGCACTTCGATTCGATCGATCCCAGCCTCGATAAGGGCACCGGCGATTGGGGCGGCTTCAAGCGGTGAAACACCGCGCAAAATGGCGATCAATGGGCGTGACATCGGTTTATTCCTTAAGCTTGCGATAGGCTGCGGTTAGCCCGGCGAGTGTGACACGGTCGCCTTGAACTTGTGTCGCTTGCACCGATTGCGTCGCCAACGCGTCAACATAGAGCTTTGACAATGATCCTGCACCGATAACAGCCACTTGCTGGCCCAACCAATAGGGTTTTGCGCCTGCCAACTCTGCGCCGATGAGCAAACCTGAGAGACGTCCGGTGGCATCTGTCGGGTCTGAATCTGATAAAAGGCTTTCTGCGCGAAGCGAGAACAAGCGCGCCGCAAGCTTTTCGGGTCGCGAAATTGCTTCGTCGACACCGCGATCAAACCCGTTATGCGACACCGTTTCTGCCAGCGAGTGGCGTAAAACTGATTGTTTGCTCAGCAGCGCGAATAGCTCACCTGTCATAAAGGTTTGAAAACTCACAACTTCATCTGCACTGATGTGGACCCACTTTGTATGGGTCCCCGGCAAACAGATCACGCCGTCCCATCCAGGATTAAGCGCCAAAAAACCAGCGATCTGGGTTTCTTCGCCGCGCATCACATCGGCCGGATCTTCTTGGCGAATGCCTGGGATGATGTGAACGTCCAAATTGGGGTCAAGCACGACGGGTTGCGCGAGCGCTTCAGGTGAAGCGGTGCAAGGCACAGTCGCATATTGTGCCTCAGCCCACCCTTGACGGCTACCGACCATTCCGCACGCGATTACAGGTGTCGGTCCGGTGATCCACCCATCAATTAGTTCTTTCAGCGCGGGTTCAAATTGCTCAGGTTTCAAACCGCTCATGCCAGCTTCGGATGTCGCGGATGAAACCGTGGTTCCACTATCAGTCATTCCCCAAACACGTAGGTTTGATGTGCCCCAATCTGCTGCGATCCAGTCGATATTATTCATATGCGTTCACCTTCGACGACCCACATACGTTCTGGGAATGACCATGGCAATGTTATCCCATGGCGCATCAAGTAGGCACCGGACAGTTCGAGCTCCTGCGATTTGAGTGCCGTTTTGCCGCGTGAAAGGGTTGGGGCGGTGTCACGATTCAGCAAGCGGATCTTATACATCGACTCCGTTTCCAGCTCGGTCAAACGCAGTGGTCTTGGCGCAATTTGATTTGATGTCGCAGCCTTACCGGCAAAGACAACAAACCTGGCACCGTCTTTTGATAATTGTTGTTCAGCGATGACTGCGGAATCGCTGCTATCTAGTCGCAAAATATCTGCAAACGTCATCCAATCGCGATTGTACTTCCACCAAGCGGTGACCTCGGCCAGTACGCGCGCCTCGTGATCTGTGAGTTCACGCGGATCCATTTCAAACCCCATATGGCGTTGCGCTGCGACCCAAGCACGGAATGAAATGTCGAGCGTGCGCCCTGATGTGTGGCAGACTCTCGGGCCGACGTGACTTCCTGTAACCGCAAGCGGTAAAAAAAGTGCTGCATCGTGTTGAATGCGTAGACGTTCCAGCGCGTCGTTGCTGTCGGAGAGCCAGACCCTTTGCGTGCGCTCAAGAATACCGAAATCGATGCGGCCTCCGCCGGAGGCGCAGCTTTCAATTTCTACGTCGGGGAAATCCGCGCGCAGGCGGTCGATCAATGCGTAGGATCCTCGTGTTTGCGCGGCATCAGGCATTGGTAGAACGCGATTGTGGTCCCATTTGATGTAATCAATGTCGTTGTCGCGCAAAATTGCAGACATCCGATCATAGAGAAAATCGCGTACCTCGGGTAATGCCATGTTCAACGCTTTTTGTTGGCGTCCGAGGGTCTGATCTTCTCCGCCCAATGCCCAATGTGGATGCGCACGATGAATGTCACTGTCCTCATTGATCATCTCTGGTTCGAACCAAAGTCCAAATGTCATTCCGAGGCTATGAACGTGACTGATTAGCGGTGACAATCCATCAGGGTATTTCCGCGGGTCAACTTCCCAATCTGATAGACTGCGCGTGTCATCATCACGTTGGCCAAACCAGCCATCATCGAGCACGAAGCGCTCAGCACCTAATTTCGCAGCGCGTTCTGCAATGTCCTTTAGAACTGGTAACTTGTGATCAAAATACACGGCTTCCCAGCAGTTGTAATGTACAGGGCGCGGCGTGTCAGGTTTTGGCCAAATAACAATCCGATCGCGCAAATGCCGCTGAAAGCTTACAGCGCATCCATTCAGACCTGTGTCGGAATATGTGATGTATAGTGGTGCCGTCTTAAACTGAGTTGCGGCTTGGGTTTCCATGCGCGCTGCATGGCCCCACTGGATCTGGCGACGACCGTCTTGAAGTTCTTCAGCGATCATTTTGTGGCCGCCTGACCAACCATAGTGAAAGCCATAGCATTCGCCGCTCGTATTTGTCGCACCGATTGTTGGGATCAAAAGCCCAGGGAAGTGCTCGTGCCCGGTGCGTCCAGTCCGGTTTTCACGGTAGCGCATACCTGCAGACCAAGCGGTTCGGCTAATTTGGAATTCGCCGCACCATCGACCAGAAACATCAATGACTTCATCTGAGTGTTGTGGCGCGGGCAGAACAGGTGCAGCGAGCCAGTGCAAATGCACGGGACGTGTCGCATCTAGCGTCGTTTGGCAGGTGATCACATGCGTTTCCGGATCGACTGCGAAGTTGAAAGTCAGTCTTAGTCCGTTCGTTTTGTCATCATAGATGAGGCAAAGCGCGCCGTTCTGCTCTGAGCTTGTCAGGCAGAATTTCGGGAGCAATGGTGTTCCGTCAGTGTCGCGAACGATCAGCCCGGGTTGGCCTGGGAAACTGCGCGTCGCTTCTGGGCAGAGCGATAAATCTGGATTCTCGTCCAGCATCCCGCCTGTTACGTCGATGACATTTGCCGAATAGAGCGTTTGAAGGTCTTCATCCGCGGGTAGCATTGGCCCCCAATAGACCGCTTGCGGTAAGCGATCGTGGATCGTGGTCAGAACAAGCGTCTGACGCCCGTCATCTAACCGCCAAGCCTTGCTGATCTCTGAAGGTGTATTTGTAGCTTGGCCGAGGGGGAGGGCACCAGCCAATGTTTCATCAACACTGGCCGGGGCAGGATTTTCTAGTGCCATATTCGTATCCGTTTACTTGACCGCTCCGAGGGTCAGGCCTGCGATAAAGTGTTTTTGCATCAGGAAGAACATCGCAACTGGTGGAAGCGCTGCAACAATCGAACCTGCGCTCATCAAGTGGTATGCTGCGCGGAACTGGCTGTTGAACGCCGTAATTCCAGCGGTCACGGGTTGTGCGTCTGGGCCTTGTGTCAAAACGATTGCCCAGAAGTAATCATTCCAGATGAACGTGAAGATCAACACTGAAAGAGCAGCAATCGCTGGCTTCATCAATGGAAGAACAACAAACAAGAAGATTCGCCATTCCGCCACACCTTCAACGCGCGCAGCTTCGATAAGTGGGAAGGGAAGGGCACGAATGAAATTTCGCATGAAAAGCGTACAGAAGCCAGTCTGGAACGCGACGTGGAACAAGATCAGGCCAAGCTTTGTATCATATAGGTTCAAGCTCAGGGTTAGGTCACGCACGGGTACCATCAAAATTTGGAAAGGTACGAAGTTGCCGGCGATGAACATGAAAAAGATCAGCATGTTGCCGCGGAATTTGTACACACCCAATGCAAATCCGGTCATGCAGGCCAAAGCAACGGTGCCAATCACTGTCGGGACCGTAATGAACACAGAGTTCAAAAGATACTTTGGCATATCGGATTCAAAAAACACTTTGCCGTAGTTGTTGAAGAACTCAAAAGATGAGGGAAGTCCCCAGAAATTACCTTGGACAAAATCGCTATCTGGTTTGATTGAAAAAATCATCACAGCGATCAAAGGCAGCAGCCAGATAATCAGGACAATCGGCAAAAACGCCTGATAGCCGATTTGAATGCCGCGAGACTGTTGTTCAATGGGTCTTGGAAACATCTCTCTCGCCCCCTTAGCGTGCGGCTTGGTCGTCGCGCCACATCGAGTACAGGAAGTACGTGATGAAGCCGAGCATGATGAAGAAAAGGACAACAGCGATCGCCGCGCCGTAACCCATGCGGAATCCAAACTCAGAAAGGGATTCTTCGAACATATAGAACGATAGGACGCGGGTGGAGCCGAATGGTCCGCCGTTCGTCATAACCGCGATGAAGTCAAACGATCGTAGCGCACCGATGATCGTCACCACGAAAGCAATAAAGGTCGCAGGTTTTAGTTGAGGTACGATAATGTACCATAGCATCTTCCATCCCCTAGCACCGTCAAGACGACCAGCCTCGACTTGCTCCGGGTCAACTGCGTTCAGGCCGGTGAGATAAAGGATCATACAATAGGCTGTTTGTGGCCAAAGGCCGGCAGCGATAATGCCATATGTTGCAGTATTCGGGTTGCCCAGAATACCACCCTTAACGTCAATACCGAACCAACCAGTGATAACGTCGAACAACCCGTCATTTGGTAAGTAGAACCAGCTGAACACGAGGCCAACGACCACTTGGGAGATAACAAACGGAAAGAAAAACAGTGATTTGTATAGGCGGATGCCGCGAACCGTTTGGTTTAAGAATAACGCAATAAACAAACCCATTGGAATGGCCAACAGATACAAAACCAGCCAACGAATATTGTTCCAGAAGGAGATTTCGAATTTACGGTCAATTTTCTGGTCGCCAATACCAAGAAGGCGCTCGTAGTTGCCTGTCCCGATATAGACCTTTTCACCCAAGCCATCCCATTCGTGCAGCGAAATCCAAAAGGATTGTCCGATCGGGATTATCACGTAAACCGCAAAGAAAATGACGGCCGGGATCAAGAAGAGCCACGGTGTGATCGCGATTTCATTGCGCTTGTACCACCCGCGTTGTGCAGGAGCATCTGTATTGGCTGCGGCCATGGCTTTGCCTTTCAAAGGTCAACTCATGCGTAAGGCCAATGCGGCCTTGCGGATAAGTTGAAAGGGGGGCGGCGAACCGCCCCCAAATCAGATTAGTTGTAGATACGCTGACGTGTATCTTCCAAGCGTGCCAAGATGTCGTCCAGGTTGTCTGGGAACACCATGAACTCTTGCAGGCCTTCCATCCCGACAGATGCCATCTCTGCGGAGAAGTCACGGTCGAAGAACTGCATGATGCCGCCAGAAGCGTTGTTTGACAGCATGTCAAAGCCTTCTTGGATGAACTTGTCATCCGCGATGGATGAATTAGCGTTCACAGGAAGCTGTCCAAGTGCGTCACCGCCATTGATCTCTGTCTGAACATCAGCAGATGTGACGTAGAGCAAGAATGCTTTCGCCGCGTCTACGTTTTGAGCGCCAGAAGAGATGTGGAAGGTATCTGTTGGCGCATCTTCAGCAGGTGCAACATCAGGGTTGATTGTTGGGAACTGATAGAAGTCCAACTGATCGTCTGTAAGGCCACCGTCGCGGAATGCCGCAACAGAGAAGTTACCCATTAGGTAAGCTGTCGCTTCACCGTCGATCATGAATGGCATTGCTTCCTGCCAGCTGTAAGACTGGTGGTCGTCAATAAAGGCGCCCATGTCGATCAGCTCACGCCAGTTTGCAAAAGTCGCTTGAACACGTGGATCTGTCCAAGGAACCTGACCAGTTGCCAGTTCGATGTGGAACTCATAGCCGTTTGTGCGAGAGTTGATATAGTCGAACCAACCGCCAGCAGTCCAAAGGAACTTGGAGCCGATTGTGTAGCACTTACGACCAGAGTCGATGATGACCTGGCAGTTTGCTTTTTCCTCTTCCCAAGTTGATGGCTCGCTTAGGCCCAACTCAGCAAAGATGTCTTTGCGGTAGTAAACGCCCCACTGGTAGTATGTGTAAGGCACGCCCCACTGCTTACCATCAAGGGTCATAGCACCCTTAGTAGAAGCAAGTGCAGCCATTTCAGGTTCGTCCCATAGATCAGAGATGTCCATGAACAGGCCAGCGTCTACGTATGGTGACATACGAGTTGCCGCGTACCAGTTTACGACGTCTGGTGGATTCGCTGAAAGCGCGTTGCGGATCTGAGTTTTCCAGGCTTCGCGGTCAACGATTGTCAACTCAACAGTCAGGTTCTCGTGAAGCGCGTCAAAGTCTGCAGCCATCTTTTCCATAACCGCGCGCGGTGCTGGGTTAGACATGTCTGAGCTGATGCGTAGTGTGCCGGAAAGGCCGTGGCCGTCAGCTGTTGCAGATGTAGCAACGCCAGCAGCGAGTAGCGCCGCGAGCGACGTCTTAGTAATGGAATGCATGGTATCCTCCCTAGATGCTCCCATGGTCAAAACTTCGTCCACAAATGGTTTCATTATGTGAAACTCGGTTTTGGATGTTGATACTAAACCGCGACTCACCTAAGGTTGTCAACAGGCTCGCGATGAGAAGTCGCTATAAAAGTTGTTCTCACAGGAGGCGCGAGCAGGGAGGAAAAGTATGTCACGCGGATCCGGAGACGGTACGGTCGGCAAGGCGTTAGAGGTCTTGGAAGAAGTTGCAGACTTCGGTCGTCCTGTGCGGTTCAACGATGTGCTTGCAAACTCGCGTTTCCCCAAGCCGACCCTCTACCGGCTGATCCAAACACTTACGAACCAAGGTATGCTAGATTTTGACCCTGAACGGTCAACGTATGCGCCCGGCGCGCGATTGGTTCGCTTGGCTCATGCTGCTTGGCAGCAGTCGTCGCTTGCCCAGGTCGCGAGCCCTTATTTACATGAACTTAGCGAGAAAACGGGTGAAACTGTTCATCTCGCTCAAATCGATAGCGCACAGGTTTTGTACCTCGACAAACGCAACGCCGCACAGCCGATTGAGATGTATAGTCAGGCCGGAAAAGTTGGGCCAGCGTATTGCACTGGTGTTGGCAAGGTTATGATGGCCTTTATGCCTGAGGCTGAAGCTGACAAAATAATCGGTCAGCAATCGTTTCACGTCTTTACCGAGCACACCTTGGAAAACGCCACTGTGCTTAAAGAAGAACTCGCCGAGATCCGAGCCCATGGATACGGGTTCGACCGGGAAGAACATGAGCCAGGAATCATATGCGTCGCCATGCCGATTCTGACTGAGCGCGGTCGGGTCTTGGGCGCGCTGTCTGTCACCAGTACAACTGTACGCACAAACTTAGCCAGTTTGGAAAAAAACGTCCCGTTGCTGCAATCGGCAGCGGATGCCATTTCACGGGAGGCCCAGCGTTGGTCATTCCCCGATCACCAGAAACAACAAGCAACAGGAATCTGAGCCATGCCCGGTGTATCAATGAACAAAGTCGTCAAACGTTATGGCGATGTCCAGGTCATTCACGGAATTGATCTCGAGATCAAAGATGGTGAATTTTGCGTATTTGTCGGACCTTCTGGGTGCGGTAAATCAACGTTGCTGCGCATGGTTGCAGGTCTAGAAGAGACAACAGAAGGCCAAATGCATATCGGCGAGCGTGACGTGACAAGACTCGACCCATCGGATCGTGGCGTCGCCATGGTTTTCCAAACCTACGCGCTCTATCCGCACATGACAGTGCGCGACAATATGGGCTTCGGTCTTAAGATGAACGGCCACCCAAAGGAAGAGATTGTCGAGAAAGTCGCAGAAGCAACGCGCATTCTTAAGCTAGAAGACTACCTAGAACGCAAACCAGCGGCCTTGTCCGGCGGTCAGCGTCAGCGTGTGTCTATTGGCCGAGCGATTGTTCGCGGGCCGGATGTATTCCTCTTTGATGAGCCACTTTCGAACCTTGATGCTGAACTTCGCGTAGAAATGCGTGTCGAGATTGCGCGGCTTCACAAAGAAATTGGCGCGACGATGATCTACGTGACACACGATCAAGTCGAGGCGATGACACTTGCGGACAAGATTGTTGTCTTGCGCCTTGGAAATATCGAACAGGTCGGCGCACCTATGGATCTGTACCGTGATCCCGATAATAAATTTGTTGCGGGCTTTATTGGCTCACCAGCTATGAATTTTATGGATGGAACTGTCGTTGATGGTGGCGTCGAAATTCCGAATTTGAAGACAACGATCCCTGTCAAAATAGCGACTGCTTATAAAGGTCACGCGGTCTCTGCTGGTCTACGTCCCGAACATCTGACCATCGATCCCAAAGGTGACACATTGACAGTCGACATGACGGAAAGTCTTGGCGGCGTATCGTACGCCTATTTATCAGGTGCGACGGGCGAACGTATCATTGTCGAAGAACGTGGCGATGATCGGGTTAACGAAGGCGACACCGTCGGGCTTAGCTTTGAACCGAAACGCCTGTACTTGTTCGATGCAGAAACAGAGCAACGAATTCGAGGCTAAATCTTCTTTTCGTTATGAATTTTGAGAACGGCCCGCCATGTTCGGTGGGCCTTTTTTGCGTGTATTTCGCCGTTTTTGAGCAAAGTTCTGCATAGCGGCAAAGAAAGTTCCCCCTATTTTGCCAAGTCGAAAAGTTACAGTCTTCGGCAATATTTCCAAGGGAGAGGGACAATGAATAAACAAATCGCTGAATTTATCGGTACGTTTACCTTAGTTTTGTTTGGTTGCGGCGCCGCTGTAATCGCAGGTGGTGATATCGGACTAACGGGCATCAGTTTTGCTTTTGGTTTGGCACTCATCGGCATGGCATATGGCATTGGTGCCGTGTCTGGATGCCACATTAACCCAGCGGTTTCGCTAGGGATGGTGGCTGCGGGCCGTATGGAGATGGGCGAAGCCATCAAGTACATAATTGCACAAGTTGCAGGCGCGATTGTCGCGGCGCTTGTATTGCTCCTGATCGCGAATGGTAAGGCTGACTATACGGTCGCCGAGAACGGTTTGGGTCAAAACGGCTGGGGTGCTGGATACCTCGGTGAATACGGAGTGCTATCAGCGTTCGTATTTGAGGTGGTTGCGACCTTCCTATTCGTTGTTGTGATCCTAGGTTCGACTGGAGCTGGCGCACCTGCTGCGATTGCTGGTTTGGCAATTGGTTTGACACTGGTTGTTATTCACTTGGTTGGTATCAACGTCACTGGTGTTTCCGTAAACCCTGCACGCTCAATCGGGCCAGCATTGTTTGCAGGTGGCGGTGCCATTGGTCAGTTGTGGCTCTTTATTGTGGCGCCGATCATTGGTGCGGTTCTAGCGGGTTTGTTGTTTAACTCTGGCGCATTGAGTGGCTCGGCGGACGAAGCCGCTGAAGACGACGACTGTGCTGCATGTCGTGCTGAACTTGCTGCGGTCAAAGCAGAGCGTGATCGCCTTGCTGCCGATCTATCAGCTCGTCAGAGCGCACCAGCTGTAACTGCACCTGCTTCGAGCGGGACAGCGGCTAAGCCACAAGGCCTAGCCGCTCCACGTGGCGGAATGGCCGATGATCTAAAGCGGATCAATGGTGTTGGACCTGCGATGGAAAAGCTCCTGAACAGCTTGGGCTATTACCACTTTGATCAGGTGGCCGCCTGGACGCCTGCAGAAGTCGCTTGGGTTGATGACAACCTAGAAGGCTTCAAAGGTCGTGCGACGCGTGACAAATGGAGCCCACAAGCTAAGGTTTTGGCAGCGGGCGGTTAAGCCTGAATGACCAGAAACAAAGAAGCCCGCCTGTCAGAAACAGGCGGGCTTTTCTTTTTTCGACTAATTGGCTCTTAGCGTTTGCCGTAATACAAACCAACGACATGTTCTGCCTGTGCAAAGAACAGCCAACGCAAGGTCAAGATGCCGATGATGTGGCTAACTGCCGCAAGGCCAAGAATTGCGAAGTTTATCCCGCCAAGATTAAGCCCCAACAAGACGAATGGGATGATGAATCCGAAAACCATCGTGATGATACGCAGTTTTTGAACGTGCTTTCGGCCGACTTCGAAGGCGAATTCTTTCAATAGGTAGTTTGTACCTGTGTGAGGTGGTTCAAACGCGCGAACATCGCCGATATGACCCAAACCTGTTGCCGTTGCTAGATTGGAACCGCTCTCTGCCAAGCGTGTATCGCCGCTGACCCAGTAATAGGCTGTCATGAAGCCTGCGATGGCTAACATGATGAGTGCAATCAACAGGTTTCCTGTTAGTAATGCGCCGCCCGCGATCGCAAGGTCGATAAAGAGCGCAGGCGTTGTCCAATGTTTCCAACGCGGTACGGTTTTCATTTGGGCATAGATCATCGATGTCGTGAACACGACACCGAGTGATCCGAGTGCACCAATGACCCCCAAGATGCCGAGGCGTGTGCCAAAGAACACCAACCCAGCACCGTATATCGCCATTACGATGAGCGACACGACCGCGCAAATTCCTTCGCGGCTGAGCCAGCTAGAACGCCATTGACTAAACGCCTTAATGAACCGCTCGGGGTGGCCCAGGTGGAACATCGAGGAAATCAATCCACCCACCGCCATGATGTAGGCAAGGGCGAACAAGAAAAACGCAGACCAGCCAGTGACAACTGGCAGCCCGAGGCCGATGAAGAACAGCATTCCGAACCCGAGGGCCGAGAAGGTGTTAAAGATGATAACCGATGGTGCTGGGTGCATTATTTTGCTCCTCCGGGTAGGGCGGAAAGTTTCTTGTCGAGCCATCCCATAAGACCACCTGCGTCTTGAGCCACGGGCTCAAGGTAAGGGGCGAGAATGTCGATTTCTGGCTCAACATCCTTCGGGCGTGGCGGCAAATATTTGTTCACTGGTTTGGTGCCTTGTTCTGGCATCAAATCAAAACCACCACGCTCTGCGACGAGCAGTGAGACATCGCTGTTTTCGTCACCCAAATCACCAAAGTGACGTGCACCGGCAGGGCAAGTGCGGACACAAGCAGGTTGGCGATCTTCTTCTGGAAGGTTCTCGTTGTAGATCCGATCAACGCACAGCGTACATTTCTTCATGACCCCTTCTTTAGCGTCTAACTCGCGCGCGCCGTATGGGCAGGCCCACGCACATAGGCCGCATCCGATGCAGTCTTGTTCATTGACCAGTACAATGCCGTCTTCCTGGCGCTTGTAGCTCGCACCCGTTGGGCAGACAGTCACGCAAGGTGCGTCTTCGCAATGAAGGCACGACTTTGGAAAGTGGATCAACTGGGCTGCGCCTTGGTCCGGCTGCACTTCGTAAGAGTGCACACGATTCAAGAATGTTCCTGACGCTGCTCCCGAGTAGGCATTTTGATCTGACAACGGCGCGCCGTAGTTCTCGGTGTTCCAGCCTTTACAGCTAACCACACAGGCGTGACAGCCAACACAGGTGTCTAGATCGATAACAAGGCCAAGCTTTTTGGCTGAGGGTGGAGGTAATGTGGTCATGATTATTCTCCCACCTTCCATGCTAGGTCTTTTGGCCCTTTAGGAACCGGCGATTTAATCGCTGGAATCTTGGGAACCAATTCATTTGATTGTGTTGATTTTTCGATCTTGACGCGTAGGTCAAACCAAGCGGCCTGACCTGTCACAGGATCAGAATTTGCCCAACGAAGCCCGTCGCCTTTCGGCGGCAGCAATTCGTGGATCAAGTGGTTCAGCAAGAAACCTTTGGTCGTCTCGGATGCATCGTCATCCAACGCCCATGCGCCTTTGCGTTTCCCAATCGCGTTCCATGTCCAAACCGTGTTCGCGTTTAGCGAAGCTTGGTGTGCCACAGGGACAACGATGTGCCCGTGGGCCGATGACACTTTGGCCCAGTCACCTTCTTCAAATCCGTTTGCTTCCCAGATTTTGGTTGGCAAATAGAGCGGGTTGTGACCGTGAATCTGGCGCAACCACGCGTTCTGTGTTCCCCAGGAATGGTACATAGCCATTGGGCGCTGCGTTAGCGCGTGGATCGGGTATTCTTCGGGGTCAACGTGGTCGTCTTCAAACGGTGCATACCAAAGCGGTAGTGGGTCCATCGTTTCTTTGATGCGTTCGCGTAGATGCTCTGGTGGTTGACGGGTGCCGACCCCTTCTGCCGCGAGTTGGAACTTGCGCATAGGCTCAACGTAAAGCTGGAAGATATAAGGCTGGACGGCATCAAAAAAGCCCATCTTCACGGCCCAATCCTGATAACCTGCGTTAAATGGTTTGTAGTAGGCGCAATCCTCTGGAACATGTTCGATCCAGAAACCGCCGTTTTCGATATAGCGGTCGATTTGGTCGGGGTTAACATCGCCGCGCCCGTGATCGTCGCCATTGCCTCGGAAACCGGCCAGAGGTCCAACACCTGGCCGGCGAATGTGGTTGGTGATATAATCGGCGTAATCTTTGTATTTTGCGCTGCCGTCCTCATTGACGAAACCCGGCATGTTCAAACGCGCGCCCAGATCACATAGAACTGATTGGAAACCACGCACATCGCGATCGGGCTCTACGACGGGCCAGCGGATCGCATCTGCAACGGCATCAGCCTCGCAGATTGGACGATCCAGCAGCGAAATACAGTCGTGTCGTTCGAGATATGTGGTGTCTGGCAACACAAGATCAGCATAGGCCACCATTTCGGACGAATAAGCGTCAGAATAGATGATGTTTGGGATTACATAGTTTCCGTCTTCGTCTTTGTCCGTCAGCATGTTCATGACGCCTGACGTGTTCATCGAAGAGTTCCACGCCATGTTCGCCATATACATGAACAAGGTATCAATCTTGTACGGCACACCCGCGTGCGCGTTTGAGATCACCATATGCATCAAGCCGTGGGCCGACATTGGGTTCTCCCAAGTATAGGCTTTGTCGATACGTATCGGGTTGCCATCATCGTCAAGGCAAAGATCTTCTGGACCTTGGGTATAGCCCAAGTGTGGACCATCAAGTGCCTGGCCAGGTGTCACTTTACAGTGCGGCTTGGGGTGTGCAGTCGCTGGCTTCGGATAGGGTGGCTTAAACCGCATGCCGCCGGGTGTTTCCACCGATCCAAGGATAATCTGCAACGTGTGCAGGGCGCGGCAGGTCTGAAACCCGTTGGAGTGGGCGGAAATCCCGCGCATGGCGTGGAAGCTAACCGGACGCCCAATCATTTTGTCGTGCTTGATGCCGCGGAAATCAGTCCATTCGCGGTTCAATTCAATGGCCTCGTCAAAAGCAATCTTTGCAAGTTCCGCGGCCATCTGACGGATACGCTCAGGCGACAATCCACATTTCTCGGCCACATTTTCTGGGGCATACTCATCCGACATGTAGCGTTCGGCCATCGAGTGGAAAACCGTGCGGTGCGTGACACCCTTGGCGCGGTGTGTGCCGCTAAGGTCAGGTTCAACACCGGCCCCATTCCAAGCTGCCAACTTGCCCGTGCGACGATCGATAACCTGTGGTTCGCCGTTCTTGTCGCGCAAGAACAAACCACGCTGTTCGCTCTTTGAATCTTCGTTGATCAACACAGAAGCGTTTGTGAAGCGTGCAAGATAATCTAGATCGATGCGTCCCGCCTTCATCAGGCAGTGTATCATCGACAAGATAAACAAACCATCGGTCCCTGGTGTGATTCCAACCCAATCGTCGGCAACGGCATTGTAGCCTGTGCGGATTGGATTGACGCCGACAACTTTTGCGCCGTTCTTTTTCGCGCGACCAATGCCCATTTTGATCGGGTTTGAATCGTGGTCCTCGGCCACGCCAAAGATCATCACCATTTTGGTCAGGTCCCAATCAGGCTGTCCAAATTCCCAAAATGCTCCACCCATGGTATAGATACCTGCGGCTGCCATGTTGACCGAACAGAACCCGCCGTGTGCTGCAAAATTTGGTGTCCCGTAAGATTGCGCCCACAATCCTGTAAAAGACTGCGATTGGTCGCGTCCTGTGAAAAACGCGAGTTTTTCAGGAGCGTTTTCACGAATTGGCTTTAACAGACCTGTTGCGATTTCGAGAGCTTCATCCCAGCTGATTTCTTCGAATTCACCCGAGCCGCGCGGACCAACACGCTTTAACGGGGCTCGCAAACGCGAAGGAGCATTGTGTTGCATGATCCCGGCCGACCCTTTTGCGCACAGTACGCCTTGGTTCACTGGGTGGTCGCGATTGCCTTCGATATAGGCGACCTTGCCTTCTTTCATGTGTACGTTGATGCCGCATCGGCACGCACACATGTAGCAGGTCGTTTTTCGGATCTCGTCTGATACCTTTGGTGAGGTGTCGACGTGGGGCTGGTCAAGCGACATGGCGTTCCCTTTAATTTAGAAGTGTTCGGACCAACCCGGCACCAGCAAGGGCGCAGAGTAGAACCAAACAAAACGGACGATAGTATGCAGCCAGCCGCTCAACAAAGAGTTTTTGACCAAGAAGGACACCAACCAATGTTGGTACCGCGAAAATAAGACCTCGGATCACGCTGGTTTGGGTCATTACACCAAAGGCAAGCATTACGACTACAGACATGATCAGGCTGAGAAATAGATAAAGCACGAGTGTGCCGCGCATAGAACGGGCTGACGCGTTACTCGCCAAGACATAAAGCGCGACCACCATCCCGGCGACCGCAGCAAGCCCGCCAGCAATGCCGGCAACAACACCACTCCCATAGAGGCCGGGCTTTGTTGCGAGGATCGGCAACTTAACCTTTGCCAATTGGCTTACAGCCAGGACAACAATGATGGAAAGTGCGATGACCTTAGAGGTTTCAACGTCGATGGTTGTTGTTAATGATAAGCCAATCGGCGTCCCGATAGCCGCTCCTATCACAAGGCCGTAGGCTGTTGGTCTGTCGGCGTCTTTCCATCCGCCCTGCATCATTGCCAGCGATGCGGCCAATTCTAAGAACCAGAGCATTGGGATCAGTGCGATTGGCGCAAGAATAGTTACTGCTGAGGCCATAATCAGTGCGGAAAGCGCAAAGCCAGAAAACCCACGAACCACGCCAGAAGCAAACACGATTGTGCAAAGCAACCAGAATTCCCCAGATGTCAGTGCCGTTGTTTCATATAGCCAGTTCATGCGCCGGCCTCGATCAGCGTTAGCGCATCTCGCGCAATCGCCTTTTCTTCGTCGGCAGCAATGACATGCACGGCAACGTCGCCAAAACAGCTGAGGTGCTGCATGATTTTGTCACGCACCGGTGCAGCGTTTTCGCCGATGCCGCCGGTAAAGGCCACGGCATCCACGCCGCCCATCGCAACGATGGCAGATGCCGCATGACGTGCGGCCCAGTAGCAGAAATGATCGACTGCAAATGCGGCGTCTTCATCGTCGCGTTCAAGCAACGTCTTCATGTTGTTATCGCCGGCGAGGGCTTTCAGGCCGCTGTTCTTGTTCAACATCCGGTCTGTCTCGTCTTCGCCTAACGATTTGGACATACGAAGTACGGCTGCGCCGTCTATGTCTCCGGACCGCGTGCCCATTGTCAGACCAGACAATGGCGAATATCCCATCGACGTCGCAACCGATTGCCCGCCCTTAATCGCGCAAAGTGATGCGCCATTACCAAGGTGTAACGCCAAAAGACGAGGGGGCAGGGCGTCTCCAAACTCCGCAACCATGTTGGCATAGGAAAGCCCATGGAACCCATAACGGCGAATGCCTGCGTCGTGCTGGGTCTGTGGAATCGCATAACGCGTCGCAACATCAGGATTGGTCGCATGGAATGCGGTTCCAAAGCTGCAATATTGCGGAAGCTCAGGTGCGGCTTCTTGCAGTGCCAGCATGGCTGCAAGGTTATGGGGGTTATGCAGCGGCGCCAGGGGAATGACGCTTTCGATGGCGGCAATCACCTGAGGTGTCATGCGCGCTGGCTGCGTTAAGATTGTGCCGCCATGCACAACGCGGTGCGCTGCGGCCGTTAGCTTGCCGAGTGTAACGCCTTGATTAGCTAACTCCACAAGCATGGCCGACAATCCAGCGGCATGATCTGTCGTGGCAACGGTCTGTCTTTCATCACCAAGGGACAGCATGCCCTCGGTTCCGATATTCGTTACGGACCCACTCAACACAGACGTCAGCGAAAGGTCGAAAACTTCGACCTTCAACGACGATGAACCTGCGTTGAGAACCAATATCATTTTGGCAGCGCGCACTTTATCGCGGCCAATGCGACTGATGCCATCCGCGCGGCGGCTGGATCAGCACGTGATGTCAAAAGGATCGGAACTTTGGCGCCGGTTACAACACCTGCTGCGCATCCTCCTTTGAGGTATACGAACGCCTTGAACAACGCGTTACCTGACACGATGTCGGGCACGATAATTGCATCGGCTTGGCCCGCGACAGGATCATTGGTCAGTTTCTTAGTCGCCACCGCATCTGGCGATATGATCAAATCAAAGGCGAGGGGACCGGAAACATCGGCCTCTGGCACTTCGGTCTTGGCCCAATCGGCTAGCTCTTTGCCTTCCATTGAAGATGGCACCGAGGGAATAGCGCTTTCAGTTGCAGAAAGGATCGCCAGCTTCGGGCGATCATTGCCCAAGCGGATCAACAGGTCGGTCACCTCGCGGATCGCATCTTGCCGCGTCTCAATCGGTGGGTTCACGTTCACCGCAGCGTCCGAAATCAAGATCGGCTTTGATCCATCCGGCGGACTGATGTGAAAAATATGCACAAACCGACTACCTGTCCGCAGACCAGCATCGCGGCTTACAGCTGCTTTCATGAAAACATCAGTATGCAACTGACCTTTCATCAAGACATCAGCGTCGCCCGCGCCGCAAAGTGCGGCTGCTTTCCTTCCGGCCTCCTCTTCGCCGTTGGTGTCGTGCAAGGCAAATCCAGAAATGTCCCAACCCAGCTTGTCAGCTTCAGCTTGAATCATGTCGCGTTCGCCTACAAAGACGGGAATCATCAAATCCGCTTGCGTCGCTTCCATCGCAGCTTGCATCGGCAAAGGTGCGCCAGCGCGTGCAATCGCTACTCTTGGGCTGCCAAAGTTCTGGCCCATCGTGATTAGGCTGTCAGGCGCTTTCGCTTCTTGGGTCGCGAGGAAGGAAGAACGGGTCATATCAATTGCTCACATTGCAGCCCTGATCAATCCGAGGATAGCCAAGGTCAAAAGAAGATAAATAGCGAATTTGCGGAATCCGTCGGGGGAAGTGGCAGTGAAGCGTCGGCTGCCCAACCATATGCCCAGTGCCAGAATTGGAAAGGCCATTGCGAGGCCTTGTAGTGTATCCCACGTCACCAGCCCGCCGTGCCATAGGAACGGCATGGTTATGAAGTCGAGGCAAGTTAAGTAGACGATCATCGTTGCGCGAAAGGTTGCGGCTGCCATTGGTTGCGCAGTCATAAACGCCGCGACCGGCAATCCGCCGACGCCTGCGCTGTTGCAGATGCCTGACACCACGCCCACACCGACATGACCGGGGGCTGCGATGCGACGTCGAATGGTCCAACCGGACAACAAAATCAGCGACATAACAAGCACGATCACCGAAACTGCAAGCCGCGCTGTTTCTGTACCCACCGTCAGGATGAACGAAACGGAAAAGGGCAGCGCAATCGCTGCCCCGCCCAGCAATGCAAAAACCCGCCGCCAGTCGATGTGACCGCGAATACCGCGGGCCTGAAAGACTGTCATGAGCATTTCGCATGCAAATACTACCGGTATAAGTGGAAGTGGGTTCGTAAGGAGCGCAGCGCAGGCAATAAATATCGCCGAAAAACCGAACCCCGAGTAACCTCGGACGTAGGCCGCCCCCAACAATGCTATTGCGAGGGCGGCGGTCGTTCCGAGGCCTAGGTCAAATGGCAAGCTTACTCAGCAGCCATGTCGGCAGCAGAAACACCTGCAACCTTAACCGGTTTCTTCATTGCGTCACGGCGGAATGGTTCGCCCAACTCTTTGTTCAACAGGACTTCGATAAATGTCGTCTTGTTGTCTTCCATTTGGCCCTTGACCGCTGTGTTTAGTGCGTCGGTCAGTTCATCCATAGAGGACACCTGAACGCCTACTAGGCCACACGCATCAGCAATTTTCGCGTATGATACGTTTGTGTCGAGCTCGGTGCCAACGAAGTTATCGTCGAACCAAAGTGTCGTGTTACGCTTTTCTGCGCCCCACTGGTAGTTGCGGAAGATGATCATTGTCATTGGTGGCCAATCGCCACGGCCAACAGAAACCATTTCGTTCATCGAAATACCGAACGCGCCGTCGCCAGCAAAGCCAACAACTGGAACATCTGGACAACCGATTTTCGCACCAGCAATTGCAGGGAAGCCGTATCCACATGGGCCAAATAGCCCAGGTGCAAGATACTTGCGGCCTTCTTCGAACGATGGGTAGGCGTTACCGATCGCACAGTTGTTGCCGATGTCAGAAGAAATAATAGCGTTCTTTGGCAAGGCTGACTGGATTGCGCGCCATGCCATGCGAGGAGACATTTTTTCTGGCTCTGCTGAACGCGCGCGTTCGTTCCAAGTTGTGCCCGGATCATCCTCTTCGTGATCCAAAGATGTCAGCTCTTGCGCCCAAGCGGATTTTGTTTGAGCGATCAAGTTCTTGCGATCTGCGCGACCAGCGTCACCCGCTGTGTCGGACAGCTGAGCCAAGATGCCTTCAGCTACTTTCTTAGCGTCACCAACGATACCAACGGTGACTTTCTTGGTCAGGCCGATGCGGTCAGGGTTCAGATCAACTTGAATGATCTTTGCATCTGTTGGCCAGTAATCAATACCGTAGCCTGGCAATGTTGAGAATGGGTTCAGGCGTGAGCCCAATGCGATGACAACGTCAGCCTTGGAGATAAGCTCCATACCAGCTTTCGAACCGTTATATCCCAATGGACCTGCGAAAAGTGGGTGGTTGCCCGGGAATGCGTCATTGTGCTGGTAGCCAACACATACCGGTGCGTCGAGCGCTTCTGCGAGTTTCGCGGATGCTTCGATGCCACCAGCAAGCACCACGCCAGCGCCGTTCAAGATGACTGGGAACTTTGCAGAAGACAGCAAGTCAGCCGCTTTTTTGACTGCTTCAGTGCCGCCCGCAGGTGTTTCGAATTCAACAGCGACTGGAAGTTCGATGTCTACAACCTGTGTCCAGAAGTCACGCGGGATGTTGATCTGAACTGGTGCAGAAGCACGGTGTGCCTGCATGATGCAGCGGTTCAGTGTTTCTGCGATACGTGATGGGTCGCGGACTTCTTCTTGATAAGCAACACAATCAGCGAACAGGTTCATCTGTTCCATTTCTTGGAAGCCACCTTGGCCGATCGTCTTGTTTGCAGCCTGTGGTGTCACCAAAAGCAATGGCGTGTGGTTCCAGTAAGCCGTTTTGACAGACGTCACGAAGTTCGTAATACCTGGGCCGTTTTGCGCGATCATCATGGACATTTCGCCAGTCGCGCGGGTGTACCCGTCGGCCATCATGCCTGCAGTCATTTCGTGGGCACAATCCCAGAATTTGATTCCGGCGGCAGGGAAGATGTCAGAGATCGGCATCATAGCCGAACCGATAATTCCGAATGCGTGTCGAATTCCATGCATTTGGAGCGTTTTGACAAAGGCCTCTTCGGTGGTCATTTTCATGGGAGCTGTCCTTACAATAGATATGAGGCGCCCGACGCAGGACGCAGTTGTCTCTTGGCGCCACATTACGGTTTTGGCAATATGTAAGTTAGGGCCAGTTGGTTCGGTAGCCTAAGTCCAGTTGACATTTATTGATACTTTTGGTCTCAATAATGGTTGAAATCGCCAAAATTGTAAGCGCTTTCATTTTGAAGCATTCAGCAACTGATTCTCAATGGCCTTTTTGATCAATGCGACGCCTTCTGGGATTTGGCTTTCAGAAATTGAAGAATAAGCGAGCCGAAAGAAATTCTTTGGAGGGTTGCTGCCAGCAAAAAACGGAGAGCCGGGTTCGATTAGGACGCCGTCGTCCTGTAGGGCGATTGCAAGTTGGTTTGCATCGATCGAGTCAGGTGCTTCAACCCAAACAGAGGACCCACCATAGGCTCCTTGGCCGGCAATCTTGATCTCGGCCTCTTTTAGCGATGCGTCCAAAGTTTGTCTGCGTTGGTGATAGGCCTTTGCCATCCGCCGGACCAATGCATCATAATGTCCGAGGGACAAAAAGTAACTGACGGTCCGTTGTGTATGCCCAGGCGCATGTCTCAAAACTGACGCCCGGAGTGCCCGCGCTTCTTTAATAAATGCCTCTGGCCCGACAAGATAACCCAAACGAAGACCCGGAAATAGGGATTTTGAAAATGATCCAACGTAGATCACGCGCCCATTTTGATCTAGAGATTTCAGCGCGGGCGATGGCGATTTTAAGAATGCCATTTCGAATTCGTAGTCGTCTTCGACAACAAGGAAATCATCACGCTCAGCGCGATCCAGTAGGGCTTTACGTCGCGGCACGGGCATCGTAGCGGTTGTTGGGCATTGATGGCTCGGTGTTGTGAACACGACATCGGTGTCTTGCGGTATCTTTTCAATCTCCATGCCGTCGCTGTCCACAGGGACTGTCGCTAGTTGGCATCGGGATTGGAGCAGGATCGCCCTGAGCGCGGGATATGACGGGTCTTCCATAGTCGCAAGCCGTCGTTGCGTGAGCAAAACTTGTGCCGTGAGCCATAGCGCATTCTGCGCTCCCATGGTCACGAGAACTTCGTCGGGGCTTGCAAGTATCCCGCGGCGTGGCAGAGTTTGGCGGGTAATAAAGTCGATCAGCTGTGGATCGTCGCCGTCAAAGTAATCTGAAGTCAGGGACGAGAAGTCGCGTTTGCCTAATGCCTGTAAGGCGCACATCCGCCAGTTGGCTCCATCAAACAATGTCGGATCGGCCTGACCATAGATAAATGGGTACTTATACTCGGCCCAATTTGTCGGTTTATTCATCCCCAAGGCGGGCGAAAAACGTTGGCCAATTGCACGGGTCCAATCGACTGTACTGGTTGTTGAGCGTTGCGCGGGAAATGCTGGCGGTTCTGGCGCGTTCTCTGAAACATAAAAACCTGATCGTCCACGGGACGTCAGGTAATCATCAGCCACCAATTCCGTATAAGCCAGCGTCACCGTAATCCGGCTCACGCTAAGATGTTTTGCCATCATCCGGGACGATGGCAGTTTCTCACCTGGTCTAAAGCGGCCCGCAAGTATCCCCTGTGCCACCATTTGTTGGATGCGCGCCTGGAGTGTCCCCTCAGCAGAGGGCGGTAAAAAGAAAGTCTCTATTGGTATGGCCATAGCGCAAGTCTGATTTGGCTCTAACTAAGAGTCAATCTGGATATACAGGTTACAGGCCAAAGAAATTGATACACTATTGATACATATGTCATTCGGGTGTACCAAATCGTGGCTGCAGAACGCAGCACATTCTCAGGGCGGGGTGGAATTCCCCACCGGCGGTATGCCTTTGGGCGAGCCCGCGAGCGCCCGACATGTCGGGGTCAGCAGATCTGGTGAGATGCCAGAGCCGACGGTCATAGTCCGGATGGAAGAGAATGGGGAACGCTGTGCTTTTGCGCGGTGTTGTCCCGTTTTGCCTTGGGTCGCGCAAAACGAAAAGGATCTATGCGATGACTCATCAATCACCACAATCAATTACATCATATCGGGCTGCCATCTTTTTGGTTTTAGCAGGCGCATTTTTTGCGGGGGCGAATACCTGCGTACAAGTTGCTGGCATGTCATTTGGGGCCCCGCCTGCCTCAATCGCATTCTGGCAATATTTTATCGCGACAGGGTGTGCTTTGCCCTTGGTAATAAGAGGTCCGTGGCGCACAACCCGGCCCATTTTGCACGGTACCCGGGTTATTTTCGCAGTGCTTGGCGTACAAGCTTGGGTCTGGGGGTTGTCTTTGGTGCCGATTTGGCAGGCGATTGCCTTGCTGTTATTGTCGCCGATCTTCGTTTCTTTCGGGGCTGTTGTTTTCTTAGGCGAAGGCATGCGGGCCCGCAGAGCATTTGCTGTGCTCGCAGGCGCCGTTGGTGGCGCGATTATCCTGGCGCCATGGCAAAACGATTTTCTCTTTGCTTCCCTTTTGCCGGTTCTTGCAGCACTTTTTTGGGCAGGATCCACACTTTTGACGAAAGTTCTCACAAGAACTGATACGGCCGAAGTTCTAACGGTCTACTTGCTTGTCCTAATCTTACCATTCAACGCGATTTTTGCGGTCCCAATTGGTTTTGAAATACCGCAGGTGGCGATTTCCGTCGTTATCGTATCTGGCCTTTTGATGGCGCTTGCGCAGTTCTTTTTGGCCAAGGCATACACTCTGGCTGATGCAACGTATTTGCAGCCATTTGATCATATCAAACTCCCGCTTAACATCGGGCTCGGCTTTGTTGTCTTTGGATTTGTTCCACCAGGATCAATGTGGATCGGGGCCGCAATTATCCTAGCTGCGAGCGCTTGGCTTTTGCAGGAGGGTTGAGAAAGATAAAGGCGCGCCGAGAACCCAGCGCGCCTTCCAAAATTGTATAGGCTATTAGCCCAAAACGCGGGTCAGAGCACCGTCTACGGCATCAACGATAGCGTTCAAGTCGTCTTTTGTTGCGATCAATGGCGGCGCAAACAGGAGCGTGTTGTTGAACCCAGGAAGCGAACGGTTTGTTGCCCCAATGATGACTCCTTGCTGCATACAGTCACCGACAATCGCAGCAACTAGCTTTTCGTCGACGGGTTCTTTGGTTCCACGATCCGAAACCAGTTCTGCACCAGCAAATAGACCTTGGCCACGGACTTGACCAATCGCGCTATGTTTTTCAGATAGCGCCTCAAGTGCGGCCTTCAGATGCTCGCCCATCGCGACAGAATTCCCGAGAAGGTCTTCTTCAACGATGATGTTCATGTTTTCAATCGCTGCGGCCGGTCCGCCAGTACACCCTCCAAAGGTCGAGATGTCCCGAAAGAAGCCAAGCTTGTCGGTGTCGTCTTTGAATTTATCAAAGACTTCGTTCGTTGTGACGCAGCACGAAATCGCAGCGTACCCAGAGGCAACGCCTTTGGCCATCGTAACGATGTCTGGCTTTACGCCAAAGTGCTGGTAGCCAAACCAAGTACCTGTCCGACCCAAGCCACAAACCACTTCGTCGATGTGAAGAAGGATGTCATACTTCTTGCAGATCTCTTGAACTTTTTCCCAATACCCTTTTGGTGGCACGATAACGCCGCCGCCCGCTGTGATTGGTTCGAGGCAAAGTGCGCCAACAGTTTCTGGACCCTCGCGCAAAATGACCTCTTCGATCGCTTCGGCTGCTTTGATGCCATAGCTGTCACCCGCATAATCGTCTTGAGCTCGGTATTCGAGACAATGAGGGACGCGCACGAAACCTGGTGTAAACGGACCGTACTGTGCGTTGCGCTCATCCTGCCCACCGGCGGACATCGTCGCGATCGTCGAACCGTGATAATCGCGCTCACGATAAAGGATTTTGCTCTTCTTCCCGCCGTGGTGTTTGTGGCTGATTTGGCGCACCATCTTAAACGCTTTTTCATTCGCCTCAGAGCCAGAGTTTGCATAATAGACACGGTCTAGACCCGGCATTTTCTCAGTGAGCATTTCAGAGAATTTTGCGCCAGGAATGGTTCCAAGTGTTCCACCAAAGAAGCACATCTTTGTAATTGCATCTGAAACTGCTTTGCCCATGCGTTCGCGGCCATAGCCAATATTGACAGTCCAAACACCGCCGGAAACTGCATCAAGGTGCTCTTTGCCCTTGATGTCCCAGACACGCATGCCTTTGCCCTCAACAATAATGCGGGGATCAACACCGGTATCATACGGCTTGTGTTGGCTCAGGTGATGCCAAACATGTGCACGGTCGGCTTCGACGATAGCCTCTGGGTCGTTCGCAAAATTATTTAGATCCATCTGGAGCTCCTTTTGGGCAAAGCCCTTCGCATTGCGAATCCCTGAGGAAATGGGCGGTGACGATGGTTCATATGACCTTGTGTAGAAGGTATGAAATAGGGCCAGTTCCTGCCGTTGAGTAACGCCAGATATGTACAGAAGAGCATTGGAGTAAAGTTTTTGTTTTGCTTAAGTGACTTGAACTGCTTGGTATTAGGTATGTCGAAAAGTGAATGGGGTCCTTTGTTGACCCAAGATACGAGCGCGCAAAAAGCAGGAGATGTGATGAATCCTCTTCCGTATCTAAAGATGCAAAAGAAATTTGGCGAGAAATGCATGGCCATTTGGCTCTAAATTTAATCTTAAAGGCAACGATTTCTAAGTTGATCGGCACTCAGCCATAATCATAGATTGCATCATGGAACCGACCCCCGAATTCTTTATCTTAGTCGTTTTTATCGCGTTGGTTGCGTACGCTCTTTTGCTGATACGTCGGATTTTTGGTCGTCGTGCGCGCCAACCGGTTGCCGATAAGCTCCCCCTCAATGGCATCGTGGTTGATGGATCTAATGTAATGCATTGGGGCGGCGATCCTTCCGCAAAGGTGCTATGTCGTGTGATAGCTCATCTTGAGGAAAATGGGCTGACGCCATTTGTCATTTTTGACGCAAATGTTGGTTACAAACTCGGCGATCGGTATATGGACGATGGGCCGATGGCGACGTTAATGGGATTACCAACAAAGCAGGTCATCGTCGTCGACAAAGGGCAAATCGCGGATGAAATCATTCTGCAATTTGCAAAAGAAAGCGGTTTTAGGATTGTGACGAACGATCGTTTTAGGGATTGGGCAGCTCAATACGATTTTGTCAAAAACAAAGGCCGAATGGTCCGCGGGAATTTCCGTGAAGGCGCGCTAAAAGTCACGATGTAAGAGCGGCACCACAATTGCGGAATGCTTGTACTTTCTCGTGGGCACCTGCAAGGTCTGCTTGAAAAACAGTGTCGCCCGACTGTGCAAACGCTCGACTATTAAATTCGAGCCCATCCAAGACGTTTCCAAAGCCGCTATCTGACACGCTTAGCCTTGAACCGTCATTGGCGAGGAGATGTCGGTCTGTTCCGATACGGATGCTACGTGGCCCAGCAAACAGCATCCCGAAACTTGGTGCATCCGGCCATACGCCATTTGTCAGCTCAATGCTCAACCCATATATCCCGGTGGTCGGATCGTAAGTCACAACTATCTCGCCCTGTTCTTCCACGTGACTCAAGGTGCAGATTGGGAACGGATCAAATTCCCATGCGACTACGGGCGATGAAAGCAAAGCAAAGAGTGCGATTAGCCTTCCCATTTTCTTTTCCGCTTTACACCGCCGCGCATTCCGCCACGGCCAAGGGTGCTGCGTCCAGATGCTTTTTGCGCATCCTCTACAGCTCTATCGACTGCATATTGACGCGCCAACGGATCATCTGCGATTGTCAGCTCGACAGTTTCCAATCGCTTAACTTCATCGCGCAAACGCGCGGCTTCTTCGAACTCTAGGTTTTCAGCAGCTTTGCGCATATCAGTCCGCAGTCCCTCTAGGACGGCTTGCATATTCTGACCCGGTTTTTCGACTTTTGTTGTGATGCGTGACTGATCGGTGTCGCCCTTATACAGGCCAGCCAGAATGTCCTCGACGTTCTTTTTGACCGTTGCGGGGGTAATGCCGTGTTCGATGTTGTATGCATGTTGGCGTGCACGCCTGCGTTCCGTTTCTTTCATCGCACGTTCCATAGAACCAGTAATCCGGTCGGCATACATAATGACGCGCCCATCGGCATTTCGCGCGGCGCGACCAATGGTCTGTACGAGCGATGTTTCTGACCGCAAGAATCCTTCTTTGTCGGCGTCTAAGATGGCCACCAGCCCGCATTCTGGAATGTCTAAACCTTCGCGCAAAAGGTTGATCCCGATCAGCACGTCAAACGCCCCAAGTCGCAGATCGCGCAGAATTTCGATCCGTTCAATCGTGTCGATGTCGCTGTGCATGTACCGAACACGAATACCCTGTTCGTGCATGTATTCGGTCAGGTCCTCGGCCATTCGTTTGGTAAGCGTCGTACAGAGCGTGCGCATGCCGTTTGCCGCGACTTTACGAACCTCATCGAGCAGATCATCAACCTGCATTTCCACGGGGCGAATCTCAATTTCTGGATCCAAAAGCCCTGTCGGACGAATAATCTGCTCTGTGAACACGCCACCTGATTGCTCAAGTTCCCAAGACGCAGGTGTCGCGGACACGTAAACCGATTGCGGTCGCATCGCGTCCCATTCTTCGAACTTCAAGGGCCGGTTGTCCATGCAAGACGGCAGGCGGAACCCGTGTTCGGCCAAGGTGAATTTGCGTCGATAGTCGCCTTTATACATGCCACCAATCTGGGGCACACTTACGTGGCTTTCGTCCGCAAAAACGATGGCATTGTCAGGGATAAATTCAAACAGGGTGGGGGGTGGTTCACCCGGCGCCCGACCTGTCAGATAGCGCGAATAGTTTTCGATGCCGTTGCAAACACCGGTGGCCTCTAACATCTCCAGATCAAAATTTGTTCGTTGCTCTAGCCGCTGCGCTTCCAACAGTTTTCCGTCGTTGACCAATTGATCCAATCTGATCTTCAGTTCTTTCTTAATCCCAACTATCGCTTGCTGCATTGTTGGTTTCGGCGTGACGTAGTGAGAATTCGCATAAACCCGCACTTTTTCGAATGTATCTGTCTTTTCGCCAGTCAGCGGATCAAATTCCGTAATCGCCTCTAATTCTTCACCAAAGAAAGAAAGCTTCCACGCACGATCATCAAGGTGTGCTGGCCAGATCTCTAAACTGTCACCGCGCACGCGGAACGTGCCGCGCTGAAAGGCCTGATCATTGCGGCGATACTGTTGGGCGATGAGATCAGCCATGATCTTGCGTTGATCATACATCTTGCCGACATGAATATCCTGTGTCATCGCACCATAGGTTTCGACCGACCCAATACCGTAAATGCAGGATACAGATGCGACGATAATCACATCGTCGCGTTCCAGCAGCGCCCGCGTAGCAGAGTGGCGCATCCGATCAATCTGATCGTTAATCTGGCTTTCTTTTTCGATGTACGTATCAGAGCGGGCCACATAGGCCTCGGGCTGATAGTAATCATAAAAACTGACGAAATACTCGACGGCATTATCTGGAAAAAACCCTTTGAATTCGCCGTATAGCTGGGCTGCCAAAGTTTTGTTCGGTGCTAGGATAATCGCAGGACGCTGCGTTTCCTCGATCACTTTTGCCATCGTAAAAGTCTTACCTGTTCCAGTTGCTCCTAACAGCACCTGATCACGTTCGCCGTCTTTTACACCTTGGGTTAGCTCGACTATGGCCGTCGGTTGGTCACCCGCAGCCGTAAAATCAGTAGCCATCTTAAACGCGCGCCCGCCTTCCATCTTCTCTCGTTCGCGGACATTGGGCGCGGGGTTAGATAGATATGCTGCATCATCCAATTCGCGCGTATCGTTGTGAGCATGTGGCATGGGCGACTCCTTGGGTCAGGCCTTATAGTTGATCCTAATGACGCTGGGTTCAAGGGCTGCTCCTGACAGGTTCTGTCAGCATGATGTCAGTTGAGGGTGCTTGACCCCCTCAAAACAGCAGATAGGTATAGTCCAAACCGTCAATAGGAGCCGCCATGACTATCGATCCCGCAAAACTTGACCGCCTTGCCGAAGTTGCCGTGCGCACAGGTGTAAACCTACAACCGGGACAGGATTTGGTGATCACCGCTCCGATGGCGGCACTGGAACTGGTCCAGCGGATCGCTGTGCATGCCTACAAGGCTGGGGCGGGAATCGTGACACCCTTCTTCAGCGACGATGCGATCACGCTCGCACGATATGAAAATGCGAATGACGAAAGCTTCGATAAAGCCCCAGGTTGGCTCTACGAAGGCATGGCGAATGCGTTCAAAGGTGGTGCAGCGCGGATGGCGATCACCGGAGACGATCCAATGCTGCTGGCGGAACAGGATCCAGAAAAGGTCGCACGCGTATCCAAGGCAACGTCCATTGCGGCCAAACCAGCGATGGAACCTATCGTCGGCTTTGAGGTGAATTGGAACATTGTAGCTTATCCGGGTGCCGCATGGGCCAGTCGTGTGTTCCCAGATTTGCCGGTCGAAGAAGCACAGGGCAAATTGATGGATGCGATCTACGACGCATCGCGTCTCGCGGGCGATGATCCGGTTGCGAATTGGGCCGAGCACACCGCAACTCTAAAAGAACGTGTGGATTGGTTGAACGGCCAGAATTTTGAAGCACTACAATACACCGGCCCCGGCACCGACCTGCGTTTGGGACTTGCCGAAGGCCACATCTGGAAAGGTGGCGCATCACCAGCGCTAAACGGCGTGGTATGCCAGCCAAATATCCCGACAGAAGAAGTCTTTACCTGTCCGCATGCCTATAAAGTCGAAGGCACCGTTGCGGCGACGAAGCCATTAGCTCACCAAGGCAGTGTGATTGAGAACATCGCTGTCCGGTTCGAGGCGGGAAAAATTGTCGAGGCCACAGCGACAAAAGGCGAAGATGTCCTTAACGCCCTTCTGAAGACCGATGACGGCGCAAGCCGGATCGGTGAGGTTGCGCTCGTCCCGCATTCCTCGCCCATCAGTCAATCAGGCACACTGTTCTACAACACTCTCTTTGACGAAAACGCGTCTTGTCACATCGCGCTGGGCCAGTGCTATGCGGACACCATCAAAGGTGGCAGCGAATTGCAGCCCGAAGAGTTGCAACAGCTCGGCGGCAACCAAAGCCTAATTCACGTTGATTGGATGATGGGATCGGATGCAGTTGATATCGACGGCATCAAAAAGGACGGAACGATTGTGCCGGTGATGCGTGTGGGTGAATGGGCGTAACATCTTGCGCTAAACACCCAATTTGCCGATAAGGGCGCGAGTTAAGGAGATCAGCCATGCGTGCACGTATCTATCAGCCAGCAAAGACAGCGATGTCGTCTGGTACTGCCAAGACCAAAGGGTGGGTTTTGGAATTTACCAAAGATAGTTCGCGCGAAATTGATCCTTTGATGGGCTGGACTGGGTCTCATGACACACAAAGCCAGATCACATTGACGTTTGATACAAAAGAAGCTGCGCAAGAATATGCGACTGAAAAAGGTATCCAAGTTACAATTACCGAGCCAAAGAAACGCAAAGCCAATATTCGTGCGAATGGTTATGCCGAAAATTTTGCGACAAACCGCCGTGGTGCTTGGACCCATTGATTTTTGGGCGCGCGTGCTCATTCCACTTGCCAATCATCATCCGTCCACGCCATACCACCGCTCAGCGGGCCCATAGCTCAACTGGATAGAGCAGCCGACTTCTAATCGGCAGGTTGAGGGTTCGAGTCCTTCTGGGCCCGCCATTTTCCCCAAGTCTAGAACGAAGCTTTCAAAGCGATTTCGCGCTGTAAAGCACCTTGATTTCCTTACTTTGTTTCCATTTTGGAAACCTATTGTTTCTCAAGCACCAGCAGCACTGCGCCCATTGCCACGGTCAAGCCAGCGGAGCGCCGCTCTGTTGCCGCTTTTCTAGCGTTTATGATTTCCCAAGAACAATGAATTGAGCATGCATCGGGGGCGGCAAAATGAGGTGTTTGATATGCGATTTACTTTATCGGTTTTAACGGTTTGTTTTATGACGGCATGTGGCGGGAGCTCGATTGCTCCAACCAGCGGATCTAGCTTTGCTACGCCCACATCAACTCCATCGACAGGAACGTCGGGCGATGTGTCGTTCCAAGGAATCTTGAATGTTGTTCGGGCTGACGCTGGTTCAAACCCGGTTACTTACAACGCACAACTCGACCAAGCAGCGCAAGATCATGCGCAAGATATGTTGGATAACAACTATTTCTCTCATGATGGGCTGAATGGTTCGACAATTGGTGATCGTGCAACAGCCGCAGGTTATAACTGGCGAACAGTCGGCGAGAACATTGCTGCCGGCTTCAATTCTGAATCGTCTGTGCTGAACGCATGGGTGAATTCACCAGGTCACCAAGCCAACAACATCAACCCATCTTTTGAAGAATTTGGCCTTGGATACGCGGCAAACGGTGGCGCAAATCGTTGGGTACTAGTATTCGGCGCGCAACGCTAAATCATACGCCCCAGAAATAGTGCGTTAAGTGATAAAAGATCGGCGCGGCAAAAATAACGCTGTCGAGCTGATCTACAAACCCACCTTGCCCTGGAATCAAGTGTGACCAGTCTTTGACGCCACGATCACGTTTGATCGCCGTAAATACCAGATTACCACCCATGCCAACAAGCGACGCTATGCCTGCCATCGCCATCGCGCCGATAACACCAAATGGCGTTATCCAACTAAGCAGCCCACCGATAACCATCGCGGAACCAATCCCGCAAATCACGCCTTCAAGTGTTTTTGGAGACAGATTTGGTGCAATTTTCGTACGCCCAATGCGGCGTCCAAAGAAGTATTCGAGCAAATCGCCCAACTGAACAACCATCACCAAGAATGCCACGAGCAAGAGCGAACGTTCACCGTCGCCTTCAATCTTGATCGTAAACAATGCTGGCACGTGGCTTACACAATACACCGCAATCATAAGAGCCCATTGCGTTTCGGCGACACGTATGAGGAAGCGCTCTGAAGATCCACGCATTGCAGACACGATGGGTAGCAATAAGAATGCATAAACTGGGATAAAGACGCCATATAGGCGATCCCAAGCCATCCCAACAAAGAAATACTGCAAAGGCAAAACGGCAAAAAACGCGAGAGCAAGCGATATATGATCGGCTCGAGCTTTGCTGGTAAGTGTCAAAAATTCGCGCAACGCGGCAAAGGATGCAAAGGCAAACACGATCATTGTTCCGATCTTGCCGCTTAGCAGCGCGAGCCCAATAATCGCAACCATGCCCCACCAACTTTGCACCCGCGTCATGTAGGTCTCTAGTAGGGGGCTGTTCTCTTCTCCGCGCTGGGCATTCAGAATTTCGCCAACCACAGTAAGCGCTATCAGAATTCCGAAACTGCCAAGCATAAGCAGGATAACATCAGTTGCAGTACTGGTCATTTTTCTTCCTCGGGGCGCAGATCTGCAAGTGCGTCAGACGCGCGTTTGAGAAAATCATCTTTGCTTTCGCCTTGGCGGACATGCACAGGCTCGCCGAATGTCACAGTGCATATCAGAGGCAGCGGGATGACTTCGCCCTTTGGCATGATTGTATTCAGGTTCGCGACCCACGTCGGTACTAGATCGACCTCAGGTCGGGCAACGCCCATGTTGTAAAGCCCGGCTTTGAAAGGCAGCAGGGGGTCGTCGCCCATATTGCGATTGCCTTCGGGGAAAATGATCAGACTAGAGCCTTCGTCTAATGCTTCAACGATTTTGTCGAGCGGCTTGTCATTCACCTCTGGTCGTCTATCGATCAACACGCAATTGAATACCTCAGGTCCGACAAAGGCGCGTAGCTTGTTCTTGAGCCAATAGTCCGCAGCTGCAACAGGGCGCACTTGTCGACGCAGGGCCGGGGGCAGCACCGACCAGATCATCGGCATATCCGCGTTCGAAGTGTGATTTGAATAATAAACGCGTTGGCGTGGGACAGGCTCAATACCGCGCCAATCCGCGCGCACCGCACTGATAAATCGGCAAAACAAACGGATTGTATGGCCGACGATGCGAGCGGCGAGTGCGCGTAAATACTTCATGTGCGAAACTCTGCCTAAGTTTGTGAAATTTGCAAGTCGGTTGCTTCGATCTTGGGCGGTCTAAGTTTTCCCTGGTGCGCCACCCTCGAACACGTTGACGCCATGATAGCTGATTGGATCGTCTTGCATTTCTAGGTGTAAACCATCTCCGGAGTAGGGGTGCGCTCTTGCGAGATCTTCATCAAAATTGATGCCAAGTCCGGGTTCAGTTGGTGGTTCAATATATCCGCCCTCAACCGATAAGGTGCCGCCAATAAGATCACTGTGAAATTGGGTTTCGATCGTTTCAGCCATCAAAATATTGGGGATAGAGGCCGCGAGATGAACATTCGCTGCCCATTCAACCGGTCCGGCGTATAGGTGAGGCGCAATCTGTGCGTTGTGAACTTCGGCAATCGCCGCAATCTTTTTGCATTCCCAAATGCCACCTGCACGCCCCAAGGCAGGCTGAAGGATCGAAGCGGCCCCCGCTTGGAGGACTTGAGCAAATTCAGCCTTGGTCGACAGACGTTCACCGGTCGCGACTGGGATCGGCAAAGCAGCCGCCACCTTTGCCATTTCTGACGGATTGTCAGGTGGGACAGGTTCCTCGTACCAAAGTGGACTATAGGGTGCGATTGCCTCGCCCAATCGGATCGCACCAGCCGTTGTAAATTGTCCGTGTGTGCCAAACAAAAGGTCCGCGCGATCCCCGACCGCCTCTCGGATCGTTTTGCAAAACGCGACGGAAAGGGAAAGATCATGCATCGCAGGCATATGCCCGCCGCGCATTGTATAGGGGCCAGCGGGATCAAATTTTAGCGCGGTGTAGCCGTCAGCGACGCGCGCCAATGCGGATTCCGCTGCCATGTGCGGGTCTGCCCAAAACGCTGGTAGTGTATGTGAAGGTTCTGGGTACAAATATGTATAGGCGCGGATGCGATCGTTCATCCGCCCCCCTAAGAGAGCGTGCACCGGGCGATCCCGCGCTTTGCCCAATATGTCCCAACAGGCAATTTCTAACCCCGACCATGCGCCAATGACGGTCAGGTCTGGGCGCTGCGTGAAACCCGAGGAATAAACTTTGCGAAACATGCGTTCGATGTCTTCGGGGTTCTCGCCTTCCAAGTGACGCTCGAATACGTCTTTGATAACGGTGACCATTGCGGTGGGCCCAATGCTAGAGGCATAGCATTCACCATAACCAACAACGCCATCGGTCGTCGTAATTTTGGGGATTAACCAATAACGCCCGCCCCAGCCCGGCGCGGGCGGCGAAACGACAAAAACCTCTAGATCAGCTAATTTCATTATCGCCTCATCTGTCACATAAAATGATCAAGCCATGAACCTGTGACTTAGTCCAGCCGGCGTCGGATCAATCGTCAAAAACGATCACATTGCGTTTTGCTGAACCCGTTTTGGTGTCGGCGATGGCTTCGTTGATATCTTCTAGTGCCCAAGTTCTTGAGACAAGTTCATCCAGCTTCAAACGACCCTGTTGGTATAGGTCAACCATCCAAGGGATGTCGCGAGCAATGACAACGTCACCCATCTTTGATCCCTTCATGCCCTGACCTGTCGCCGCAAGGTTTACCGGTTCATAGGTCGACTGAGCGCCCGAGTGGGGCATCCCAACCATTATCACCTGTCCGCCATTCGCCAGATATTGCGGCGCTTGGTTGTAGGCAGGAATCGCCCCAACGGTGACAAAGACTGCGTCGGCTCCGCGGCCCATTGCTGCCTTGGCAGCGCGCCAAGGCTTTTCCTTGGTGGCTAGAACGCCGTCGGTAGCGCCAAACTCTTTGGCGATCGCTAATTTTTCTTCTGACATGTCGATCGCAACGATACGACGTGCCCCCGCGATACGAGCGCCTTGGATCGCATTTAAGCCCACACCGCCCGCGCCAATAACCACCACATCTTGACCAGCTGATAGCTTGGCTGAATTTACTACAGCACCAACACCAGTAATGACGCCGCAGGCCAAAACGCTGGCTGTTATAAGATCCATATCGCCCGGCAGTTTCACAACCTGACTTTGATCTACCACGACCTTTTCTGCGAAGGCGCCGCAATTCATCGCTTGCGTGATGGACGTACCGGCTGCGTTTTGTATTGGTCCAGCGTCTGGTGCGCCAGTTTCACAAGACACCGGCGCGCCACTCGCACAAGATGGGCACGTGCCGCATGCACGGATCAATGTGACAACGACGGGATCGCCTAAAGATATGCCGCGTACGCCGTCGCCAACTGCTGTGACATGACCGGCAGCTTCATGTCCGTAAACGGCTGGTAAATCACCGCCCCAACCGCCGTCGATATATGTGATGTCTGAATGACAAATGGCGCAGGCCTTCAGCGAAACCTCGATTTCGCCAGTGCGCGGTTCCCGAAGACTAATGGTTTCAATATCGAGCGGTGCTTCAAAGCTATTACAAACAGCAGCTTTAATATCAGGCATGGCATTCCCCTTGTTTTGCCCACCATTCCAGACAGCGGATCTGCAGCTTTTCGTTCAGCGACTTTAGGCGTCGTTTTTGGCTGGTGACAAGAGTGGACTGGTCAAGAAAATGACGATGCATCCAATTGTTAGCAAAGCGGAAAGTAAGAACGGTGCGCCAGGCAGGTAGACAGGGGCCGTATCTTTGGTGAAATACCAAAATGTTTGCGTCACGATCAGCGGTGCCAAAATGGTCGCAACTGCGTTGATTGACGAAATGGCGCCCTGTAACTCGCCTTGTTGATTGTCGTCAGCACGTCTCGACATAATGCCTTGGATCGCGGGGCCAGCAATTGAACCAAGCGCGGTCAGGGGCGTCAAAGCGAGCGCAATCCAACCATTTGTAACAAAGCCAAGGGCGACGAAAGCGACCACATCGATACTTAACCCAACGATGACAGCATTGCGTTCCCCAAGCCAACCAAGAATGGGTCGCATGAGCAAGCCTTGCACAACTGCAATCCCAATTCCGAAAACCCCTAAGGAGAGACCGATCATCCCCGGACCCCAGTCGAATTGTTCAGCCCCGTAGTAGGCCCAAACGCCTGGATATACGAAGAACGCAATTGCGTAGACGAATGTAATCAACATCAACCGCCCCAAGCCAGGTAGCTTATTGATGTGTTTGAAGGCCCCCAAAGGATTGGCGCGTTTCCACTCGAACGGTCTGCGAATTTTGTCTGTGACTGTTTCGGGCAATACAAAGTATCCGAAAGCAAAATTTGCGGCTGCCAAAATGGCTGCTGCATAGAACGGTGCCCGGGTTCCATATTCCGCAAGTAGGCCACCGATAAGCGGGCCCAACACAAACCCAACGCCAAATGCAGCGCCGATCAAGCCAAAGTTTGCGGCTTTTTCATCTGGTTCAGATATGTCGGCCATATATGCGGCTGCGGTTGACTGGGTTGCAGCAGTGATCCCGCCCAGAATACGACCGATAATAAGCAAGGTCATCGTGCCCGCGACTGCCATCAAAATATAATCGAAAGCCATCACGGCAAGTGAGATCAAGAGGACAGGCCTGCGCCCAAATCGGTCTGACAGACTGCCTAGGATTGGTCCGAACAAGAATTGCATTACCGCGAAAATGGTCGCCAGAATGCCACCCCACACAGCCGCTGCTCCGATTCCGGCGCCTTCAACTTCTTGGATCAGGTCCGGCATGACCGGCATAATCAGACCAATGCCCATCGCGTCCAAAACAACGCTGATGAGGATAAAGGTAACTGGCAGGCGTCTATCCATTTGGAAATCGCTCCTTCGCGAGATGCTCAATATCTAAACCGAACGGTTCAGAATGCAACGGATCAATGGGAATTAGAGATGCCCAATACCGACGAGGAACTCAGTCAAAATACCTGCGTATTCCTTTGGTTTCTCGATGCACGGTAAATGCCCAGTCTTACGGATCAATTGGAACTGGGAGCCGGGGATCAAATCAATTGTCTCACGTACAAGATCAGCGGGCGTTGAGGGATCTTCGGTCCCAGCGATCCCCAAGGTCGGTAACCTTAGACCACTGGTTGGCGTATAAAAATCGGTTCCTGCAATCGCAGAACAGACACCACTATACCCCTCGACTGAAACCTCGCTTAGCATTTGACGCCATTGCGCCGTATCTGGTCCCGCGCGGAAATCACGCCCAAACCAACGTGCCATGATTTCATCGGAGGCCAGTGCCATTCCTTTTCGGCGGACGAGTTCAATCCGATCTTGCCACATCTGTGCATTGCCGATTTTGGCGGCAGTATTTGAGAGCACTAACCCCCGTATCAAATCGAGCCGTTTAACTGCCAAGCCCTGTGCGATCATACCGCCGACCGACATACCAATGAACACGCAATCTTTTACGGCAAAGGCATCGCACACGCCTTCGGCGTCGCAAATCATTGCCCCCATCGAATAAGGTCCTTCTGGCACGTCCGAGCGCCCGTGCCCACGATTGTCAAAACGGACAATCCGCAAGTCCTCGGGCAAGTATGGGAGAATGGGGTCCCATAGCTTGATTGTGGACCCAAGCGAATTTGCGAACACTAACGTCGGTGCATTGGTCGGCCCATCGGCCCGCGCATAGATTTGGGTGCCATCTTTGCTGGTGACGAATTGTTCCAAGATTGGGTTCCTTTAGAAAAGATCAAGCCGCGTTGAGTTCCCTCAGACGCGGCTTTCTCCTGTTGCCCAACGACGCCTTTTGCAAAGCGGTGAGCAACCCTCCCGCGGAGCAGAAAAAGCAAATTTTACAATTGAGTCAAACACTTTTCTTAAACCGCTCAAAAAATATGCATGTGAGCCATGATCTGACCGTGGTCAGAGGCCAGTTTATTGTACGGCGCCTCTGGGTGACTGCCGTCGGTTAAGTGATCATTAAGGACACTGAAGTATTCCATTTCCCCGATGCGTTCTGCGTAATCTGGATGGAAATGCCGACTCATTAAGATCTGGTCAATTGACTCGAAAACCCCGCCAAAGGCAGAAGTATAAACCATATCTCTCAATGACTTACGCACAAACAGCTTCTCCGCAGAATGAAGCCTTACGCTATTAATTTGCTCTTGGATCGCTTCGTTCTCTTTGTCGCTATAGCGATCAGATTTGTGCTTTGCATCATGTCGGCGCATCCAGGCGTAGTTTTTGAACGGCGCTTCCCCAGTTATGATCTCGGTTGATACGGCGTGTTCGCTATCATTGAAGTCGCCGAGCACCATCACAGGTTGTCCTGCTTCCAAACTTTCTAGAATCGCTCGCCTCAGGACCCAAGCTTCGGCCATGCGCCGTAACCCCGCGCGCAGAGAACCAAGTGCCCGCCCGGCAGCATCATAGCTTACTAAATCCGCCGCTGGCGGGAAGAGAGCACCGGCGGGTTTGTCCAGCTCTCCGAGTTTCGATTTTAAGTGACAATTGAACACCGTCACTACTGTGTCTCCGATCGGCACACGTGCCTTGAGGATCGGACGCGACAAACGACTGATCTTATAACTTCCACCATCGCTGCCATCGAGGTCAGTAAACGGAATTTCTAAAGGTTGATCCAACTCTTGAATTACCTCAGGCTCACCTACGAAGCCTGTCTTAGAAAGGATAGCAACACCGGGTCGCCGATGGCCCGGACCGCCATCATTCGCATTAGGAGCAAAGGCCAAACTGGCTTTGGTGTAGGGTGCATAGGCCAACTTACGAAAGATCGCCTTACGCGCATATTTTTTTGAACGATCAGGGATGTTTGCCTCATTCGCTTCGATCCCAGCTGCATCCGCTTCGTCGATGACTGCCTGAAGGGCTTCTTCTTCGAAAATCTCCTGAAATCCAATCACGTCGGAATTCAATGTCATCACTTGCTCTGCCAACCAGCTTTGTTTCCAGGCATGCTCTTCGGGCGTGTATTGCTCATAAGTGTAGTATTCTTTGTCCGCCCCGATCAGGTTTTTGACGTTAAAGCTAGCAATCGTAAATTGTGTCATGACAAAGTCTCCAAAGCTTTCTGAAAGATGGCGCGATCGACGTTGCCACCGGTGGTGACCGCAATCACGGTCTCTGTTTCAATCTCATCGGCGTGGAACAAGGCACCCGCCAGGGCCGCTGCACCTCCGGGTTCTACTACAATTCTCAAGCGTTCAAAGGCGAGTCCCATTGCACGCAAGCATTCCTCTTCGCTGACCACAATTCCGGGGCCGCAATGCTCTGACATAATCGGAAAAGTCAGATCACCGGGCGAAGGCGTTAGGATTGCGTCACAGATAGAGCCGCCACTTGTCGCGTTGGTTTCCTTTTTACCAGATTTCAAAGATCGGGTAACGTCGTCAAAGCCTTCTGGTTCACACGGACGCACGCGCATTTCCGGAGCATCTGCTGCGAGTGCCAACGCGATCCCACCGGTCAAACCGCCGCCGCCACAGCAGACCAAAACCTCGGCCTCTGTCACACCTGCATCGGCTGCGATTTCGAGGCCACACGTGCCTTGCCCTGCGATCACTTCTGGTTCGTCATAGGGGCGGATCAAAGTCAATCCACGCGCACTGGCCAAGCTTGCACCAATGTCTTCGCGGCTTTCTGTTGCACGATCATACAATACGACCTCAGCCCCCAGGGCCCGCGTGTTTTCAATTTTTACGACAGGAGCGTCAGAGGGCATAATGATCACCGCAGGGGCGCCGTGTTCGCGGGCGGCCAATGCGACTCCTTGCGCATGATTGCCGCTCGAGTACGCGATCACACCAGTCTTTAGTTCGTTGTCCGACAGGTTGGACACGGCCGACCACCCGCCACGAAACTTGAATGATCCAGTGTGCTGCAAACACTCGGCTTTTACCAAAACTCGCTTACCTGCGATCTCATCGAGGAACGGAGAGCTGAGGATCGGTGTACGTCTTGCATGCCCCTCTAGACGTTTTGCCGCCGCTCGGATCATATCGATATTCATTGCATTTTTCCTAGCCAAACAATCAAGGCGTCCAATGCCTCTGGTTCATCCAAAAACGGCACATGGCCACGACCTGGCACATCAGCTCGGATCATGTCGGGCCGTCTAGTCGACATTTCATCTGCGCACTCGACAGTGAGCAAATCTGAATTTGCTCCGCGGATCAATGCCAGCGGCAATCCGTCTAAAGCATCAAACATGGGCCATAGATCGGGCATTGGTCCATCCACATTCAGGACCGCATCGCGTAGTTTTGGATCGTAGCGTAGGTGCAGCCCATCAGTGCGTTCTTCATAATGGTTGGTCACTTCAGTCAACCAGCGCGCCATTGGGACGTCTTCAAAACGTGGCCAGGTTTTTGCGCGAAACGCTGCTGCTTCTGCATAATTTTTCTGTGTCGGACGCCGCCCTAAATACCCGCGGATTACGTCCATTCCCGTATCCGCGATCTCAGGCCCGATGTCGTTTAATGCGACCCCGACAAGGCGATCCTTGACGGTTGCTGCGAGCGCCATGGCAATCAAACCACCGCGCGAGGTTCCAAGGATCGCGGCTTTCTCTAATTCAAGATGATCCATTAAGGCCAAGGCATCTTGCGCCTCATGCGCAATTGTATAAGTCGCGGGGTCAGCCCAATCTGACCGGCCACGGCCGCGATAATCCATACGGATGAGGCGACACGAGAGGTGCGGTGCCACATGGTCGAAATCTGCGCCGTTGCGGGTCAAACCCGCCAAGGCGAGTACAGGCAAGCCTTCGCCCTCATCCGTGTAATATAGTTTGGTTCCGTCGGGGGCAGGGACAAATGTCATTACGTCAGCTCCGGGATCTTTTTAAGGTCAGGAAACACATGATGGGGTTTCGCATAAAGTCGATCCATCGGTACACTTGCGCGATTTACCCAAGCAGTCCGGAAACCATATCCTGCCGCGCCACAAGCATCCCACCCATTTGACGACACAAATAAAACTTCATCGCGGGCGCAGCCAAAGCGCGCCTCCACCAAATCGTAAACGCTGTGGTGCGGCTTAAACACGCCTACGTTTTCGACAGACAACGAGGCGTCCAAAAGTTCGAATAAGCCCGCTGATTGAACTGCGGCTTGTAGCATTTCTGGCGACCCATTGGACAAAATGGCCGTCTTCACGCCGCGCATCTGTAACGCCGCCAACGTCTCGGGAACTTCGGGATAGGCGGCCAGTTCCCAATATAGCGCTAGCAAACGTTCACGAAGCTCGATGTCATCAAGTTTTGAAGCTTCCAACGCCCAATCCAAGCCATCCTGCGTCACCTGCCAAAAGTCGCAATGTCGCCCCGCAACGGCCCGTAACCATGTGTATTCCAATTGTTTTGCCCGCCAGTCCGCAGCGAGTTTCGGCCAAACTTTGGCCAAAGCACCACGACCGGGTTCCCCCGCGGCCAAACGAGCGGCAGAATTTACGTCAAACAGTGTTCCGTAAGCATCAAAAATATAGGTTGTGATAGGCATACGCGCACTCCTTTGAGCGCAGATTGTCATGGTGTGTGCGAAAGGGCAAAGCGGTTTGCATCATTCCGCACTGCCGCGTAAACACCCGCGATTGATATTAGAAAGGGCCACGCGCCATGACGACTGCAAAAACAGGGGATACGGTTCGTATCCATTACACTGGATCACTTACGGACGGGTCGGTCTTCGACAGTTCCGAAGGGCGCGATCCTTTAGAATTCAAACTCGGCTCGGGTATGGTGATTGCGGGTTTTGACGATGGCGTCACTGGTATGACCGTTGGTGAGAAGAAACGCGTCGAAATTCCATGTGATCAGGCCTACGGCCCGCGCCACGATGAGGCGACCCAAAAAGTCCCACGCGCCGAAATCCCAGACAGCATACCGCTTGAACTCGGCCTTCAGCTGCAAATGCAGTCACCAAACGGTCAGCCGATGATGGTTACCGTATCGGAACTGACGGATGACGAAGTGACACTTGATGCCAACCACATGCTGGCTGGCAAAGACTTGATCTTTGATTTGGAACTGGTCGGCTTTGCGATCGACTAAAGGTGATCCGGCTGCGGCATTCCCAGTACGTGGAAGCCGCCGTCGACCCGAATGATTTCGCCGGTGGTGCAAGCCCCGGCGTCTGACGCCAGATAAACGGCTGTACCGCCAACCGCCTCAAGCGTCGCGTTGTCACCTAGCGGCGCATTCTGACCGGTATGTTTATACGTTTTGCGGGCACCACCAATTGCAGCTCCAGCGAGCGTTTTCATCGGACCGGGGCTGATCGCATTTACACGGATTCCTTGCGGTCCTAAATCATTTGCCAGATAGCGTGTCGCGCTTTCCAGCGCGGCCTTGGCCACACCCATGACATTGTAGAACGGCGTCACGCGGTTTGATCCTTGATAAGTCAACGTAAGCAACGTGCCGCCATCCGGCATCATCTGAGACGCGCGCTTGGCAACGTCAATGAACGAATAGCACGAGATCGCCATCGAGTTCTTGAAATTATCACGTGAAGTATCGCTAAACCGACCGGTCAGTTCGTCTTTGTCAGAAAATGCAATCGCGTGAACAACGAAATCAAGGCTGCCCCATTTTTCTCGCAAAGTATCAAAGGCAAGATCCATGCTTTCGTCGTTGGTCACATCGACATCAACCATGATGTTGGACCCAACGGACTCTGCAAGTGGCTTCAGTCGTTCCCCAAACGCTTCACCCTGATAGGTGAACGCAAGTTCTGCCCCGGCTTCTGCCATTGCTTTGGCAATGCCCCAAGCGATGGATCGTTGGTTAGCAACGCCCATTACTAGACCGCGTTTACCCTGCATGGAAATTGTCATTTTCGTCCCCCGTTTACCTGTTTCCTTAACTGAACTCTTGCGTGGTGGACGTCAAGTTTCAGAAGTAGCGGTTTACAGATACCAAAAGGTATCATATGTAAATGAAACCATTTGGTACTATTTTGACATCGGTTCCAGAAAGCGAGGCAATTTGACTAACATTGAACAATTGGGGTTTCGTGCGCTCGCCGATCCAACCCGTCGAGGGATATTGCGGATATTGGCGCGCGAAGATCTGACCATCGCAGAAGTCGCGGAAAATTTTCAGATGACACGCGCAGCCGTCAAAAAACACTTAACGATGTTGAGCGACGGGGGGCTTATCACCACCGAAAAACGCGGTCGAACGCGTGTTAACACCCTGAACCCACATGGCTTGAAACAGGTTTTAAGCTGGTTTGACTACTTTGATGCGTTTTGGGGTGATCGTCTGACAGCTTTAAAATTAGAAATCGAAAAGGACATTCAATGAGCGATTCAGTAATTCGAAAATCAATCTTTCTACAGGCCGAACCTGCCAAAGTTTGGGCCTATCTAACTGACCCTGAAAAGTTGGGCATCTGGTTCCACAAACCCAAGCATGCACTGACCGAAGGTGAGTACGCAATGTACGGAACCGAGAGTGGCGACAAATTGATGTGGGGCGAGATCCTGATCGCGGATCCGTTCAATAAGCTTGAATACACCTTTACGATCACTCCAATGGGCGACGCGATCAGCACGGTTAAATGGACACTCGAGGAAGTGCCGGGCGGAACAAACTTACGTCTACAGCATGAAGGCTTGCCGCAGGGCGAAGCTGCCTTCGGTTTGACGCTTGCGCTCGACAAAGGGTGGGATGATCACTTGGCTCGTATGCGCACAGACGCGCACTCCGCCTAAGTCAAGCAATCGATGCAAGGGTGGCGAGGTTTCTCGCTACCCTTTGAATTTACTTAACAGCATCGATCCATTGGTGCCGCCAAACCCGAAAGAGTTCGTCATGATCGTGTCCAGACCAGCGTTTTCAACTGTTTCGGTCGCGATCTCTTCGGGCTTTAGTGCGGGATCAAGGTTCTCAACGTTGATCGATGGCGCGATAAAGTCGTGCTCCAACATCAGCAAACAATAAACGGCCTCGGATGCGCCTGTGGCACCTTGGGAATGCCCTGTCATTGACTTGGTCGATGATACCGGCGGCGTTGAACCTTCACCGAACACACGACGTACGGCTTCGATTTCACCGACATCGCCAACGGGTGTCGATGTGCCGTGTGCGTTGATGTAGGAAACTGACCGCCCATCAGGCAACGTTCGTAGGGCACCCCGCATCGCGCGTTCGCCACCCTCACCAGACGGTGCCACCATATCGGCCCCATCAGATGTCGCCGAAAATCCTGCCACTTCCGCATAAATCTTTGCCCCACGCGCCTGTGCGCTCTCTAGGCTTTCCAACACGACCATTGCGCCACCGCCAGCAATCACAAAGCCATCGCGGCCTTCGTCAAATGCACGGGATGCTTTTTCTGGCGTGTCGTTATATTTCGACGACATCGCACCCATCGCGTCGAACAAGCAGGACAAGGTCCAATCTAATTCCTCACCGCCGCCTGCGAACATCGTGTCCTGCTCACCCAATGCAATCTGCTGCGCGGCCATGCCGATACAATGCAAAGACGTCGAACAGGCGGACGTGATCGAAAAATTCATGCCTTTGATCTTAAACGCCGTGGCAAGGTTTGCGCTGACCGTTGATGACATTGTCTTTGGTACAGCAAATGGCCCGATCCGCTTTGTTGCGCCAGTGTTCTTAACAACATCATGTGCGGCCATCATTGCAGACGTTGACGGTCCACCAGAGCCTGCAATCACACCGGTCATTGGATTGACGATCTGATCTTCTTCAAGCCCCGCATCCTCAATCGCCTGTTTCATAGCAATATAAGAATAGGCTGCACCTGGCCCCATAAACCGCAAGGTTCGTTTGTCAACATGGTCCGCCACGTCAAGCTTTACAGTCCCAGCAATCTGACTGCGAAAGCCATGCTCAGCCATATCGGCATTCGCTTCGATGCCAGATTTACCAGCTTTCAACGACGCCAAGACTTCTTCGGCATTATTCCCAATAGGTGAGACGATCCCCAACCCGGTAACGACAACACGACGCATGACTGCTCCCTTAAACGGCTTTTGTTCTTAGTAGGCGAGTGACGTCATCGGGGCAAGTGTCAGAGGATTATGATAAATACACATTGTTGGTTATTTTGGGCTGATACGATGCGTTGGTTTCGCCGGAGGGAGCCGCTCGTCCTAAGTTACAAACAGTCGGCGAGCGTGGTTGCCATATTTCGGATTAACTGAGGATAAAGTTCTTTGCCAATTTTTATGGTTGAGCCGAGTGGATCGATCGTTCCCGTTTTCGCTTCTGTGCCGTCCAATACCGTCGCGACCAGGCCCGGGTTGAATTGCGGTTCTGCCAGGACGCAGGATATCCCCTCTTCGCTGACTCGCGTTTGGATTTCAGCAACGCGCGCTGGGCTAGGATCTGTTGCATCCCCCAATGAAATCGCACCTGATGCAGGAAAGTCAAAGTCAGTTTCAAAGTACTGATAGGCATCATGGAACACGACAAAATTTTCCCCAAGTACTGGATCAAGGATCGCATTTACCTCTGTCACAAGCATTTGCAGTTCTACGCCCGCTGCAGCGGCATTAGAAAAATATGCGCCCGCATTTTCGGGATCCGCGGCGGACAATTCTGCCGCGATCACGTTTAGCCAAGCCGTTGCGTTGTTGGGCGAAAGCCAAGCGTGAGGATCATGCGCACCGTGTTCGTGTTCCTCATGATCGTCGTGATTTTCTTCATCATTTTCCTTGTGATCGTCATGCCCATGGTCATCATGGTCATCATGGTCATCATGGTCATCATGGTCATCATGGTCATC